>NZ_JAPRAT010000034.1 GCF_026805325.1 Natronobacillus azotifigens
CGGACAGAATTGAATAAAAGTAAGGCAAAGTTGTCCGAAATAGTGGTTGATAGTTTTAGGTGGATATACCAAGGGTTAAGAGCCTTCTTGGGCCAAGTGTTTGTCACTCCGAGATAAACGCTAAAACTAGCTATGGACGGCTGGGAAAAGCGCGAGCTGAAGATCCACTTCGTAAGTGTTAGTTGCTTTACTGAGTTAACTGAAGCCGTGGAACTGCGATTACTCGTCCCGTTGTAAATATTGGCCCACGGTAAAGAAGACACGACGATAGTAGTTGTGGGTCAATGTCGCACTTATACCCTTGTGGTGAGAGCGTAGTGTATTTCCATAGCGGTTCGTTTTTCTATCATCGTTTTACTTGTTGGAAAGTGTCACGCTATAGCGTGACATGACAAGCGTTCGCTTGTCACCACCACGCCCGCCTAGTTTTTTTGTATCTTATTCTTTGATGGATCAGATGATTTTTCCTGAATTTTTCAATAAAAAAACAAGTAAATTGAACTACAACTAATAATGTATTTAGCTTATGATATAATAGAAAATTGTGAATTGTTTCACTTTTGATATCATTTTCATCTAATAGATTAATATTCGTTATTGATGAGAGAAAGATAATTTGATAGAATGAAGGAAATAAAAAGGCTATATGTGACTGGCGAACGCGGATAACCGCGAGGGAGCATATAGTATCGGAGCCGTTCGCCTGGGCAGAGATAAGGAGATTTATGCACACCAATCTCCTTATCTCTTTCTATTTACAAGGGGGAGATGGGTGCGGAATAAATCAAAAAAATTCTGATTTTTGCAAAAAATAGCCGTTGAATATCCTTGTTAGAAGATTTTCACTAGAAAAATACAAATATAGAGGAGATAACAATATGGGGAAAACAATTAAAACACTAAATAATATTGCTCAAGTTGGATTGGATGTATTCAAGGATGACTATACTATTGATAATGATAGTGCAAATCCGGATGCAATTGTTCTACGTAGCTTTAATATGCATGCAGAGGAGTTCGGATCTGAACTGAAAGCGATTGGGCGCGCAGGAGTTGGGGTTAATAACATTCCTGTTGATAAGTGTTCAGAACAAGGAATTGTTGTATTCAATACTCCGGGAGCGAATGCAAATGCGGTAAAAGAACTTGTGATTACCTCCTTAATCGCTTCCTCTCGTAATTTGTTCGAAGGTGTACAGTGGGCAAATACGTTAAAAGGAAAAGGCGATGAAGTTGGAAAACTTGTTGAGGCTGGAAAGAAACAATTTGTTGGGAAAGAAATTAACAGAAAAACTCTAGGTGTAATTGGTTTAGGTGCGATTGGTGCACTGGTATCTAACGACGCGTTACGATTAGGTATGGATGTTATTGCTTATGATCCATTTGTTTCTGTGAATACGGCTTGGAGCTTATCTCGAAACGTTCAGAGAGCAGTATCAATGGAGCAATTGTTAGCTGAGTCTGATTATATAAGTGTGCATGTACCTTTAACAGAAGAAACAAAAGGATTGTTTAATAAAGATAGCTTCCAAAATATGAAGGAAGATGTTTACATCTTAAACTTTTCTAGAGGAGAATTGGTAAACGAAGATGATTTAGCCGATGCATTGGAAAGTGGGAAAGTAGGTAAGTATATTACCGATTTCCCAAGTGACAAAGTATTAAACATGGACAATGTTATCCCAATTCCGCACTTAGGTGCATCTACTGGCGAATCAGAAGAAAATTGTGCTGTAATGGCTGCTCGTCAACTAAAAGCATTCTTAGAAACGGGAAATATTAAAAATGCGGTGAATTTTCCAAATACATTTTTACCGTACTCAGGTAAGACACGTGTAACTGTGCTACACGAAAGTATTCCAAACATGGTAAGCCAGATCACAACAGCGATTTCTAGTTATGATTTAAACATCGCAGACATGGTGAATAGAAGTCACGAAGGTTTTGCTTATACGATGATTGATATTGAAGATAAAATAAATGGTGATGTTATTCCTAACTTAGAGGAAAAAATTAATTTGATCCAAGGTGTTATTCGAACAAGAATAATCTAATAATATATAATGGAAAAAAGGCATGGAGAATAAGTTCTCCATGCCTTTTTTATAGGAAAGTATATAAAATTTGGCTCTATCATTAACAGCATATCCAGTTGCAGGTTTTCTTTATTGTTCTACCTTTGTTGGTTCTGGCATATTTTGTTTCTTCTTTAAAGTTGATTTTTGTTGTTTTTGTTCAACGACACTAGTTCCGTTAAAAATACCGCCCTCATCAACGATAATACCATTTGACTTAGCACTACCAGATAAAGCCCCACTAGGTTGAATATGGATTTTCTCGGTTGTGTGTACATCACCTTTCACTTCTCCAGCAATGATTACGTTTTTCGCTTTCAAAGCAGGTTCAACAAAACCGCTTTTGCCAATATAAACATCACCCGTACAATCTATTTCTCCGTAAACTTTTCCATCGACGCGTAAGCTAGTAGGTAATTTGATTTTCCCTTCAATAATCGTTTCTTCCCCAATAATTGTGTCGATCGTTTTTTCCATCTTGGTTGATTTTTTCATCATTTTTCCCCTTCTTTGTTCCGTTATTGTTAGTGATCAAAAAGATTTAAGTAGATCTTTGGATCAACAGGTTCACCATTCTTAATAACTTCATAATGGAGATGTGGTCCCGTACTACGTCCCGTACTCCCGATAGCTCCAATTTCCTCTCCTTTGGTTACTTGATCACCATTGGCTACATCTATTCTAGACAGATGTGCGTATAATGTCTGGTACGTATCGTTATGTCGAATAATGATCGTTTCCCCATAATTTCCATAGTAATTTGCTCGAATGACAATCCCGTCTCCTGCTGCATAGACAGGTGTACCTGTTGCGCCTCTAACATCAATGCCTGAATGGAAAGAAGAGTTTGATGAGAATGGATCACTCCGGAGGCCGAAGTCTGAGGTGATTGTATTTGGCACTGTTGGCCATGCAGTTGGAATATGTCGAATGTTTTCATTCACTTGATTAATGTTTGCTAACGTTTTTTGATAACTTTCAAGCCAAACAGTGGAATCAGTTAGAGAAAACGACCCATCCGCATTTTCAATTACTTCCGATTCATCGACTGGAATTTCAACACCACCTAAAGCTTCTTCAGGTAATTCTACAATGTATTCCTGAATTTGTGATTCTAGCTGATTTAATTCCTCAAGCGTTTCTTGAACTTGAACTCTCTCAGACTCTAGTTCTTCAATTTGAATGCGTAGGTTTTCTGTCAGAGAATTTTTATCTTCTAATTTAGTAAGAAGTTGTTGTTTTTCTACTAGTTGCTGTTGGCTTATCGTTTCTTGTTGGCTATTAAGCATGATAAAATAACCAAGAAGAGCAATGGGAATCAATGCAAAAAGGGACCCAAATAAGATAACTAGTTTTGGGATGCGAAGACGAGTTATCATTTTATTTGCATCGTTTGATAGAATGGTAAATGTAAGTATCTTGAATTTTGGTTTTTTTAATTGCAATTGATTTCACTCCTTGTTCAACATAATCTACCAATCTTCATGGAATAGATAGTAAATATATCATATTTTTAACACATATTCTAACGATAATAAATGCTGCTTTATAAATCAATAGTTTTTATGTTACAAATATATTACATATCGTGGTATGAACAAAAAGGAGAAGTTAATAAATGATAAAATTAGACTACTTTAAAGAATCGGATTTTGCTACTTTAGTAGAATGGAATGAAAATACCTCACCAGAGTTTCTTATGCAATGGGCAGGCCCGGAGTTTACCTATCCATTGACCGAAGAACAATTAGTGAACTACATTAAAGGGGTTAACCATCCAGGGGCGAATCGGTATCTTTATCAAGCGGTGGATGAAGATTCAGGTCAAGTCATTGGACACTTGGCAATTGTAAACATTGATTATGAGCAGAACAGTGCTCGCATTGCTAAAGTGATCGTAGGTAATCCAGAGGCGCGAGGAAAAGGTTATGGGAAACAAATGATTTCGCTAGCTTTGAAGATCTGTTTCGAGGAATTACAAATGCATCGTGTGACACTCGGTGTATTTGATTTCAATCAAGGTGCTCTAAACTGTTATCAACAAGTTGGTTTTAAGATCGAAGGCTTACTAAGGGATTGCAGGAAAATGGGAGATAGTTATTGGAGTTTATATGAAATGAGTATGTTAGAAAATGAATGGAAAAGTAACATTCGATTGAATGAACATAAGGAAAGTTAAAGCATAATGTTAATTTGTTAATAGAATGAAAAAGGAGGACAGGGGATGATTGGCTATCTAATTATTGGTCTTTTCCTATTTGTCTTAATTTGTGCTAGTTTCTATTTTTACCATACGGCTGTTGCTCGTGGGAAAAAGCATTTTATTGCAGATGACCCGGATCTACAAATAGATCCTGAGATTGGTATTCGTTCGGATCAAGATAAACAATGGTGGAAGAATCAAAGTTTCTACCATTGGAAAATGAGTTCTAGAGATAAATTACGCCTCTTTGCTTATTTTCTTCCTGCCAAAAAGCCGACAAAGAATACGGTGATTCTTGCTCATGGATATTCCGGAGATGCGTTCATTATGAGTGAATTTGCGAGACTGTATCATGAAAAGTACAACATGAATATTCTTCTTCCAGATGCAAGAGGACATGGGAAAAGTGAAGGGCATTATATTGGGTTTGGCTGGAATGAGCGGTTAGATTATTTGGATTGGATTCAACAAGTGCTAACGCAATTAGGTGCTGATTCTACCATCTTGTTGCATGGTGTGTCAATGGGGGCAGCTACTGTGATGATGACAAGTGGAGAAGAGTTACCTAGTCAAGTAAAAGCAATTGTTGCTGATTGTGGTTATACTTCGGTGAAAGATGAATTGAGCTATCAGTTGAAACGCATGTATCACTTACCGGCATTCCCCATTTTAACGTTGACAAGTGGTTTAACAAAAATCCGAGCCGGCTACACATTTTCTGAAGCTTCGGCGTTGAGGCAAGTGGAAAAAGCCAATGTCCCTATTTTATTTGTTCATGGGGAAGAAGATGCTTTTGTACCGACAAATATGGTATATCAACTGTATGAAGCTTGTCAGAGTGAAAAAGCATTGCTTATCGTACCAAAAGCAGGACATGGTTTAGCACATCGAACAGATCCAGCTGGTTATCAAGAGAAACTAACACAATTTATCGATCGTTATATGAGTAGATAGTGAATGGAATCTATTACCCCTGTTGAACGTTCAGATGATTGAGATAGTTTTCAGATTTGTCAAAATATAATCATAATTAGTAGAGAAAAAAGTGGTATACTGTAGAAAAAAGTAGTCTAGTAGAAGGAGTTGCTATAGGTGGAAAAGCTTGCCGAAAAAGAATTAAATGTTTCCCTGTTAATGAGTGAATTAAAACAAGACAATCATGAAATGCAACAAGTAATGAAGAAAATTCAAGACATCTCGAGAAAATCGAATATTCTGGCCTTGAATTCCGGAATTGAAGCAGCTAGAGCTGGGGAAGCAGGGCGTGGTTTTGCAGTAGTAGCCAACGAGATAAAAAGTTTTTCCTCAGAAAGTTTTAGTGCGAGCAAAGAAAGCGAAGAACTTATCGGAAAAATTCAGACAAAAGCTAATGAGATTATTTCAGTTCGAACTGTCGATATTGCTTTTGATACCATCGATAAAATTGATCGTAATCTTTTCGAAAGGAACTGTGATGTACAAGCTTGGGCAACATTTGATGCGGTAAAACAATCTCTGATTAATCCTAATCCAGAAACGAAACAAGATGCAGAGAAATTATTAAAGAATATTTATGATATTTATGAAGTGTATTATGATTTTCTCATTGTGGATACAAACGGAAAAATTGTTGTTTCTGCTCAAAATGAGGATCAAGTCGGTAAGGATATGGCGAACCGCAAATGGTTCCGAGAAACGATAGAAACAAACAGCGTCTACGTGACGGATATGTATTATTCAGAAGTTGTTGATGGCTATACAATGGGATACTCTAGTCCTATACATAATGATGAAGGTGAATTAATTGGTGTATTTACAACCCGCTTCAATTGGGAGTTTATTTATGACATTATCGAAAGTGTCAAACTTGGAGACCAGAGTATGCTGTACTTAGTTAATCAAGAAGGTTTTGTGATCGCCTCAACGGATCGCAAAGGAACACTTGAAAAAAATCTAAATCATTTAGAAGCAGTTCAAAAAGTATTGGGAAATGAAGAAACAAGAGGCTTTACCGTTGAAGAAGATCACATTTATGCCTACTGTTTAACGAAAGGGTATAATGCGTATAAAGGTAAAGGTTGGTTCGTCGTTGTTGCTGAACCAGTGCAGTAACGGTTTTCTTTTTGATTACATTTCATATGAATAAAGGTAAACAGTGATATAAAAATCCTGTTTACCTTTTTGTTTTGTGAAATGTTTTAGAAACGAAGGAAGTGGTAAATACAAAATGGATATAGCTAGTGGGAAGGAGTGTATATTTTGACAGCAGATGTGGTTGGTTTTGCGTTTATCGTCATTGGATTGTTTTTACTGATTGGAAAATTATTTCGTATTCATATGAAATGGTTACAAGATCTATTTTTACCAAGTTCTATTATTGCAGGTTTTATTGCTTTACTTGTTGGACCAGAAATATTGGGGAGGTTGACCCAGCGTTTTCTAGGTGAGGATGCAATTTTTTATCAAGGACTGATTCCCTCTTACATTTTTGATGTTTGGGATACGCTTCCTGGTCTTTTCATTAACGTGGTGTTTGCCGCTTTGTTTTTAGGCAAAGTTGTTCCGGGTTTAAAGAAAATCTGGTTAATTGCTGGTCCCCAGGTAATTATGGGTCAGACCGTTTCTTGGGGGCAATATGTGTTAGGGATTACCCTCACATTACTTGTCTTGACACCTGTCTTTGATATGAATCCGCTCACGGGTGCCTTAATTGAAATTAGTTTTGTGGGTGGGCATGGTACAGCAGCGGGTTTATCAGGTACTTTCCAAGAATTAAACTTTGCAGAAGGAGCGGACTTAGCGATTGGTTTAGCAACGATCGGTATTGTTTCCGGTGTAATTATTGGGATCATTCTCATTAATTGGGGCGCAAGAACTGGCAAAGCCAAATTTGTCACCTCACAAAATCAATTAACGGAAGAGGAAAAAGAACATCTGGGGGAGCTAGATGATCGGGAGGAACCGTCAAAAGCAAAACATGTTTCTTCAATGGAGCCAATGGCTTTTCATTTAGCTATCGTAGGTGCAGCAATTGGTTTAGGTTATGTATTTCAACAATTACTAATCTATTTAGAAGAAGTTACCTGGGGTGCATGGACGGGAACCTATCTTTTCCCCTACGTTCCATTATTTCCATTAGCAATGTTTGGCGGTATGATCATTCAGATTGCGTTTAGTAAATTGGGCATTAGTGATTATATTGACCGAGAGATGATTAATCGAATTTCAGGTTTTGCATTAGACGTTTTAATTGTTAGTGCACTCGCAACGTTGTCATTGTCAGTGATAGGTGATAACATTGTTCCATTCTTACTATTAGCTATTATTGCGATCATTTGGAATGTATTTGCCTTCCTTGTCTTAGCACCAAAAATGATTCCGAAATTCTGGTTTGAACGAGGAATTGGTGACATGGGTCAGGCAATGGGGATGACAGCAACAGGTCTCTTATTGATGAAGATTGCCGATCCAGACACGGAATCACCAGCACTCGAAGGATTTGGGTATAAACAATTACTTTTTGAACCATTAGTTGGTGGAGGGCTATTCACAGCCGCCTCCTTACCACTGATTTATCAATTTGGACCAGTACCAATCCTAATATTGTCTATTATCGTGACTGCATTCTTTTTACTGTTTGGTATTTTTTATTTTGGAAGAAAAAAATAATCAATCAAAACAGAGGAGCGTAAGATGCTACCTCTGTTTCTTTGTTGCAAGATAAGTAAGTTAAAAAATAGCTTAATGTTTTTAGGTGTTTTTCTTTATTAATTCGCTCGAGTTGTAACGTTATTAACGATGATTTGCACTATTATTTCATGTTATTTTTTAAAAAATTAAGCAGTTCAGATGGAGTGCTTGCTTCGAAGTCGGCTTTTACCTCATCATCTTCAGGTTTTCGTTTTCGATGGTTAAACCAAATTGCCTTCCACCCTACTTGTTTGGCACCAATAATATCGTTGACGAAAGCGTCACCTATATAAATCGTTTTGCTCGGGTCTAGCTGCAACTGTTCTTCAATAAAAAGGAAGGGCTCTTTTTTTGGTTTTGCGTAACCAATTGTTCCAGAGATGAAGAAATGTGATTCGGGAATCCATTTGGATAATCCCAGTTGTTTGATTTTCATCGTTTGATGTTCGGTTCCACCATTAGTTAATACGGCAAGCTGTTTGTTTTGCGCCTTTAAATAATCGAGTAATTGCTCTACCTCTTTAAATAGTGTTATTTCTTTTTGACGTGCTAAATAATTGGTTTGAAAAGCCACTGCTTCGTCATAGGTGATGGAAATGTTATAATCTCGACAAGCTTCTGTAATGCGATATGTTTGCAGTTTTAATGTAGAAATTTCCCCCGCCTGCTCTTGCTCGAATAAATCATCACTATGTTTTCGACTAGCTAAATAGAGTTGATTGACTTCATCTGTTGATAATGTAAGTTGGAATGTCTCTTCCAATGCTTTTTTAAATGGAAACTGTTGATCATACAACGTGTCATCGACATCAAAAATAATAGTTTTCACAAGTTATCCCCCAAATTTTTTTCTCTTTCTATTATCATATCACGCTAGAGTAGCGAATGGCATGAATGATTTTTCTACTAATAAAAATAGTTGCTTAAATTTTGAGAAAATTTAGAGTTGAAAGTAAATAGAAACATTGATAAAATGTTCACAATGATAAGTGATGATAACGTGTTGTTTTCTATTTTCTTCATGAGCAGTTAAGCTGAGGACAATCGTTCATAAAAGTAAGGAAACATTTCCTTATTTCTTTTTATCCCGGAGCAGCCGTCCGTAAGACTCCCACTTCAAAACAACGAGAAAAGCAAGTTGTTACAGTGGGAGTACCGGACGCTAGCACCCCGAATGGTTCAAGGGCCTTTAGGTCATCCTTTAGGACTAACAATCAGTGGGGGAATAACTAAAAACCCCTACTGATTAAAGTTTCACTTTATCGATCAATTAAAATAAATAGAATAGGTGTGATGACATGAGTAGAGTTTATAATTTTTCAGCAGGTCCATCCATGCTCCCTTTAACTGTCTTAGAAAAGGCGCAAAAAGAGTTAACGAGTTATCATGGATCCGGTATGTCTGTTATGGAGTTAAGTCACCGTTCCGGTTTGTTTACGGATATTATTACCGAGGCAGAACAACTGTTAAGAGAATTAATGCAAATACCGGATAACTATAAAGTGTTATTTATTCAAGGTGGTGCTTCACAACAATTTGCGATGGTTCCAATGAATTTGCTTGTACATAGTAAAAAAGCAGATTATATTCATACAGGATCTTGGTCGAAAAAGGCCATTCAAGAGGCGAAAAAATTTGGAGACATTCGTGTAGTTGCTTCTTCAGAGGATAAGAATTTCTCTTACATTCCTAAAGTAGATGCAAGCATGATAGATCCAGAGGCAGATTATGTTCATATTACAACCAACAATACGATTGAAGGAACTGTATATAATGAACTTCCTGACACTGGGAATGTTCCTTTAGTTGCTGACATGTCGTCCAATATATTATCTGAAGTAATTGATGTGTCGAAATTTGGTATTATTTATGCTGGTGCACAGAAAAACTTAGGACCAGCTGGATTAACTGTTGTCATCATACGTGATGATTTAATTGGAAATGCAACGGATACTTGTCCGACGATGCTTGATTATAAAACACACAGCGAAAGTGGCTCATTGTACAATACACCACCGACCTTCGCTGTTTATATGGCAAAACTTGTTTTTGAATGGATTAAGTCTCTAGGTGGCTTGAAAGAAATGGAAGAGATCAATCGAGAGAAAGCAAAAAAATTGTATGATTATATTGAAGCTTCTGATCTGTTTGTATCACCTATCAATCCAGCAGATCGATCGCTGATGAACATTCCGTTTGTAACGAAGGATTCTGACAAGGAAATAGAAGCGGCTTTCGTAAAAGAAGCACAAGCTGCTGGTCTAGAAACGCTAAAAGGTCACCGTTCTGTAGGGGGAATGCGAGCAAGCATCTACAACGCGATGCCAGTAGAAGGTGTCGATGCGTTAGTGGCATTTATGAAAGAATTTGAGGAGAAGCATAAATAGTGATAGATTTACCCGTGGTAGTTGAAGCGTTGGCTTATACTACCACGAAAAAGACAGATGGTCATTTAAGATCATCTGTTTTTTCGTATAAAATAGTATATGCATTTTCGCTCTATGCCGGTATTTTTAGCTGTTATACCTTTAAAATAGATGCAACAGAGTTCCTAGCACACCCAATCCTTTTGAAAAACAACAGGAAGCTATATTTTGAAAGGGACTGATGGTGACAAGAAACCGCATGTTGGAAAGCATCTGTCTGTAACTGGAGTGCTATGCAGACACTATGTGAAAGCCACGAAAGGACTGGGCGCTGTTTGCCCATAGAACGGATGTATTAAGCAACCCTTATATTGCTAAAACAGAAAAACTTATTGACAAGAATGAAGTTGATTTATAAAATGTAAGTACAAGTTGAAGTTGAAGAGCTCCATTTCGTTTAGCTCTTCGCTATTTTTTTTGACAAAAATGTATCCGCTTTCAAAATTAGAAGGGGTGAAAAGATGAAGAGAAAACAGGTAACCGTAATAGGATTATTAGTCATAGTAATTGCTGTTGTAGCTTTTGCTATCCTAGTTAGTAATGATGAACAAGATAGTGTGGATGAACGAGAAAATAATACCTCCGATCTATCACAAAATGAGAGAGAACAAAGGGACACACCGAGCTTTAGTAACGTCTCTGTACATGATCCATCAATTATTAAGGTGGACGATACATTCTACGTCTTTGGTACACATGTAGAGGCTGCAAGATCAACAGACTTAATGAATTGGACAAGATTTACAAATGGGTATACAACACCAAACAATACACTATTCGGTGATTTATCAGCAAACCTAGCTGAATCATTTGAATGGGCTGGGGAAAACGACGCAGATAGTTTTGGTGGCTTTGCTGTTTGGGCACCAGAGATTTTTTGGAATGAACATTATATCAATGAGGATGGATCAACTGGTGCGTATATGATGCATTATAGTGCATCTTCTACTTATATTCGCTCAGCAATTGGTTTTGCAGTATCGCAGGAGATTGAAGGTCCGTATGAATATGTAGATACAATAGTTTATTCAGGTTTCACAGAAAATGAAACTTATGATGAGAACAGTGATGTTAACAAACAATGGGAAAATACCCACTTACCTGAATTGATTGATCAGGGAATCATTAGTGGTGAAAATAACAGATGGTTCGATGCGGATGGTACTTATAACAATCGCGATTACCCGAATGCAATTGATGCAAATATCTTCTTTGATGAAGACGACCGTTTATGGATGACATACGGTTCTTGGTCTGGCGGCATTTTCTTATTAGAACTAGATAAAGAAACAGGAGAGGTATTGTATCCTGGTGAAGATGGGGAAACAGAGGATGGTAGAATGATAGATCGTTATTTTGGAACGAAAATATCTGGAGGGTACTGGAAGTCTGGAGAAGGTCCTTACGTACAATATAACCCGAACAATGGTTATTATTACTTGTATGTGACGTATGGTTGGTTAGAAGCGGATGGTGCTTATCATATGAGACAGTTCCGTTCGGAAAGTCCAGAGGGCCCATATGTTGATGCCGATGGACAACCAGCTGTGTTGCCAGGAGATGTGAGTAACGCACAGTTTGGTAACAAGTTAATGGGGAATTTCGTGTTTGACCGTCAATTAGGTGATCCTGGAATGGGTACGGGTGTTGGTTACATGTCACCGGGTCATAATTCCGTCTACTTCGATCCAGATACAGAGGAAGAATTCTTAGTTTTTCACGCACGGTTTCCGAATAGAGGAGAAGCACACGAGGTTCGTATACATCAGATGTTTATGAACCAAAATGGTTGGCCAGTAGTAGCGCCACATCGTTATTCAGGAGAGTCGTTAGATGATTCCATTCGTGTTGCAGATATCATTGGGGAATACAAATATATCAACCACGGAAAAGACAACAGTACAGAGTTAAAAGCTTCTCGTATTATCGAACTACATGAAGACGGAACACTGACAGGTGATGTTGATGGAACGTGGGAGCATGATGAGTATTTTGTTGAAATAACGATCAATAATATTACTTATTATGGTGTATTGGTTGAGGTTTGGGATCCTACTGTTGGAGATTATGTCCTTTCCTTCACTGCACTATCAGACCGAGGTGTTTCGATCTGGGGTACGCAAACGGGAGTATACGATCGAACAGAACAAGAGATTGTTGAAACCGTAGAAGATCAATTGAGAATCGGGAATACGAGTAATGTGGTTAGTAATTTAACGTTACCAACAACGGCTTCTCAAGGTACGGTTATTACGTGGGAATCTTCGGATGAGCGTATTATATCAGAAGATGGTTCTGTGACACGCCCAGTCGATGAAGAAGGCGAGGTTACAATCACGGCTACGATTACAAATGGAGATGCAACGGTAACGAAAGTATTTATGGTTCAAGTAATGCCTAGACGTGAAGTAGGATTAGTAGCCCATTTTGCTCTTGATGGAGATTTTTCTGATGAAACAGGAGGATTTCATGATGCGACGGTTACTGGAGATCGTATTGATAACCATGGTGGAAACATTACCTTTACAGAAGGTTTGAATGGACAAGCAGCAGTTTTTGATGGTCAGTCGGGAATTCGCTTACCAGAGGGTTTGATTGTTGGAGATTCCTATACTGTATCGTTGTGGGTAGCGCCTGAAGAGTTTACCCAGCACACAACAAGCTTCTTTGGAGCGATGAATCCAGATAGTTGGATTAGTATAGTCCCTTATGCACATAATAATGAAACGATAATTTGGTCAGGAAGTGAGGAGTGGTATGATGCCTCGGCTGGCTCACGAATACAAGCGAATGAATGGTCTCATTTAGCGTTCACTGTAGACGGTGATATCATAAGTGTATTCGTTAATGGAGAAGAGCAATTTGTGGGTGATGATTTCCCAGATCGCTTTACTTCAGGAGATGGCTACTTTGGTTTAGGTGTAAACCATTGGGATACACCATATCAAGGGTTAATAGATGACTTGTATATATACAATGGTGCTCTGTCTACACAAGAAGTAGCAGACAAATACAATCAGTTTGCGAATAATTAAGGTTATTTAAAGTAAGGTTAAATGGATGCAACAATTTTTCTATAACAGTAGGGTCTGATGGTTGCTTTCCCATAAGTAAAACGACAGATGGCCATTCATGGTCATCTGTCGTTTTACTTATGGGAAAGTGTCACACTATAGCGTGACAGGACAAGTGTTCGCTTGTCACCATCAGCTCCTTACAAACTATAGCTTCTTGTTGTTTCATTTATAAAAATATCTAAAGGTAGTAACTTAACTTCTTTTGAAAACACTTTCAAAAGAAGTTAAGTTCGTAAATTCAATCGTAAAAGCAACTTGATTGTTAATTTATATTTTTTGTAGAGTTTCGAAACTTGATTGAATATGGGATAATAATTCGTTTGGCAGGTTCTTCTTTGTGCTTTAATTTTTCAATTAAACACTTGGCAGATTGAACACCTAACATATAAATTTGAATATCAACCGTTGTAAGAGCTGGGCGAATAAGCTCTGATAAGTAAAGATTGTTAAAACTAGTAATCGATACGTCTTCTGGACAGTCGACACCAAATTCTTCAAGCATATTGATAACACCTAAGCTCATCATATCATCAGCGATTACCATAGCCGTTGGTGGCTTTTTTAGCGAGAATAATCGTTCAACGGCTTTTCTACCACTAGATCGTAAAAACTCATCATGAACAATATAGTCATCTTTAAAGTCTAAATTCGCTTTCTTTAGTGCGGAACGATAACCACGCAAACGGTCCATTGTCACGACAAGATCTGTTGTTCCACCGATGAAGGCTATATGTCGATGACCGTAGTCGATTAAATGATTGGTTAATTCTAGGCTTGCATGATAATTATCATTGTCAACATATGTAATTCTGCTTTCTTGTTCATATGGTTTACCAATAACAACAAAAGGAAAATTTGCTTCAACAAGGAAGTCCATAATTGGATCAGCCACACGGGAATATAGTAATATCATCCCATCAACTCGATTTCCGTATACCATTCGTTTAACCTCTTCAAATAATTGCTCGTCATTCCCACCTGTAGAAACGTAAAGGGAATATTCTGTTTCATGAGCCGTACTACCAATCCCTCTTAAAACCTCTGGGAAAAAGGGGTTTTGTAATGCCGTTTCAGCAGAAGAGGGCATAATTACTCCGATTGCTTGTGAGGAACGAACGGCTAAATTACGTGCATTAACATTTGGATAATATCCAAGCTCCTTCATTGCTTTTCTAACCCTTTTTTTCGTATCTAAACTTATTCGAGAACTGTCTGCAATTACCCGAGAAACTGTGGACGGAGCCACATTTGCTCTTTTTGCAACATCTTTAATTGTAACAACCATACACTCTTCATCCTCTATATAATAATCAAAAATCATTCTATACAATAAATCATCTGTCGTAACTGAATTTAAAATGCTTTCCATTGATAAAATCGTATATAAGTCCTATTATATACAAAGTAAATTGCTTTGAAAACAGCTTCAGAGGAAATACTGACAGAATATTATCAACCATATTGTGAAAAAAGAAAAAACAAATCAAAAGATATTGAATATTCTTGCTGGCATCTTCGTGCAAACGAATGCGCTTTTGGTTGAAAAAAGCAGGTGAAATAATAATTACCGGTTATTTCGAAAAAATATGCACGAAAGATATTGACGACTCAAACCGAAATGTATATAATAAACGTTAACAATTGAAGGGCAATGTAGAGAAACAACCCCGGCTTATTTTTTCTATAGTTCTTATCAAAAAGAACCAGTAGAAATAAGTCGGTTTTTTTGATTAGGTAATGAAATCGTTTGCGCGAATGGATGAAAACTATTGATAGGAGAGTGTAAAATGTTTAGAGAAGCGATTTATCATCGTCCACTTAATGAATATGCCTACGCGTATGATGAAGAAACCTTTCATATTATGTTGCGTACAAAAGCTAATGATGTAAATGACGTCACCTTAATTCATGGTGATCCTTATGATTTCGAAAAAGAGACATGGAGATACCAAAAAACAGAAATGACGAAAACAGGTTCAACGCAATATTTTGATTATTGGAAAGTAGCAATACGTCCATCTTTTAAACGATTACGGTACGCATTTCAATGCCAATCCTTAAATGGTGATGCTGTTATTTATACAGAACGTGGTTTTTTCGATCACCCTCCAGCAGACATAGGAAACTACTTTTGCTTGCCGTTTTTGCATGCTATTGATTCCTTTCAAGCACCAGAATGGGTGAAAGACACCGTTTGGTATCAGATTTTCCCTGAACGTTTTGCCAATGGTGATCCAACAAATGATCCAGCGAATACCCTACCTTGGGGGAGTGCTGCTCCAGCAGTAGATTCTTTTTTTGGGGGAGATTTCCAAGGTGTTATTAATCATCTTGATCATCTTGAGAAGCTTGGGATAACAGGGATTTACTTTTGCCCAATATTCAAAGCACCAACGAACCACAAGTACGATACGGTTGATTATATGGAAATCGATCCGCAATTTGGGGATAAAAAAACATTTAAACGTCTTGTAAAAGCATGTCATGAAAGAGGAATTCGTGTCATGTTAGATGCGGTGTTTAATCACAGCGGATATTATTTTGAACCTTTTCAAGATGTTTTGCGACTTGGTGAGCATTCGGAATATAAAGATTGGTTTCATATAAGAAATTTCCCTATTGAAACGGCTCCTATCCCTAACTACGATGCATTTGGCTTTGTAGCGAATATGCCGAAATTGAATACGGCAAACCCAAAAGTGAAGGAATATTTATTACAGGTAGCTCGCTATTGGATTGAAGAGTTTGATATTGATGGCTGGCGTCTAGATGTTGCCAATGAAGTTGATCATGCTTTCTGGCGTGATTTTCGTCAAGTGGTCAAACAAGCAAAGCCTGATGCCTATATTTTAGGGGAGATATGGCACGATTCCATGCCATGGCTTCAAGGGGATCAATTTGATGCAGTAATGAATTATCCTTTTACTCATGGTGTTATCGAATTTTTTGCAAAGCATGCGATGAATTCTTTGGAGTTCAGAGATAGTATTACCAATGTACTTCACATGTACCCGCAAAATGTAAATGAACAAGCTTTTAATTTATTAGATAGCCATGACACCGCGCGTATATTATCATTAGCTAAAGGCGTTAAAGCTCGTGTTCGTTTAATGTATATTTTTCAACTTTCTTTTATTGGCACGCCTTGTTTATATTATGGGGATGAAATTGGAATGACAGGTGAAAATGATCCCGGTTGCCGTGCTTGTATGGAATGGGACCCTTCAAATCAGGATCAAGACTTATTCAAGTTTGTTCAACAGTTAATTTCTATGCGAAAAGCTTATGATGCCTTTGGAAATGGAACAACGTTTAAATTTTTGGATACAGAAGAACAGGAAAATATTGTTGTTTATGTGAAAGAGACAAAAGAAGAACGTTTGATTTTTGTCTTAAACAATTGTGAACAAGCCTATAGTTTAGAAATAAGTGAGTTAGCAGGTTTTAAAGGAAAAGAGCTATTTAGTGAACAGGAAATTCAATTTGATAAACAAGCGAAAATTTCACTTGTTCCGTATGGTTATAGATGCTATCATCAACAAAAAAACTAAGCTTAGAAACGTGAGGCTGAAATCAGTTGTTTTTTCTTTACGTATCACATGGAGATAAAAATTCTGGAGCAACCGTCCGTAAGCCTCCATTTCAAAGCAACGAGAATATCAAGTTGTTAACGTGGAAGTAACCTACGCCAGCATCCCGAATTATTCAAGGGCCTTTAGGTCATCCATTAGGACTAACAATCAGGGGGGGGACACCTAAAAAACTCCCGCTGATTGAAGTTTCACTTTATGGTAAAACAGGTTGTGAGACAAAAATCGAAAAGACCCATAATCAACCTGAACGGTGATCATGGGTCTTTTATAATTCAATATGTGAGCATGTAGCCAGTATTATTCATGTCAAAGTTTATCATCTAAAAAATAATGATGAAGAAAGTTACAACAAAAATAATCGCTAAAAAACTTCTAAAGTCAATCAACGGTATGCCTTTCATGCCCATCAACTCCAATTAAGTGTTAAAGCTATTATAACACATATATCCGATAAGTATAGTAAGGAATAAAAAAATAACATGATTTTCAGGTGTAGAGCATAAACTTCCTTGAGTAACATAGTTACTGGAGGGAGTAGAAATGAAAAATATATTTATCATTAATGGACATCAAGCATACCCAAATAGTCCAGGAGATTTAAACAGAACGATTTTTGACGAAATGGTAAAGAAATTAGCAACAAAGTATCATGTGCAGACAACAATTGTTGATGAAGGCTATTTATTAGACGAAGAACGAGAAAAGTTCCAATGGGCAGACTATATTATTTACCAGACGCCAATTTTTTGGTTTAGTATCCCTGGCAAATTTAAAACGTATTTTGATCAAGTTTATAAGTCAGGTATCTTTTTTAAAGGAGATAAAGGATATGGCCAAGGGGGACTATTCATTGATAAGCGGTACATGTTTTCGACTACTTGGAATGCTCCAGAAGATCAGTTTTCTACACATGCAGGATTTTTCCAAGGGAAGAATGTTGATGAAGCACTTTTCCACTTGCACCGCACGCAAGCATTTTTAGGGATGAAGCCTTTTAAAACTTTCTCTGTTCATAATGTCGTGAAAAAGCCAGAGGTGGATAAATATCTAGTGGACTTGGATAAACATCTGGAAGAGATTTTTTTCTGATGTAGGAAAAAATTCACTTCATTTCTTATGGTGATGCAAAAGATTTTCTAGTATAACAAGTAGGGTCTGATGGTGACAAGCGAACGCTTTTCACCATCAGACCGTTAACAATATAGCTTCTTATTGTTTTTAAAAGGATCGGGTGGTTTTCCCGGTTTATTTTAAAAGTAGTCTTGTTTTACTTAGCTATGCATGCTGTTCTTATAGTGTTTCTTTCTTAGATGACTCCTTGAGCTACCATTGCATCTGCTACTTTAAGGAAACCAGCAATGTTCGCACCTACGACTAAGTTTCCTGGACGACCATAGTTTGCTGCGGCTTCCACACTGTTTTTATAAATGTTTTTCATGATTTCTTGAAGTTTCTCGTCAACTTCTTCAAACTTCCATGCAAGTCTGGCACTGTTTTGTGCCATCTCCAAAGCAGATACAGCTACTCCACCAGCATTTGCTGCTTTAGCAGGGCCAAATAAAACATCGTTGTCTAAAAAGACGTCAATCGCTTCTAGTGTAGAAGGCATATTTGCTCCCTCTGCCACTGCCTTTACTCCGTTTGATACTAATGTTTTAGCAGACTCTTCACTTAATTCGTTTTGTGTTGCACAAGGTAATGCTACATCACAAGGGATGGACCAAATACTTTCGAATCCTTCGGTAAATGTTGCATTAGGACGTTCGTTAACATATTCTTTAATTCTTTTTCTTTCGACTTCTTTTAGTCGTTTTACAGTAGCTAAATCGATTCCGTTTTCATCATGAATAAATCCATTAGAATCACTACAAGCCACTACTTTAGCGCCGAGTTCCATTGCTTTTTCCATCGCATAGATCGATACATTACCAGAACCAGAAACAACAACCGTTTTTCCTTTTAGGCTATCTCCGCGACCTTTTAACATTTCTTGCACAAAATAAACCGTTCCATAACCAGTAGCTTCTGTTCGTGCTAAACTACCACCAAATCCAATGCCTTTCCCAGTTAAAACGCCTGCTTGGTTCCCGCCACGCATTTTCTTATATTGGCCAAATAGATAACCAACTTCACGACCACCTACACCAATATCACCAGCAGGTACATCCGTGTCAGGTCCGATGTGTTTAGACAGTTCACTCATAAAGCTCTGACAGAAACGCATGATCTCGTTATCTGACTTTCCTTTCGGATCAAAATCTGATCCACCTTTACCGCCACCAATAGGTTGTCCAGTTAAAGAGTTTTTAAAGATCTGTTCAAAGCCTAGAAACTTAATGATACTTGCATTAACAGATGGGTGGAAACGCAAACCACCTTTGTATGGACCGATTGCACTATTGAACTGCACACGGAATCCACGGTTTACTTGTACTTTCCCTTCGTCATCTACCCATGGAACACGGAAAGAAATAATTCGCTCAGGCTCAACCATTCTTTCTAATATTCCTTGTTCGATATATCCAGGGTGTTTCTCAAACACCGGAACAAGCGAGTCAAAGATCTCTTTGACAGCTTGGTGGAACTCATTTTCATTTGGATTACGTTTCTTTACTGTTTCGTAAACCTCATTTACATAGTTTTCTGCAGTCTGATTAGACATATTTGCTTTCCCCTTCCTATATATGTAAGTTCTAAATTGTCAAATAATTTCGAACTTAATCATTACTATTTAGTTTATAAGATGTAAGAAAAAATAACAATACAAATGAGCCATAAGAACAATCTCAAAATAAGATGATTTAACGTTATTATTCCCATATTCGACAATTTTATCTTGGATGAAAGAGGAAATGTGAACAAAAAAACGTTTATTATGTTGTTATGAGATTGAATTAATTGATTCTATAGATTTTTTAAAATATCACATTACTATTATTTGCTTCTATAGAACTATAAGTATACTGGAGTATAGGTTTTAAAGGGAAAGAAAAAAGGTAGAGCCATTATGAATAGTTTATCCGAGAGCAGCTGTCCATAAAATTCGTACTTTAATACAAGAAAAAGTTGTTTAGGTATGTGTAGCGGACGATAGCACATCGAAGGCTTCTGGGGTGTTTGGGTCATATGCTAGAACTAACATCATGGGAATACACCGGTTGAAGTTTTACATTAAGCAATGAATTTCTATAATGAGGGAGTAGTCTTGCATGTCAGATACAAAATGGTTTGATAAAGATACGAAAGAGATAGAAGAAGAACTGAAAACAGATCTAGACAATGGCTTAACCGAGCAAGATGCAGAGCATCTACTTGAAGAATGGGGGAACAATGAACTGCCAGAAGGGGAGAAAGATCCAGAATGGCTAAAGTTCATTAAACATTTTAGTGATGTGTTAATTTATATCTTATTAGTAGCGGCAGTGGTAACGTTTGTGTTAGGTCACTATGTTGACACCATTGTTATTTTATTGGTGGCTATTATCAATGCATTAATTGGCTATATCCAAGAACGTAAGGCAGAGAAGGCACTAGAAGGAATCAAAAAGATGCTTTCTCTAGAAGCAACGGTAATTCGAGATGGTGAACAAACAGAAATTGCATCAGCCGATCTTGTTCCGGGTGATGTTGTGATAGTGAATGCTGGGGATAAAATTCCTGCAGATATTCGATTAGCGGTAACAAATAATTTACAGGTGGAAGAATCAGCGTTAACAGGAGAATCAACGTCAGTAGAAAAAAGCACGGAAACCTTACCAGAAGATACGCCACTAGGTGATCGGGTGAATATGGCGTTTTCTGGTACTTCCGTAGCTTCTGGTTCAGGGAAAGGGATCATTGTTGCAACAGGTGAAAATACCGAAATTGGGAAGATAAATACCTCCATATCAGAAGTGGAAGAGATCCAAACACCACTGTTAAGACAGACAGATAAATTTGGCAAGATGATCTCGGTAGTTATCGTAGGATTAGCTATCTTATTATTTATTTTTGGATTGTTAATTCATGATTATGAATGGGGTGAGTTACTGTTATCGGTAATTGGTTTGACGGTTGCCTCCATACCAGAAGGGTTACCAGCGATATTAACCATTATTCTCTCGTTAGGTGTACAAGCAATGGCCAGAAATAATGCAATTATGCGGAATTTACCTTCTGTTGAAACCTTAGGTGCTGTTTCTGTCATTTGTTCTGATAAAACGGGGACATTAACGAAAAATGAAATGACGGTACAAAGTGTTATACTAAAGGATCGTGAGCTCCGTGTGTCTGGAACAGGATATGCTCCTGAAGGTAAGATAACAGAGAATGATCAAGAGGTTGATGTAGCAGAAGATGAAGCACTAAAAGAATTCTTAACCAGTGTCTTAACAATTAATGAAACCACGCTAAGTCAAGATGAAGATGATAAGTGGGTGATTAGTGGGGAACCAACAGAAGGTTGTTTGGTGACATTGGCTGAAAAAGCAAATAAGAAGATAGATCGCCTAGAGATTATATCAAAAATACCTTTCGACTCTTCTTATAAGTACATGGCAGGATTAGTAGAAGTTAATGGTGAGAAATTCATCTACGTAAAAGGTGCACCGGATCGCTTGTTTGAAATGGCAAACGTAAAAGATGGAACAGAAGAGCGTGAAAATTGGGAAGATAAAGTGTTAAGTCGTTCACGTGAAGGGGAACGGGTAATAGGTGCAGCTGTAAAGCAAGTAGATGCATCCATAACAGAGATTGATCATGAAGAAGTAAGTGAGGGTTTAACCATACTTGGACTTGCAGGAATTATGGATCCACCACGTGAAGAAGCAATCGAAGCGGTCAAAGAGTGTAAGCGTGCAGGTATTCAAGTGAAAATGATTACGGGTGATCACAAGGAAACTGCGATTGCAATTGCTCGGAAAATGGGGATTACGGAAAATGAACGGGCAATCGAAGGTAGTGAACTTGATAAACTTTCCGAAGAAGAATTACAAAAAATAGTCGAAGAAACAGATGTTTTTGCAAGAACAAGTCCGGAGAATAAGTTGCAATTAGTTCAAGCTTTACAAGCCAATGGTCATATCAATGCGATGACGGGTGATGGGGTAAATGATGCACCAGCATTAAAACGTTCAGACATTGGTGTTGCTATGGGGATTAAAGGTACGGAAGTTGCAAAAGAGGCCTCAGAAATGGTATTGGTCGATGATAACTTCAAAACCATTGTTAACGCTGTTCGCGAAGGTCGCCGTGTTTATCATAATTTAAAGAAAACGATTCTTTTTATTCTGCCTACGAATGGTGCTGAAGCATTCTTAGTAATGTCAGCATTGCTAATGGGTATTCAAATGCCTCTAACTCCAGTTCAGATTTTATATGTGAATATGGTCACCGCAGTAACAGTAGCATTGGCACTGGCTTTTGAGGAATTGGAAGTAGGGGCAATGGACCGCAAGCCTCGAAGTAAGGATTCAAGGTTACTGAGTTCCTATTACATCTTTCGGATAATTTTTGTTGCGTTATTAATCGGGGTTTCTATCTTATTGATGAACCAAAACATGGCGGGAGCAGGTACTGACGAAATCGAAGTCGTTCGTACGGTAACGTTGCAAGCACTAGTTTTTGGTAAGTTGTTTCACATGTTCAATGTTCGTAATGAAAGACATTTTGCTATTGATAAAAAATTCTTCACCAACAAAGCAGCGTTTATTGTTTCAGGAGTATTAATTGTGATTCAACTAGCTGTAACTTATGTGCCGTTTCTCTATACCGCGTTGGGATTGGCGCCAATTTCTCCAGAATATTGGGTGTTTCCAATTATCATTGGAGTGATGATATTTGTTGTTGTAGAGATTGAAAAAACCATTACAAGAAAAATTGTCGGCTCATATAAGAAATAGATCGTTTGAGCAAAAAAGGTGGTGAACAAATTGTTCACTACTTTTTTGTATTCAAGGATTAGGAAATGCTATATACTAGGCAGTAAAGAACAGGTTAAAGGAAGGTACATATATGTCAGAGGAGAAGCAAAATATCACGAGAATCGTTCAAAATAACAAAGAATATATTTTGATTGGAACAGCACATGTTTCGAAGCATAGTGCTGACCTAGTAAAAGATATTATTGAACAAGAACAACCAGATGCAGTCTGTGTGGAGCTAGATGAACAGCGGTATCGTTCGATACAGGACGGAAGTAAGTGGAAGGACATGGACATTTTTAAAGTGATTAAAGAGAAAAAAGCTACACTGTTATTAATGAACTTAGCCATTTCTTCTTTTCAAAAAAGGATTGCGAAACAATTTAACATCGAAGCTGGTCAAGAGATGATCCAAGGAATTAAGTCTGCAGAAGAAGTAGGGGCATCTTTAGTTTTGGCCGATCGAAACATTCAGATTACATTCTCTAGAGTTTGGGCTGGTGTTGGGTTTAAAGGGAAAATGATGCTGTTGACTCAAGTAATGACAGGGATTTTCTCTAATGAGACGATTACAGAAGAAGAATTAGAAAAGATGAAAAGTCAAGATTCAATTGATAGCATTTTAAGAGAGTTTACCGAGTATTTCCCTAGATTAAAAAAGCCACTAATCGATGAGAGAGATCAGTACTTAGCGGAAAAAATTAAACAAGCTCCTGGGAAGAAGATTATTGCTGTATTAGGAGCTGCGCACGTTCCAGGTATTACAAAGGAACTTGAAAAAGAACATGACCTAGACGACCTAAACCGTGTGCCAGCAAAATCAAAACTTCCTAAAATTATTGGCTGGTCTATTCCCGTTTTGATCGTCTCCATTATTTTAGCGACGTTTTGGTTAAATCCTGAAGCGGGTTGGCAGCAAATGCAAAGGTGGCTAGTCTGGAATGGAACGTTTTCTGCGCTCGGTGTTATCGTGGGACTTGGTCATCCACTAGCTGTTTTAACTGCTTTGCTCGCCGCACCGATCACATCATTGAATCCATTAATGGCAGCAGGTTGGTTTGCAGGATTTGTTCAGGCATATGTGAAACGACCTCAAGTTTCTGATTTTGAGCAGTTAAGTGAGGATGTTTATACGGTAAAAGGTTTTTGGCGAAATAAAGTAACGAGAATATTATTAATTATTGTCTTAGCTAATTTAGGAAGTACATTAGGGACAATTATAGCCGGAACGGATGTTGTTCGATTATTTATGAATAATTTATAGTGTGAAAAAAAGCTATTGGGATTTTTATCATCCTAATAGCTTTTTTTTTGTTGATTAGAAAGGAGAATTCGCTAAATCCGTATTGATTTTGGATAACAGATCAAAGGAAATGGGCTACTTTTGGTTAATACCAACAACTTCAAAGTTGTGTTAACTAGGCAATTCACTCATTTTTTACTTTTAGAAACAAAGACGTTGACAAATAATCATATACCCCTTATAGTATTTATATACCCCTAGGGGTAAAGAAGAAAAGAGGTGACAAATTGAATCGACTGTATATATTTCCACAAAAATATTTATTGATTAGTGTTCCGTTGACCCTGATCTTTGGTTTTGCTTTTGGTCTGATGATGGATACCCGTGTTCTTCAGCCAACAATTTTGATCGCTACGATTATTATGATCTATGCTACAATGATTGGTTTTAACTTGAAAGAATTGACAACGTTGAAAGGATCAAAGGTATTAGGGTTCTCTATGCTTATCAATTTTTTGATCGTTCCCCTTGTTGCTTATCTTTTAGGTAGAACATTATTGCACTCTTATCCAGTTATGTTTGCGGGATTAGCTTTGTCCGCGTTGTTACCTACGAGTGGGATGACCATTTCTTGGACCGCCTTACAAAAAGGTAATGTGCCAGCTGCAGTGAAATTGACCGTATTTGGGTTGGTTTTAGGATCTTTATTGACGCCATGGTATTTATTAATGATGGTAGGTCAGTATGTAGAAGTAGATATTTTAGGGACATTTCGAACGATATTAATGGTGGTATTTGTACCAATGATCTTAGGCCATATCACCTTTAAGCTTATCCTAAAAAAATACTCATTACCTGAGTTTCAAAAGAAAGTGAAACCAGCTTTCGCTCCATTAAGTATTTGGGCGATGTTGTATGTCGTTTTTGTAAGTGTCAGTATGAGGGCTGAAATGATTGTGAATAACCTACATTTATTGCTTATTGCCGCAATCGTATTACTTTTGTTTTATGTGATTAATTTTGTCATTAGTACCCTTGTTGCGGTTCGATTTTTTAATCGCTCCGATGGTATTGCGTTAGTAAATGGAACGGTTTTGAGAAATCTGTCCATTGCGATTGGTTTAGCAGCTACTGCTTTTGGTGCGGAAGCGGCCTTACTTGTTACCATAGCGTTCATTGTCCAACAACAAGGGATTGCCTATTATGGCAAATTAGCGAGTAAGCGGTGGTTTAGAGATTCAGAAACGAGCAGATTAGTAGAAAAAAAATAAATGATAAAGGATGATTACCAATGAAAAAAATGAAATTTAACGTAAATGCACAGTCAGAAGGATTAACACTGAAAGCAAAGGCAGGGAAGCATGAAATTGTTTTGGATGAAGGAGCACAAATGGGTGGAAAAGATCTAGGTCCCAATCCGTTACAAAATGTATTAGCAGCACTTGCATCTTGTGAAAATGTCACAGGTCATATCATCGCTAGAGAAATGAACTTTGATTTACAACAGATAGAATTTTCCATTACAGGTGAATTCGATCCACGTGGTTTTATGGGAGATCCAAATATCCGTCCATACTTTGAAACGATTACAGTTGAAGCAAAAGTAACCACCAATGAGCCAGAGGAACGTCTCAATGAGCTACAAGCAAAAGTCGAAGCTCGTTGCCCTGTATATACGCTTCTAAAAGCAGCTGATGTGAAACTAAATGATTCATGGATAAAGTGAAACTTCAATCAGTGGGGGTTTTTAGGTATTCCCCCACTGATTGTTAGCCCTAAAGGATGACCTAAAGGCCCTTGAACCATTCGGGGTGCTAGCGTCCGTTACTCCCACCTAAACAACTTGATATTCTCGTTATTTTGAAGTGGGAGTCTTACGGACGGTTGCTCCGGGATAAAAGCATAAATACAAGTATCAAGCATACAAGCATTGTCTTGTATGCTTTTTTACCCTATAGGAAAGTAGTCCGAAAAAGAAGTTGATTCGGACAGAATTGAGTAAAAGCAAGAGAAAGTAGTCCGAAAAAGAGTTTGATTCGGACAGAATTGAGTAAAAACAAGAGAAAGTAGTCCGAAAAAGAGTTTGATTCGGACAGGATTGGGCAAAAGCAAGAGAAAGTAGTCCGAAAAAGAGTTTGATTCGGACAGGATTGAGCAAAAACAAGAGAAAGTAGTCCGAAAAAGAAGTTGATTCGGACAGAATTGAGTAAAAGCAAGGGGAAGTAGTCCGAAAAAGTGATTTATCGGAGGGTGGTTAATAGTTTTAGGTAGAATAATTAAAGGGTTTGCTATTCTCGTTAAATGGGAATAAACATTATACAATCTCTGCTGTAATGTTCAGTAGCATAAGTGATAGGGATACTAGGAAAAGATTAAGAATAGTATATTCATAGTAAAATAGAGGAAAGGAATGATCGTATGGTAACTAATGAAGGAGACGGGATGAAGAGGTTTTGGTTAAATGCAAGTTTTCTCGCTGCAGTAATCATTGTAAATGCGTTGGCAAACATATTACCGATTAACGGATATAATACAGGAGAAATTTCTGATCGTATTGAAGTATTGTTTACCCCAGCTGGTTATGTATTTAGTATTTGGGGAATCATTTACTTGTTATTGTTCACATGGGTCATGCGCCAATGGCCGGAACAACGTCGCGATCTACCGCTTTATCGAGATACAGCAGTATTATTTTGGGTTAGCTCCATCTTAAATATTAGTTGGCTTTTATTATGGCATTATCAATTTTTTGGTGCTACTGTTGTCGTAATGATAGGCCTATTATTAACGCTGATCTATTTATATAAGAAGGTACAAACAAGAGCGAAAACTTTTTTTGATTTATTGCCTTTTTCTGTTTATCTTGGTTGGATTAGTGTAGCAACTATTGCCAATATCAGTTATTACTTGGTTGAGTTGGGCTGGGAAGGTTTTGGGCTATCTGATCAAATTTGGACAATCATTATGCTTATTGTTTCAGCGGGGTTAGCTATCTGGTTCCGCTATCAACAAAATGATCTGGCTTTCCCACTTGTATTTGTCTGGGCAATTATAGGTATTGGTGTAGCGAATCAAGTAGATTATCCGATTGTAAGTGCAGCTTCCTATATTGTAGTAGGAATCATTATCATTATGTTGTTTATTGCGAGAAAAAGACCCTTCTAAATTCACACTTTATTTGAAAATTTTGTTATAATCAGTAGTGTGATTGACTTACTTTTAGGAGGAGTTCGTATGGAAGATAAAGAAAGAAATTTGATGGAACAGCAAAATGAGCCTCTCGAACAGCTGGATAAAGCACCTAATTCCATCACATGGGGAGTGGTACTCTCATTTATTTTAGTCTATCTAGGTTTAGCAATTGGAACTGGTGTTTTCCTCATATTTTCACTAGCTATTGTTGGTCTAACACAGTACGCAGATGTATTATTACGCAGTCATTATGCTATTTTATTTGATGCACTAGCATTTTTTCTTGCGCTATTGATTTTCAAAAAAATCCGTTTCTATTTGAGAGGTTCATTTTCCTTTCATCCCATGAAAAAAGTAAAAACATATGGCTATTTAGTAGCTGCTTTTATTTTTGTTTATCTCGCCCAAACTTTAATATTGGATGTGTTGGAATGGGAAGAGGCGGGTAGTCAAGTAGATACCTTTGGTTTTGAGAACATTCCCCTAAATGGGATAAATATTTTCATTATTATCTTATCCTTTACAATTGTCACACCGATCTTAGAAGAAATTCTTTTTCGAGGTATCATTTATCGGTTCTTGCGTGATAAATATGGTAGTTGGATTGGTGTATTCGTATCTTCCCTTGTGTTTGGTGTTTTACATCCGGGACATATTCTTTCGGCAACAATCTCCGGTGTAGTTTTTGTGTTACTATACCGCCAATCCAAATCTTTAGTAGTCCCGATCATTTTTCATGTCGTTTGGAATATGTTTGCAATCTATGGGTTATTGTCACTGGTTGCACAATGATTCAGTTATTAATGAGATATCTTTACTTCGTTCGCATTTAGATGTAAAACAGCTGATTAATTGTGCTTTTTGTATTGTCGAATGAGTGAATAGAAGTAAAGGTATCTTTGTCTGATTCATAATAATAATCGGATCGCCAAGCCTCAATATTTTTCACAATCGATTGGATCGCAAATAAAATTGTTTGTAAATCATTGTTTGTCATTGTCGGATGTAGAGAAATTCGAACCCAACCTGGCTTTAATGACATATCCCCTTGCTCCGCTTTTTTGGTCATTTTATTTGAGGCTTTTTTTGATATATCGAGTAGGTGATGTCCATATGGACCAGCACAAGAACAGCCTCCACGTGCTTGAATCCCAAACCGATCATTTAACAATGTAACGAATAGATGATGATGGATGTCTCGAGCACAAAAAGATATAATGCCTAATTGATTGGACGCTGATCGCTCTCCACCTAAGATCGTGATCCGGTCCATCGCGTCTAACTGTGGGAGGAAGTAGGATAGCATTTCTTCTTCTCGTTGAAGAATAGCATTTGTACCCATTTCTTCTTTAAGTTGTATTGCTAAGGCTGCCTTGATTGTCTGGATAATAGCTGGTGTCCCGCCATCTTCCCTAGATTCAGTACCTTCTAGATAACAATACTCACCCCAATAATTTGTCCAAAGAACCGTTCCTCCACCTGGGTGATCAGGGATTTTATTATCGATTAAGGCTTCATCAACAAGTAAAACTCCACAAGATCCTGGTCCGCCAAGAAATTTATGAGGAGAGAAAAAGAGGCCATCTAATTTATCCATTGGATCATCGGGATGCATATTGATATCTACATACGGAGCAGAAGCAGCGAAATCAATAAAGCAAATACCATTATGCTTGTGCATCATACGAGCCAATTGTTGATACTTGGTTTTCAATCCTGTTACATTGGAACATGCAGTAAAGGCGCCGATTTTTGTTTTTCTGTTTCTGTATTTAATTAATAGTTGTTCCAATTCTTGTAGGTCAATACAACCATCGGAATCTGGCTGAAGCATAACCACATCACCGATCGTTTCTTGCCAAGATAAAGAATTTGAATGATGCTCCATGTGACTAATGAAAATGATTGGTCGATCTTCTTCTTGTAATGTAATCTGATTTTGTAGGTTACTTGGTGCGCGTAAACCAAGTAGGCGTTGCAATTTATTAACTGCCCCTGTTGCTCCAGTACCTGTGGATATTAAGACATCAGTATTGGATGCATGCACATGATCTTTAATGATTTGCTGTGCTTTGCGGTAAGCGATTGTAGTCACTTTACTTGATGTTGTGGACTCGGTGTGAGTGTTTCCGATAAATGGTCCAAGAAGATTAGATAGCTTTGATTCGATTGGTCGATAAAGCCTACCGCTGGCAGTCCAATCAGCATAAAGCATTTTTTTTGTCCCGTAAGCTGTTTGATATAATTTATTATTGCCGATGATATTTGCTCGAAACTTTTGAAAATATATTTCTAGATCACTAGTGTGTTTGGGATTATCAATAGTTCTCGTGTATTTAATCATAAAACCATCACCTGCTTTCCAGAATTCCTTACAGTTAAATTATGCAAAAATCAAAAAAATGTTTGGCTTTATGTTCCATTTTCTAATTTTTTTGTTACTAGTAGGTTAATCTTTTATTACAAAACAAATTAACAATAGACATTTTCGCCCTATGTGGTAAAATTTATAGTAATAACATAATCAAAAAAAGAGGAGGTATATCATGGCTATCTGGTTAAAAAGACTGTTTGTTGTATTCGTCACAATTATGACACTCGGATTTTACGTGCCACCAATTGATTTAGAGCCGAGTAATGATTCAAACGCTAAAGAAGTAGGGTCAGAGAAGAAACAAGAAGTTGATTTAGTTGATATACTTTATGATGAAACCTCCTCTTTCGCTACATATTCAGATACACATACGATTACGAAGGAAGAGCAAATTGCTTTGATCACTGATCAAGCAAAGGTGCAAACCTTAGAGAAGCTTGGACCGAGAATTGCAGAAAAAATTGATCAGGATTTTTTAACCGAGGTATTGCCTAGCATTGAAGAAACAATTGAAAACGTTTTAGCGGATTTAGATCAAGCGGATGTTAAGTATATTGAAATCGTGGAGAATACTAATCCGGGATACGGGGAAAAGATCTTTGACTTATATGATATGAGAGACGGAAAAGCTCTTGCAAAGTTTCACGTCAGAAGAGAAAACCGCCCACTAGATGGCTATTGGTTCAATTTTCATTACCATGAACAATTAGATAATTATGAAACTCACCACACGATCGGTGAAGTTTATTGGAGTAAAAATACTCCGCCAAAATGGATGAGTTAAAAAACGCTACTGAGAAATCAGTAGCGTTTTTTTACATAGCATAGGAAAACGTATGGGTGCTAAGAAAGAACTCGTGGTCCAAAGGCTTCTACAATCAATTAGTGAGAATAGAAAAGAACACGGCGTTCACTTTATACATGATACGCTTACATGCTTATACTTATTGGAGCGAGAAAGCGAAAATGTTGAATGAGAAATTCTCGTATTGGTTTATCCCGGAGCAATCGTCCGTAAGACTCCCACTTCAAAACAACGAGAATATCAAGTTTTTTAAGTGGGGGTAAAGGACGCTAGCACCCATAGCCGTCAAGCTAAGCGGTAAGATTTAAAATAACAGAAAAATACGGTAACCTAACAGATAAGAAATATTTATTTGGAGGGGTTTACGATGCATTTCACGAAGAAAATGGAGCCATTTATTCAAGCTGTTCATCAGGTGTTATCTGTTTCTAAGGTACGTCAATGGGCGCGTGATACAGGTTTTGTTCAACGTGAAAATAAATTAATGCCAGAGGATTTCTTAAGTATCTGTGCCTTTTTAAAACAAACAGTAGGCGCTGAAGGATTGAGCAAGCTGTGCGCAACGATCACGCGGTTATCTGGAACGGATATTTCGAAACAAGCTTTACATCAACGTTTCAATGAGAAAGGTGTTGCCTTTTTGAAGGGTATTTTTCTCGAGTTAGCTGAGCAGCAAAATCTTGTTGCACGTCCGTTATCTATCGATGATTTATTTTCTCGTATACGTATCTTAGACGCTACTTCTTTTGGTGTACCTACAAAGGATCCTTCTCACCCGGATGGCGCTAAAATTCAATTAGAATATGAACTATATCAAGGGAATTTCCTGCATACATTGCTTTATTCCCAAACAGACAGTGACCAATATGCGGCACGGGAATTGGCGGATACGATTGAACCAGGAGATCTTATCTTGCGGGATCTTGGTTACTTTTCTGGAGAACACTTGAAGAAAATAGAAAGTGCAGGCGGTTTTTATATCACGCGCGTTCCTTCCAATATGACGTTCTGGACATGGAATGAAAAAGGACAAAAGATACAAATCAAACCGGAAGAAGATGCAAAACAACTAAAGGCAGGAGAAACGATAGATTATGGGTGCATTCAAATCGGCAAGAAGGGGAAAAACACACTCCAAACACGAGTGGTTGTACAACAATTATCCGAGGAACAAAAAAAGAAAAGAGATGGGTATTTACAAAGAAGAAGGCGAAAAGGGGGCCATACCCAATCCGCCACCAAAAAAAATCAAATCCAAATCCTTACCACCAATATAACACAGGAGGAATTGGATGTTCAAGAGCTATACCCGATCTATTCCTTGCGTTGGCAAGTGGAGATTCTATTTAAAACATGGAAATCATTATTTGCCATCGATAAGGTACGAACAATGAATCCAGAACGGTTTGGATGCCATTTATACGGTACGTTAATTCATATCCTTCTATCGTCTATGGTCGCCTTTCAATGTCGGGATTATCTCTATCAAAAGCATCAGATTGAAGGAAGTGAGTACAAGTGTATCGATCATGCGAAAAGCGCGATTGAAGAGGAGAAGGGGCAAGCGCTGTATCATATCGCTTCCTTTATGGTATTGTTGCAGAATATTTATCAGAATGTGTACAGGCATGGAAGAAAAGACCATCGCTATCAGCATAAGAGTCCTTTTGACATTCTATATCTTACGTATGAACAAACGTTTAAAGCAGTATAGATGAATATTTTGATATTGTTAAAGCTTATTGCTTTTTAACATTTCGTTGATTGGAGAGGAAGGCATTCGACTCCTGCGGGAAAAGCGAAGACGATGAGACCCCACAGTGAGCGTTCTGTGCGAACGAGGAGGCTCAGCGCGAGCCCGCGGAAAGCGAATGCCTGGATCGTAAATCAACAGCCCGTTTAACAGAGCAAATATTTAAAAAAGGAATAAATTTGTTTTCACTATACATGTGATGATTTGGAAAATAATTTAATTATGTGTGAAAATTATCTACTCCATACTTGATCTTTCTATAGTTTATCCTTAGCTTGACGGCTATGCGCTAGCACCCCGAATGGTTCAAGGGCATTTAGGGCTAACAATCAGTGGGGGAATACCTAAAAAACCCCACTGATTGAAGTTTCACTTTATTGTTTGATATCACGAAAATGGGGAACATTTTAAATAAGGAAGAAGAAAATATAATAAAGGAGAGATATTATGTTTAAGCCAATAACAGTTTATGTGAAAAATGAAAATGATGCGGAGGATTTAAAAGCAAAATTAAAGAGGTTTAAAACAAATGACTTGCTAGTTGATCAGATTCAAGATAAGGACGACTTAGATTTAATCGCGCCACCACCGCCACATGAAGGGCATGACGGTGTGTATGCTAACATATCTCCTCAAGTACCCATTTATGGTGATTCAGAAGAAATTTTGGAGAATGAGGAACGAAACTCGATTTTAACTGGAGAAGTTGCAGATGAAGACTTTCAAGAGGCATTAAATGTAATAAGAGAAGAAGGTGGCTATATAGACAGGGGAACGATAGATTAAAAAAGTTTGACTAAAATGACCGTAGAAGATCTTCAATTATTGAATTAAAAAAGGATTCGATAACATTGTTGTGATCAAGTCAAATTTTGATCAGTGTGGGGGTGGGTTTTCCACCACCGCTTGTACACCCAAAAGCCTCTTGAATCCTTCGGGGTGCTAGCGTCCGTTACTCCGGGATAAAAATAGAACAGCCCCTTCCCATTTGGAAAGGGGATACTGTTCTATTTTTTCTTTACCTCAAATTGTGAATAAATAGTAGGGTCAACCGATCGAAGGTGTAGATCGCGTTGTGGAAATGGTATTTCGATTTGGTGCTCTTTCAGTATATGGTAAATTCGGAAATTTAGATTGGTTTTCACTTTTATAAGGTCACGAGCTTCTGAAACCCACAGAAATAACTCGAAATCAAGGGAAGAATCCCCGAAAGCTACAAAATGTACGACAGGTTCCGGATCAAGCAGTACGGTATCTGTTGCTGCTGCTTCGTCGTGAGCTACTTGAAGCAATAAACGGCGTACAAGCTCAGGATCTGACCCATAAGAAACGCCTATTGGTGTAATTAAGCGCATCATCGGATCTTGATAAGAGCGATTTACTACATGCTCTTCTAAAAAGTAAGAATTCGGTACAATAATGTGTTCATTATTTACCGAACGAATAACAGTAGCGCGCATATTAATTTGTTCCACATCTCCAATTATTTGATCAACAATGATCCGATCTCCGACTTTGATTGGACGCTCGAATAACAGAATGATCCCTGCAACAAAGTTAGCAGTAAGCCCTTGTAATCCAAAACCAATACCGACACCGAGTACGCTAGCGAAGACGGTAAACGCACTTAAATCAATTCCTACCGTGGAAATACTCACGATTATAGCAATGACCATAATAATATAGTGAAATACTCTGTTGAATGTGAATTGTACCCCAGTATCTAATTGATAGCGTTCATATATTTTCGGCATAAATAACTGCGTAGTGAACTTAGATAGGTGATGTGCAAAGGATATAATAAAGAATGAAATGATCAGCAAGAGAATAGTAATCTCGATTTCTCCTATCGTTAAGAGAGGCCTCGTCATCCAACCGGTTTCACCATAATATAGAATAATAAAAATAATGATTGTGTAAAAGACAATCCAATCTACGGTATAACGAATCTGTTTTCTTTGACTGACTGTTCCTTTTGCGCGTTTTCGAAAAATATAAATGAGAGCAAAACGAAGGAAAAGAATCGAAAGGAACATAATTCCAATAAAAACTACTTCTTGAAAACCGTCGTATTGACGAGCAGACTCGATAAAAGATTGCAACGAAATCCCTCCCTTTTTCTTTATAGGTTGGTGTGAAAAGTTAAATATATTGTAGCATACTACGCTTCACAGGTACTAGGTTCTATTTGCTTTCTGTAAGACCCCACTGATTGAAGTTTTACTTTATCACAAGAGAATGGCCTTTTTGTGAATGAAAAAACAGACGATCATAGTTGGTCGTCTGTCATTCGATGAATAGGAAGTCGTCCTGAAGTCTTGTTATCAACGGCCTTCACATTTAGGAGGTTTAACTAGGATTAAACCAAAACATAAAAATATACGCTAATGAAGTGGGCTAGAGATCCGAGAAGAATGAAAATATGGAAGATTTCGTGGAACCCAAGATATTTCGATTCTAACCATTTTGGTTTCGTACCGTAGATCACCCCTCCAATCGTATAAATAACCCCGCCGGTGATGAGAAGAACTAAGCCAGTCGTTTCGATGCTAGAATTTAGTGGAGCTGCAACGAAAATAATCATCCAACCCATGATAATATAGAGTGCGGTCGATAACCAACGAGGACAATGAAACCAAATCATTTTAAAAAGCACACCGCAAATCGCGGTAATCCAAATTACTGCAAATAAACTCCAACCAACTGGTCCTCTTAACGTTATTAGGCAATAAGGAGTATATGTACCGGCGATCAAAACAAAAATCATCGAATGATCTAATTTTCGTAACCATGCAATCACTTCCGCTCGCGCAATGACCATATGATAAGTAGCAGAAGATGCATAAAGTAACATCATACTTACCCCAAAAACAATCACAGAAAAGATAGCGAGAGGAGTACCAATGACGATCGATGCTCTAATCACCATTGCTAATAGGCCAATAAAGGCTAAAATGGTGCCAGCTAAATGTGTAAAGCCGTTCATTGGTTCTCGAATATAATTATGCATGATAAATTCCTCCGATCCATATAGTTTTCAATACTACGTATCATGGTACTATTGTTTTTTATCTCCGTCAAGATTTACCTTACTTGAAGTTTCCGCTATACTGAAAGTAATAAAGTGAAACTTCAATCAGTGGGGGGGTTAGATATTCCCCCCACTAATTGTTAGTTGAACCATTCGGGGTGCTAGCGTCCGTTACTCCCACTTAAACCACTTGCTTTTCTCGTTGTTTTGAAGTGGGAGTCTTGCGGACAGTTGCTCCGGGATAATTTTGGGAATTGAGGGTTTGCGATGGATAATTTACAAGAGATCATTGCATCAATGAGTTTAGATAAAAAAATCAATCGATCGGATATTCCAACAATTGATTTATACATGGATCAAGTGACACAGTTATTTGAACGAACGTACCAGGATTGTAAACGCAATGAAACGGATAAAGTGTTAACCAAAACGATGATTAACAATTATGCAAAAGGGAAATTAATGTTTCCGATTCGAAATAAAAAATATACCGAAGAACATATCATGTTGATTCAATTTATTTATCAATTAAAAGGTGCACTTTCCATCAATGATGTTCGAATTCTATTAACGAAATTAAATGCACACATAGAAGCTGAATCTGATGATATCAATTTGCAAGAAATATATGATCAATATGCGAAATTAATGGAGAATCAACCCGTTGACTTTACTAAAGCAGTCCAAACCCTTGCTGATAAAGTAGAACAGGCGACGGAAGTAGTGGATAGTAAAGAAGCGCAGTATATCGAACAACTTTTTATGATCACTTCGTTGGTTAATTACAGCAATATGTATCGGAAACTTGCGGAGAAGCTTGTTGATGGTTTGTATCCAAATCCTAATCAAAATAAGAAAGAAGAGAAATAGGCAGAAATGTAATTCTGCCTATTTTCATAAATGTTTTTCTTCTAGATAAAGAACCATGGAAGGAAAGCTAACGTTCCGATTGCACCGAGGGCGATCCCTAAACCAAATCCAAGACCCCAAAAGCCATAACCATAACCAGCGTGACCGCCAATCGGCTCTAAATAAACGTGTGTCTGTGTTACTCTTCGAATAAATCCGCGATACTCTTTTCCGTCAACGGTTCTAACGCAAACTGGCCGACCTATATTTTCACAACACACCTTGTAGTACCTTGACATAGGATAACTCCTTTCTACTAAATTACGAGTATTAAGCTATAACTCAAAAAGTTAACACCTCTCCAGGTAATTTAGCACTTAATGAGCACTCACTATAGGGTATGTCAACAATGGAAGCCTGTAGAGGGTATTTGCCATGCTTTTCAGAGATCTTTTAAAAATAATGATCGAGAAAAAAACACTCAGTGGGTTGTTTCATTAGCTCTACCAGTTTCGTTTTTTCAGGAGTGTATTGGCTGTCAATGAGAAAGTAGCCAACAATATAACCAGTTAATTTAGGTACCTCATCATTGCCATAGACGAGAGCGTGATGATTCGGATTGTTTTTGGATAAGTGGAGATTTGGTTCCATCCATCTTTTCCAAAGTATTTGAGCGTCCTCGAACGAGCTATTACGTATTTGCTTGGATAGAAATTCAGTTCCTAATCGTTGACGAACAGCCACTTCCGCTACCCCCTCTAGAACAAGTGTATCCATCAATGTATAAGAATCTGGCTGTCTATTTAAGTGATGCAATCGAAAAGCGTGACTATATTCATGTGTTAATAATGCTCTTAATTGATCTTTTGAGGTGTTTTTTCCAATGAAGAGGATTACTTTATCTGGAAAGCTCAATCCAGAGACCCCGTTAAATTCTTCGATTAATTGCATGTTTGTATGATCTGATGGTAATGGGATAATGGGAACATCAGGCCCGTTCCATTCAGATTGTAATTCGGTAAAACATTGTTCTGTCATTTGCCAAAAGTCATGGTCAATAAAAGTGTCGATTGCCTCGTGATTCCAACTATTTGGAATGAATAACCCGTGGCTTAATAGTAGCCATTGGAGATTGACTCGGTCCTCTGAAGAGAAATAGGGAAGAATAGCATCTATGATTGTATCTTCCTGAACGAGCAAATTCTCATCGAATGTTTGTTTTTTATTGGCAAGATATTGCTCCAACCAATCTTTTGTGTCAATTACCGACATGTTGACGAATCCTTTTCGGTGTCTTTTGACAATAGTAAATACGTGAACCTAGAACATCTCGATATTTTTCGGTTAATTGATAATGCCTTGCCATGATATCGAAATATACAGGATCAATCGTTTGGTGGATATCTGAATCTAGCACGCCTTCGGTTTCTGGAGCGAATGACAGTGAATCGAGTAAAGTGAAACCAGCACGCTCAATTGCTTCTCTCCATTCAGGTTCTGTGTAAATGGAGGATAAGCCATAAAATGAGGTTAATTCTTGCTTAGCTTCCGGTGATAAAGGCATAGTAGCGGTCATTTCCAGTAAGCACAATATTCCATTCTCACGAAGTACCCGAGCATATTCTTTTAAAGCTACGGGTATGTGGGCAAAGGATGTTACCGATTCAGAAATAATACAATCAATCGTTTCTTCGTCTATAGGTAATGCTTCTACGTTTCCGGTCTTTAATTCTACATTCGTAGTGTTCGCTAACTTTTGTTTCGCTTTTGTTATCATCTTCGGATCATAATCAATGCCAATGATTTTGCCTGTTGTTTGTTCACTTATATATTGAACCGTTCTTCCTGTTCCGCAGCCGACATCTAATATGGACTGGTGGGGGTGTTTTTCCACCTGTTGAAACATTTCTTTGGTAACGGCTAATCCTCCGGGGTGAGCACTGCCAATATTAAATGCGGCAATCATATCTGTATAGGAAACTGTCATCTGTTTTCCTCCTTCGTTTATATCATTCCTTTCTTAGTCTATGCAGGGTGATGATCGTGTGGGATTGTAAAGAGGATGATATAGCTATTTACCTTGTGCTCACTTTGTAGTACGATAAACTATAATTTCTAAATAATCTTAAAACTTAATTTATTAGAAAAGTAGGTGGGCAATTTGGATGAAAAAGAAATGGAGCTACTAAGAATTTTAGAAAAAAATGGTAGGTTAGATACAGAAACAATTGCTAGTATGATAGAGGTTAAAGAAGAAGAAGTTAAAAAAATGATTGAAAAGCTAGAACAAGAATGTGCAATTCTCGGCTACTCTACGCTAATTAATTGGGCGAAGGTACTAACACATCAGGGTGTAACTGCGATGATTGAAGTGAAAGTAACCCCTACACGAGGAGTTGGTTTTGATCATGTAGCGGAACGAATTTATCGTTTTCCTGAAGTGAAGGCACTCTACTTAATGAGTGGTGCTTATGATTTATCGATTACGGTTGAAGGTCAGACGATGATGGAGATCAGTCGATTTGTTTCAGATAAATTATCAACGTTAGAATCTGTTGTTTCTACAACTACTCATTTTGTGTTGAAAAAATATAAGCACGATGGCGTGATCTTTCAAGATAAAGATGATGATGATAAACGAATGATGGTGACACCATGAGTACGTACGAAAAAAACTATATCGCCGATCATGTTAACGAATTAAAACCTTCGGGGATACGTAAATTTTTTGATTTAGCCTCCAAAATGGAAAATGTTATTTCTCTAGGGGTTGGTGAACCAGACTTTGTCACGCCTTGGAATGTAATCGAAGCGAGCTACCATTCTTTAGAGCGAGGATATACGGCATACACAGCGAATGCTGGCTTATGGGAATTAAGAAAAGAGCTGAGTGTATTCCTTGAAGCTAATTATCAAGTAGCCTATAATCCAGAAGATCAGTTGCTTGTAACGGTTGGGGCAAGTCAAGCCATTGATTTGGCTTGCCGAGCGATTTTAAATCCAGGGGATGAAGTGATTGTTATTGAACCTAGCTTTGTCTCTTATGTCCCAACGATTCGTTTGGCAGGAGGAGTTCCGGTAATTGTAGAAGCAACGGAAGAACATGCCTTTAAAGTACAGGCTGAACAGATTGAAAAAGCTATTACATCCAAAACAAAAGCTTTACTGATTTGTAGCCCTAACAATCCTACTGGAGCTGTGCTGAGCAAGGAAGAAATGGAACAAATAAGTGAAGTTGCTAAAGCACACGATTTGATCGTATTTTCAGACGAAATCTATGCCGATTTAATTTACGATGAAGCATTTACGAGTTTTGCCTCGATCCCTGGCATGATCGAAAGAACAATTTTGATCTCAGGTTTCTCTAAAGCATTTGCGATGACTGGTTGGCGTTTAGGCTATGCTGCTGGACCGAAATCAATTGTGGAAGCAATGACAAAAATACATCAATATACAATAATGTGTGCGTCTACGATGGCTCAACATGGCGCGTTAGAAGCGTTGAGAAATGGTAAAGGCAGTGTGTTAGAAATGAAAACGAGTTATCGTCAACGTCGGAATTATGTGGTGAAGGCATTACAGGAGATGGGCTTGTCTTGCCACCTGCCAGGGGGAGCATTTTATGTTTTTCCATCAATCAAATCGACTGGCCTTGATTCAGAGGCATTTGCAGAAGCTCTACTGGAAGACCAACGCGTAGCTGTTGTCCCTGGTAATGTTTTTGGAGAAAGTGGAGAAGGTTACATTCGTTGTTCTTACGCAACATCGATGAAACAGTTAACAGAAGCAATGAAGAGAATGCGCCGTTTTATGGAAAAGTTAAAATAAGCAACATGAAGAAGGTGTTCCTGACATGGTTAAGGAGCGCCTTTTTTCTATGGTTATTACCTATATGTAGTTTTGGAATTATTATGTTCAGTGTTTTCAATTAAAGAGCAACTTCTGCATAGTTTAATTATTATTAAAAAAAAGAAAATCTACTGAAACAAGAAGCGTTACATAAGAAAACATGTTATAATACGAATGATTTAACTACTAATAGATAAAAACGTACGACAATTATTTAGCGGGGGGCGTTCTAGAAAATGCAGACAGATATTGAGATTGCGAGCCAAGTAAAGATGAAACCAATCGAAGAAATCGCTAAGATATTAGGGTTAAAAGAAGATGAATGGGAACCATACGGAAAGTATAAAGCAAAACTTTCACTTGCCAGTATGGATCGTTTGAAAGAACGTGAAGACGGAAAGTTAATCTTAGTCACATCGATTAATCCAACTCCAGCCGGAGAGGGAAAATCTACAGTGACTGTGGGGTTAGGACAAGCGTTACATAAAATGGGAAAAAAATCTGTGATCGCATTGCGCGAACCTTCTTTAGGTCCAACGATGGGAATAAAAGGTGGTGCCACAGGTGGTGGTTATTCACAGGTAGTTCCAATGGAAGATATTAATTTGCATTTTACTGGTGATATTCATGCAATCACTACTGCGAATAATGCATTATCGGCATTTATTGATAATCATATTTTTCAAGGAAATGAATGTGGAATTGATGCACGCCGAATTGTTTGGAAACGGGTAGTTGATTTGAATGATCGTGCATTACGTCAAGTAATTGTTGGTTTAGGTGGAGTGAAACAAGGAGTTCCGAGAGAAGATGGGTTTAATATAACGGTAGCATCAGAGATCATGGCAATTTTTTGCTTAGCAAAAGATTTACAAGATATGCGTACTCGTTTGAGCAAAATAGTAGTTGGTTATACAGGAGATGGTAGTCCAGTAACCGTAGCTGATCTCGGTGTAGAGGGTGCGCTAACATTACTTTTGAAAGATGCGCTTATGCCGAATTTAGTTCAAACAGTAGAGCATACGCCTGCAATTATCCACGGAGGTCCGTTCGCGAATATCGCACATGGTTGTAACAGTTTAATTGCGACGAAAATGGCTAGTAAACTTGGCGACTATGCAGTTACAGAAGCGGGATTTGGAGCGGATTTAGGAGCGGAAAAGTTTTTAAATATTAAAGCAAGAATGGGTGAACTCGATCCGAAGGTGGTTGTGATTGTCGCGACAATCAGGGCTTTAAAGATGCACGGTGGAGTGCCACAGACTGATTTAAAAGAAGAAAATATTCAAGCATTACACGAAGGAATGGCCAACTTAGAGAAGCATATCGAGACGATTCAGTCTTTTGGATTGCCATTTGTTGTAGCCATCAATCGGTTTGTAACGGATACAGATCAAGAAGTAAACGCATTGAAAACGTGGTGCAGTGAACGAGGGGTTAAAGTTGCTTTGACAGAAGTGTGGGAACATGGTGGTGCAGGAGGAATGGAACTTGCTAATCAAGTAGTGGCGTTAGCTGAACAAGATAGTAGTTCCTTTCAGCCGTTATATCATGTGAAGGATACAATTCAAGACAAGATTGCTTGTATAGCAAAAAAAGTGTACGGAGCGAAAAATGTGAATTATACAGCGCTCGCTAAGCAACAAATCGAAGAGATAGAAGCGAATGGTTGGTCTGATTTACCCGTCTGTATGGCGAAAACACAGTATTCTTTGTCAGACGATCCGAAAAAATTAGGTCGACCAGTTGATTTTACGTTGACGGTTAGCGAATTTCGACCATCTATTGGAGCGGGTTTCTTAGTAGCTTTAACCGGAGACGTGTTAACCATGCCAGGGCTATCTAAACAACCAGCAGCGTTGAAGATGGATGTAGATGATCATGGAAGAGCTATAGGATTATTTTAGTTTTTATCCTGGAGCAACCGTCCGTAAGACGCCCGCTTCAAAACAACGAGAAAAGCAAGTGGTTTAAGTGGGAGTAACGAACGTTAGCACCTCGAATGGTTTAAAGGCCTTTAGGTCATCCTTTAGGGCTAACAATTAGTGGGGGAATAGTTAAAAACCCTCACTGATTGAAGTCTCACTTTATGCGAATATGTTAATTCTATTGGGGTCAGGGTCTTTCAGTAGGACTACTAGTGTCAGTTAATCATTATAATGGAAAAGAAAATCCCTTTTTCGTAATTCATCCGTACAGGTGAATAAAAATTGCGAAAAAGGGATTACTTATATGCACCTTTTTGATATAATAGATCCAGAAAAGTTAGAAAGGATGAAACAAATGAAAATCATTCATATACCAACGTTAAAGTTAGAAGTGAAAGCAGGAGAAAAACCGGATCTTCCCGAAACGGTTGAAGTGCAGTTAGACAATGGTTTAAAAGCTGATTACCCAATAGTATGGGATAATGTAAGCGCTGCTGATTTTGGAGTAGGTGAAGAAATAGAAGTGCAGGGGAAATTGAAAGTGAAAACATATCCTAAACCCTTCATTGAGCAACGTGCAGATCCGTACTTATATAAACATACGGATGGATATTATTATTTTACAGGTTCTTATCCGCTGTATGATCGGATTGTATTGCGGCGTGCAAAAACTCTAGATCAATTACCGGAAGCAGAAGAGGTTGTTGTTTGGGAACGTCATGAAAGTGGCGTCATGTCAGAACATATCTGGGCACCAGAACTACATTTTATCGATGGTAAATGGTATATTCATTTTGCTGCTGGTGAACGAGAAGATGTATGGGCGATTCGGCCATACGTATTAGAATGTGCAGCCGCCAATCCATTAACAGGGGATTGGGTTGAAAAAGGACAAGTGAACACAGAATTCCAAAGTTTCTCTTTAGATGCTACAACTTTTGAAAACAAGGGAAAACGATACTTAGTGTGGGCGCAAAAGGTAGAAAATGATACAATTTCTAACCTGTATATCGGAGAAATGGAAAACCCATGGACGATTAAGAATCAAGTGCTTTTATCAACTCCAGAGTATAACTGGGAAAACAGTGTGTTTTTTGTAAATGAAGGTGCCGCTGCTATAAAAAATAATGGAAAAGTATTTATTGCTTTCTCGGCGAATGCAACGGATCATACGTATGCAGTAGGTTACCTATCTGCAGATGAGGATAGTGACTTATTGGATCCCAAGTCATGGTATAAAACTCCAGAACCAGTTTTTGTTACGAGTGAAGAAACAGAAGAGTACGGACCTGGTCATAATAGCTTTAGTGTAGATGAAGATGGATTCGATTTATTAGTTTATCATGCTCGTCCATACAAAGAGATTAAGGGTAATTCTTTATATGACCATAACCGTCATGCGCGAATTCAACGGTTGTTTTGGAATGAAGATGGCACACCATTTTTCGGGGTTCCTGGTGACCAAGTAGAACCAACAGATGAAAAAGTAATTGCGAAAATTCGTATAAAGTAAAAAGAACAACAAAAAGCACATTTCTAAGGAATGTGCTTTTTCAGTTTACGGTGTTTTAGGCACGGTTAATCTTATGCCCTGTTAGTGACGTTTACTCAACAATGAATTCAATTTCATCTTTTTTTCGTGAATATTTAACTTGTAAGTCACGTTCATCAAAATACCATGCATCTTTCTTCTCCACAAAAAAAGTAATTCCATTCATCTCTGTCTTTGAATAAGGTTCGAAAGGCACATCATTTCTAGACAAACCTAGTGAAAATCCGGATTGCGCTCCTTGACCACCATATCGAACAAAAAAGCGAATAGAATCTCCATTCGTTACATCCATTTCTTCTGTAAGCCATTTAAATGCTGGCTGTGTAATCGATATTTCCATGGGAACAGCCTCCTTTTTTCTAATCTAACTATAACAAAAACAATCATCAAGA
>NZ_JAPRAT010000035.1 GCF_026805325.1 Natronobacillus azotifigens
AATAAGGAAAGCATGTTACTTTTTCGAAAGTAGCTTAGAAAGGATGATTGCATATGCGTATGGTGGATATTATTGCAAAAAAACGTGATGGTCATACATTAACAAAAGCTGAGATTGATTTTTTTATACATGGTTATACGAATGAACAGATTCCAGACTATCAGGCTTCTGCACTATCCATGGCGATTTATTTTCAAGGAATGACTACCGAAGAACGTGTCCATTTAACGATGGCAATGGTGGAGTCTGGTGACCAAATTGATTTGACGGATATTGAAGGTGTTAAAGTCGATAAGCATAGCACGGGTGGTGTTGGTGATACGACAACCCTAATTCTGGCTCCATTGGTCGCGACGTTAGGGGTTCCGGTTGCTAAAATGTCGGGGCGTGGATTAGGCCATACGGGAGGGACGATTGATAAGTTAGAGTCGATTGCTGGTTTTGAAGTAGAACTTGATGCGCGAACGTTCAATCAGCTCGTTAACAAAAACAAAGTTGCGGTAGTTGGTCAAAGTGGGAACTTAACACCTGCAGACAAAAAATTATATGCACTACGAGATGTCACAGCAACGGTGAACTCGATTCCGTTGATTGCGAGTTCGATTATGAGTAAGAAAATCGCCTCTGGTGCGGATGCGATTGTCTTGGACGTCAAGACAGGTTCCGGTGCTTTTATGACAGAACTGGACGGAGCTAAAGAATTAGCACAGGCGATGGTGGGGATTGGAAACGGAGCAGGGCGAAAAACAATTGCAGTGATTTCCGATATGAGCCAACCACTCGGTAAAGCAATCGGAAATGCACTTGAAGTAAAAGAAGCGCTCGATACGTTGCGAGGACAAGGTCCGGAAGATTTAACGGAACTTTGTTTAACGTTAGGAAGTCACATGGTTGTTTTGGCAAACAAAGCGGATTCAATTGAACAAGCTAGGGAACAACTAAAAGAAGTAATTACTTCTGGGCGAGGAATTGAAAAATTCAAGGAGTTTGTTGTTGCGCAAGGTGGAGACCCTACCATGATTGATCAACCGGAAAAATTACCGCAAGCTTCATATCAGATCGAAGTCCGAGCAAAAGAAGCGGGTGTGATAACGGCAATTGATGCAGATGAGATCGGTCATGCTGCAAGTATGCTAGGAGCAGGTCGTCTTACGAAAGACGCAGAAATTGACTTAGCAGTAGGATTAATCTTAAAGAAAAAGATTGGCGAATCGGTAGCGAAAGAGGAGCCATTGGTTATCATGCACAGCAACTCACATGAAGTAGAAGAGGTAGAAAAACGAATTCTGGCGGCTTATCATATCGGTGAACAGGTGAAGGAAGTCCCTCCACTTATTTACGATGTGATTTCAAATGAATAATAAATATTAGGAGAGCGAGATATGAGAGAATTATTATTAAGCTTACTTGCAGGGATTATTATTGGGATTATATTCAAGTTTTTAAAATTACCGTTACCAGCACCACCAGTGCTAGCAGGTGTTCTCGGTATTGTCGGTGTGTATTTTGGAGGAGTCATTGCAGACTATATGAAAGATTTTTTTAGTATGGGAGGTTAAAGAATGGTAGCAAAATTTAAACGGATATTTTTGGTTGTACTCGATTCAGTTGGTATTGGTGAAGCGCCAGATGCGGCCGACTTTAATGATGTAGGTGCAGATACGCTTGGGCATATTGCCGAACACATGAATGGACTAAACATGCCAACGATGGGGAAGTTAGGGTTAAGTAATATTAAAGAAATTCAAGGGATCGAAAAAGCAGAAACTCCTCTCGCTCATTATACAAAGATGGAAGAGGCATCAAATGGAAAAGATACGATGACAGGTCATTGGGAACTGATGGGCCTGCAGATTGAACAACCATTTCAAACATTTCCGAATGGTTTCCCGGATGATTTGTTAGCACAGATTGAAGCAGAATCAGGACGTAAAATTATTGGGAACAAACCGGCATCAGGAACAGAAATACTTGATGAGCTCGGTGCTGAACACATGAAGACAGGGGCATTAATCGTCTACACCTCTGCGGACTCAGTACTACAGATTGCTGCTCATGAAGAGATTGTACCAATTGAAGAGCAATATCGCATTTGTGAAATCGCACGAAAATTAACGATGAATGATAAATACATGGTGGGTCGGATTATCGCCCGTCCATTTATCGGTAAACCAGGTGCGTTTGAACGAACGTCTAATCGTCATGATTATGCGTTGAAACCTTTTGGTCGAACCGTGATGAACGAACTGAAGGACAATCAATTGGATGTTTTGGCTTTAGGGAAAATAGCTGATATTTACGATGGTGAAGGAGTTACAGAATCGATCCGAACGACCGATAATGATGATGGTATGGAAAAATTCATTCAGTCCGTGGACAAAGATTTTCATGGATTGAACTTCTTAAACTTGGTCGATTTTGATGCGAAATATGGACATCGTCGAGACCCTCAAGGATATGGAGAAGCGCTAGAAACCTTTGATCGCCGTTTACCTGAAGTGTTGGAAAAGTTGCGTGAAGATGATTTGTTCATTCTTACAGCAGATCATGGAAATGATCCGGTTCATCATGGTACCGATCACACGCGTGAATATGTTCCGTTACTTGTTCACCATAAAGGGATAGTAAAAGGAGAAGCATTACCAATCAGAAAAACCTTTGCAGATATCGGGGCAACGATTGCTGATAATTTTGGTGTCAACATGCCAGTTTATGGTGAGAGTTTTTTAGATGCTGTGAAGAAATAGGAGGAGAAAATTTTGCAACAACAAATTAGTGAGGCTGTCGCATGTATTCGAGAAAAATTTACTGAACAACCAAGCGTTGGACTGATTTTAGGTTCCGGGTTAGGAATGTTAGCAGATGAAATTACGAATCCAGTGAAAATTTCTTATGATTCGATTCCGAACTTTCCTGAATCGACAGTCGAGGGACATGCAGGTCAATTAGTGCTTGGGGAATTGAATGGATTAACGGTAATCGCGATGCAAGGTCGTTTTCATTATTATGAAGGTTATGGGTTAGATGTTGTGACATTTCCTGTGCGTGTGATGAAGGCGCTCGGTGTCGAAACATTATTGGTCACAAATGCGGCTGGTGGAGTAAATACGAGCTTTATCCCAGGGGACTTGATGTTAATTACGGATCATATCAATAACACGGCGCAAAATCCATTAATCGGCCCAAATAATCCTGCATTAGGTGTTCGTTTTCCAGACATGTCAACCGCATATGATCGTAACCTTCAAGCAATTGCTCGTGATGTAGCAGCCGATTTGCAGTTGAACTTGAAAGAAGGCGTATATGTGTGGAATACAGGACCAACATATGAAACGCCAGCTGAAATCAAAATGCTTCAAGCGATAGGTGGAGATGCAGTAGGGATGTCCACAGTCCCAGAAGTTATTGTTGCCCGTCACGCGGGAATGGATGTGTTAGGTATTTCTTGTATTTCTAACATGGCTGCAGGAATTTTGGATCAACCATTGAATCATGAAGAAGTGATTGAAACAACGGAAAAAGTACGAGAATCATTTTTGGCTTTGGTAAAAGCAGTGTTAGAACGAATCGGAGCGCAATAATCGAGCGACTCCATTACATAAAAAGGGGGACAACATATGGCTTCGATAGAAGGTTTGATTGCAGAGGCGAAAAAAGCGCGAGAAAAAGCATACACACCCTATTCGAAATTCAAGGTGGGTGCCGCGCTACGAACAACAGATGGTGAGATATATCATGGGTGCAATGTAGAAAATGCTGCCTATTCTTTATGTAATTGTGCAGAAAGAACGGCTTTATTTAGTGCTTATGGGCAAGGAGCTCGTGCGTTTGATCTGTTGGCAGTAGTGGCAGATACCGAACGACCCGTTTCCCCTTGTGGCGCTTGTCGTCAAGTGATTGCAGAATTATGTCCGCAAGACATGAAAGTAGTATTGACCAATCTACAAGGTGATGTAGAAGAGACCACGGTGGCGGCATTATTGCCAGGTGCGTTCTTAGCCGGTGATCTTAAAGCAGAAAAATAAGGAGATGAGAAGATGAGTCAAGAACTAGGGAATAAAATTGATCATACTGTGTTAAAAGCAGATACAACAAAAGAACAAGTGATTAAGGTTTGTGAAGAAGCAAAAACGTATGGCTTTTATTCTGTTTGTATTAACCCGGCATGGGTAAAAGAAGCCGCAAAACAGTTGGCGGGATCTGAAGTAGACGTATGTACGGTAATTGGATTTCCACTAGGTGCATCCACATCTGCTGTGAAAGCTTTTGAAACGAAAGATGCGATTGAAAATGGTGCAACAGAAGTTGATATGGTAATTAATATTGGTGCATTAAAAGATGGCAATGATGATCTAGTGAAGTCCGATATTGCAGCAGTAGTTGAAGCGGCGAAAGGAAAAGCGCTAGTAAAGGTTATCATTGAAACGAGCCTTTTAACCGAAGAAGAAAAGGTAAGAGCATGCGAGCTTGCCGTTACAGCAGGTACGGATTATGTAAAAACATCCACAGGTTTTTCCACAGGTGGAGCGACCGTGGAAGATATTGCACTCATGCGTAAAACCGTTGGACCAGAAATTGGCGTTAAAGCATCTGGTGGCGTGCGCGATCAAGCCACTGCTCAAGCGGTAGTGGATGCGGGTGCTACGCGGATTGGTGCTAGTGCAGGAATCGCTATTGTTCAAGGAGAACAGTCAGATAGTGATTATTAAGTAAAAAAATTAGCTTTATGGCGATATTCTTAGGTGTTATATCTTTAAATAGATGCAAAAGATTTCCTAGTATAACAGTAGGGTCTGATGGTTGCTTTCCAATAAGTAAAACGACAGATGACCATTCATGGTCATCTGTCGTTTTACTTATTGGAAAGTGTCACGCTATAGCGTGACATGACAAGCGTTAGCTTGTCACCATCAGACCCTTATAAAGTGAAATTTCAATCAGTGGGGGTTTTTATGTATTCCCCCACTGATTGTTAGCCCTAAAGGATGACCTAAAGGCCTTTGAACCATTCGGGGTGCTAGCGTCCGTTACTCCCACTTAAACAACTTGCTTTTCTCGTTGTTTTGAAGTGGGAGTCTTACGGACGGTGGCTTCGGGATAAAATATAGCTTCATATTTTTTCGTTGAGAAATTCCGTAAAAGTCTTTCGCGAACAGAGCTCTATGCTTCATAGTTTCGGACGGTTTGAATTTCTCCTGATTGTTTGTGAATCACTAACTGTGTTTCTTTGTTTTTGGCAATTTCTTTCCCGCGCTCAATGGCTTCTTCTTTTGTCTCGTAGCGATTTGCTGCTCTTTTGGCATCTGCTGTTTTTACTACCCATCCGTCATCAGGTAGGACATGGATGGCATGGTCTAACAGTTCTGGTCGACTGTTTCTATCATCGTCAGTCTTTCGTAGTTGCACATCTGTTTTTTTGGCCATCTCATCACGTTCGTTAGCTGAAGCATTGTCAAACCATTCTTTCGCTTGATTTGTTGCAATGGGAATGGCTTGATCCTCATCATAACCTTCATTAATCATCGCATTGGCCATCTCAATCGCTTTTTTCCTTAATACCGAATCAAAGTTTTTCCATGAGCTTGGATAGTCATTCGTATCCCAAGGCATGGTATCGCCTCCTTTAAGAAAGCAATACCCGACTTGCTAAACGATAAACATTATTTTTCTCCTACTACGGTGAATCGTTCATTTAAATGTTTAGGGTGCTCGATTTCATCGACCAATGCGATCGCATAATCAGCATAACTGATATAACTATCTCCGTCACTATTCGTAATGACTGTGTCTGTTCCCACTTGATAGGAGCCGGTTCGTTTTCCTTCGGGATCAAAGACCGCAGCAGGACTTAAATGGGTCCATTTAACATCATTGGTTGAGGCTAAAATGTCTAAAGCATTTGCCATATTGGATGCAGTTGGGTAGACAAAGTCAGGAAAGTCTGGCGTATCGAGAAGACGAAGATTTTTTTCTTGATCAACGTAAAGACTTCCCGCACCACCAACAACAATCAATCGGGTATCCGTTCCTTTCAACGCCTGAATTAGTACATTGTGAGAGTCGACGTGCAAATGCTCTTCTCCACTTGGGGCATTAAACGCATTAACAATCACGTCATAAGCTTCAACGTCTTGTTTAGTGATTGAAAAAATATCCTTTTCGACTGTTTTAACAGAAGTATCCGTTACTTTTGCTGGGTTTCTAACGATTGCTGTGACATCGTGCCCCCGCTCTTTTGCTTCTTGTAAAATAAGCCGTCCTGCTTTTCCTGTTGCACCAATAATTCCAATTTTCATTAGTAAAAACCTCCTTTAAAATGTGTTGCATATGTAACCATTATAGTTACAACAAAAACGTGAGTCAAATAGGATGCAATGGTTGAGCGAAATCGAAGCCCAAACTAGTAGTGCACTAGTAAGGATAAGCAATAATCCGTGATATATGCTTAAGAACAGATGTTCAAAGAAACCGAATGATGAGCGACTTTTGTTTGCTCGTTCATCGGTGTTCAGGTAGAGAAATCCTACACTCTGGTCTTAGGAGCTTCGCCATTCTAATTTGCTAACTTTTGCAACACGTATGAAAAAAGAAAAATCCTTCAACGATTGGTTGAAAGATTTTTTATAAGATCAGCTAGTGTTTGGTTATTTAATTCTTGCTCTAATGCACGTTGCGCTCGTTGAAAGGTTTTATCTAATGTCGATTGAATATTTTTCCCAATCCAACAATGGGGGTTGGGGTTGTCATGTATAGAAAAGAGGTCGTCGTGGGTTTGAACCGCTTGATAAACCATTAGGATCGTAATTTCTTCTGGTTCTTTTTCTAACGTAAAACTCGCCTTTCCTACATGTGCAGAGATTAAGCCAGCTTTTTTTAATTGGCCACTAATTCGCCTAATGACAACAGGGTTAGTATTTACACTTCCTGCAATAAAATCCGATGTGATCGGAGTATCAGACTTCGTTGCGATCATTGTTAAAATATGAATTGCAACCGATAGCTTTGTGTTTATCATAAGTTCACCACCAATGTCATTAGTTTAGTAACACGACAGAGGAATGTCAACTAGTACTTAAAAAAGAAGAGAAAGTATAGGGGAAACGAGAGGTCAAGTTACTCATCTTGCGCAAAGTCGGGTTGTTTGTTGCTTGCGTATGTTTGCTTTCTTCATATAGTATAGAGTGTGATGATTATCACGCGTTTGTTGATAATCGTTTTCAATTAGGCTATAATGGAAATCGAGTCTGTAAAAAACTGATCTTAACGGAGGAATGCGAGAATGAAGGGAACAAAGACACCTGATTCTTTACATAAAAAAGAGCAAGGTGAAAATATAGAAGTATGGGCAGATGTTGTGAAAATAAAAGATTTAATGCTTGCCATGGTCATTACAACGGTTGTAGCATTAGTGGCATATTTTATTGCACCAAGTGAAGCGCCGATGCCATTGATTTTTGGTTTAGTCGGTGCTCTGATTGGATTCATCATTTCTAGTATATTAATCCAACCGAAGCGTCAGTTTAAAGAGATAGAAAGGGAGGAAGGCTAAATGGATCCTAGTTTAATTCTTCAGATGATCCTCGCCGCAGTAGCGGGTACGGTCATTTACACTTTAATTGGTATCGCACCGGGGACTGATGAGACTGCTGTGCTTGCTCCGGTAACATTAGTGTTAGTCTTAACAGGTTTGGAACCAGTTGTTATTCTTGCCTTTTTCATGGCTGCAATTATTGCGAAAAAATTGACAGATTCCATTCCTGTTGCAGTTGCCGGAATTCCAGGTGGTGTCATGGCAGCACCGATGGTTGAACATGCACTCGTATTAAAAGAACATGGTCAAACGGAACTCGCGATTCGAAAAATGGTATCAGGTTCTGTCATTGGTACAATTATCGCTGTTCCTATCAGTCTACTTTTGGCTAATGCGCTCGTTGATTTTTCTGACGTCATCAGTGATAATGCCAACCAACTATTTCTGGCTGGTGCAGTGATTTTGGCACTCATGTCTAAAAAACGATGGATCGCACTTGCTTCCATTGTACCATTTGCTATACTAATTCAAGGGTTACGATATATCTATTGGGAAATAGGTGTTGTGCCAGAAGGAACCAATGTGTTTGTCTCGTTCTTTTTGGGGATCACTATTGGTCCTGTCATTTTGACGCTATTTGAATTATTAAGCAAAAACAAGCGTAAATCTCTACCACGTTATGATAAAAAAACAATCAACGTTTCAAAAAACAATCAATATCAAGGCATACCAAATCCATTTAAAATTTTAACTACACAAGAATTGAGTGTCAGTACGATCGCTTCATTCTTCGGTGTCATCATTTTCATTTTAAGTCCAGTTGGAATTACTATTTTACTAGGAGAATTAGTTTCTAGTTGGGAAAAAGATCCCGTTAAGAAAAGTGCGCTAGCGATTTCTAGTATGGATGCGTTGACTAATGCGGCTTACATTGCGGGAACTTTAATTCCTTTGATTGCTTTGGGCGTGCCATTGTCCCCGGTGGCGATTGGCCCTGCGAACGCGTTATTTAATGCACCACCTGTCTTTACATTAGAAAATAATATGCATCATATGTTGTCGATGGGTGATTTCGTTTGGGCAGTAGTTATTGGTGCGGTTGTAGCGATTGCGATCACTTACTTCTTTATCGTTAAATACGCAGAACGTATTTGTTTATTTGTATTGAAAAAAATTCCTCACGAAGCGATGCTTGGCATGTTTTTCGGCTTAGTCGTCTTACTAGCATTTATTGATGCCGGTTGGATAAATATCGGCGGTGTTCTAATCATCGGTCTAGTGGCTGGTTTTATGCACCGATTGGGCGTGAACTATGGGGTGCAGTTCATGGCATTGTATGCCGCACCTTGGCTCTTCCAATTGCTAGTGAGGTAAAGATAGGGTGAGAGAAATTAAGGAGAGGCGAACCATGATAAAAGCATCTCAGAAAATAGGCGTTGGCCAAGCGCACAGTAAATTCATTTTAATTGGCGAACATGCTGTTGTTTATGGCGAACCAGCCATTGCGATTCCGTTTCCGTTGGTGAATGTGACAGCGGAAATCAACTATCGTCCCGGCCCGGTTGAATTTGTCAGCAACTTCTATTCCGGAGCCATTCGTGACATTCCTGTGAAATTAGAAGGATTGGCAAAGTGTGTAGAAGCTGTCTGTCAACATTTACAGCACGCGACGCAAGATTTTCAGATTGAACTTATTTCCTCTATTCCGATTGGTCGAGGGTTAGGCTCTAGTGCGGCGATTGCCGTTGCGTTGGTAAGAAGTTTGTATGATTTTTTTCAAAAAAAACTAGAGCGTTCCGATTTAATGCAGTTTGTTGATCTAGCAGAAAAGTACGCTCATGGAACTCCGAGTGGCATTGATATGGAAGCTACGAGTAGTGATCAACCGATCTGGTTTGAAAAAAATAAGCCTATTCAGTCAGTGGAAATCGATCAGCCGTTACATTTTATTGTTGCAGATACTGGTCGAATCGGTGATACACATGCAGCGGTTGCGAGTATTAAACAAAAATATGAAGCCGAAGTTGATCAGACAAAAGCAAGGATAAATAGATTAGCCGAGTTAACTGATCAAGCAAAAATGATGCTGAAAAATGGGCAAGCGGTTGAGTTAGGTATCATTTTAAATCAAGCACACGAGCAGTTGCGTGCATTAGGAGTTAGTGATCCAGGTCTGGATCATTATGTGGAAGTAAGTAACAATGCAGGTGCGCTCGGAGCAAAGTTAACCGGTGGGGGTCGCGGCGGTTGTATCATTGCGCTTGCGCCATCGTTAGAAGTTGCGACAGAAATTGAAGCAGCATTGATTCGAGAGTCTGCCGCTCAAACATGGCTATGTACAATCGGTGAGGTGATGAAGTCGTGAAAGCAAAAGCACGAGCACATACGAATATTGCCTTGATTAAATATTGGGGCAAACGTGATGAGGCCTTATTTTTACCGACAAATAGTAGTTTGTCGATCACATTAGATAAGTTTTATACAGACACGAGTGTTCGGTTTGACCCGAAACTACAGGCAGATCAATTTTTTCTAAATGGACAGCAGGCAAGTCAGCAAGAAACGACAAAGATAAGTGCGTTCATGGATAAAATTCGCTTGCTTGCTGGTGAAAAACATTATGCGGTTATTACGTCAGAAAATCATGTGCCAACAGCAGCAGGTTTTGCTTCGTCTGCTTCTGGTTATGCGGCTTTAGCTGCTGCGGCAACAAAGGCGGTCGGCCTTGAACTTGATAATCGTGCATTATCACAAGTGGCACGTCAAGGCTCAGGTTCTGCGAGCCGTTCGATCTATGGTGGTTTTGTTGAATGGCAAAAAGGGGAATTGGAGGACGGCTTGGACTGTTATGCCGTCCCATTATTAGATAAAGATGCATGGGATCTTCGGGTTTTAGCTATCGAAGTGTCATCGGTAGCAAAAAAAGTGTTAAGTAGGGAAGGGATGAAACGAACGGTTGAAACGTCCCCTTTTTACCAAGGCTGGTTACACGCAGTAGAACTCGATTTACAAACAATGAAACAAGCGATTGCCACTCGCGATTTTACGTTGTTAGGAAAAACGTTGGAAGCAAATGCATGTAAAATGCATGCCACCACGTTAGGCGCAAACCCACCATTTTTGTATTGGAATAGCGCGACCATGCAAGTGATGGAAGCTGTTCAAGCATTGCGTGATCAAGGATTAGAAGCATATTTTACGATCGACGCTGGCCCTAATGTCAAGGTAGTTTGTCAACCAAGTCAAGTAGATCAAATCACGAGTCAAATCCAGTCACTCGATGTTGTACAGTCGATACAACACTGCCGAATCGGTCCAGGCATAAGCTATTTGGATCAAGAATAGGAGCGAATAAAACAATGGCTAAACCTCACTATACCGTTAAAGCCCCTGGTAAACTATTGATTGCTGGTGAATATGCGGTAACAGAATTAAATCAAGATTCGATCGTCGTTGCTGTCGATCGCTACATAACCGTGGAGGTTTATCCGAGTAGTGTCAATCGTTTGGAATTGCCACAATTGGGTTTAACAGATGTGCAATGGAAGGTAGAAGCGGGAGAGGTTCTATTTTCCATCAACGATGACCGCTTACGATTTATTAAAAGTGTAATCAAGTTGGTATATGCTTATGTTAATAAGGATGTCGATCGAGCAGTTACGCTCACTGTCAAAAGTGAATTGGATGATCCTTCTGGTCAAAAATATGGCTTAGGCTCAAGTGCTGCGATTGTCGTTGCTGTGGTCACGGCATTGTTGAAATGGTATCAAGGTTCTGAAGATCTAATGACGATATTTAAACTAGCTTCGGCAGCGCATTTTCACACCCAAGGAAACGGGTCTTGTGCAGACATTGCCGCCTCAACCTTTGGAGGTTGGATTCAGTATCGTACTTTTGATGGCGATTGGTTGAATCAGCAGTTAACAGAAGTAAGATCGATCAAAAAAATTATCGATGGTCCTTGGCCAGGTCTGAAAATTGAACCGATCCAACTACCACCTTCACTTCATTTTCTTGTAGGATGGACAGGTAATGCTGCTTCTACCGCGCCAATGGTACACAATATTCGTCAGCTAAAGCAAGCCAATCCATCAACATATGATCAATTTTTGCAACAAAGCCAACAGGCAGTTGCATTCATTTTAGATGGCTTTGCAAATAATCAACCCGAACTTGTGTTAGCAGGTGTAAGGAAAAATCGCCAGGCACTTCAATTTATTAGCAACCAAGCACAGGTTGTTATCGAAACCCCTGTTCTTGAAAAGCTAGCTACACTCGCATCAAAATACGGAAGCGCGAAATCATCTGGCGCAGGTGGCGGAGACTGTGGCATTGCTTTTGTCGAAGAACAAGCGAACGTTGAACAGTTAAAAGCTGAGTGGGCAAGAAGCGGGATTACCCCCTTGGATTTACAGGTTGCTGAAAAAGGGGTAGGCGCATATTAATGTTGGGAGCAAATTCGAAAAGATGCGAACAAACCGCGGAGAATGCTAGTAAATCCCGAAGAACGCGAACAAATTCAAAAAGTCGTGAGCAAAAGTCGGAGAACGCGAACAAATTCAAAAAGTCGTGAGCAAAAGTCGGAGAACGCGAGCAAATTGGAAAAGTCGTGAATAAATCGCAGAGAATGCGAAGAAATCGGAAAAGATGCGAACAAATCGGGGAGAATGCGAATAAAATGAAAAAGATGCGAACAAATCGCAGAGAATGCGAATAAATCGAAAAAGATGCGAACAAAATGCGGAGAATGCGAATAAATCCGAAAAGATGCGAACAAACCGTGGAGAATGCGAATAAATCCGAAAAGATGCGAACAAACCGTGGAGAATGCGAATAAATTCGAAAAGATGCGAACAAAATGCGGAGAATGCGAATAAATCCGAAAAGATGCGAACAAACCGTGGAGAATGCGAATAAATTCGAAAAGATGCGAACAAATCGCGGAGAATGCGAATAAAATGAAAAAGATGCGAACAAATCGCGGAGAATGCGAATAAAATGAAAGAGATGCGAACAAATCGCAGAGAATGCGAATAAATTAAAAAGGCCATGAAATATACCTGTGCGTATATTTCATGGCTTTTCCTATATTCTTTATACGATCCTTATAAGTGGTTGTTCAGAAGTAACCAAATGATAAGCGCGTATTTCTTCGTTCATCCAGTTCTCATGTTAGTAAGCCTACTCTCCGGTCCTCAATACTTCATCGCCTTTTTATACACACACTATAATTGTTCGATTATAATTTCTATTCCTCGTTGAAGATCTTGCAATGACCAGGAGCTTGTCATTGGCTTTTGCAAAGCAAGTTTATGGTCGGCGGGGATGTGAATAAAGCCAGCTCGGAGCGCCGGGTTATTTTTTTCAGCGTAATGACGAGCAACGTACATCGTCTGATTGCACAGATAAGTGCCGGCTGTATTTGATATTTTGGCTGGTAATTCCGCAGCAACAAGTGCATCGACCATCTTGCGGATTGGAAGTGTGGAAAAATAGCCGTCTGGCCCTTCTTTTTCAATAAGCTGATCTTGATAGGAAACGCCAGCATTGTCTTTTTCTCCGTCCATGCAATTTATTGCGATTCGTTCTGGTGTAATGCAACTGCGTCCAAATGTGAGCCCTAATGAAAGAACAACATCAGGATTCAATGTCTTTATTTCTGCTAGCAACGCTTCCTTTGTTCCCGAAAAATCAACGGGTAACACGCTCCCATGAATAGATTTGTTGCCGATTTTCATTCCATCTAACGCTGTGACGATTTCTGCAGTAGGATTTGTTTCCAAACCTAAAAAAGGCTCAAACCCTGTTAAAAGTATCTTCATAACTTCCTCCCCAAACTTTATGAACCTTAATTCCATAACCACTAATGATGACAATTATAACATATAACACCTGCTTTCAACTCCATGGCTCCGTTAACACTATGAAAGAATCTAAAGTCTTCAACTGGAACTAATTGAAAATTATTCCCACCTCCACACTTCAAAACAATAAGAAGATCAAAGTTGTTTAAGCGGAAGTAACGGACGATAGCACTGCTCAAGGCTTCAGGGAGCTTTAGGTCATCCTTTAAGATTAACAATCAGTCGAGAAATACCGACCCCCACTGATTGAAGTGTCACTTAGTATAAATGTTTTGATTGGATTTTTTTAGAAAAACGTATTGACTTGGTAATTAGATACATGCTAGTTTTGTAGTAATTGTTGAAAAATTAACAATCATTGTTAGCGCTCTTTATTTGTGCTTTCCTATCTCCATTGTCTTTATAATTAGAACTTTTCCAAATGAAACCATCCGTAACTCCCACTAGTTAAAATTCCTCTTTAACTGAAATCTAAATATCTCAATTAAGGATAACTAGTCAGTTCAAAAAAATCGTATCTTGTCATTCAATTTGTATCACAGGCGATATGTGCGTAATGTATCGGTGTGGGGTGCTTTTATCGTAGTGTACAATTGTTTATTTCATAAGAGTAGGCAATTATCTTAAATATTTTAAAAGTGAGGAAAAAGAATATGAACCTACACACAAAAGATATGCTAGTTGTATGTTACCTTCTTGTAATCGGACCAATTTATGCTTTCTTAATTCATCAAAATCCTATTTGGGGAGAATTATCTCTTGTTTCGTTGGCGATTTACTTACTACTAACCTTTTTTATTCTTTACATAATTTACGTGGTGAGTGTTCTTATTGAGGTTATTTTATTAAAAATTTTTCTGAAAATGCCTTTAAAATATGTCATCCTATATCCATTTACCATGGATAAAAGAATTAACTTTAACCCAATAAAGTTATCTATGAATCAAGAGCCAATTCGTGATGTTTTGCCGTTAAATTTAATCTATTTTTATAAAAAAGGATATAGTGAAAATGAACTGCGTAAAAAGTTCAAAAATATCATAACGATAAATACAGTATCGTGCTTGCTCTCTTATTCTATTATATGGGCGGTTTTAGAATATTTCTTTGAGTTAAATTTCATGTTTGTCTTCGTGATCAGTTTTACTGGATTAATAGCACAAACATTATTGAGTGATGGTTACTTTTGGAAAGGAACGCGCTATATTTTATCAAAGGAAAGTGTCGTTAAATACCTATTAACCTTTGCAAATATTGAGGAACTAACGATAGAAGATTATGCTACATTTTTAGAGGATTGTCATCGTAAAAAACCTCTAGATCTTGATTATCTATATATCCTGGAAAATTATCTTTATGAATGCATTAACAATAAAAGAATTGTATTACCAGACTATAAAGTTAAACAGATTATAAAAAATATTTTCGAGCAGCAACAACATAGGAATGTCATTGCTGATATTCAACGCATTAACATGATGAAGCTAATAGGTCTTGTCTCTAAAGTAACAGGTGATGCCGGTTATCACCAACTATTTCAAGAGTATATGAGTCAACTAATTGATAACGACTTTTCTTCTTGGAAACAAGTACAAGATCCATTAATCGAGTACGCTTCTTATATAGAAGATGATAGCGATATTAATCGAAAAGAACAACACTATGATGTCGGAAGAAGATCTATCTTCAGTTATCGTGAAGATTTAGAAAAGAAGATAGTTTATTTCAAATCTTAGAGTAACCAACATCAAGCAACACTGGTAGCTGTTAATTAAAATGGAGAACAGAGGTGAGATCGTATTAAAAGCAGCGATGTTTCTAGCTATAGTAATGTTAATAGCTTTGGTAATTGCCGATGTTTTCGCTAAAATTTATACTTTTCAAGGGGAAGAAGATCCACCTAAATGTTAAGGCGTATGATTCTTTGAATAACATGTTGGCATTATATGAAGACAATCAGGCAACTGCAACACCACAAATACATATAGAAGAAAGTAAAATGTATTATTATCATCCGCAAAGAAATTCCAATGGGATCCGAAGTTTCGATCTAACGACAGCCTATGACAATGTTGCACCCTTACATGAAGGGGGAAGGAGTATTGCTAATAGCGAGTTAATGGGATTAATTTACTATTTAATGGTATCATTAGATATAGAGTTCTTATGATACTAATGGGAAGGGATATTGAACAAGAAATTATTTAGCTTGTAGAAGGAGTACATGGTTACTTTATTTGGGGGAATGCATAATGGTTAAGGTAATAATATTTGATTTTGATGGATTAGTGTTTGACACTGAAACATATGACCTTGAAGCTTTTCAACAATTATATAAATTATATAAAGTAGATTTCCCTCTGGAAAATTGGATGGATTCTATTGGTAGTTCTCTGAGGTTTGACCCTTATGAACGATTATTAGTAAAATTCCCAGAAATCAGTAGAGATAACTTTAGATTTCAACGGAGTGATATATATGAAGAATTATTGGATGGTAAATCTCCAAGAGAAGGTGTTGAAGATTATTTAGAGAGAGCCAAACAACTTGGTATTAAAATTGCACTTGCATCAAGTTCTACAAAAAGTTGGATAGATTACCATATAAATAAATTAGGTATTAAATCATATTTTGATTATATTTGTACCTCTGATGATGTAGAGAATGTAAAGCCAGAACCAGACTTGTACAATAATGTTCTTAGCTATTTTGGAATTAGTTCTAAAGAAGCTATTGTATTTGAAGACTCCCCGAATGGTTCAATAGCTTCAATACTTGCTGACATACCTTGTGTTATTGTACCTAATGAAACAACTAAATTGATGAAATTTGATGATAGAATTGCGTTGCGGTTGAATTCTAAAAAGGATATGACTTTAGATGAGTTTTTGGGAATTGTGTCGATGAAGTATCCAAATAGATAATAGGATGAAGGGAAAAGTGCGAGGATAACTATTGTTGTTTTAAAAAGTTGAATTTTTGCCTATATCTTCTGTTTTCGATCATTGATCAGAGAGAGTGGGTGCAAAATACCAAGATTTAAAAAGAGAGGGGAGAGAATAAAATGATTAAACTTAAATTTTATTATATATCTGTTTCGTTTGTTCTTCCGTTTATTTTGATAACTATCCTAAAAACAGCAATTAACGTGGATCGGCCTATTGATATGATTATCGGGGGATTGTTGTTTATTATTTTTAGTAAGCTGTTTACGAAACCTTTCGAGAAGTGGATAGTGACGAATAATAAAGAGGATCAATTATGGGATTGGGCTTTTGATGATGGACTAAGTTTCGAGCGAGGGAATCTTTACGCTATATTTTTGATTGCTAGTATAGTGGTTGAGGTTAATCCTATGTAATTTTTGTTGTGTAAATATTAGGAATGGGCGTGTAAAGGCTGCCCCATCTGCGTGGGCATTTATCCATATCAAGGCTCATCCCTATTGATCAGAAAATTCTTTTTAGAAGGAGATGGTTTCTTGCTAGTGTACTTTTTACTCACTACTGCTCTGTGCATTACACTATATGATTTATTTAGGAAGTACCTAATGAAAAGAGAGCTAAAAAAAGACTTGTTCTATAGCACTGTTTTACTAGTGATGATTTCGGTATTTTTCGAGCAAAACATTATTCAAAATGTCATGTCGCTGCTTATTGTTTTAGTGGGTTCATTTTATGGGTATAGCGTTGTTTACAAAAAGGAAGGAAAGAAGGTGTAAAAGAGAGAATACATTTTGAACCTGTTACAATTTTCTTGACGTGTTCCCCCCCGGAAAGTATCCTTAGTACAATAGGGGATTTGCAATAATTGGTGTAACTTTAGTAGCAGTGCTTTCAGCGAAAATATGAACAGAAAAAATGAAACAACAATAACAAAATTGTTAAAAGTTTTTTTCAATAATAAAACCTCCTTTTGCTCTTGGCATCAACAAAAAGGAGGTTTTATAATTCTTTATAATTAAAATCCATATTTTTATTCAAACTGTTCAAGTGCCTGCTTATTAATGTTTAAAGTATCCTTATTTTCTACTTTTAAATCATGCACAAAGTCACTTAGCGAATATTTATCATTTAACGTACCCTCTAATTCCATATGATCAACTAACTTATTTATTTTTACAACATCTTCATATTGCTTAAGAACATCTGGATGAGTGAAATACTCTTCTGGAGAAACATTTAATTGTTTTGCTAGCTCTAAATGAATTTGTTTTAATTCTTTAGAAATATTTTCTTCTTCAAAGGCTTTTCTCGTTTGCAAGGCGTATTCTTGAACGTCATTCTTCGTTACCTCAATACCTTGTTCATCAGAAACCTTTAATAACAATTTGTTCTCGACGATCTGATCGATCACCTCTTCATTGGAAACATCAAGCGAAATATCATTCAATTCATATATCATTTTCAAATTTTCCTTATGATCTACAAATTCCTCTTGAGTAATGGTGAAATTTTCACCTTTTACTAAAACGTCAGAAGAATTTACCCCTTCTAATTTCTGTTCTTTTTCACTGAAAAAGTTACCAATGCCAAAATCATCGGCTAAAGCCATTGGAGCTAGTATTACTAAAAGAAAAAACAAACCGCTAAACAAAATAATAATTTTTTTCGTTTTCATATTTTATTATACCTCCGAATTATTAATAATTGTAGAAAGTAAAGGTACTAGTAACTCTACCACCGCCCATACAAGTACTCGGGTTAGGGTAAAACTGACCGGAAGATTCAATCGTATAGGTTCCTTTTTGTCTCCCATCTCTTGTTGACTTCAATATATCGCGTGCATAACCATCATCGGGTATAAGAAAAGTATCAGGTCTTAAAGTGATCTCTGTCCCCCCCATTTTAAGAGGAGATATTGTGTTCATGGTTCCTCCACATTGAGCAAAAGATCCCTTTAATGTGGAAGTTTGAACGACAAACTCCACGAAGTTATAATCAGGATTAAACCCTGTCGGAGTGTAATATATACTTGTTTCTACTTTTAAAGCAATTGAAGCTAAAAAACCACCACCACTAGGATTATACATTGCAATTAAACCTGTTTTTTCATTTTCTTTTCTTGCTGCCGTAACTAATTGGGTGGAAGAGACAAAAAAAGTAAAGATAAGTACAAAACAAATCAAAATAGTAAACTTACTTTTCATTCTTTTTTCCTCCTTATTTTTTAATTTTACAAACTATAATACCATATAATGTTATTATATCACGTTTCCAAAAAAAGGAAACACCTTCTTTAAATTTTCCCGAAGGATTCTTTAGGTGAACTCCATCCTATTACGATAAAAGCTACCCCGTTTTTCGCAACACAGGGTAGCTTGAATTTTTTCACTTATGCATAAAAGGTACCTACCGAATTTCAGCAACAAAAATAGAAGTATTCCGCGTCCCTTAAAACATATAAAAATTTATAAATATTTCTCAAACCACTCAACAATCTCATGAAGGCGATGAACGCGTAATGCAGGGTCACCTGTTCTAGATAGATTGTGATTCGATTCTGGATAGCGGACGAATTTTGTTGGTTTCTTCCGCATCTTCAATGCAATGTATAACTGTTCTGCTTGCTCGATCGGACAGCGATAGTCTTTTTCGCTATGCAAAATAAGTAATGGCGTTTCTATGTTATTCACATGGCGAATGGGAGAATGATGCCACAGCTTATCTGGATCGGACAATAAATCCGCTTTTAATTCCCAATCGGTAAAAAAGTAGCCGATATCACTTACCCCATAAAAACTATGCCAGTTTGTAATCGATCGTTGCGTCACCGCCGCTTTAAACCGATTCGTATGTCCAACAATCCAGTTGGTCATGAAGCCACCATAACTGCCACCGGTAACACCTAAACGATCCTCATCAATCCACTCAAATGTCTCCAATGCATAATCAACCGCATCCATAATGTCCTGATAGTCTCCGCCACCATAATCACCACGTACCGCATCAACAAATGCTTGCCCATATCCGTGGCTACCTCGTGGATTAATATACAGCACACCATATCCTTTCTCAGCTAACACTTGGAATTCATGGACAAAACCGTGACTATACATTAAGTGAGGTCCACCATGGATCTCGACAATAAGTGGATATTTTTCACCAGCTTTAAAAGCAACAGGTTTCGTAATCCAGCCATGTAGTGGTGTGCCGTCTGATCCGGTAAAGTCAATTTCTTCAGGTATCGATAATGTTCGCTCCGCAAGCAATGCTTGATTACTCGTAGTCAGCTGTTCCCTTTCACCGGTTCCTACTTGATGCAGATAAAGATCGCCGGGCACATCTGCTTTACTAGATGCATAAACAACTTTTGTTTGCGCTTGATTAAACGTAAATTGATAGATTTGTTCTTTTTCCCCAAAAACCTTCGTAATTTGGTGATCTAAGGTTACTTGATAGAGGGAGGTTGCTCCTTTTTCACCGGCTAAGAAAAATAATGCCTTTCCATCTTTCGACCAGATCGCACCATCACTTCCTCCATCTGTACCCATATCATTAATGCAAACATCACTTGCTTCCACATCCCAATTTTCCGTTAAGGTAACAAGTGTTTTGGAATCGAGATCAAACGTATATACTTCGGTTAATGTAGAACCAGCATATTCGGTTCCACTGCCTAATAAGGAAATTTTCTTCCCATCTGGTGCGTATTGTGGGCTATGTAAACGCATAGAACTGTCCGTTTGTTTTGTGAGTGCTTTCGATTGAATGTCGAGTAAATATAGATCGCTAATTAATTGATATTCCGCATCTTCTTCTCGGTTGGCAATTAACGCAAGAGTGGTTCCGTCTGGAGAAAAAACAGCTTGGCGATGATCAAATTCACCTTCCGTTAACACACTCGTTTTCTCATTATCTAACTCTATTAACACAAGCTGTTGATATTTTTCTTTAGAAAAACCAGCACCATCTGCTTTGTATTTTAATTTTGTCGTAACGTAAGGGGTTAACTCATCTTTTTCTTTTTTCTCTTCTTCCTTTTTATCTAGTGAGTCATCTTTCCCTAAAGAAACAGAAACGACAAGTTTTTTTCCGTCAGGGGACCATACAGGGTTAGTAGCTCCGTTTGGAAAAGAAGTGAGTTGTTTTGCTTCCCCACCATGAACAGGAATCAACCAGACTTGTTGTTTTCCTGAGCGATTAGAAACAAATGCAATTGTAGTCCCGTCTGGAGAAAAACGAGGTTGCCCTACTTTCTTCTTGCCATGTGTAAAAGCAATATCCTTATTTGTGCTTAAATCAATTAGATGTAAGTTTGATTGGTACTTCTTTTTATCATTGATTGTTTTTTTGACATAAACAACAGTGTTACCATCTGGTGAAAGATGCGGTTCTTGTACAAATGAAAATTGCAATAAATCCTCTGCAGTTAATCCTTTCATATCCTCACTCCTCATTGTTATATATTGTATGATTATCATAGCATATTTAATTCGTTGTACGAAATATTTCTCCTTAATCTTTTTCTTTTTTCTGGTTGGAATGATCAAATGCTTTTAAAAAATAAGCCGTCGGTAGCAAGACACCAATGGAAGCTTGAATAAGTGAGAAAAATCGTGCTACTCCAATCGGGACAATATCTCCGTATCCAATTGACAAAAGTGTAACGCCACTAAAATAGAGCATTTCCCAAAAGCTATGTTGAATGGGCTCACCGTTAGCTTCATCTACCAAAATAACTTCTTGAATCGATAACGCATAATACAAGAGTGCGAATCCCAATAGGACTCCACATAAGACGAAAAACAATTTTAGAAATAAGGCTGTACTAAAATAACTTTTCCGATAAGTTTTATTCATGAAAAAATAATATAAGTTAAGACCAATAAAAAGCGTGGCAATCCCAAGCAATAGTTGTGTCATCTTCTTCACCTCTAGTTGTATATCCCACATATTTTATTAGGTAAACCCATCGTTTATCCCGGAGCAACCGTCCGTAAGACTCCCACTTCAAAACAACGAGAATATCAAGTTGTTTAAGTGGGAGTAACGGACGCTAGCACCCCGAATGGTTTAACTAACAATCAGTGGGGGAATAACTGGGAATAACTAAAACCCCCCCACTGATTGAAGTTTCACTTTTTTTACGTTGAATCAAGGGAAATACTAAAGAAAGCAATTCATTTGCGAATATTTTATATCCATGTTATATTTATCTCGAATTAAAGATAATTTTAATAAATGAAAATATGAACAATATAAAAGGAGGAGTTTACATGGTCAGTGGTTTAAAAGGTATTCACCACGTAACCGCAATAACAAGCAGTGCCGAGAAAAATTATCACTTTTTTACGTATGTTTTAGGGATGCGTTTGGTGAAGAAGACAGTAAATCAAGATGATATTCAGACGTATCATTTGTTTTTCGCAGATGATGAAGGAAACCCAGGAACAGATATGACATTCTTTGATTTTCCTAATATTCCAAAAGGTGCGCACGGAACTAATGAAATCTATCGAACTGGATTTCGGGTTCCTGATGATGCTGCACTAGAATATTGGCGTGATCGATTTGATCGATTGGAAGTAAAACATGAAGGGATTCAGGAACAATTCGGGAAGAAAGTTTTGTCTTTCGTGGATTTTGACGATCAGAAATATCAATTGGTTTCTGATGAAAATAATGTAGGTGTAGAGGCGGGAATTCCATGGAAAAAAGGACCGATCCCATTAGAATATGCAATCACTGGACTTGGTCCAATTACAATTCGCATTTCAGATTTTTCTCGGTTTAAAAAAGTTTTGGAGCAAATTCTTTTATTCAAAGAGATTGATCAAACAGACCAGGTCCATTTGTTTGAAGTTGGAGAAGGTGGAAATGGAGCGCAAATTATAGTGGAGCACCTGGAAGGAGTGGGTGATGGCATTCAAGGATATGGCACCGTCCATCACGTTGCCTTTCGCGTTGAGGACACGGATGCTTTGCATGAATGGATTGATCGATTACCTCAATTTGGTTTTCAAACTTCAGGCTATGTCGATCGTCATTTCTTTGAATCGTTATATGCACGAGTTGCCCGACAAATCTTGTTTGAATTTGCGACAGACGGTCCAGGATTTATGGGAGATGAGCCTTACGAAACTCTAGGAGAAAAACTCTCTCTTCCACCATTTTTAGAGCCAAAGCGTGAAGAAATAGAGAAACGAGTTCGTCCAATTGATACCGTTCGAAGTACCATTGATTGGGATAAGGAAGGTTTATAGTCCTTATATTGTGTTTTTTTACATGTGAAGTAGTAGAGAACAACAAGCTGTTTTAAACAAAGATTGTTTAAAGCTGAATCATTAACGAGCTACCCTCAAATCAATGAAAATAACTATTACCCCGGGGCAACCGTCCATAAGACACCCACTTCAAAACAACGTGGGCGTCTTATGGACGCTAGCACCCAAAATGGTTTAAGGGTCTTTAGTTTATCCTTTAGGGCTAACAGTCAGTGGGGGGGATAACTGAAAATCCCCACTGATTCACTTTATCTATAACGATTTGTTAATTACCTCCTTGTAGTAGCTAACAGATAACAAACCAAACCCTGAGTAGAGAATTGTATAAATCACCATTACGATTAGCATTGGTGTCCAGAGCTCTGTACCAAAGAAAAACCAGCCAGATTTAACTGCAAAGTAACTATGCGATAATCCAAGAATAAGTGGAATACCGAAATTAAAGATTTGTTTTATGCGAATACCTTTAATTAAGTCATGTTTGGTATAACCAATTTTTCTTAAAATCGTATAGTTCGCCTTTTCATCTTCACTTTCGTCCATCTGCTTAAAATACAGAATACAGCCAGATGTTATGAGAAAGGTTAGGCCTAAAAAGCCAACAATAAACATAACTAGCCCCATGCTTTCTTTTTGGTCTTGGCTCATTTCGACAAGAGATAGTGGACCGGATTCAGCTTCGAATTCATCAATTAAATGGTTGAAAAGCTTATTAGCATCATCAAGTTGTGATCGATTCGTAATATTAACAGCAAAAAAGACATTATAATCAACCTGTAAATCCTCATCTTGATAAACTTGCAATTGTTCAAAAGTGTTTTGATTAACTATACCTACAGGTAAGCCACCATTCGTAAACAAATAGGAAAGAATGGTTGTTTTTTCTCGTCCTGAAAAATGTTGATCTATCGTTGCTTCAGGTGTTATCCAGGAGATCTCGCCTTCATCCTTAAGTGTTAGCATCGTTTCCATCAGCACACTTGCACCAGCAAAACGGGTCTCTCCTTCTACTAGATCAAGGTTCTCCACCTGTTCTGCTGATACGACCGGTAAGATCAAAGGCATTTCTTCTATGTTTTGTTGAGCAAACTCAGTTTCTGCAATAGCCTCCACATCTGCTTCTACATAGATAACATCACGCTGTATCCGCTGAAAGGGAATATTCGCTTCTTCCAACGTATTAGTAAATAGATCAGCTGTTTGTTCAGTCGTAAAGGAAAAATCACCAGCTACATTTTGCATCGCTGTTTTTTCGGCGGAATAGTAGGTAATGTAACTGAGTGATAGTAAACCGATCGATAAAGCAGATACAGTTGTTACTATCGTTAATAACAAAGCGTTTGATTTCATTCGGAACATAAGTGATGATAGGCTTAACACATGATTGATCGTTAAATAACCACGTCGATATTTTCGCATCATATTCAGGATAAAGCTAACCGTTCCCTTGAAAAAGAAATATGTTCCAATAATCACGGAGGATAGAATGAAAATCATCGCTAAAAACAAATGGTTTATACCTGTAAAATCACCATCAAACAGGCGTTGTGAAACGTAATAGCCTGATCCAATACTAAGTAATCCTAATAAACCAATGATCACTTCCAACCAAGCAAAGCGTTTAACCCGATGTTCTGTAGACTTTAATACAGTAAACAATTGGAGAATCGTGTTCTTTAGAATAAACAGATAGTTGGTGAAGCAAATACATACAAATACAATACAAAAGATGATTAAGGTTTGTTGTAAGGCTTCGATTGAGAAATGGAGGGAAGCTACGTCATCCACCCCAGTAATTTTATATAAGATCATCATGATTAGCTTAGAAGAGATAAAGCCGATGCCGATCCCAAAAGCTAGTGAACTAAAATATAAGATGCTGTTTTCGATCGTTAGAACTCGGAAAATCTGTTTTTTATTCATACCAATAAGTTGAAACAATCCGATTTCTTGACTGAGTCGCTTAATAAAAATACGGTTAGCATACAATAAAAAGACCGCTACGATGACAAACAAGAGAACGGAAGCTGACCGAATGCCTGCTTCACCTCTTATCGAGCCACTTGCTCGATCCATAGAAGGATCATATTGTAATGTCACAAAAGAAAAATATAATGCCACACTAAATATTAAGGCAAGTACATATAAATAATAGTTTTTAACATTCTGTTTCAAGTTCTGAATGATTAAACGATTAATGCTCATGAGGCACCCCGCTTAATACTGCTTGCGTCTTCATAATATCTTGATAGAACCTTTGCTGAGTTTGATCACCTTTATTTAATTGGGTATAAACTTGACCATCTTTAATAAAGACAACGCGTTTTGAAAAGCTAGCTGCTGTCATATCATGTGTGACCATGACAATCGTTGCTTTACGTTGTTGATTAAGATCACTCAATAGGTTTAATAAATCAGCTGCAGCTTTTGAATCCAGAGCGCCGGTCGGTTCATCTGCAAATATAATAGAGGGTTGGTGAATAAAGGCGCGAGCTGCTGATGTACGCTGTTTTTGACCACCTGAAATTTGGTTAGGGTAATGATTGGAAATTTCTTTTAAACCAAGCTGATTTGCTAGTGTATCAAATTTTGCTTGTGCTTGTTTTTTTGAAAATCCAGCAATTGACAAAGGTAAAAGGATATTTTCTTTTACGGTTAACGTATCAAGTAAATGATAATCTTGAAAAATAAAACCGAGATGTAGTTTGCGAAATGTGGCAAGTTGTTTTTCTTTTAATTTTGTCATATCTTGATCTTCTATTTGTAAAGCTCCACTTGTCAATTTGTCTATTGATGAGAGCACATTTAATAAGGTTGTTTTCCCTGAGCCGGATGCCCCCATAATACTAAGGAATTCTCCCTCTTCTATGGCTAGATCTATCCCTTTTAATACCTCTTGTCTATTGAATTTATTCCCATAAGCTTTATGGATCTTTTCTGCTTTTAATATCGTCAATTTACTACACTCCTTTATGTGATCTTAATTAAAGTATAAACTTATACGAAAAGTCATGCGTTTGAATTGACTAACAAAAACGACAAAGCATGTGACATCTTTGTCACATGCTTGATAGCTCCATAAACGCATTTCGATTAGGAAGAGTTAGCGTGAAATCCGTTCCAACCCCCAATGTTGAGTTAACATCAATCGTTATTTGGAGAGAGGAAGCAACTTTTCTAGCTAAGTATAGCCCCATTCCTGTGGAGGCTTGGTTATTGTGGGTTGAGGTTGAAGTAAAGCCTTTATCAAAGATTCTTGGTAAATCTTGTGTAGCGATACCTTGACCGTAATCTTGGATAGAAAGCTTCTTATGTTGAGCTTCTTCATACCATTTGATCTCAATTGTGGATTCATTACTATATTTTATTGCATTAATAATTATTTGTCGGATAATAAAGGCCAACCATTTCCCATCACTCATAACTTCTGAATTGTTGAGGTCTAAATCAAATCCAATCTTTTTTTGCTGACACCATGTATAGAGTGGTTTGATTTCTTCTGTTAAAAGAGAAGATAGATCAACGGTTTCAATGTATAAATCATTTTCAATAGCAGGCATGCGCCTTATATGTAGCTGTTGATCAAGCAATAAGTGTAGTCGCAACCACTCATAATGTAAGCTCTGCTTAAGAGATCGATCATTAACACGATCTATGACAAGTTGAAGGGCCGTTAAAGGTGTCTTCACTTCATGAATCCATGCTAATAATTGATCTTTTTCTTGTTCTATTTCCATGTGATTTATTGATAAGTGCTGTTCATATTGATTTGAAATAGTTGTTAAGTAATCTGTAACAATTGCTTGAAACGGGCTTACTGGATAATGGTCATCGTTGTGCTCTTCTAATTTTTTATAGAAACGGCTTTCTCGGTGATAACGGACAATGATAAATAGGACCAAAAAAATAAAAGATAGTAAAACGAGATAGGAGATGCCTGCTAAAGAAAGTGTCGGATCAACCAATGCGATTAGTATACTCAGCAATTGTAATCCGACAATAAATGTGATCCAACTGATTCGTTCTTGTAAATAGGTTTTAAACATAATCATTCTCCTCAGCTAAAGCTATATAACCCTGTCCTATTTTTGTCTCAATAAACTGATCAAGCGCAATCACTTCAAGTTTAGATCTTAATCGATTAACATTTACGGTTAACGTATTATCACTAATAAATCGACTATCTTTCCATAACATTTCCATTAATTGATCGCGACTGACAATTTTGTTTTTTTTACTAAGTAAGGCTTGTAAAATAAACGCTTCGTTTTTCGTTAGTTCGATAGAGTTTTCGTTGGTTTCAATAGTGTTTCTTTCAAAGTCAATCGTAGCCCCATGCCATGTTTTTATATGATTCGTTTCTGCATTATAATTATAAACACGTCGAAGTATTGCTTGAATTTTTGCAATTAACACATCAAAATGAAAAGGTTTTTGAATGTAATCATCTGCTCCAAGCTGCATCGACATCACCATATCCGTTGGGTGATCGCGTGACGATAGAAAGATAATTGGCACTTTAGAGTGCGTGCGAATCATTCGGCACCAATGAAATCCATCAAATTGTGGTAATTGGATATCGATAATAACAAGGTCTGGATTGACATTAGTAAAACGATCCATCACTTGATGGAAGTCCTCAACGGTGTGTACATCATAATTCCAAGTCGATAAGCGCTCTTTAATTTCTTGACATAAAGTAAAATCATCTTCTATTAATAAGATTTTTAACACGATTTTCACCACACATTCCCATTAACAATTTTCTTATATTGTAACGAAAGATAGCTAAACTAGCTATTGTTTTATCACAACTATCAAGAGAACTATTAGTTTTACATTAGCTGTAGAAGAGGTGAAAGGTTATTGGTTAGAAGAAATACCTTATTCGTTCACTCCCTTGTCATTTTCACTGAATGAAGTGATCACTATCTATCAAATGATCAAGTATAGTTAAATTCATTCCCCCTTTACTCTGTTATACCAGGTAATTTAGTCGTCTTCTCCTTATACGTATACAAGAAAATCCTCCGAATGTTTAACCCAACCAAACAAGTGGTAAAGAATTGGTAACGAAAAAAGGAGGATTATACATGGAAACACACAAGCTTTATATTAATGGTCAATTTGTACAGTCAGAAGCTACGGAAACAATTGATGTGATCAATCCTGCGACGGAAGAAGTTATTTCTAAGATAGCAAAAGCAACGGAAAACGATGTGAACAAAGCCGTTGAAGCTGCGAATAGTGCCCAAAGAGAATGGGAATTACGCCCTCCGATAGAGCGTGGAGAGATTGTGAGAGAACTAGGGAATGAAATGGAAGCCTATTTTGAAACGTTTGTTCAATTATTGCAAGAAGAGCAAGGAAAAGCCTATGATTTAGCAAAAGGGGAAGTAGAATTAGCGATCGATTATTTCAAGTATATGTCGGAGTGGGCGAGAAGAATAGAAGGGGAGGTTATTCCGAGTGATCGACCTAATGAGAATATCTTTCTATACAAAAAACCAATCGGTGTTGTAGCCGGAATTGTGCCTTGGAATTTCCCTGTGTTTATTTTGGCGCGTAAAGTTGCCACCGCACTGGTTACCGGATGTAGTATTGTATTAAAGCCGAGTCAGCAAACCCCTAACACGGCGTACTTTTTCTCGAAAATGCTTGATGATATGAATATTGTCCCAGCGGGTGTTTACAACTATGTTACCGGGACAGGATCAACGGTAGGAAATCAACTATCTTCTCATGCTGATGTTGATTTAGTATCAATTACTGGAAGTATTGGTGCAGGTACAAAAGTAATGGAAGCAGCTGCAAAAAACATCACAAAAGTGAATTTAGAGTTAGGCGGGAAAGCGCCAGCAATCGTAACGGAAAATGCCGACTTAGACTTAGCTGTTGAAAATATTAAGACATCACGTTTATTAAACAATGGACAAGCATGTACCAATGCAGAACGTGTGTATGTGCAAGAATCGGTTGCCGATACGTTTGTGGAAAAGTTAAAAGAAGCATTTGCCGATGTGACTGCAGACAAGCCGATGAAAAATAAAGATGCGGACATTGGCCCGCTCATTAATGAAGAACGATTGGAAGAAGTCGATCAGATGGTGCAAGATGCAGTAGAAGCAGGAGCGGAGTTAGTTGCAGGAGGCAATCCAGTAGAAGGAAAGTCCTATGGTTATTTCTATCAACCAACGATTTTAACAAAAGTAGAACAAGATATGGACATCATTCAAGACGAGATATTCGGGCCAGTCATTCCAGTGATGACGTACAAAACGTTAGACGAAGCAATAGAATTAGGTAATGACACGGAATATGGACTATCATCTTCTGTTTACACCAATGATCTAAACGAAGCGATGAAAGTAGTGAACCAATTAAAATTTGGCGAAACATTTATTAATCGCGAAAATATGGAAGCTGTTCAAGGTTATCATGCCGGAATGCGTAAATCAGGGTTAGGTGGTACGGATGGTAAACATGGCGTAGAAGACTTCCTTGTCACGCAAGTTGTTTATATGGAGTATAAGCAGTAGAGAAAATAAAAAGTATTCTTGTAAGGGTATTAATGATAGAGTTAAGGCACTGTTCCTCTACAGTGCCTTATTTTTTTCTTTTTATAGGTAAGCGTATACTTTCTGTTTATTATATAAGTACAGTTATTCTCCTAGTTTCATATATGCAAAGCTCACGGGAAATCACCTTCATTAAATTAACGCAACCTGTTTACTGATTAAATAGCTATTTACATAACATTATAACAACCGGTTGGAATGGATAAGTTGCATGCGGGATTAAGAAAAACGACATATACAGAGGAATACTTTTATTTGGTAATTTCGTAAAACATTAAACCGTTTGAGTATTGCGGACAGTTTGAGTCAGTAATTGAGGAATGGTGAACCACTACAAATCTTTCGCTATAAATAGTGTAAATACCGTTGTCCGCGTTTTGAGGAACAATCGCAGGCCTGCAATAAATAATGCCAATAGGCACACCTGCTCAAATATGATAACACGGTCAATCCGATTCTAAGCATTCGCTGGTGAGGCCCCGCCCTCTCCCAGCAAATGCAAAGAATCGGGCGTTACAGTCAATGGCAAGCTTCTCCGCTGTGGCTCTGACTCTGTTTTTTAATAAGCTTGTTTACTATCAGTGTCTCTCGACCTCGCAAATGATGGCCTTATTCTCCGCAATCGATAGCTTAAAACTACGCAGAAGTGGCTCAATTTAAATGCAATAACCATCGTTATTCCTTGTTAAACCTTGAACGGATATTCTGAATCAAAAATGAAGGAAAGTAAAACCCATAGCTCTAATTGGATTAAGGGCTTATACTACCTATCAAAAACTATACTAAAGTGTAAACATAGGTATAGAGTTTTACCAAAAATAAATCGTAATGAATAGAAGCATTTGTGTTTTCTGGGTTAATTGACCCACGGCCACTCGAATGAATGCTTGTACTTGGTAAATAAAACCGATATCTCAGTTTCCTCATAATTATAATTTGAATCAATTGGTCCAACGATGACAGCATAAGAAAGTCCGCTCTCTAACTTTGTTGGAATCTTCGCACTAGTAGAAAAATCTATTTTAGTGTAATCATACATATCAGGAAATATGTAATACTTAAATTCTTGTGGTACATACATTCATTTTAACCTCCTCAAAATATCTTATATGGGGATGATGATTTGGTATAAATTGAACATGGAAATATGTTTCGCCATCTATAGGTAGCAAACTGTACCCGTCAATTATTAACGCTGGCTTAAAATAAATTTTATTAAATATTAATATTGTCAAACCAATAATGAGAATAGAGATTATAGTTAATACTGTTTTTTTCATTTTAAAATCCTTTCTTTTTTAAATCATTATATGATAAATATCAGTTTCTTAAAATATAAAAACATTTTTTTCAAAAAAATTAAAATATATGTATTTTTTATGTAAAAAATGTTACTATACTCATGTAATGAAAAAACAATTATTAGGAGGTAATTACAATGCAGTCAATCTCTAAAGAATCGATAATGAAAAGGTATTTAAAACGAAAACTTTAACGGTCTTATTGCTATTATCATTTTCTAATGTGCTTTCAGCTTCTGAAGTTGACAACAAAATTGAATTACAGGCTAAAGAACAAATATTAAAATCTTTAGAACAATATTCTACAAAAATTACTACAGATTTAGAAATTTTGGAAGAAGTTTTAGAAAAAGAATTTACTCGTTTTTCTGAAAATAATACAGGTACACTAAATTCGAGAAATAAATCAATGTCAAAAAATGAATATATAAAGAAGTCCAAAATCCAAGTTCAAATTTTTGAAGAAATAAATTAAACTGAAATTGTTAACGAAATTATTACCTATGATGAATTAAATAATATTGAGATTATTCCACCTAAAGGTCTAATTGAGAAGTTATCTACTGAGGATTACTTTAAAATCCCCTATTCAGTAGTAATATCAACTCCTGAGCATTTAAGTGTTTTTAATTACGATCAATTTTATATTAAAAATTACGATAAGATAAATGTTGATGAAAAAATAAATATTTTGGATTATATTACTTCAAATAATCTAGATGAAGGATTAGATTTCAATTTTGTTGAGAGTGCTGATCCACATTTGCATTTACATCCTGATAATGTTGATTCTGTATCTACTCTTTGCATTGCTTGTGTTGGTTATTATAATGCCGGTACTACTAGAACAACTGAATGGGTTAATTTAGTTCCAGTACACGCTATCAAAGGTGTAGATGTAATGCTAACAGTTAGTAGTTCTTCTACTACAGCATCTAATTATCAAACAAGAACCGCTTATAAAAGCGGAGCTGCTGAAGTAAGCGGAAGTAGTTCCATATCTTATGGCAGTAAAACAACTTATCCTGTAAGAACAGGAACTACAGTATCATCGAATGGAGTATGGGCAAGAACACAAGTAGAATTTTTGAATACGCTTTGGAAACACCATAACGGTAATCAATATAGAACTAAAAGGGCACATCAATGGATCGGAGGAACTAATTGGGGTGCTTCAATAAGAGGTGGCAATGGAGTGTCTTTCAATTCCGTTTCAGGTTCTATATATCTACCAGGTTCTACTCATACGAGAGAACATATTTCAACCAGAACTAATACTACAGGAGTTAGTTTAACTGCATTTGGGACTACACAGTTTATTTCTCATACTATTGGTAGCACAAGGTCTATTACTTGGGATTACACATTTAAACGGGGACATGGATTTAAAGAGTATAAATTATATAATACACCAACAATTAATAATCTCACTGCAAGATAATATAATAGAGATGAGTTTCGTAGTAAATATTATTACGGAACTCTTCTTGTAAGTTGTAGCACCCCACAAAAAATCTGTATTATCAATGCCACTTCCCTTCTGTCATCAACTTGAAAATTTTCCTTTTGTTCTAGAAAACCTTTTGCTATGCTATGAATAGAGTTATCGGTAGGTAGAGGAGTGAAGTGGAATGCGGTCTTATTGGGTTTGGTTCGGTTTGTTAATTGTTACGTGGTCACTAGCTGGATTGTTCAGTGGCGATATAGAAGGTCTTACCTTTATGGTAGGAAGTGCGCTCTTTTTTGGTTGTTATTTTCTTTCACCATTGCTGGAAAAAAAGCCGTCCTATCATATGTTTTTATTTATTCTCATGAGCATGATTAGTATCGTAGTGTTTTGGCCGTTACATACGACACAGGTTAATTTCTTTGCTCTCCTAATATTCGGATTAATCGGAGGAAAAGCTGCCTATCGATTGAAAAACATACACGCAATTCTTATCGGTACGATTCTTTATTTTGGAGCAATTGTTCCATATGTGTATGGGCCGTTAGAATATTTGTTATCGATTAGTTTGTATGCGATCTTATTAAGTATTGCATTGACAGCATTTCACCAAACCATTGATCATGAACAAAAATTGGTGGAACAACAAGAAGCCCTGAGAAGTGAATTTCGCAAGGTGAAAAGGCAGTTGGTCACGAGTGAAGAATTAGTACGCCAAGAAGAACGCGCACAAATTGCTCGAGATATGCATGATTCGGTGGGCCATAAACTAACCGCACTGTTAATGCAATTAGAGGTCGCCCAAATGCAAACAACGGATTTGGAATCAAAAGATCGGTTGCTTTTGTTAAAAGATTTGGCTCAAGAAAGTTTAGCGGATACAAGAACTGCGGTAAAAACATTGAAAAATGATGAGGTTGGTGGATTGTCGGCAGTGATTCAATTGATACGAAAGTTAGAAGCGGAAAGCAATGTTCGAATTACTTTTTCTGTAAAACAAGGCGCTTTATCTTCGATGCTAACGAACCAACAATCGATCACGGTTTATCGAGCGGTACAAGAAGCACTAACGAATATTATGCGACATAGTAAATCGCGAGAAGCTAGTGTCGCCTTCAGTGTCCCGACTGGTCGTTATTTTCGGTTTCAGATTAGTAATCCAGTTGATAAAACCACTTCTTTTCAGGAAGGGTTTGGTTTAACCGCAATGCGTGAGCGAATCGACCAAATATCTGGGAACTTAGAAATAACGCAGGCGAATGAGGAGTTTCGAATAATTGGCACATTTCCGTTAGCGAAGGGAGAGCAATTGTAATGATTTCTATTTTATTAGCTGAAGATCAAGCGCTAGTTCGGCAAGGATTAAAAATGATGATCGAAACAGATCCAGAACTACGTGTGACGGGTGAAGCGGAAAACGGCAAAGTTGCGATTGATTTGTGTAGAAATAATCATTATGATCTTGTCGTTTTAGATATTCGTATGCCAGAAATGACAGGGCTAGAAGCAGCGCGCATCATTCACCAAAACTGGTCAGAACGAAAAATCCTCATGTTAACGACATTTAATGATGAATCCTATGCGTTGGAAGCGTTAAAAAACGGAGCGAATGGTTATATGTTAAAAGACGCAGATCCCGCAGAATTGATTCGTTCGATTCGAAGTTGTTTGGCAGGTGGATTGTCGATAGAAGATCAGGTAGCGGCAAAGGTCATGCCTGCACTGATGCAGAGGCAACCCGAACAGGAGGTTGATCCGTCCTTAACGAAACGAGAATTAGAGATTATGCTACGAATTGGTCAAGGATTAAGCAATAAAGAAATTGCAGAACAATTATACTTATCGGTCGGAACAATCAAAAATCATATTACGACGATTTTGGATAAATTGGATTTACGTGATCGAACGCAAATTGCGATCTACGCGATCCACCACCATATTGTGTGAATATGACTAAGGTCATGTTCCAAACCATAAGTAATGACTCCAGACAGTGTTTTCACTGTCTTTTTTGTTTTATACTATGCATGGATAATCAAATGATTGGAAGCAAGAAGCCTTAGAAGGAGGTTATACGAATGTTAGAAGTAGAAGGATTAAAGAAGAAATTCAAGACAAATGTAGCTGTAAATGAGGTGAATTTATATTTAGATAAAGGGGAATCGGTTGGTCTGCTTGGACCGAACGGAGCTGGGAAGTCAACAACCATTTCCATGATATCTACTTTAATCAAACCGACAGCAGGAAAGGTTCGTTATCAAGGAAAAAATATCTTGAAAGATCCAAACAGTATCCGGCCGATTTTGGGTGTGGTACCACAAGAAATTGCGCTGTACGAACTATTATCTGCCTATGAAAATGTAAAATTTTTCGGGAAAATTTATGGGTTAAAAGGAAAGCAATTAGAACAAAAAATTGATCAAGTCCTTGAATTGGTTGGATTACAAGATCGAAAAAAAGATTTAGTAAAAACGTATTCTGGCGGAATGAAACGTCGAATTAATATTGCGGTGGCTTTGTTGCATGAACCAGAAATACTAATTATGGATGAACCAACAGTTGGAATCGATCCGCAATCAAGAAGTTATATTTTGGATATGGTTCGTAAACTCAATCAAGAGAAGGGTATGACCGTATTGTATACGAGTCATTATATGGAAGAAGTAGAGCGTCTTTGTGACCGAGTTTACATTATGGATCATGGGCAAATCATTGCATCTGGAACAAAAGAAGAGCTAAAGAGCATCCTGTCTAGTGAAGAAACGGTACTAATTGAAGTGGATCAGACCTCTTCAGCAATGCTAGATGCGCTAAACGAGTTAACTGCTATTCAACAGGTAACAGAAGCTCCAAAAGGGTATAAACTAATCGTTTCTAAAGGAGCCAATGTGTTGGCAGATGTCTTTTCTCTTGCTGAAACGATGGATATCAAGATCACTAGTGCACATGTAGAAGTACCGACACTTGAAGATGTCTTTTTACATTTAACGGGACGGAAATTACGAGATTAGGAGGAGATCCGCGTGTGGAATATTATAAAGAAAGATTTATTGATTATCGCCCGGGATCGTGCTGAACTTCTTGTCTTGCTGTTGATGCCGTTTATTTTGATATCAATATTGGGATTTGCGCTCGGTGGGTTAATATCTGGAAATCAAACGATGCCTGATATTAACGTTGCACTTGTAGAAGAAGATCAATCAGAAACTGGATTTGCTGATTTTACTGCCCACCTACAGACGCTGGAATTGCCAGAGGGAGCAGTGGAAGAACTTGAAGCTTCAGTGACTCTCATAGATCCTATTGAAATGGTAAAAGAATTATTTGAAAATCCAGAAGTCTCTGATGCGATTGAAATCTTTGAAATGAATCGAGCAGAGGCAGAGGAAGCGTTAGCAGAAGATGAGGTTGCGGCAATGGTAACGATCCCGTCAGGCTATACATTCGCAACACTAGAAAAAATGTTTCTGGAAACTGGTGATGGCAGTGAGCTCGAACTGTTGATACAAGATTTTGGTCAAGTGCGGGCCAATGTGATCAAAAATATGCTAGAAAGTTTTGTTACATCGATCAATTTAGAGATGGCTTTAGCTGAAGTGACGGAAGGAGAAAGCAGCCAGTCATCGAATGACAGAGGTGTGTTAGGTGATTCAGAATATTTATCAACCCGTGAACCGGTGACTGCATTTCAATATTATACAATCGGTATGGCGGTTATGTTTGCACTTTATGTTGCTGGTACGATTTCTAGCAATGCAACACTCGAAAAAGAGACAAAAGTGTTTGATCGATTGATGTTAACGGGTCAATCGCCATTAAATTATTTGACAGGAAAAATGATTTCTACTATTTTTATCTCTGTGATTCAACTGGGAATCTTATTTTCTTTATCAACCGTAATTTTTCAAACCTTTGCTGGCGAGTCATTCTTCTTTTGGTTGGGTGTAGGTTTCATTATCTTTGTATTCTCTCTGTCCATCGGAGCAATTGCCGCCCTATTAACAAGCATATCACTTCGATATAATAGTTATTCTGTATCCGGGGTATTCTCGGGTGGTGTCGTTACAATCTTTGCATTTCTTGGTGGGAGTTTTACACAGGTAGAACAAATCTCACCAATAATTCGTGTGCTCGGTAATTGGACGCCAAATGGAGCATCGATGACGTTGTATATGCAGTTATTGCAAGGTGTTGGATGGAATAGCATGTCCCAAATTGTTATTCGTCTGCTCGGTACTACGGTGCTTTTATTTATCCTTGCGATAGGGTTATTTCCGAAAAGGAGGTCCGTATAATGTGGGCAGTATTTGAATTGCAATGGGTACGATTAAAACGGAATCCGTTTCTTGTCTTATCTTTTCTTGGCCTTACGTTTGTTTTTGTCTTTTTATTAGCTGGTTCTCAGGCTGACCAAAAGATGACCGTACACACCTTTACCGACCAGCTATCTGAACCGCAGATGGCGGAATGGCTCGATCTTTTGAATGATTCAGATACGTTAACTTTTCAACAAAGTGATCGAGAAGATGTAGTCGATTTAATCGAAGCTGGGCGAATAAGCTTTGGTTTACATGTAGACGAGGAACAATTTCATTATTTAGTTGGACATCAATCGCATTATCAGATTGCGGTGGATCAACATGTGCAACGCGTTTTTCAAGAAACATTAAGAATTAGGCAGGTGGCTGAGCAAACAGGGATAACCGATATTCAGGGACGAGTTGAAGAGGCGCTGGAACAACCATTAATGAGCATTGATGTGGACGCACTAAAAGGTGATGCTTCACAAGCAGATGCAGAACGGTTTCATGTCGTTATTGGGATGACATTATACTTTGCCATCTATACGATCTTGATTACTATTTCATCGATCATCATTCAAAAGCGAGATGGGACGTGGAACCGATTAATTTTATCCCCGGTCAAGAAAACAAAAATCTATCTCGGTCATCTTTTTTACTGTTTCCTGATTGGGTTTCTGCAAATAGTCGTTAGTTTTGCATTATTCCATTATCTTTTGGGGTATGACTTTGGTGATCAATTTGGGGCAATTGTTCTTGTGTTGATCGTGTATGTCTTTTCGATTGTAGCTTTAGGCATGTTCCTAATGGGATTAATTCAATCACCACAACAATTAGACGCTGTTAACCCAATTGTTGCAACAGGAATGGCGATGCTTGGTGGTGCATTTTGGCCGATCGATCTTATCTCGAATCAAATGATGATTGCCCTTTCGAGAGTGATGCCAATTTTCCATGGCATGGAAGGCTTAAAAGGTGCGATTCTTTTTGATCAAGGAATTACTGAATTGCTTCAACCACTCTCTATCCTATTATTAATGGGTGTTCTCTTCATGGGGATTGGAATTAATTTAATGGAACGAGACACAAAAATATAAGTCATTGAAAAACGCCTTACAACACAAAATTGTTGTGAGGCGTTTACTATAGATTCTGGTATAACAGCAGATCTGATGGTTATTTATTGAAAAGTGTTAGGCTATAGCTTGTCACCATAAGTTCCTTACAAACTATAGCCTCTTCTTGTTTTTTCGAAGGGGTGGGTAGTTTGCCTGGTTTTTCTTACAAGATAAGAAAGATAATATTTTGTTGATGTATCATGGGTTTAGGGTCTTTAAAACTTGAAAACACCGAAATAAGAATCAAAAAAAGAAAAAGAATTTTAAATTGATGTTCTCTAAGGAGTCTGTAAGCATTTCCTTATGTTTTATAAAAGATATTCTCTTCTTGATATTGTTCTTGAAAAATATGGGGAAAACGGAAGTGAAAGACGGCGACTCCAACGGGAAAAAAGCGAGTCCGAAGATCCACTTGGTAAAGTGCTTTTCTTTACCAAGTTAGCTGAGGCCGCACCCGTGGAAAGCGACCGTCTGTAACTGGAGTGCCATGCAGACGCTTTGTAGAAGCTCTTAAAGAACCAGGTGTTTTTTCGGTTTATCATAACAATCTAAAAATAGATTGACCATCCTGGTCTACTTTTGCTATAATGAAACCGACCGATGTGGTCTAAAGTATTCAAAGAAAGGAAACCAACCATGAATGAGAAGTTTTTGAATTTAGATCCACAAAAACAAGCACGGATTATTGATGCAGCGTTACAGGAATTCGGTGAACAAGGTTATGAACAGGCATCAACAAATCGAATCGTGAAAAGTGCAGGAATCGGTAAAGGGATGTTATTTTATTATTTTAAAAATAAACAATCCTTTTACTATTATCTACTGGAATATAGCTTAGATCTTACCCTAAAAGATTTTTTAGCGAAGGTAGATATGGAAGAAGAGGATTTTATTGAACGCCTCTATCAAATGGCACAAGTGAAACTAGCATTGTTCGATAAACACCCAGATATGATGAATTTCTTGGGTACTTTTATGCTCGCAAATGAGCATAATTTACCCAAATCTATTCAAGAAAAATATGAAAAGATACAAGTTCTGGCTCATCAGAAAATGTTCGATGGAATTAACTATCAATTATTTCGTCAAGATGTTGATGTGAAAAAGGCGTTTGATCTGATTCGTTGGTCGTTCGAGGGCTACCAAAATGAGTTAAAAGCAAAATTACAAGGAAAGAAATTCAACGAGATTGATTTAACTCCCTATTGGGAAGAATTTTATGATTATTTAAAACTATTAAAACAAGTATATTACGAAAATGAGGAGGGAAAGTGATGACATTATTGCAAGTGAGTCAATTGACGAAAAAGTTTGGCGGTTTTACCGCATTAGATGGTGTTAATTTAACCGTAAACAAAGGTGAAATTTATGGTTTTATTGGACCAAATGGTGCAGGGAAATCAACGACGATTCGCGTCTTATTAGGGTTACTAAAATCTACTTCAGGTACTGCGAAAATATTTGGTTTAGATGCTTGGGAAGATGCGGTGGAGATTCATAAAAAAATCGCCTATGTACCTGGTGATGTAAACCTTTGGCCTAATTTAACGGGTGGAGAAGTCATTGATCTATTTTTAAAAATGCGTGGCGTAACAGTTGATTCAGCAAGAAAAGAAAAGTTAATCAAGCAATTTGACTTTGATCCGACCAAAAAGTGTCGCACCTATTCTAAAGGTAATCGGCAAAAAGTAGCGTTAATTGCAGCTTTTGCTGCGGATGCTGATCTATATATATTGGATGAACCAACATCAGGTCTTGATCCTTTGATGGAACGAGTTTTCCAGTCTTGTGTGTTAGAAGCAAAAGAGGCTGGCAGTAGTGTGTTGTTATCGAGCCATATTTTATCCGAAGTAGAACGTTTATGTGATCGAGTAGCTATTATTAGAGAAGGGCAAATTATCGAATCTGGTTCGCTTGCTGAATTACGTCACTTAACACGGATTCAATTATCTGTCGAGACCAAGCGAGCGATCGATGACATTGCTTCTGTAAAAGGTGTGCATGATCTGGAAGCAAAGGAGAACGCTTATACATTTCAAGTGGATGGTGAATCACTCGGTGAAGTAATTCGTTATGTTAGTGATTTTGGTGTAAAAAAATTAGAAAGTGCTCCACCGACATTAGAAGATTTGTTTATGCGTCATTATGAAGGAACACAAAGTGAGGGAGGCAAGTAGTTATGGCAAAGCAATCAAGTTATCAAACGGCTCTCTTGTTTCGTTTTTTTTCAAAGCGTGAAGCATTAAAAATAACTACTTGGATTGTATCGATCGTAGTCGTTACGCTCATGGTTGCTCTTGCGTTAAGTGGTTTGTTCCAAAATGATCAAGAACGTCAAGCGATAGCAGAAACGATGCGTAATCCTGCAATGTCTGCACTTGTAGGTCAAGGTTACGGGCTAGATAATTATACGGATGGTGCGATGTTAGCACATCAAATGTTATTAATGACGGCTGTGGTTGTAGCGATTATGAACATCTTGCTCGTTGTGGGATTGACGAGAGCAGATGAGGAAGATGGGCAATTAGAAATGATTCGTGCCTTACCTGTTGGGAGGCTCGCACAAACGAACGCCGCGTTACTCGTCATGGTGGCTACGAATGTTGTATTGACACTTATCACTGCTATATCCTTAGCTAGCTTAGGAATAGAATCGATTGATTGGCATGGTTCATTGTTGTATGGTGTTGTGCTAGGTATCACCGGGATCGTTTTTGGTGTGTTTACACTGTTAGCTGCACAACTTTCCGATAATGCGAGAGGAACAAAAATGCTTGCATTTGCTGTACTAGGTGTCTCGTTTATGATTCGTGCGATTGGCGACGCAGGTAATGAGCTGCTTTCCTGGTTTTCACCACTTGGTATATTATTAGGTACAGAAGTTTATGTGAACAATTATTGGTGGCCGATTGCTGTTTCGGTTATCTTAGCAATTATTATTGGTTTTGTTGCTCTACGCCTTCAACAGACTCGTGATATCGGAGCAGGGTTAATTCGACAAAAGCCTGGTAAGAAAGAAGCCTCTCGCTTTTTGCAAACACCAATCGGCCTCTCGCTCAGGTTACAGCGCACGCCTTTAATAGCTTGGCTTATTGGGATGTTCCTTATCGGTGCTAGTTATGGGTCGGTGCTCGGTGATTTAGAAGGTTTTTTTGCGGAAAATGAAATGATGGTTGAATTGATTGGAGCTGTTGAAGGAGTATCGATGACAGAACAATTTCTCTCCATGCTCATGGTTGTTATGGCGATCATGGGAACGATACCTGCATTAATGAGTCTGTTAAGAATTCGTGGGGAAGAGAAAAAAGAACGAACAGAGCATATCATAGCACGTCCAATTTCACGAATGAAATTATTGATGACGTATTTAGCCATTGCAATCATAACGAGTACGGTGATGTTACTTACTGCTGTGGTCGGCTTAGCAGGAGCAGGTTTAGCGCTACTAGATGTAGAGGTATCTTTTTCTACATTATTACAGGCAATGCTTGCTTATTTACCAGCTGTTTGGATCATGCTTGGATTGGCGACCGTACTATTCGGATTCGCTCCTAAATTTACGAGCTGGATTTGGTTTTACTTGATCTACTCTTTTTTCGTCGTCTATCTAGGAGAATTATTAGAGATGCCGGATTGGCTTGTTAACCTAACACCATATGCTCATATACCAGAACTGCCTGTAGAATCATTGAATTGGTCTTCTTTAAGCTTAATAACGATCATTGCTCTAGGTTTGTATGCGATGGGTTTGTTTGGTTATCGTAGAAGAGATGTGGAAGGATAGGTATTATGCTTGTTTTCTTGGTCCTGAGTCAGAAAGCTAGGTGGTGTTTTGCCTGGTGTTTTTTAATAAACTCCCGCTTAAAAACAACAATAAGATCCTAGGTTGTTTAAGTGGGATGCTATCACCTCAAATGTTAAACTAACAATCATTAGGGAGACCAGAAGTCCTCCCGCGATTTGAGTTTCCTTTTGATCGGATGAAACTGTGTAGGATTAAGAAATAGAAGCAATAGGTACAAAAAAAGGAATTCCAAATTAAAGTTTTATATTGATAAGCCATCTGCTGTCCGAATTCCTCTTATTCGGACAGTCTAGGTTTTGATAAGTATAATATTCATTATCTATTTGCACGCCACTTACTTACTAGAGATTTATAGATAATTAATATAACATCCCCAACTTTTACTTTTCGAGACGCAAGGTTATTAACCTATCGTGGTTTACCGTGTCAAAGAATCTCTCCAGATCAATATTTACATCCAATATGTCCTTTAATCATATATATTTTAACGTCTTTACTATGTCCATTTTCGCATCTTCTTGTCCTGAACCCGTAATTGCATTCGATAAATTGTCTATCAAATATCGGTGTAAGCACCTGGGCAATAGCTTGTTGAATCATACGGTCTTTTACTGT
>NZ_JAPRAT010000036.1 GCF_026805325.1 Natronobacillus azotifigens
GCCCGGTATTTGTCTTATTATGTCGGACACTTTGTTTTATGCCATATATATTATTTAACTTCCTATACAAAAAGACCACAGCTTTACCTGTGATCCATTTAGGGTTTTATTCTGTTTTCAAAAAAGCACTAAGATTTCAATGGATTTTTAAAACATGCAGGTAATTCATCTCTCTACTCCCCAATCTACCCGATTAAACTTTTTATTTTTATGCTTAATTTGATCTACTATTTGAAGATAAGTCTGTAACGTTAAATCTGGATCCGGGTCTATACCTTTTTTCTTCGGCACATCAAAATTTGATAAAACAAAATGATGTTTTGCTTCTACCTCATGTCTAGTTAAACAATGCATAGAACAAGCTAACTTACACCCATCAATGGCAATAATCTCTCTTCCCGATTTTGCTGTTCTTACAAGTGATTTCACATCACCTCCTACCCCTGCGATACATGACATTTCTGCGATATTTGCTCTATCCATTTTTATTGCGATTGCATTCGCGGTTTGTGCCGCTGAAGAACAACCAGAACAAGAGTAAACGATCGGAAAATCAGCGTTTTTCATGTTAGTTCCCCCTTTTAAAATTATTTTATAAACCACATTAAATTAATTTTTCAGAAACTTCTGTGTTTTGAATCACAACGATTTCCGACAAAAAGCGGAGGGCCGCATCTTCAGCCAACACATGAATATCTTTTTGATAATAATGCATTCTAATAATGATCAATTCGATAGTTATTGAAGCTATTCTTATCTATTCCTTTAAATGATTGAAGATAAAGGATTTGAGTCCAAGTACCGGGTTTCCTATTAAAAATGTATTCACTATTCAATGGTAAGTCATCTATTTATCGAAATGAATGAAAGCCAATACTATCAAGCTTCATACAGATTGATCTATACATTAAAAAACATGTGTAACCAATGCTTGACAAAGAATATATTCCATTGTATTCTAATTATCAGTATTCCGATTAACTTACTATGTTTTAAAAAAAGGGGTAAATTTACAGATGAAAAAATTATTATCCATACTAACTATTTTTATATTAATGGTTGTTTTAGTCGCGTGTGGAGCTCCAGATGATACACCAGAACAAACAGATGGTTCACAAAATGGAGACTCTAATGTAGAAGAACAAGAAAGTAGTTCAGATGATGCTGACGCTGACACAGACACTTCTTGGACTGACGTTGAAGAAAGAGGCACACTAGTCGTTGGGACATCCGGAACATATTCACCAGTAACCTACCACAATGAAGATAACGAGTTAACTGGTTTTGACGTAGAACTTGTTAGAGAAATTGCTAACTATTTAGATATTGATGTTGAATTTAGAACAATGGATTTCGATGGTATTTTACCTTCCTTACGCAATGGACAAATCGATATGGCGGTAAATGATTTTGCTATAACTGCAGAACGTTTGGAAACATTTGATTTCACGGACACATACAAACATTCCTACGGATCTATTATTGTTCGTACAGAAGATCTCGATTTATTCGAGTCCGCACATGATCTCGAAGGGGTAAATGCAGCACTCGGATCTTTAACAAGCAACTATGCTCGTTTCGCTGAATATATTGATGCAAATACTACTGCTTACGATGGTGGTATGGACTCGATTCTAAGGGATATCATTAACGGGAATCAAGATGCTTATTTAAATGATGTTCTTGTATTAACACGAACGCTAGAAGAATTTGATGATGACCGTCTTTCCGTAGCTACTGATGTTAAATATCATTCAACAGAAAGTGCTATGCCTGTATTAAAAGGAAACCTTGCATTAGTTGAGCGATTAAATGAAGCGATCGAAGCTTTAACAGAAGATGGAACAGTTACACGATTATCAGAAGAATTTTTAGGAGCAGATGTTTCCGAACCTGTTGATGAATCAGAAGTAGTACAATTCGACTTCTAATAATATAAAAGGACAGGTGTCCCTCGAGATAGGGGCACCTATTTTTCTTTTAGGAGGACAGTCTAATGATAGAATGGTTTAACCAAATTCAATGGGAATATTTATATGACCCGGAACTCGCATGGAATTCTGTCCCTGTTTTACTCGAGGGACTAAAAATCACAATGATAATTGCCTTTTTTAGTATGTTTTTTGCACTGATATTAGGTATTTTAATAGGAATAATGAGTATGTCTAAATTATTGTTCTTACGTATGCCAGCAAAAATCTATATTTCCTTTATGCGTGGCACACCGCTTCTTGTATTTCTTTTTATCCTTTATTACGGAATTCCTGTATTGGGAGTTGAATTTAGAAGTCCAATTGTCGCAGCTATTGTTGGGATGAGCATGAATTTTGCTGCATACAATGCAGAAGTTATTCGTTCTGCAATCATGTCTGTACCTCGAGGCCAATGGGAAGCTTCAGCATCTTTGCAAATGGGATATATTCAAACATTAAGGAGAATTATTATTCCACAAGCTACAAGAATTGCACTACCACCAACATTTAATATTTTTATGGACATAATCAAAGGAACTTCACTTGCATCAATAATAACCGTACAAGAACTATTATATTCTTCAAGACTTGTTGCCGGAAGAACCTTTGATAGCATGACCATGTATATTACCGCAGCAATTATTTATTGGATTGTATGTATTATTCTCGGTTATTTCCAAGACCGACTTGAAAAAAGATATAATCGCTATTTAAGTGTGAGATGAACGGAGTGAATAAATTTGATCAAAGTTGAGGCTTTAAAGAAACAATTTGATGATCTTACCGTATTAGAATCGATTGACTTTTCCGTGAAAAAGGGGGAGGTTGTTTGTCTGATCGGTCCTTCTGGATCAGGTAAAACAACATTACTTCGTTGTCTTAACTTACTAGAAATCCCCAATAACGGAACAATATCTATCAGTAATAAGACTGTAGTTTTTGATAAGAAAGCACCAACAAAAAAAGAGATGTTAGCATTAAGAAGTTTTTCCGGAATGGTTTTTCAAGGCTTTCACCTATTTCCTCACAAAACAGTTATAGAAAATATTATTGAAGCACCTCTAACCGTTAAAAAGAAGAAGAAATTAGAATTAATTAATGAAGGAGAACAGCTACTAGAAAAAGTTGGGATGTTCGAACATCGTAATAAGTATCCTGATGCTTTATCAGGGGGACAACAGCAAAGAGCAGCTATTGCTCGGGCGTTGATGATGGAACCAGAAGTGATGTTGTTTGATGAACCAACTTCCGCTTTAGACCCACAACTAGTTCGCGAGGTATTAAAGGTAATTGAAAAACTTGCAAAAGAAGGACAAACGATGGTCATCGTTACACATGAAATGAACTTTGCCCGACGCATTGCAGACCGAGTTTTGTTTATGGATAATGGGTATATTATAGAAGAAGGCCCAGCGAATGAGGTATTAGAGCAACCTAAAGAAAAACGAACTAAACAATTTTTACAATTACTTGATGATACCGAATAACGTGAGACTTCAATCAGTGAAGGGGGGGTTGGTTCCCCTCTTCCATTGATTGTTAGTGCTAAAGGATGACCTAAAGGTACTTGAAGCCTTTGGGTGCTAGTATCCGTTATTACTGAAGTGGAAAGTATAATTAAAGCCATCAATTACTAGTAATGTCTATTGCGTTCTTATATCTCTCTCCCACCAAATATTAACTTCCATAATAACATGTAAGACTTATAATAATAGAAAGAGAGTCCAAATTATTTTACTTGAAAACATTTAAAATCTAAGGGATTTAATGTAATTTCAGTTTTACTTGAAAATACGCTAGTTTCTCTCCCAAAAAGTTCAGTAGCTTGTTTACCAGCTAATAGAGAGAGATCAATTGTTTGAAACTCCTCGCTATTATTCAGAACAAAGATTAAATGACCTTTTTCATTTTTCTTTTCATAAACAACAGTATTCAAAAGTTGATCAATTTGTAAAAATTTAAAACGAGCATCATTTCCAAAAGCAGGGATTTCCTTACGCATTTGAATCAATTGTTTAACAAATGCAAATAAATCACCATTTTGTTTTGCTTGATCCCACTCCATACAAGCTCGGCACTCTGGATCATTACCACCCCGCATTCCAATCTCATCACCATAATATAGGCAAGGCGTACCAACGAATGATAACTGGAATAGATAGAGCAATCGAATGCGATCGATTTTGTTATCAGCCAATGTCATGATCCGAGCAGTGTCATGACTATCTAATATATTAAAAGCGTACTCATTCACATTATCAGGATACATATGCAATACTTGTGTAATGTAATCTGTGAATTCGAACACATTTATCGTTCTCTTTGCAAAAAAATTAATGGAGGCATATGCAAATGGATAATTCATCACTGCATCAAATTGCTCCCCTTGTAACCACGGCATCGAATCATGCCATATTTCACCTAAAATATAGGCTTCAGGTTTAATCGATTTTACCACTAGACGGAATTCTCGCCAAAAAGCGTGGTCTACTTCGTTTGCTACATCTAATCGCCATCCATCAATATCAAACGCTTCAACCCAATATCGCGCAACTTTAAGTAAATACGATTTCACTTCAATATTTCCTGTATTTAATTTTGGCATTGTTGAGACAAAACCAAATGTAGCATAGTTAGGAATCGGGGTAAATCGAATCGGGAATTCACCTACATAAAACCATTCTTTATACTTTGATTCTTCACCATTTGTTAACAGATCTTGAAAAGGTTCAAAATAATAGCCACAGTGATTAAAAACAGCATCCAGTATGACACGCATTCCCCGGTTATGACAAGCTTCTATTAACTTGCGAAATGTTTGTTCATCACCAAATTGTGGGTCTATTTTCATATAATCAATGGTGTCATATTTATGATTAGAATGTGCTTTGAAAATAGGACATAAATATATACCCGTAATTCCAAGCGTTTCAAGGTAATCGAGCTGATTTATTATGCCCTGAAAGTCTCCACCAAACATATTTTCAGGAGTAGGTGGAGCACTCCCCCATGCTAACGTATTCAACGGATTTAAATTCGCATCACCATTAGCAAAACGTTCTGGGAAAATCTGATACCAAACCGTATCTTTTACCCATCTTGGAGCTGTAAACGTATCAATAGTGTGGAGATATGGAAAAGAGAAATAAGCATTAAGATCAGTAGGGAGGGCACTGTAAAAACCACGTTCCACATAAAAAGTAACTTGACCGTCTTGATCGGTTAAACGAAAACCGTAACGAAGCCTCCGATATTTAGGTTTAACAGTACATTTCCAATAATCAAACATGGTCGTTCTACCTGACTTTTCCATCGCAAGTATATGATAATTCCACCTTTTATCAACCGTTTCATTGGGATCACCATAAATCAGCTCGACTTGATCCATATCTCCCTGTTTCGTTTGAATCATAAGATGCAATGTCTCCTGATCATAGCTGTAAGCATACTGATTTGAAGGTCTATGATATATCGCTTCTTTTAACACAGTAGTCACCCTCTTTAGCATTGTTATTTAATCATGAAATATCAAGCATAATTTCTTTATCTGTTTGAATATATGGTGAAACCTTATTGGCATTTATGGTAGTCAAATAACGCTCTCCTTCAAGAAAATCACCATGTAATACAATCTTCCAAGATGATTCCCATGCTGCTTTATAGCTTCCCTTCTTCACTGTTATTACTTCTATTTTCAGATTGATATGATCTACTGTAATATTAATGGAGTAATTCGAGAAATCATTATTTTGATACTCGTAACTTTCTCCGTCGTCATCATAACTATCATAAGATAAGCTCGTCACTTCTTTATTTGGTAGATAAAAGTGAACCTGCATGTCTTGCTCAATCGTTTTACTATGCTGTTTGACACTTCCCTGAGCGATTGCATAGCCGGCTCTGATGTAGATAGGTAGAGTAGTTAAATCTGCTTGAACCAGATGATACTGTCCACCCTCAAAACGTTTTCCAGTCCAATAATCAACCCATTCTCCGTGTGGGAAATAAACAGACCGATGCGTTGTATCGGGCATCATAATTGGTGCAATCATCGTTGCCTCTCCCACCATAAATTGATCGGCACAGTTATATGTTTCTTTATCTAAAGGAAACTCCAACACCAATGGCCTCATAACCGGCAATCCCAAATTGCTTGCTTCTTTAAACCACTTATATAACTCAGGCATCCATTGATACCGAAGTTGAATATATTTTTTGACGATCGCCTCTATCTCTTCTCCAAACATCCATGGTTCTTGACGTATGGTATCTATGCTACTGTGATTGCGGAAATAAGGGATAAACGCACCGACTTGCGTCCAACGTGCTAACAATTGACCGCTGGTATCATGAGCAAACCCACCTACGTCAGCACCAGAAAACGCAACACCTGACAAGCCTAGATTCAAACACATCGGTAGAGAAAGCTGTAAATGTTCCCAGAAGCTCCGATTATCCCCAGTCCATACGGCAGCATATCTTTGAATACCAGCATAACCTGACCGCGTTAAAACAAAGGTACGTCTCCCGTTTAATTGATCTTTCATCCCTTCAAACGTTGCTTTACACATTAAAAAACCATAAATGTTATGTACATCTTCATGAGCTATGAAACGATCCGTATCTGTCTTGTGCATAACTTGCACATCCATTGTTAATGTATCATTAAATACTGCTGGTTCATTCATGTCATTCCAAATTCCTTCAATACCCAAATTTATATAGAACTTATGAAGATCTCCCCACCATCTTCGCACTCTATCATTCAGGAAATCCGGGAATGCGCTCTGCCCAGGCCAAACTTCACCGTAGTAAATACGACCGTCCAAGTATTGACTAAACAATCCTTCTTTAACTCCAGCTTGATAAAGTTCATATTTGGCATCTACTTTTACACCTGGATCTACAATGGGAATAACATGAACCCCTTTTTTCTTCAAATTCATGATAAATTCAAATGGTTTATTAAAAGAATCTTCATCAAAAGTAAACACGCGATACCCATTCATATAATGAATATCGAGACAAATTGCATCAAGGGGAATATTTTTCTCTTGAAATGCATCAACAACGTCCATTGCTTCTTTTTCAGTCTCATAACTATATCGAGATTGGTGATAACCAATCGCCCATTTAGGTGGAAGTTCCATTCGTCCCGTTAACCATGTATACTGCTTAACCACATCTTTTAACGTTGGACCTTCGAAGAAAAAATATTCTAGCACGCCATTCTCCGTCATAAATTGATAAGTACCCTGATCTGTTCGGAGATCAATATGAGTCTTTCCAGAATTATCAAGAAAAAGACCGTAAGCTGTTTTTCCTCGATGAGAAATAAAGAATGGGATGGATTGATATAGGGCATCTGTTTCTGGATTATGCGGTGCATATACATCTGTATTCCACATTGTGTAGCTAGCACCCTTTTTATCAAGAAAACCCGTTTTTTCACCAAGACCATAATAACGTTCATTATCATTAGCTGATTTTACGCTCATCAACCTACCATTATGCGTATAAGAAAGCCCTTGTTCACTTTCTCCAAGCAGCAACTCGCCTTCTGAACTGAATATGTTCATTCTAAATGGATTCTTAGTTCCACTAATATTCATGCCATTATTGACTGAGATCAGTTTCCATATTTCATCGTCCTCTTCTACCAACCAATCATTAGCTCGGTGTTTTCTTATAACAGCTTGAGTTACATGCTTTTTCTCCATTCCTTTTTTGAAATAACGGAAGTTCAGGACAGCTTCTGCATAGAAACGGACTTCAACATTTCCACCCTCACATTCGATCAACACCATATCTTTATCAACATTAATCATTTCCAATCTACCAATATCATTAAATACCATCTCGCTCTTACTAGCTTTTTTTTCTGGATGAATCTCATTACTTGATTGATTCATTAAAAAATCCCCCACCTTAATTCAAATTTGAATCCCCTCCTACTAAGAGGAATATCTATGTTTAGTAACGCTTTTAGTAAATTGATGAAAAGACTGCCATGTTGGTATCGACAGCCTTTTTAAAAGAGTAAATTACCATTTTTGTTTAACGGTAAACAACGAAAAAATTAGTGAAGTAATGAACTTCTAAAATTCTACTCCTGATCAAGATCTCGGCAAATTTATTAAGTTATTTTCACCACTTTCTAAATGGGACACTAGATTAATAATAGTAAAAAGAATGCTTTCAGGTCATTGTCGAGCTATTTCAATCTGTTGATTAATTTTTTCTACAGCTTCATTTAAAACCGATTCAGGATCTTCTCCCTGAGAAATAAATTGCAGTGCATCTGCCATAGGTTCCCATACTTGATCCATTTCAGGAACATTCGGCATTACTGTTGCAAACTCTATTTGATCTAATACCGGTTGCATTTTTTCGTCCTTAACTTCTGCCTTTAGATTAGCTGGAAGTTCATTAGCAATCTGATAATAAAGGGAACCACTTTCAGCATTCGTTATATAGAGAGCTAATTCAGTTGCCCAATATATATTTTCTGAATAATAATTAACTAACCAACCTTTATTACCAGAAAATGATGAAATCGGATCACTCTCCCAGGCTGGTAAAGTACTAATTCCTAAATCATCACCTAATGCTTCCTCATAACTTGGAATAGCCCAAGGACCATTAACAGCCATCGCAGCATCACCTGCTATAAATAGGTCGTTCATAATATCAAAAGTCATACCTACAGGAATTAGTTCTTCCTTGAACCACGATTGAATAAGTTCTCCACCACTTATCGCCCCTTCTGAATTAAGGCCAACTGCATTTACATCGAATTCTCCTGGTTTTGTTTCTTCAAACACGTATCCTCCAGAAGCTGTCAAAAAAGGATAGACAAAATAAAAGTTTGACGCATCAATAACAAAACCATATTTTTCTTCATCTTTAAATGTATTTGCTATATCCATCATCTCATTTACGGTTGCTGGTGCTTCGTCTATTAAAGATTTATTGTAAAATAATACATATGTTTCCACTACTGCAGGAATTCCATATTGTTCGCCATTATAACTAAAAGAATTTACAACGTCTTCATTATAATTTTCAAGTCTTTCTTTCTGATTTTCTGTTAGTTCCAACTCTGCAGCAAGTCCTTGATTGTAAATATTACCCACTTGATCATGAGCACTATAAAATAAATCAGGTCCTAAACCACTTGGCCCATCTAAGGAAATACCTTCAAGTTGATCACCTTGCCCATAAGGAACGAGTTCAACTTCAATCCCGAATTCTTCTGTGAATTTTTCCGTAATCTTTTCATAAGCATTTAACTGAGCTTCTTCATGGTGTACCCACATTGTCAATTGACTTGGTTTTTCTGGTTCACCGCTTTGATCTACCTGTTCATCTTGTAATAACTCATTCTCTGTTTTAATCACTTCATCATTCCCACATGCACTCAAAAGAAAAACGAATGTCAAACATAAAATAATCATACTTTTCTGCTTCAATGTACTCTCCTCCTTTGTATGTAAACGCTTTAATTAAACGTTTAATCACATACTATCACCATTTTAAAAGGTTGTAAATAGTAAATAATTAAAAAAAAAGCTATTTTTGATTAAACGTTTCATCGATTGTGTCATTGACTTATAATGATAATATGTTATTATCAACAAAACAATTTCTCATACAGAACCGATGTACTGATAAGCTTACATACATAAATAGATTAGTAGGGGGGACAAAAACGGATAGGATAGTCACATTGGAATACTTTACTAGACTAAATAATTCCTTCCGATATAAACATGAAAAAAAACATAACCATACATGATGTTGCAAAACATGCAAATGTCTCAATAGCAACCGTATCCAATGTAATAAATGGCACAGGTAGAGTTTCTCAAAACACTTTAAATATTGTGAATAACTCTATTGATAAACTTGGCTATTATCCTAATATTTCTGCACGAACGATGAAGAAAAAAAGTAGCAATCTTATAAGTGTAATCGTTCCTTTTCAAAACGAGAAAGGAAACTTGCATGACAATCCATTTTATTGGAACTTGGTATCAGGAATAGAAAAAGTTTCACGAAAAAATAAGTTCCAAGTCGTTTTAACTGGGGTTACTGGTGATAATGATTTAAGTCTAAACTTTATTAAAGAACGAAATATAGACGGAGTCGTTATAATAGGGGCATCACATAATGCAACTTTAGTTAAGGAAACAAAATCATTAGCGATCCCCAGCGTATTTGTTGATAGTTACTTAATGGATGAGGAAGTATATCAAGTGTTTCTTGATGATGAGCAAGGAGGATATAAGGGGATAAAGTTTTTACTTGATCAAGGTCACAAACACATTGCCCTAATCGGAGGAAATAAAGAAATTAACGGCGTAATGAAAGAGCGATTTGAAGGTGCAAAGAAAGCTTTTGCACAGACTGACATCACTATTGATGAATCGATTTACATAGACGTACCTGTTTCAATGGAGGGGGGATATGACGCTGGAGAGATCATTATAAACCATCCTAAAATAACAGCAATATTCTGTTTTTCAGACGTGTTAGCCATTGGACTAATGAAATATTTATCCGAAAAAAAGAAAAGAATCCCTGATGACTACGCCTTGATCGGATTCGATAATATCTCTGCTTCACAGTATACCACTCCTCCTCTTACAACGATTTCACAGAATACCGTCCATAAGGGCGAGGTTACTGCCAATCTTTTAATTGACCAAATTATGAATAATAATGATATAAAGCAAAAGAAAATTATCCTACCAATTTCACTAATCGAAAGAGAAAGCACTTCTTATTTATAACTAACTATGCGCTCACTGTTACTTAATCACCAAAGCAGTCTGGTTGTGAAGTATTGTGAGTATTAAGAAGCTAGCGTTTCTTGCTCTCTTTAAAACACCTTTAATTTTCATGTTAATTGGAAGTAGTAATCTTACGGACGATTGCCCTGAAATAAATCTGCATTTACTTATAAATGGTTAGGCTAGAACAAAAGCACAGAGCGCCGATTAAAAACGTAGCAACTGGAACGAATCAATGGAGGTAAAGGAATCACGGTAAGCTTGCGAACCGATGATGACTTATCGCAGATTGCTTCGTGAAGTTGCCTAGTTTTTGGCGCCCGAAGCTCGATGAGGCTATATCCTGTTCGGAAAAGTTATCCCCAGCAAACGAATTTTAAAATTTCCTAGACAAATAAAAAGGTTCTTTACTTCCCACTTCGAAGTAAAGAACCTTTTATTGAATAACTTAACACACACTCTCGACAAAATAAGTCAAATTTCGGGTGGTGACAGGCACCGGTTAGTTTATGTCTAATATGATTATGTTTACTGAGTTGGCTGGTAATGTTACGACTGTTTGATTGTTTGTTAACTGAATAGACGTTTCAGATGGTGTTACTTTCTCATCGTTTTTCTTATTTACGTTTGGGGTATTCAGAAACTCCGTATCTCCAGTAACGGTGATCATTTTTGCTTCTGTTTCTAACCTAACGTCATTCATTACGATCTCTGTCTTCTTATCAAATGGATCTGCATTGACTAATTTCACATAAATGTGTTGATCATCTTTTGTAACAGAATGGAAAATTTCATTATTATACGCTTTTAGTTTGTAGTTTAATACTTTGCTGGTAAATGTACCGTCTGTATAAGAACAGATCAGATTGTCTCCATTTTCTCCACCATAATTAACAGAAATCGTATACGGTGTTCCTTCTGTTATTTCTTCATAACAACTTGCTCTTAAGTTACCTGCAGCTGTACTAGATGAATAATCCCCTAACTTATAAGCTTCAATTCCTTGTTTATAGACTTTCACACCTGTTGCATTACCATCATAGCCAATTGCATATTCAATGACATCTTTCTTATCTGGTGAGATATCTGTCAGTCCAACACCTAGGTAAAATCCATCTGTTCCAGTTACTTTTGTTGCTTCTAATCTCACGTTGTAATTACACCATTCCTCATTTAGGATATACAAACCGTTCAAGCCACCATCTTGAGCCTGTAATGTCAAACCTTTTTCTGGATCAAGTTTATATCCAATTGAGCCAGGAATCGTTTCCCAAGCTGAATTCAATTCTTTTGTAAAGTCCTGTTCAAATAATGTATCACCAGTAACGTTATCCAAAACTTTTACTTGTTTGACATTAATTTTAGCATTTCCAGTTGCTATTTCAATACCACCATGTGGTTTAAGTTCTTTTAATTGACCATTCTGATAAGATGCAAAAGATGTTGTTAATAACTTATCCCCTAGATATTTGGCAAACAAATGCTGCACGTAATAATTTGGCGTATACCAAACCGTTTCATCATCAAACCAAATCATATCGGGCGTCCATCGATAAGTACCATCTGTTAATACTTTATTAAACAATGGTGCATAAGCGATTAATCGGACAACATCGGCATTGTTTTCATATCCGGTCATGATTGCCCCTTCTGCAATTGCACCAGCTAATGTATTTTTATCAGTAGAAGCAAATTCACCAACAAAAACCTTGGAAGTTTCTGTTTCATCCAATCTACCATCCGCTTGATAGGCACGATAATAATAGTTATATCGATCAACGTTGTTTAATAGGTACTCATTGGAACGATAATAGTGCTCATCTGCAATGGTATCCATATAATTCGATTGTTCTTCATACCAAGAAACCGTTTCTTCTGTCACTTCTTTTCCATCTGTAAATGCTACCGTTGCGGTACCGGTTGTGTTTCCACTTAGGAATTTCCACCCTTGTTGATAGGCATCATCATCCGCTTGTGCACCAACTGTTGAAATAATATGAAGTTCATAACCAGGGTAAGTATTTTCCATGTAAGTATCAATCGATGTTTTGAAGTATTCAAAGTTTGCGAAAAACTCTGTACCCCAGTTTTCATTACCTATCCCTAAATAATGCAAGTCGAATGGTGCTTCATGGCCCATCTCTTTACGTAGAGACGCCCATTCATTCTTTTCAAAATCGGTATTGATTGCAAAATCAATCAAGTCGGTAAAACTTTTCACATAATAATCTCTTAACTTTCCACCAGCAGGATGGACATAATCTGATCGCGCTTGACAAAGCACACCACATGCCATGACAGGAAGTGGAGTTGCATCTAAGTCCTCTGCTAATTGGAAGTACTCCATGTACCCTAAGCCCATTGTCATCATGTAACCCCAGACATTAAAGTTCTCTTTACGAAGTTCAATAGCACCTACAGAATCTTTCCATTCGTAAACATTCTCCCAGATATAAGAACCTTCTGAAATACACCCACCAGGGAAACGAAGGAATTTCGGGTGAAGATCCACAAGCGCATTAACTAAGTCTTTGCGCAGGCGGTAGTTTGGATTTCCTTTATAGTTGGAGTGAGCCGTTACAGAACGTGCTTCTTCACTCGCTCCCCAAACATCTTTTGGCATTAACGAAACCATATCAATTGAAACTTCACCAGTAAAACGTAAAGCAAGTTGACCAAGTCCAGAATTAGATGCGGTTAAAGTAAGTGCGGAATCGACACCATATTTCTTCCACGTGTTTCCACCTTCAACAGCCACAACGACTTCATCACTAATCACTTCACCATTTTCATTTTGTAAAGTTACACGAATCGTTCCATCAACTTCTGCTTTTGCCCAAATCGTAAAATCAAATTGTTCACCTTGTTTAATTGAGATTGCACAATGATGATTAGAGTCAGTAAACCCTTTGTTAATAATCGTGCTACCATCAGCTACGGTGATATAATGCGAGTTGACATCTTGATCTGTAACACCAAAAAAGTCATTCAATCCACCTTTATTCTGTACGGTTACCTGATCAACGTCACCAAACCATGCATGAAGTGGTTGGTGATTACGCCCTGTCGAGCACCCACATGCACCAGAATTATGCGAATACGTATCAAATACAAACGATTCAAATGAACGATTTTGCACAAGCTCTGCATAAATACCACCATCAGCAGCATTATTAATATCCTCATAAAAAAGGCCATACATAACATCACTTATATCTAATATTTCATCATCACCATTAATCGTTAAATGATGTGATGGTAGATCTTCTGGAATGATAGTTACATTAAAGGATTTTTTTGCAACAGCAGTTCCTTTCTTTAAAACTGCGGTAAGTGTGACACCTGTAGGCTTATCAATATTTCCAACAACACCGTTGGAAGTTAGTGCTTTTTCATCATTTGATGTCCAAGCAACCTCCACCTTCCCTCCCATAAGTGTCGATGGTAATGCGATATCTTTAGAAATCACTTTGATTGGAAAAGATAAATATTTCTCTTTCGCCAATTCAACAATCTCTTCAGGATTGAGGGATTCACACATTACTTCAATCACCTCATCTTGAGACAATCCTGCTTCGTAAACACGAAAATCAGCTAATGAACCTTCAAAATCCGGATCTACATCATATTGAGATTTACCAATAAAATTTTTGCTATAATTTTCTAGATTAGAAAAAGTGTCAAACCATTGACGCAAACGTTTATATGTCCCACTTGATGTTTGACTTATAGATCCATCAGCAACTAGTTCTCCGTTTACGTAAATAACAGGGCCCGCACTACTTAATGTTCCACCTTCTGTACCAATGACAGACATCGCAACATGCATCCATTCTCCCGAGCTAAATGCTTTGCCACTATCAGCAACAAGATCCTCTTCTAAAAAACACACCCCACGTAAACTACGTGTCATAAATAAATAAGGACCATTGTTGCCTTGTCCAAAATCAAATATTCTTTCCCAAACATCCGAACCTTTTTTTAAATAAACCCATGAACTGATTGTTATCCCCGTTTGATCACTAACGTTTTTCAACAGACCAGCAGGCAGGCTTAAATAAGATGTTCCGCTTGCTCCACCAGTTAGTGTTACTGCTTTTCTACCACCTACTTCTTCAATGATTGGTTTATTTTTACCCTCTGGTGTTGCATCATTGTTATTGCCTGAACGATCGTTACCAATGTTATCCCCTTCATCAAAGGCATAGTGAGCGATCAGTTGATCCTTAATGGAAGTGCTTTCATATTTCTGTACCATGAATGTTCTCCTTTACTACTAATAATAGTATTAACACATGTTTTTTTCAGAAAATAGATTTTTTCATTTGAGCGACGAAACATGTACTTACAACTATTATAATATTAGACTTAGTTTTTTCCAACTGTTTTCATATGTTTTTCAAAAATAGTTATGAATGCCGTTAATAAAGGATATAAATTCTATAATTTCTTGTCCGAACATATTTTTTTAAAACTCTATAAAAAAGTGAATATATTAATATACAATAGTTATCATATGTTATTTTCCAATGCTCTAGTTAGCGAAATAGACTAAATTACTCACTTTTATTTAACAAACAAAGCTCCTAAAACCAGCTGGATCAATCCAAGCACAAAAAACAAAACATGAAGGAAAATAACCGTGTAGAGTATGTAACACTGAATAACAATCCATACACAGAGGATAAGTCCAAGTAAGATACTTCCATACGCACAGAGTGACTTATCTCTTATGGTCATGATCGCAGCAATGACATTACCTCCCCCCAATATACAAAAAAGAAATAATCCAGGGATGAAAAAGTTTTCAAATGGGCCATTAATCAAAGTATCTGCCGGCATTCCTAGAGGTGCTTCAGGATTAACGAGCGCTCCAAAGCCTCCAAAAACTGCACCTATTCCAATGAATAGATGTAGAGTAATTATTATAGACTTTAATTTCATAACATCCCCTTCTCTCCTAACTATTGAAAAAGTGACGATCATTCGACAAAAAACGGGCGGTGACAGGCACCCCCCTACATTATTTTCTTTCTTTTCTTCATCTTACTCTCCCTAAGTCGTTGAAATCGACGTGAACAAATACGACTGATTTTTTGACAAAAACCAGGTGGCGATACCCTAACGGGAGCCGCCACCACCTCCGCCAAAGGAACCGCCCCCGCCACCGATACTTGTGCTGCCACCTCCACCACTTGCGGCGCTATATCCACTTTCATAACCTTTGGTAAAGCTTCTTGTATACATGCGCATCAGGTAAATGTCCGTATACGTAATTTGTGTATTGTTTATATACTGAGGGTGGAATTTTTCTAACTGTTTAGAAACCTGATCAGCCAAACCATAAAGGCTAGCCCAAATTAATAAATCCTCCCACATTACAACTTCTTTTACTTCTCGCTCATTAAGTAATGAAAAATCATCTAAATAGTTCTCGAATTGAATCAAGTTGTTGAACAATTCTTCCCCCTTTGGTGTGCTTTTTATGATGGTGGTTGGAAATATATTCATTATATCTACTCTTTTTTCAATCAAATAATCTTGATCAAACAGTCTCTCTTTTGATTGAGAATCTAGCTCTAATTTAATGTCCGTAATCTTTTTATAATTAATTTCTGTCCAATTTTTCAACTTTTTCTCATAAAGTTTTCCATCTGAATCTGCTGCAGAGGTAATCACATTCCAAAACTTCTTCTCTAATGAAGGAGCATCATAATTTAGTTCACCACGATTAACTTGAATAGTTGAGGATTTTTTATTTAATTTTCTTCCTGTACTTTTTGTTGTATAAGTGATCCGTTGTTCTTTTAGCCATTTCAACATGAAGGCACTAAAATAGTCCTCAACTTCCCCTTTGCCAACCCTTTGAAGTAAATAAGCAACATCGGTAATTGACGCATACTTGTAGGGAACTTCTCGATAGTATTTCCCCTCATTCATTAGTCTTCTTTTCTTCCCAGTAACAAGTGGGTTTTCCCTTTGAATAGCCCGGTGCCTTAATGACGTATAAATGCTTGTAAACAAAACAATGATGAAAATAAATATTCCGATCACCACAAATAATACCGTATCGCTTGGATCGTTGTGAGGGTCATTGTAGGAACTGCCATCCTTCGCGTCTTCTTCCTGCTCACTTAGTGTCCGCTCCAAACTTAGGGTAGGCTGAAATGGATTGTCTAAAAACTGCATCAGTATCGTAATGTGATTGCGATCACTCAATTCTGTGTTAGACCAACCTACTAAGTCACCATTTTCCAGATGAATTTCTCCAGCAAATCCAAATCCCCATATTTTAGTATATTCTTGCGTGAAAGGATGAGAACCAGTGATGGTTATTGTAACTTCCTCAGGATTAATATTGTTTCTTCCATCAAAAAAACGCCAATTCATCCCCTGGCCATCTTCAAGTTGTCTCACCATACCGCTAATTGTATAACTGACCGTGTACTCATGCTCTCCATACTCACCAATACCCCAACTTAATTCTTGGCCATTATTCGTTTCAACAATCCCGTATTTCCCTGCTTTTTCTTCCCTACTTGCATCAATATCCCAGTTTGGCTCGAATGATAGTGGCTCTCCAAAGTCACTAACATGAAAATTCGTCACTTCGGAACCACCTAGATTTTCCATCACAATATAAATTTCAGTGTCCTCCGTTAAATACATATGACGTGTTTCCGTGATCACCCCGGAACCATCTTCTTGAAGCTCAATGTGATAGTCAAGTAATGACATAGAATTCGCATAGACCGCGGTTCCACAAAAAGCCGCACTTAATGCAAATAAAACAAATAAAGCAAACAAAAACTTTGGTGCATTTTTTCGCATATCCATCAACTCCAACTTGGCATATCTGTTTTGTTTGAAGAATTTTCAAAATAAGTTTCCGTCGTAAAATGAAACAGATTTGCAATAATATTAGATGGTACTGTTTGAATGATACGATTATATTTTGTCACCGTATCATTGAAAATCATCCGAGATTGACGAACCTGTTGTTCGTATTTATCTACATTTTTTAATGTATCTTGATACACTTGACTTGCTTTTAATTCTGGATAACTTTCAGCCACCGCAAACAACTTGCCCATCGCTTGATTGAACAAGCGATCATCTTCATTCACGTCAGATACTGCTGCACCTTGCCCAAGTGTAGATCGTTGCTCTGTAATATCAGCAAGTGTCTTCGCTTCATATTCCGCATACTGTTTTGTTCCCTCAATCATATTTTTCAATGCGTCCCAACGTGACTCTACTTGGGTTGATATTTGTCCCATAGCATTCCTTACTAACTCTCGTGCTCGGATGAGATTGTTATAAGTAGAAATAACCCAACCAATCAATAAAACAATAATTACAATAGTACCGATAAGATAATAAATCATACAAATACACTCCTTTTTATCAATCTATTATTATTATAACGAAAATATGGCTTGTTAAATATAAAAATAGGTATAAGTTACCATTGGTTTTCGTTTTACTTATCTAAAATTTGAAATATCTTACACCGATAATCTTTTTCATTCGACAAAAAACGGGCGGTGACAGGCACCGCTAAGAACAAACTTTGTTTCGGCCACTATTTTTTGCTCGATACAGTGCTGCATCAGCGTTATGATAAAGGTCGTCGATTTGTTGTGTATGCTCTGGGTATGTTGCTACACCAATCGAAACCGTAATGCTAATATTTTGTTCACCGTTGTTTATAGAGAACAAATGTGATTCGCAATTTTCTCTGATTTTTTCAGCAATTTTCATTACAAGTGAATGAGAAGCACCAATCATTAATACAGTAAACTCCTCTCCTCCGTTACGAGAAACCACGTCAACTAACCGTGTGCTATCTTTAATAATTAAAGCTACATTTTTTAGTATGACATCACCTTCTGCATGTCCATATGTATCATTCACTTTTTTAAAAAGATCAATGTCAACTACTAGCATAGATAGTGTAGTTTGTCTTTTTTGAATGGATAGTCTTGCTTCATTAAACTTTCGATCAAAACTTCTCACATTATTCAGGCCTGTTAAAGGATCAACATATGCCTTAATTTTATATTCCTTGAATAACTGATTGGAATGCACTAAATAACCATTCATGTATGTAGACATTAAACCCGCTACAATAATAACAAACCAATATCCCACATTAAATAGAACATATGTAGAAAACTCTGTGAATAATGGATAAGTAACCATAGAGAATACTACATTACTAAGCACTAGCATAACGACTATCCGTTTCCAGTTATTCTTGAATTTCTTAGCAAAATATAAAAATATGACTGCAGAACCACTAATCAAAAATAAACTTGCAAGCGAGGAAGCATTTATCCCCAACATAAAACGATAAATGGTAATCATTGCGCCGGTAATAATTGTAGACAACAAACCACCGTGAATCGTGACGAGCATCAATGGAATAACACGCAGGTCAATTAATGTATCAGCAGTAGCCTCAATCGCGAAATACATAAGCACAATTCCTAGTATTCCACCAGAAAAACCTAGAATAACCATTCCTTTTCTCTTATCTTTTGTTGTTAAAAAATCATCAGGTGGTCTTTGGAAGAGTTGGTGATATAAAAAAATAAATGATATCAAGACGGTAAGGTTTAAGAAGAATTCTTCAAAAAAAATAATCACTGTATAAGTACAGTCCTTTCAAAACTAAAAGTTGGATACGAGGATAAAACATTATTCTTATTTTAATATAACAAGTTAGGAATTACTATACTTTATTCGACAACAAACGAGATTATTTGACGGATTTTAGTAGAAATTCTTTTCAAAAAAACAAAATAGTATCGTAATAATATTTTTCTATGTTAACAATTTTTTGATGCAAACGATTCAAGGAGGCTCTCATTATGTCGTATCTGTGTATTTCTTCAATTACTAAAAGTAGACTTTTGATTTTGATTGCACCGAATTTCCCCAAAAACATTCTCAACATTATTGTACCCTTAAAAGAGTTAAATTTAAGTAAATTTTTACTTCACTTTTTTACTAAATCATGATATTGTATTGGTAAATAAATTACTCGTTCAAAAAGATATCTGTTTTTTTGAAAGCGCTAACAATATCTCTTGTTTTCAATTTTTCTCAATCTGCGCCAACGATAAAAGTGTTTGACGAGAGCTTCAAATCAACCATCCATTTAGAGCTCGCACTTATCCTATTGGAATTATTAAGAACTTCTATAGATTAAATTTCTTAACAATGATTAATCTCTGGTATTGCGGGTGAACATTTTCCCTGTAGTATAAATGAAATTCCATTAAAAGAAATGGGGGAAGAAAATGATAAGAAGATCATGGTTTTTCATCTTGTCGGCTTTTATATTGGTATTGCTGCTGATATCGGGTTGTGGTAATGAGGATGACGTTTCAAGCAACGAAACCCCTGATGGTAGCACACGTAGTGAAGAGTCAAGTAAGAATAATGATAACTCGGATGAAACAGAACGCCCTGGACTACCTCCAATGACAACTGAAGAAATAACTTTATCTTTCGGATCTTGGTTAAACTATGATTTAAATCTACATTTAGCTGAACAGTTTATGGAACAGTATCCGAACATAACTGTTGAAATCGTGCAAGCCACTGGTGATTTAGGTTGGAATGACTTCTTAATGAACTTAGCTAGCAACGGCGAACTACCAGACGTTTTTTGGTATAACGGAAATCTAGATGTAGCCATAAAAAACATGTGGTTAGGTGACTTTACCGAGTACTTTGAATCAGATCCTGAAACCGATCATTTGTTAGATACATTAGTAGATGTAGGTTATTTTGATGGAGACCGTAAACTTGCTGCAGCAAGTGCACATTTTCCATTCACAATATTTTTAGATGAGAACTTATTTCATGAACAGAATGTAGAAATGCCGTCAGCAGATTGGACATATAATGAAATGTTAGATCTAATTGAAACAATGACCGTTCCAGAATCGGGTATTTTCGGTGTGAACATGGGTACGAACTTAGTAACAATGGCGCCTATTGTTAATGAAGATGCTTATGGCGAGTTTGGTTGGGATGGAGAAAAATTTGACATGACTGGACAATGGGCAGACTCTGTTAACAAACGTGCTGAATTTATCCGACATGGCAACCATGCTCCTTTTGGTGGAACAGATGAAGCACAAGCAGCTTTTGGTGACCGAGATATTTGGGCACCATTAACAGGACGTGTAGCCATTCACTTTGATGCATTTTGGACGATCGAGCAGTTCAAACACGAGTCAGTTACAGATCTTGGTATTCGTTGGGTGCCTTACCCTGTACCACGCGGTGACAATGCAGAAACATTAAATAAACCAGCTTATATTGACCTTGCATCGCTTTCACCTATCACCGAACATCCTCGAGAAGCATATGAATTAATGAAATTCATGGGTTGGGGGCGTGAAGGTTGGAAGCACCGTCTTGAAGCTTTTCGTTCACTAACTTACGAAAATGGGGATCGTGTATTCAATCATCCGGAAGGTGTACCACTATTAAAAGATGAAGACTTATGGGAAGAACTTCGAGCTTTATTACCAGAAGGTCATTATTATGACGAATATTTAGAGCGTATCAAATATCCAATTTCACTTGGTGGTCGTGTTTTACCAGGATTTGACTGGTTCTTAGATGAAGTTTATTTTGGCGGTGAGTATGGTAATGTTGAGGAAGCTATCATTGAAGGCGAAGTAAATGCTTTTGATATTGCTAGCGAGTTGACGGAATTGTTAAACCAATATCACCAAGCTTCTCTGGACGATATTTTCTAGTCAGTCATTCAGTTGAACATTCATCGGTGACGACATTAGAGGCCTTTTTTCATACAAAATTAGTGGAATTCTAGTACCCAAGTAAATGATCAACATTATTTACTTGGGCTATTTTACTGCTGTATTGCAGTAAAAGTTCAATCTGTATTTCCCCTATAATTTATAGTACTAGAAGATGATCTAGGATCTCGTGCGTTAGCTTCCATTACTTCCACTTTAAAAACGTTTCTTGAAGTGGAATTACGGACGGATACTCCGAGATAAAAAAAAATTCTAAGGAGCATTTATTTATGAGTAATGATGAAATCAAGATTCATATCAAAAAAAGATACCAAAAAATTGATGGATTTGGTGCATCAGGCGCCTGGGCATTAGACACTATTGGTGAGACATGGCCAGAGAAGGATAAAAATAAAATTGCTGACTTATTGTTTTCAAAAGACAAGGGGATCGGTTTATCCATGTGGCGTTTTAATATTGGTGCAGGAAGTCAAGATACCGATCAAAATATCATAAAAGATCCCTTACGGCGAGTAGCTTGTTTTAAACAAACAGAACATGAAAATTATGATTGGTCTAAACAAGCTGGGCAACAATGGTTTTTACGAGCGGCTAAACAAAGAGGTGTTGAGACCTTGATAGCTTTTGTAAACAGTCCGCCTGTCTGGATGACCAAAAATGGCCATGGGCAACCAGACCCTTCTGTTGGCAGTACCAATTTAAAACCTGAATACATTGAAAAATTTGCGATATTTCTGACTGATGTACTAGAGTATTTTTCAGATATAGGTCTACCCTTTCACTATATTAGTCCGATTAACGAGCCTACGTGGAGTTGGGATCAAGCAACTCAAGAAGGAAACCGGTACAACATAAATGAGATAAAGTCGGTGCTTAAGGCATTATATAACACGCTTCTTAAGCGGGATTTAGCGATAGAAATTGATGCACCAGAAGCCGTCGAATACCTTTCCATTCTTGATGATGATCTATTTCAATCCTTTACGAAGAGCAGTTATAACTATACAGGAGGAAACGCAAACGGCTCCTATCCTGGAAAGTATCGATCGTACTTATCCGAGATGTTAGGTGATCCTGAAATAGCAGAGATTATCAGTCACAAAGTAAGTGCGCACGCCTATTGGTCTGATCATTATGCTGGTGAAGATCGGTTGGAAAAGTTGCGACAATATGTCCACAAAAATTTAAGACGCTATGGAGAGGAAACAAAACTGTGGATGTCTGAATACTGTATATTAAATGAAAATGGTCCTAAGCGTGATTTAACCATTAACACGGCATTAGAAGTGGCTCGCTTGATTCACTTCGACCTTACCGTTACAGAAGTTACATCATGGCAGTGGTGGTTAGCCGTCTCTCCTTACGATTATAAAGATGGCCTCATCTATATAGACGATGTGACAGCAGGAAAAGAACCTGTTATTCAGCCTAGTAAACTTTTATGGACCCTGGGACATTATAGTCTATTTGTTAGACCAGGCAGTATTAGAGTGGATGTCGAAGCTACTCAAAATCCTCATCACGTTATGACATCTGCTTATTATCATCCTATCTCCCAAACACTAACAATTGTATTGATAAATTTCAGTACAAACTCTCAATACCTATCTATCAATATAGAGGATTGTTCTAGTCGTCAAAATAGCCAACCTGATCAAATGTATGTAACATCGGAAAATGTTTCGTTACACATTCAATCGATTGAAGATCAAAACATATTAATTCCTAGTCGTTCAATTGTGACATTTATTTATTCAGATATTATCCCAACAATTAATTAAAAAAGTTAACATAATGACAGGAGTATCATTTGATATGGAATACAAAAAATAGAAACTTGTTTACTATAGGATAATTTTAGAAAAAAAGATAAACCCGAAAAACCATCCGGTCCTTTAAAAAACAGAGAGAAGCTATATTTTGTAAGGGGCTGACAGTGACAAGATATAGCGTGACACTTTCCAATAAATCAAAGTAAGCAGTGGGGACAATCCCCACTGCTTTTCCCATTTAAAGACAAGAGTCCCGAAGTTTTAATGTCGTTTCAATGTAGACTTTTTTAGCAACGGTGCGTTCTGTTGCTAGCCTTTCCATGATTAAGTCCACTGCTGTTTCCCCCATTAACTCCGTCTCAATTCTTACCGTACTCAAAGCAGGGTAAACATACTTAGACACACTAATATCATCAATACTTATCAGACTTACTCGACTAGGCACTTCGATATTTTGTTCATGCAAAGCCCGTAATGCACCAATAGCAATGGGGTCACTTCCTACATAGAACGCAGTCGGGAGTCTATCTTTTAACGTTTCAATTGCCTTATTCATCATATGATATCCACTATCTGCAGTGAAATCATCAATGAAAATATAATCTTCGTTTAGCAAACCAAGTTTCTCCATATGCTGCCTAAAATACAATTCACGCTTGTCTTGAATTGGTTCGTGAGTGTTATGGAAAGTTTCATAACCACCTAGAAATCCAATTTCCGTATGTTGTTTTTGGATAAAATGATCGATAATTTGCTTCGTTACCTTACGAAAATCAACCCGAACCGAGTCAATACCTTCCGTATCGAAAAAAGGATCAACCACAACAATATTGGTTGTTACTTTTTTGATTTGTTTTAAAACCTGATCATCGATATGTCCAACAATAATGATCCCATCTAGATTTTTCGGTAGTTCTAACTCATCTTTTTTTAAGAATTTGAACAACTGTATGTGATGAAAAGCGGAACGTTCTTCAATTCCAACTCGAATAGCCATGTAATAGACATCATTTAATTCTTCACTTTCAGTTCCCCAGTGAAAGAAAGCAATCCTTTTTGTATCCCTTTGTTTTTGTTTTCTCTTTTTATAATCAAGTTCTTCAGCAATTGCAAAAATTCGTTTTTTTGTATCATCACCAACCGAAAGTGTACTATCGAAATTAAGCACTCTAGAAACCGTCGCGATGGACACGCCTGCTTTTTCTGCAATATCTTTAATCGTTGTTGCCATGTTTGTCACCTCTATTTGAAATCAAACAAGGAAATTTTTTATAATATAAGTTAATTTTACTTGAGTTTTACTTTTAGGTCAATCGAACATAAAGTTAAGCATATAGGAGTACTTCTAGTTAATCTGCCAATAATAATTACAAGTAAAAATATTAGTAAAATTAAAGTTATTTTTACCTTGACTTGGAGATTGTAAGATCTTAAACTGATAGATAAGAAAGCGTTACCAATTATGAAGGGGGAAATACTTATGTCCAAACCTTTAGAGAAATATTCGTATGTGCGACCAAAGAACGGTTATCCTGAATGGAATAACAATCCCGAAATTTTTCAGGTGAATCGACAGAAAGCGCATACTACATTTATCCCATTCCAAACAAGAAAAGATGCTTTATTAAATAGTCATCACTCTTCCGCTTTTCTACAAGATTTAAATGGTGAATGGTTGTTTCAATGGTATGAGAAACCTGCCGATCGACTTGTTGACTTTTATGACAAGAAACACACCTATGATAACTGGGAGATTATTAATGTTCCAGGGCATTGGCAACTACAAGGATATGACTACCCACAATACACTAATGTTACTTACCCATGGATTGAACATGATCAAATCGAAGCTCCCTTTGCTCCCACCAATTATAATCCGGTCGGTCAATACATCAAAACGTTTGATGTAAGCAAAGAGCAGTTATCGATGCCAACAGAGATTTGTTTCGAAGGGGTAGAATCGGCATTTTACGTTTGGTTAAACGGAGACTTTGTCGGTTATAGTGAAGACACTTTTACACCTGCATTATTTGACTTAACTCCTTACCTAATAGAAGGGAAAAATACATTAGCAGTAGAAGTTTACCGATGGAGTGATGCGAGTTGGTTGGAAGATCAAGATTTTTGGCGCTTAAGCGGCATTTTCCGTGATGTGTATATACTACGAAGACCGAATAGTCATATTACAGACATTCACGTACGTCATACACTTGATGATCAGTATCACGATGCTACGCTTACTTTGGATGTGGAACTCAAAGATTATTATCAAAAAAAACAGACAGTTCATATAGAAGCCTACCTATTCGATCATCAGGAACGTAATGTACTTGATGAACCGTTTGGGAAAACCATCGAATTTCAAGAGCAACTAGAAAAAGTATCCATACTTACGAACGTGAAAAACCCTAAGAAATGGAGTGCTGAAAAACCTTATTTATACCAGCTTATTATCGAAGTCTGCGACGCAAAAGGACATTTATTAGAAGTGATAAAACAGCCAGTCGGGTTTAGACGATTTGAACTGAAGGATGGTTTAATGATGTTGAATGGTAAGCGGATTGTCTTTAAAGGAGTCAATCGTCATGAATTCCAAGCAGATCGGGGCCGTGCGGTAACCGAGCAAGATATGATTAATGACATTTTGCTGATGAAGCAATTTAATATTAACGCCGTGCGTACTTCCCATTACCCTAACCATCCTAAATGGTATGACCTTTGTGATCATTACGGTTTATATGTCATAGATGAAACGAATTTAGAAACACACGGAACATGGAAATATGGTCAAAAGGGATTAGACAAGGCAATTCCCGGAAGCAGACCTGAATGGAAGGAAAATGTTTTAGATCGTGTTCATTCCATGTTTCAACGTGATAAAAATCATCCTTCCATATTAATATGGTCGCTAGGTAACGAATCATTTGGTGGAGATAACTTCATACATATGGCAGATTTCCTACGTCAACATGACGACAGTAGACTTATTCATTATGAAGGAACGTTTCACTATCGCGAATCAGATCACTGCTCTGATGTTGAAAGCACCATGTATATTTCACCTGATGGTATAGAAGCTTATGCTAAGAAAAATCAACCAAATAAAAAACCATATATTTTATGTGAGTTTAGTCATGCGATGGGGAATTCTTTAGGCAATTTTTATCAATATACAAAACTTTTCGATGCATACCCGATCTTACAAGGTGGCTTTATCTGGGATTGGAAAGATCAAGCCCTACGTCATGAAACAGAAGATGGAATCCATTATTTAGCATATGGTGGGGATTTTGGCGAATCGCCTCATGATGGTAACTTTGCTGGAAACGGGATTATTTTTGCAGATGGAGAAATAAGTCCGAAATTACCAGAAGTGAAAAAATGTTATCAAAATATAGATCTAGAGGCAGTAAACTTAACAGCTGGACAGATTAAAATAACTAATAAATATTTGTTTACGTCACTCAAAGATTTCACACTTCGGTGGTACATCAAAGAGAATGGATACCTCCTTTCCAAAGGGGAAACAGTTGTAAATGTTGATCCGTTAGATTCATCGGTTATTCAGATTGATTATCTTTTACCAGTGAAAAGATCTCTTACGGATGAACATGTCTTAACCGTTTCTTTTGTTGAACGTGAACAAAGTGTTTGGGCAGAACAAGAACATGAAGTTGCTTTTGAACAGTTTGTATTGCCTACTCATATGGAAACCGTTTCTGTGAAGCAGTCAGAAACAGGCGAAATTATTGTCACTGAAGAACAAGGACACATTCTCATTTTCGCTAACGAGCGATCCATTCAGGTCAATAAATCGACTGGATTTATCGAACACTTCAGTTATAAAGGTGACGATATTATCAAAAGACCTATTAAGCCTAATTTTTGGCGCGCATTAACGGATAACGATCGTGGCAATCATCTACGTGATCGAAGTGGTATTTGGGAAAAGACAGGAAATTCTATATTAGCAGGTTTAGAAGTAACGCAGGAGTCGAATAGATGTAAAATTAATACTCAAATTATCTATCCCGGCTTGAATCATACAAGCATTCGTTTAACATACTCTATCGATCACAATGGTGCTATAGAAATTAATTATCAATTATTGCCTGGAGAAGGTTTGCCCGACCTACCAGTAATCGGTCTAATGACTATACTGCATTCAAGCTATAATCAACTAAACTGGTATGGAAAAGGACCGCACGAAACATATTGGGACCGCCAGTTCGGAGCTAAGCTTGATCGCTACCAAGATCAAGTGAGACATCGATTAACTCCCTATTTGAAACCACAAGAGTCTGGTAATCTAACAGAAGTACGTGAACTTTTATTGCACAATGAGAATGGAGCTGGTTTGAAGATTTCTACCACTCAACCTGTTGAGGTTAGTGCATTACCTTATAAACCAGAACAACTAGAGCAAGCAATGCATCCCTATGAATTACCTGAATCTGACACCACTGTATTAAGAATCAATCATAAACAGATGGGGATTGGCGGGGATGATAGTTGGGGACAACAAACACATCCAGAGTTCACTTTACCTGCCAACAAAACGTATCAATATCAATTCAAACTAGAACTTAAATCATAACTAAGTAAAAGGGGATATCCGTAATGGGTGTACCCTTTTTTTGTTAGAAGAGTGCGCAACCCCTTGGCGGAAAAATTCAAGTTCAGTTATGTGGAAAGTTGGCCAAAATGCTATCGAATAAGTATTTAAGGAGAAACATTGCCAAAACTCTTAATTAAGATAGTTCTCTAGGTAGATGTTCAAAAATCCCCAGATGATAAGCGGTGCATTTGTTCGTTCTTCCAGTCATAAGTTAGAAAAACAACCACACTATTGTCCTATGAAACTTTGCCATCTCGAATCAATTACTTTTATTCTATCGATCTTTTGAAGCTGATTTATAAAGTGAAACTTCAATCAGTGGGGGTTTTTAGGTATTCCCCCACTGATTGTTAGCCCTAAAGGATGACCTAAAGACCCTTGAACCATTCGGGTGCTAGCGTCCGGTACTCCCACTGTAACAATTTGATATTCTCGTTGTTTTGAAGTGGGAGTCTTACGGACGGTTGCTCCGGGACAAATTCAGTTTTTCCAAAATATACCGACAAAACCAAAAAAATATGTTATCCTACTATGTAATAAATGAATGATCTACTGATTTGAAAGGATGATTGCATGTATCTAAGTCTATTTATTACTTCTGTTATGCTTGTAACCTTACTTTTAACACTATGGGTTAAAAGAAAATTCACCATTGAAGTTAACGTTTGGCCGTATCGAACTATCAACAACACACACAAAGTTGTTAAGCGCATTTGTCTATTCTTTGCAATTGTTTGTATAACTGGATTATTCATTTCTAATTATTATGAATTTTTTGGTATCACACTTATGATTGTTGTTATTTTTTCACTCATCTATGATACGTATGTGGAATACAAGTATGAACGAGAAGAAAAGGATTATCTTATTTCCCTTTTACATACAATAAGTGCTCTCATTATTTCTATTGGGGTGTTATCTTACTTTTATACCACCTTAACTTTCGACGACATTAATGCTAATGCCGATTCAATCAATAGTGAGTCAATCGAATCAATTGAAATTATGCACTATCAGGTAAACGAAAATGCCGATAACGTTCTAGATAGATTAATGAGAAGACGTACTATTACTCTGGAAAATGACCAAGACATGAACGAACTTATAATTGAATTAAAGGATTTAGAACTGCGCAGAGGATTTACGAACAGTGATGATCAATACTTTTACTCTTTTAGATTCAGCTACGGATACAATACTCATCAAAATATATCTGTTTATAAACAGCACATTCGTATAGAATCTCAGCTCTATAAAGTGATAGGAGATAATACTCTATATGAGAAGCTGGAAGATGGGCATTTTGACTAAGGTAAGCATAAATTATTATCAATGAAAGGTAAACAAGGAAGTATTCATTGCTAGTAGTTCTTCCTAAATGCTATGTGACTGATTCACAACCGAGGGGAAAATCGGTGAAATAAGACCTCCGTTTCAACTTGAATATCTTCTATTTTAAATAAGGGACTTACCATGCCCCCTTAAATTACTCGCTTCTAAACTCATAATGGTGAGTTTTTTTACTGATTAAGAAACTAATGTTTATTCTTTTCTTACTAAATTCACCATGACACTTGTTTAAGCATTCCCGAATGACAGATACCCTACGTCGTGCTATGATAATGTTCATACTCACCAACTAGGGGGAAATTATGCATCAAAAGAGAGTTTTGACTATACTGAACTTGTTTATCGTTGCATTTTTATTTGGTTGTGGTACAACGGAACCAAATACAGATTTTATGGATAACAAGGAAACAAAAGAAATTGAGCAAAGAACTGAAGAACAAGAAATCCATGAAGAAATTCAGCCGACAGATGAAACAGATGATCATGATAGGGGAAAATTTGAAGAACGCGTTGGAGCTACAACAGAAAAGCAAAATAGTGAATCTGGTTCAGATTCAGCTAGTTCATCCATTGATGGGTTGCTACATGCCCATTTCATCGATGTCGGACAAGCAGATGCTACACTGATTACATTAAGTCATGATGATAAAAATTATGCCATGTTAATTGATGCAGGAAATTGGAACCAATCTGATGTCACCACCTATTTGCAGTCACAAAGTATCGAGAATATTGATATTTTAGTTGGAACTCACGAACACGCAGATCATATTGGACAAATGGATGATGTGATCAATCATTTTCAGGTAGAAGAAGTTTGGATGTCTGGAGGTATCGCTACTTCGAACACATTTGAACGAGTGATGACAGCAATTGAACAAAGTGATGTCAGCTATGATGAACCAAGAACAGGAGATGTTTATGATTTAGGACCAGTGACGATAGAAATCTTACATCCCAGCACTTTACAAAATGATCCAAATAATAACTCGATCTCCATGAAACTCACTTATGGCAATGTTTCTTTTATTTTGACAGGAGATGCTTATCAATCGGATGAACAATCCATGATTAATCAGGGCTTTCAATTAGACGCGGATGTTTTAAAGTTAGGTCATCATGGATCGAATACATCAACTAGCACAGCATTTTTAACTGCAGTTAGTCCAAAAATTGCTATCTATTCTGCTGGCGCTGAAAATAGTTATGGTCATCCTCACGGGGAAGTGATCGATCGTGTCAATAGCCACGGTATTAACTTATACGGGACGGATGTCCATGGTACTATTATTGTAGAAACAGATGGGAATGGCATCAATGTTTCTACCAATAAAGACGGAAAAGTAAATCCCGGTACAACAAGTACTTCTAATGATTTTGTTAGTAACAGAGAAAAAGAAAATAATAATAATTCAGCATCAAAAGCTTCCGAAGCACCCGAAGATTGTATTGATATTAACACTGCATCCATTGATGACTTACAAGAAATTATTCACATCGGACCCGCTCGTGCTGAAGACATTATTCAATTACGCCCATTTGATTCGGTAGACGCATTAACAAGAGTAAATGGAATAGCTGCCGGTAGATTGCAAGATATTAAAAACCAAGAATTGGCATGCACAGGAGGTTAGCATGATCTTATATCAAGCTGTTTTTGATCGTATATCAGATAACAACAAAGCCGTTCTCCTAGTTGAAGGGTTAAATCAAGAATATGTAATTGATCTGCTCCTACTTCCTTCAGGAGCAAAACCAAATGATTGGTTTGAAATCGATATTGAGAATAACCGAATTGTAGAAATGCGCTTCGACTCGCAAAAAACGGATGAGACCAAGCATAAGATTAATAAACAAATGAACCGTATCCGAACGCTGAAAAAAGGAAGTAAATTCAAAAGAAAATAATCGAAAAGCCAAACAATTCGACGGTTCGCGGATGTTTGGCTTCTTTATATTTAATGCAGACTGAAGTTAGACTACTTCACCCCACACTCCTATCGTTCGACAAAAACCGGGCGGTGACAGGCACCTAATCTGCTAGTTTTGATCGGATTGATCGGATTACTACACCGTTCTTTGGAGCGAACAAAAATACAAGTGCAAATAGTATTGATGCAACCAAAACAATGGATGCACCTGTTGCTACATCATAAATAAATGAATAATAAACACCGATAATCGCAGACACAGATCCAAAGGCAGCTGAAAGCACCATCATTACTGGCAAACGGTCAGTTAGCAAGTATGCCGTTGATCCTGGTGTAATTAGCATTGCTACCACGAGAATGATACCTACGGACTGCAATGACGCCACGGTAACAAGAGAGAGTACTAACATGAAAGTATAGTTGATCCATTTTATTGGCAATCCAATCGCTTGGGCCATTGTTGGATCGAAAGTACTTAGCACCAATTGTTTATAGAAAATAAAAATCAGTGCCAAAACAACCACTCCAATACCAACAGTCATCCAGAGGTGCGCTCTCGATACAGCTAACACATTCCCAAAAAGGATATCCCAAAGATGAACACCCGTACCTCGATTAAGGGTAATTAAAACAATACCTAAGGCAAAAGCTCCGGTAAACATTATCCCTATCGAAGAATCATGTTTTATTTTACTATTTTGTGAAACATAGCCAATAGCTAAGGCCGTTATAACCCCAGTTACCACTGCCCCAATAAAAAAACTAATTCCAAACATATAAGAAAGAACAACACCTGGTAAAACTGCATGGGAAATTGCATCCCCCATTAAAGCCATTCCTCTTAAAATAATAAAGCATCCAACTACACCGCAAATAATTCCGATTAAAATACCCGCAATCATAGCGTTCTGTAAATATTGATATTGAAAAAGAGATTCAAAGAAAAAAACGAAATTTCCCATTAGTTGCTTGCCACCACCTTACCATTTTCTCCAGACAAAATAATCGCGCTGCCACGGTAAGCTTCTTCAATATTATCAACACTTGCTACTTCATCTGGTTTTCCATAAGCAACCAAGCGTTTGTTTAATAAAATCAGGTGATCAAAATAACTTTCTACTTTACTTAAATCATGATGAACAACAAAAAGTGTTTTTCCTTGATCACGCAAGCTTTTTAACATATCAATGATAATACGTTCAGAAGTTACGTCAATTCCTGCAAATGGTTCATCTAAAAAGAAAATATCTGCTTCTTGTGCCAATGCTCTTGCTAAAAAAACACGCTGCTGCTGTCCACCTGATAATTCACCAATCTGGCGTCTTCGATACTCGGACATGCCAACCTGGTCTAAACATTTTCGAGCGATTTCACGATCTTTTTCTTTTGGTCGACCGTACCATGTTAAATGAGGAAAACGCCCCATTAACACAACATCCTCAACTAAAACTGGAAAATCCATATCTAGATCATTTCTTTGTGGTACATATGCAACTTTTTTACGAACAGTATTTATATTTCGATCTAGCACTGTTATTTTTCCTTTACACGATATAATTAATCCTAATACTGCTTTCATTAATGTAGACTTCCCAGCACCATTTGGGCCAATTATTCCAACTAATTGTTGTTGCTCAATAGAAAAGGAAATATCCTCTAACGCTTTTTGACCATGGTAGGAGACAGAGAGGTCACTTACTTCTATAGCTTTGCTTGCACCCACAACACAACCTCCTTTGATATAGGATGATTAGATTTTCTAAATTAATTAATAAACTAAAAATAGGCATTATCAATTCATTATACGCCTACATAGCTATAATGTTAAATGATTTTACGTTTTAGAGACAATTACACCAAAAGGCACACTTATAAAAGGTGCCTTTTACCAGCCCTGGATCTACATTAGCCCTTCAGTAAATACTTCCACATTATGTCTCATCATATCAATATACGTATCTGCACCACTTCCCGATTCTCCGACCGCATCTGTATAAACTTCACCGACAATCGGAACACCGGATTCGTTTGATATAGTTTCCATATAACGAGTATCTACAGTCGTTTCAACAAACAAACCTGGTACATTCCGTTCAATTACTAACTCCGTTAATCGTGCGAACTGTCGAGGCGTTCCCTCTTCATGAGAGTTAATTTCCCAAATTCCTTCTGTGTGAAAACCATAATCTTCTCCGAAGTACTTAAAGGCATTCTCACTCAAGACAATGACACGATGTTCTTCAGGAATTTGACTAACTTGTTCAGTGATCCAATCATCTAGTTCTTCTAGTTCTGTTAAATAAGCTTCTGCATTTTCTGTATAAACAGCTTCCCCCTCAGGGTCTCTTTCCTTCAAATCATTCACTAAGTTCTCTACATAAATGATAACATTTTTCGGGCTTAACCAAGCATGGGGATCAGCTTCGTCATCACCTTCTAACGGAATCGGTGTTACGCCATCAGCAAGAGTAACAATTTCTGTATCTGTTACATTCTCCACAATATTTTCTAACCATTCTTCCAAATCCAATCCATTCACATAAAAAACATCTGCATCACTAACATTTCTAAAATCACTAGGCACTGGCTCATATTCATGAGGTTCTTCTCCAATTGGAACAATATAATCCACATGACCACGATCACCAATAATTTGATCAATAATATCCCCTAACACTGAAAAGCTAGTTGTAATAGCCAAACCATCACTTTGTTCTTCTTCAACTCCGTTATTATCACAACCCATTAAAATTCCACTGATTAACACGAAAAAAACGAATAGAAATACTGCATTCTTCATTTTTTGCTACACTCTCCTTTTATCATTTTTATCTTATCTTTTTTCTTAAGCTTTATACAATAGCTGCTGTTACATTTTTCTCGATTCAACTTTTTACGACTAACTCACCTCATCATATTAAATAAACATAAAAAGTTGACTATGAGATAAAACATTTGATCTGAACTATTTAGTTGTACTTGATTATTTTTTTTGCCCTAAGGAAAAACTTGAGTTAATTATAGAATACTAATAAGTATTTTGTCTAGCCTTTTCTATAAAAAAATTTTTAACTAAAATTACGATCATTCGACAAAAAACGAGCGGTGACAGGCACCCCACTTAAAATAAGAAGCTCCCAAAGCCTGTTATGGCCTTGAGAGCTTCTATTAAATATTAATTCATTAGTTTTTCGCGTCGGTTAATGACTATTAAGAAGATTACTCCAGCAAGTAAAGTAAGAAAACCAATCAACAGCAGGTTATAGTTATTCGTTGCTGTGTCAGGAAGATTATCTCCATCTTTATCGTCATTAACAACTTCTTTTTCTTCGTCACTATCCGTGTCATTTTCTCTTGGGGCTTCACCGTCTCCTGATGTCTCATCATCTCCTGGATCTCCATCATCTCCTGGATCTCCATCATCTCCTGGATCTCCATCATCTCCTGGATCTCCATCATCTCCTGGATCTCCATCATCTCCCGGATCTCCATCATCTCCTGGACCTTCATCATTTCCCAGATCTCCATCATCCCCTGGACCTTCATCATCCCCTGGATCCCCATCATCTCCTGGAACTCCAGTTTCTACTTCAAATACACCATATGTTGAGAATCCATTAACTGTGATTCTAATAACATCACCATCAACTTCTCCACCAACATATTCCCAACCGTCTACACCAAGATAGAAGATACCTGGATTTTGAGCATCAGGGTTAATTCCTAACTCCAGTACAAATTCACCTTCATAATCTTCTTCACCTTCTGGGAAATTCAATGTAACAGTGATCATTTCACCAGCAGGGGTTAAGACTTTACCCGCAACATCCAATTCGTTATCTGGTGAATACTCTTCTATCGTTACTTCTGTACCAAAAGGAATATCAGCAGGTATTGAAATTGATGTTTTCATACCATCGATAACTAGTTTTGCCGCATCAATTAAGACCACTGATTGGCCTAATGTGACCACAATCTCTTCAATTGCTTCATCACGATCACTCACAAGAATTAATTCCCCAAACACGGAAGGATCAGAGAAACCTTGACCTGACATATCATTCCAAGCCATTGCCCCACGGCGCGCACCATTTTGGGCGTCATTAACTTGGAAATCAAAACCAAGAATATGACCGTCAACTGGTTCAATAGCATAAAGTGGAATCTTCATTTCTACAACATAGTGTGTACCGTTAACCGCAGTAGCAGTTTCAACACCATCATAAGGTCCACCAGAACCTGTTGTAAAGACATTATTGAAGTTAACACGATATTGACCAAAACCTTGATTTGAAGAATAACTTCCTTGCTTTGTATTGTTTTGATCAAGAAAAACTTCTACTGAATCTTGTTCCCAAGCATTTTCACTCGTATCATCTAGCTCAGAAGTAGCTACTTCAAGTAACACATACAAGAAATCTTCATCCCATAAAGCACGCGTATTTGCTCTCGCAGTTTGCCAAGCTTGCTGTGCACGGTTAGCTGTCATAACAACAGCTTCGTTCCACACGGAATCAATTTCACCATTGATTGTTGGCGCTTGATCAGTATATACCGCTTGACCGCGTCTTGGTGGCAATTCAACTTCTTCGTAATCTTCTAAGAATCCAGAAGGATCTGCTACTGCATAAAATGCTGGTTTAGCTTGAAGTCTATTATCAAAAAGTAATGGATTTTGTTCCCCTCTCCAACTTGATCCATCATCAAGGCCCCAGAATGTTACTCTAGAGATATGTTCACTATGTTCTTTATAGATCTCAAAAATGCTGGCATAAACATAACCTTGTCTCATCGCTTCAGCTTCTGTTAAGACATAGTCATCACCAGCCATAACATCAAGCTCCGTTACACCAATTTCTACGCCTAAACTAATGAAGCGCTCCATTGATTGTCTAACGTTTGATGGATTCAAGTTGTTATTGTAGTGTGATTGCATCCCTACAGCTTCAATTAACAATTCATCCGTGTTATTTTCAGCTTGATAAGTTTCGTTAATATCTTTAACCATATAGTACATAATTTGTGCTTTATCTTGAAGATGATCGTTATAATCATTGTAATACAATGTGAAGTTTAGTCCCAAATCATCTCTTACTTCTTTCGCTTTTTCAAAAATAATCTGAATATAGTCGTCACCAATCACTTCAAGCGCACGTGTATCTCTTAAGTGAGCAGTCCAATTATCATATGGCGCACTTCTTACGACAATGGCTTCGTTTAAGATATCCCAAGAAACAATGTCATCACCAAATTGTGCGTAGTTTGTAATTGCTGCTTCGATATAATTTTCCAAGCTCTCGATTGCATCTTCTCTCGATATACCTTCTGGGAATAAAATATCGTAGTTCGATTGAGAGTGCCATGTGATCGCATGACCATGGATCTTAAATCCTGCATCGATAGCCGTTTGAACAAATTCATTCTGGCTAGCAAAGTCAAGATTGCCATCTGCATCATGCACATATGCAGGTTTCATTGCATTCTCAGCCGTTACTAAATTGAAATGCTTCTTCAACAATTCGGATCTAACACCCTCAAAATCAGGTAGGTTAACTGCATTACCGATCAAGAAGTCATCAGCATAAATCTCTTTAAGTGATGGTAAATCATGTTGTATTTCAGTTGGCGCCGTATCAAGTTTTACAAAGTTAAAATCATCAATGTAGAAAGATTCATTAGGATTATCTGTTTCTAAATAGACAGCTAGGTTACCACCACCAGAACTATTAAATGTATAAGTTCCTTGTAGATGAACCCATTCGCCATCAGTAACGGTTGCTGAAGCTATATCAGGATAGCTTGCACCATCACCAGAACCAATTTGTGCTTTTAATTGAACATTCGCACTAGCAGGTTCGTGCATTTTTACCCAGACAGAAACTTCGTATTCACTTCCTAAATCAATATAATCAAACACATCGATCATAACCCCATGCCATTCCTGGGTACGGTTTTCAGTTAGTAATGAGTGATTTCCGCCTTCAGTATTATTAACACCTTCAACAATTGTTAGTTCCTCAACGCCACCTCTTGGCTCGAAACCGTTGAAAGTTTCATGCAAATCAGCATCTTCAAAGTCAATTGTTTCAAATGCTGGAGCTGGTTCTGAATCACCTAAATCTTCAGGAGGAGCGATCAATTCAAATGTAATATCATCAAGATAAAATTCAGAAGTAACATCACTAGATTCAAAATAAACTTGAAGATCTTCTGCTCCTATTCTTGTAGAATATTCACCTGTAAATTCTGTCCATTCATCAGATGTGATATTTACCTGAGCAAATGTTGTATAATCGCCATCATCTACTGTAGCTTTAAATAATTCATCTTCTTCAAAATCTGCTGATTTAACATAGCCTGTTACTCGGTATGTGGCAGTTGGATAGATAGAGTCAGTAAGTGTTACTCTAGCTCCATGCCAATCAGCTGATCTATTTGTTACACTTAAACTATACTCACCTGTATGACTTTCATCAGTTGTTCTAGAGATTGTTGCATCACCATTTCGTGAAAATCCATTAGCATTTTCTTCAAAATCAAAAAATCCAATGGTTTGTGGTTCGAAAGTAACTTCATCTTCTTCATCTGTTTCTACTTCAACAATCACCACATCAAGTAAGTAATATGATAATCCATCTGCTCCATCACCATTAGTTTGGAAACGGAAATATCCAGATATATCTTCACCAATATTCCCCTCTGCTGTTACAGTTACAACTTCTTCATTTACTATCGGAGTTAATCCGTCAAATAGTGAATAATTGTTATCTGCGATTTGATAAGAACCAGACACATCTTCAGCCTCATCACTGTAGTAGTTAGCTGTAACACGATATGTTTTACCAACTTCTAATTCTGCTGCTTCAAAAGATAAGGTTGGTGAGTTCCACCCTCCAGTTCGATCAGTAATATGAAATCCTTGTACCTCTTCACCATTAACTAATAATGTCTGAACATTCCCTGTACCCCCGGCTGCAGTTGCAAAACCGTGGTCGTCAGTTGAAAAGTCTGTTGAATAAACGACATTTTCTATATTGTCATTCTCATCCCCCGCTGCCAAAGTCGTAAAAGCCGGGCTAAAGTATGGAATAAGTAATAATACAATCATTAATCTTACGAAAAATTTATCAATATGCTTTTTCCTCATTAACAATCCTCCTAAAAATGTATACTTACCATTCGTTGATTCTTTTTTGATAAAAGTCACCTAAAATAGAGTAAAACGCTTACATTAAAGCTGTTTAATAAATTCTCACAAAAAGCTATACTACCTTTACACCTAATAAGTAAAAAAATCGAACTGGTAAATAGGAATTAACTAGAATAGAACTCTACACATGTTGTGTGGACTATTTGATGCTTACCTTAATAATGACTCTTGTTTAAAAGCCACCTCCTAAGTAATAATCAAAATTCTTCTTCTCAACTAAACTCCCTTCCTTTTATTTGATAATTTTACCAACACAATTATATAAAGCGCTTACAAAACGAGCAACCCCACTTTGTTTACAACTTAACATAAAAAGTATAGAGTATGATCGAATTTAGAGTTTGATGATTTGTGCATATTAATATTAACCTCTCTGATGTCTTTTTTTACAGTTCTGAACTATTACTTATTCGATCAGCATCCTTTTAGTTCAATAATAGCGAAACAAAAAAGTTGTCTACCCCCTCGCTGTTTAATAATAGTCTACTATTTCTATAGCTATCTATAGAGACTATTAAAATAC
>NZ_JAPRAT010000037.1 GCF_026805325.1 Natronobacillus azotifigens
ATAATTGTGTATATATTTTCTATTATTTGCGTTTTGTGATAATATTAAAGTTGATCGCCTTTCAACTTTATCCGATTAGGAGGCGTAGGATGTTTAATCAATCGACACTATTTTTGCTCATATTATTTATTTTAGGTTACATAGGTAAAAATCAAACAATTATGATTGCTGTATACATTTTGTTTGGATTACAACTTTTGAAAATGGATGAAAAACTTTTTCCACATATTCAAGATCGAGGAATGACTTGGGGAGTTACGATCATAACAGTAGCTGTTTTAATTCCGATTGCCAATGGTGAAATAGGTTTTCGTGAACTTTTAGATAGTGTGAAGAGTTATTATGGTTGGATTGCTTTAGGATCTGGTATATTTGTTGCGATTGTTGCGCGCGGTGGGTTGGATTTATTAGCAAATGACCCGCATTTAACAACGGCTCTTGTAATCGGTACACTAATAGCCGTTGTATTTTTTCAGGGTGTTGCAGTAGGGCCTTTAATTGGTGCAGGGATTGCTTATATGATTATGAGAATTGTTGATTTTTTTGTTTTATAGACAAATTATTGGGGAAAAGTAAAACTTCAATCCGTGGCTTTTTATTCCTCCTCAGTGATTGTTAATACGAGGGAACAAAAGAGATAAATAGGGGAAAGTCTTTATAATGAATTCAGCTCTGCCGAGTTTTATTTCAGAATTTGATGGTAAAAGGAGAGGAATTATATGTCAGCATCGAGAGGACTAGAGGGTGTTATTGTTGCAGAATCATCGATTACTTCGATTATTGACGACCAACTAACTTATGTCGGTTATTCTATTGACGATTTGGCTGAACATGCTAGCTTTGAAGAAGTTGTTTATTTGCTATGGTATAAACGACTCCCAACAGAAATAGAACTAAAGAAATTTCAAGCTGAACTTTTAGAAAATATGGAATTATCTGATCAAATTATTGAGCATCTGAAATTATTTGATCCATCAACCGCAAATCCAATGGCTGTGTTGAGATCAACAATCTCTTTGCTTGGATTATATGACCCGGAAGTCGATGACATGAGTGAAGAGGCCAACTTCAGGAAAGCTATCCGGTTACAAGCGAAAATAGCTACAGTTATTACAACATTGGCAAGGCTTCGCCAAAATAAGGAGTTAATTGCTCCAGATCCAAACTTAAGTTATGCCGGGAATTTCTTAAGAATGTTGAAAGGTCCTGATGTCGAAGCATTAGAAGTAGAAGCCTTCAATAAAGCGCTTGTATTACATGCGGATCATGAACTAAATGCTTCAACTTTTACGGCTAGAGTCTGTGTAGCAACATTATCTGATTTATATTCAGGTGTTACAGCAGCAATCGGGGCACTAAAAGGACCTTTGCATGGTGGTGCAAACGAACAAGTCGTTCGTATGTTAATGGAAATTGAAGAAGTCGATAATGCTATTCCTTATGTAAAAAATAAAATTGCTAATAAAGAAAAGGTAATGGGGATGGGACATCGAGTCTATCGTACTGGAGATCCTCGTGCAAAGCATTTAAAAGAAATGTCGAGAAAATTAACAGAGATCACAGGTCAATCGAAATGGTATGATATGTCTGTGAAAATTGAAGAATACATGAAAAAAGAAAAAGGTCTCCCTGCGAATGTTGATTTTTATTCAGCATCTGCCTATCATTGTATGGGGATTGATCATGATTTGTTCACGCCAATATTCGCCATGAGCCGAACATCCGGTTGGGTGGCTCACATGCTCGAACAATATGATAATAATCGCTTGATTCGACCTCGTGCTGAATTTGTTGGTGAAGTTCAACAAGAGTATAAGCCAGTTGAACAGAGATAAATTTGTGTTTTTCTAAAAATAAATACATATAGGAGGAATTAATATGTCAAAAGGTGAAAAAATTACAGTAGAAAACGGAGTGGTAAAAACTCCTAATCATGCTATTATCCCTTTCATAGAAGGTGATGGTACGGGTCCTGATATTTGGGCTGCAGCGAGTAGAGTGCTAGAGGCTGCTGTTGAAAAAGCATATAATGGTGAAAAAGGAATTGAATGGAAAGAAGTTCTTGCTGGTGAGAAGGCTTTTAATAATACAGGTGAATGGCTTCCAGAAGAAACACTAGATGCCATTCGTGAATATAAAATTGCAATCAAAGGTCCACTTACGACACCAATTGGTGGAGGAATTCGCTCCCTTAACGTTGCGCTTCGCCAAAAATTAGATCTATTTACTTGTTTGCGTCCAGTACGTTATTTCGATGGTGTTCCTTCACCTGTTAAACGTCCTGAAGACACAGACATGGTTATTTTCCGTGAAAACACTGAAGATATCTATGCTGGTATTGAGTGGGAAAGCGGTTCTGATGAAGTGAAAAAAGTAATTGATTTCTTAGAAAATGAAATGGGTGTTAAAAACATTCGTTTCCCAGAGACCTCTGGAATTGGTGTAAAGCCTATTTCTGAGGAAGGTACGAAACGTATTGTTCGTGCGGCTATTGATTATGCAATTAAAGAAGGTCGTAAAAGTGTCACCTTAGTACACAAAGGTAACATTATGAAATTTACAGAAGGTGCCTTTAAAAACTGGGGTTATGAATTGGCTGAACAAGAATACGGTGAGCATGTATTCACATGGGGTGAATATGATCAAATTGTGGAAGAAAAAGGCCGTCAAGCTGCTGATGAAGCACAACAAGCTGCTGAAGAAGCTGGCAAGATTATTGTGAAAGATGCCATTGCTGATATCTTCTTACAACAAATTTTAACGCGTCCAAAAGAATTTGATGTTGTAGCTACCATGAACTTAAATGGGGATTATATTTCAGATGCACTTGCAGCACAAGTTGGTGGAATCGGCATTGCACCTGGTGCGAACATCAACTATGTAACAGGACATGCTATCTTTGAAGCAACACACGGAACAGCTCCAAAATATGCTGGATTAGATAAAGTAAATCCATCCTCTGTTATTTTGTCAGGTGTATTAATGCTTGAGCACCTTGGCTGGAATGAAGCAGCTGATTTAATTACGAAATCAATGGATAAAACAATTGGTTCGAAAGTTGTAACTTATGACTTTGCTCGTTTAATGGACGGAGCAACCGAAGTAAAAACTTCAGCATTCGCTGATGAACTAATCAAAAATATGGGTTAGGTAATATAGAACTCCTTCGTTGGCATATCGGTAGAGATGCTTTCGGGGGAGTTTTTTTATTTGTGATTTTAGATTTAAATGTTGAACAAAAGCAGCTTCAGATCGATAGAAATTTAGAAATATGGAGCCAAACTTTAGAGAATGAAAATAGATCATGGAGAATGCACGCAAATCCGAAAAGATGCATGTAAATAGTGGAGGATGCACGCAAATCCGAAAAGATGCACGTAAATGGTGGAGAATGCACGTAAAATCAAAAAGATGCACACAAAAATCATATGTCCGCTAAATTCAATAAAAAACATTCTTCCTTCACCTTTATAAATAGCGAACCACCTCCTTTTAATCAATAAAATTTACAAACTATTAATATTGTAAATTTTATTTTACATACTTCTGTCATTTTTCTTAACTCTAACTATTCACAATCGATAAGCTAAAAGGTAAGATGAAGTTAACAAAGATAATGTGGGGGTTAGACGATGAGTAAAAAAATATTAATTGTTGATGATGAGGAATCAATTGTTACTTTGTTGCAATATAATATAGAAAAGGCAGGTTTTGAAACAAAGACAGCGATGACTGGAACTGACGGGTTAAACCTAGCCAAAACAAAATCCTTTGATTTGATTATCTTAGACTTAATGTTACCTGGTATCGAAGGAACAGAGGTTTGTAAACAATTGCGGCAACAACAAATTGATACACCCATTCTCATGCTTACAGCAAAAGATGATGAATTTGACAAAGTACTGGGTTTAGAACTCGGTGCGGATGATTATCTTACAAAACCGTTTAGTCCCAAAGAAGTTGTTGCTAGAATTAAAGCGATATTAAGAAGGACAAATAAAAACCAAGAAGCTCAAACTCAATTCATAAAAATTTCCGATTTAGTAATCTATCCAGAACAATATGAAGCGACCATGGATCAACAAGTACTTTCCTTTACGAGAAAAGAATTTGAACTATTATTATATTTAGCCAAACATAAGGGAAAAGTGTTATCTAGAGATCAATTATTAAGTGCAGTATGGAATTATGATTTTACAGGTGATACGAGAATTGTTGATGTTCATGTTAGCCATTTACGTGAAAAAATTGAACCAGATACAAAGCAACCAGTTTATATCAAAACCATTCGAGGTCTTGGTTACAAGATGGAGGAACCTAATTAATGGGGAAGACGAACGTACGATCATTTGTAGCGTACACAATTATCATTACATGTATTTTTCTACTTATGAGTGTTTTATTACTGCCATTAGTCGAGGGAAGTGATCGCGTTGTTGTGATACTTATTCTCGTAGGTAGTTATTTTGTTTTTTGTGTGATCTTATATCAGTTATTTATTAACTATATTAAACCAGTGAAATCAGCAACTAAAGTTATGGATGAGCTTGTAAAAGGGAATTATCAAGTTCGAGCATATGAAGACTATAATCGAGATGTAGGGACACTGGCGAATTCTATTAATCAACTTGCACGAAATTTACAAGATTTAAATCGTCTAGAAAAATTGCAAGGAAGACAATTACGTACAGTAATTGACAATATGGAAAGCGCAGTAATGCTAATTGATGAACAAGGCTATGTTAATCTTGTTAATCGAAAATTTATTGAATTGTTTGGTAGAACTGAGAGCGCGTACAACAGAAAACTCTATTATGATGTAATGGAGCAGGAGAAAGTATATCTGGCAGTACAAGAAGCTTTTTTATATGAACAAAAAATAAAAGATGCAATCATGTTAGAAGCGATAGAGGAAAAACGCTATATTGAATTTGTTGGAGCACCAATTTTTAATGAAGTAAAAGATTTAAGAGGTGTCGTTTTAGTTTTTCACGATATTACCGATCTGAAAAAAGTAGAACAAATGCGTAAGGACTTTGTGGCCAATGTATCACATGAGTTAAAGACGCCGATCACTTCAATTAAAGGTTTTGCAGAGACAATTCTAGATGAGGAAATGGAAGATCCATCAATCCAAAAGAAATTCATCCAAATTATCTATAATGAGAGTGCACGATTACAGGCGCTTGTGCATGATTTGTTAGAATTATCAAAGTTGGAAAAAGAAGAGCTTCAGTTGAAAATAAAAAAAATCCCAATTACTGAACTAGTAGAGGGAATTACAGAATTAGCTGAATCACAAGCAGTAAAAAAATCGATTACTTTTTCAACGAATATTGAAGAAGGCATTACCTTGTTTGGTGATTCTGAACGATTAAAACAAGTGATTGCAAACCTGCTTTATAACGCGATAAATTATACGCCTAATGAGGGGAAAGTAATTTTAACGGTGAAGCAGCAAGATGGGCGTGTTGAAATTAGTGTTGCAGATAATGGAATTGGTATTCCAAAAGAACAATGCAGTCGTATTTTTGAACGATTTTATCGAGTGGATCCAGCAAGAAGTAGGAACACAGGTGGAACGGGGTTAGGTCTGGCAATTGTTAAACATATTGTAGAAGCACACGATGGTTCGATCCAAGTGGAGAGTGAACTTAACAAAGGTTCAACATTCACTGTTCTTCTGCCCACGTCCATCACATAGTAAAACGAACAGGAAAATACCACAGACGTTGTGTCTCTGTGGTATTTTTGATGTTCACAAACTTTAATTCCGGAGCAACAGTCCATAAGACTCCCGCTTCAAAACAAGGAGAATTCCAAGTTGTTTAAGTGAAAGTAACGGACGCTAGCACCTCGAATGGTTCTACTAGCAATCAGTGAGGGATCATTTAAAAACTCCCACTGATTGAAGTTTCACTTTATCAAGATTAAGACAGATAGTAAAACATTTATCGAAAACAGAAATTGATCAAAGTCTTCACTTTTTCTATTTCAGAACAAACATGATAAAATAGATGATAACAATTGTACATAAAGGAGTTTGTGTAACCGATGAAAGAAAAATTAGTCTTAATCGATGGAAATAGTATATTATATCGTGCGTTTTTTGCCTTGCCATTATTAAGTAATGACAAAGGGGTATATACGAACGCTGTTTTTGGCTTTACAAAAATGTTATTGAAGATTTTAGAAGACGAAAAACCGACGCATATGTTGGTAGCTTTTGATGCAGGGAAAACGACATTCCGGCATAAAACCTATGCAGAATACAAAGGTGGTCGTCAAAAAACCCCACCAGAGTTATCGGAACAATTTACCTTGGTAAAAGAATTATTAGATGCGAGTTCAGTGAAACATTACCAGTTAGAACAATATGAAGCAGATGATATTATCGGCACACTGGCAAAAGCGGGTGCAGAGGCGGAAATGGATGTGCGCGTCATATCAGGGGACAAGGATATGCTTCAGTTAGTATCCGATCGTGTGCAGGTTCAATTAACGAAAAAAGGTTTGAGTGTTATTGAGGCATATACCCCAACCTTTATGAAAGAAAAAATAGAACTTGATCCATCGCAAATTATTGATATGAAGGCATTAATGGGAGATAGTTCTGATAATATCCCCGGTGTCCCTGGAGTAGGAGAAAAAACAGCAATTAAATTACTAAAACAATTTGAAACACTAGAAGAACTTTTTCACAACCTTGATCAAGTGAGTGGGAAGAAACTAAAAGAAAAGCTTACCGAAAATCAAGAAGCAGCTTTTATGAGCAAAGATCTAGTCACGATTAATTGTGATTCTCCAATTGAGCTAAACTTATCTGATACCGCTTATCAAGGTTATGATGCCAACAAATTAAGTTCTTTATTTAAAAATTTCGGCTTTCAATCCTTACTTGATAAGGTCTCTGGTGAAGATTCTAGTACTATTAATGAGGAAGTAGAGTTGGAAGAAATAAACGCAACAATTATTGAAGATATTAGTGATATCACGTTCACTGGAGACGAATCTCTTGTTGTTGAAATGATTACGGAAAATTATCATACAGCAAAGATAGAAGGTTTTGGTATTGCCAATTCAACGGCTGTTTATTTTGTACCAACAGAAGTAGCCTTAGCTTCACCCCAATTTAAAACATGGTTAGCAGATCCAAAACAAGCTAAATCCGTATTTGATGCCAAAAAAGTGACGGTGGCATTATTAAATCAAGGTATTTCGATTAAAGGCATTCGATTTGATTTATTGCTGGCTTCTTATTTGATTAATCCATCCGAAAACAATCATGACATTCCCGCAATTAGTCATCGTTTAGGATTTGAACAAGTGTTATTTGATGAAGAAGTTTACGGAAAAGGAGCAAAACTCAAAGTACCTGAACAAGAAAAGTTCGTTGATCATGTTGCACGTAAAACAATGGCATTACAAGTTCTGCAAGAAAAAGCAGAAGAGGATTTAATCGCAAATCAACAAGAAGAATTGTTTAAAGAACTAGAACTGCCGCTTGCATTAATATTAGGGGAAATGGAAGCAACAGGAGTAAAAGTAGATCGATCTCAATTAGAGGTAATGCAAGTAGAATTAAAAGAACGATTAGATACGATTGAAAAAGAAGTACATGAACTTGCAGGAGAAACGTTTAACCTAAACTCACCGAAGCAATTGGGACCAATTTTGTTTGAGAAGCTTGAACTACCTGTAATCAAAAAGACGAAAACAGGTTACTCTACCTCTGCTGATGTATTAGAACAATTGGAAAACAAGCATCCAATCATTCCGAAATTACTTTTATATCGTCAATTAGGGAAATTACAATCTACCTATATTGAAGGATTGTTAAAAGTAATTCATGACGACGGAAAAATTCATACACGATTTAATCAAGCTTTGACTCAAACAGGCAGATTAAGTTCAACAGATCCGAATTTACAAAACATACCGATTCGACTAGAAGAGGGTCGGAAAATACGTAAAGCATTTATCCCTTCTAAAGAGGACTGGATTATTTTTGCTGCGGACTATTCTCAAATTGAGTTACGTGTATTAGCAGACATTGCAAAGGATGAAAAATTGGTTCAAGCCTTTAAAGAAGATATGGATATTCATACGAGAACAGCGATGGATGTTTTCCATGTTGAAGCAGATCAAGTCGATGCATTAATGCGAAGACAAGCAAAAGCAGTCAATTTCGGGATTGTTTATGGAATAAGTGACTATGGGTTATCTCAAAATTTAGGGATCACACGAAAGGAAGCAAAAGCATTTATTGAGCGTTATTTCGATAGCTATCCTGGTGTAAAACAATATATGGATGAGATAGTATTGCAAGCAAAACAAAACGGCTATGTGACAACGATCATGAATCGCAGACGCTATTTACCAGAGATCACGAGTCGCAACTTTAATTTACGTAGCTTTGCAGAGCGTACTGCAATGAACACACCGATTCAAGGTAGTGCTGCAGATATTATTAAAAAAGCAATGATTGATTTAGATCATGCACTGAAAAATGAAAGCATGCAAGCACGAGTGCTGTTACAAGTTCATGATGAATTGATCTTAGAAGCACCAGAGTCAGAAGTCGAACGACTAAAAGAACTTGTTCCACAAATGATGGAGCGCACAGTGGAATTGGCTGTTCCATTAAAAGTTGATTATTCGTATGGCAAGACATGGTTTCATGCAAAATAAGAGAGAGGATTACACCGATGCCTGAATTACCAGAAGTAGAAACGGTACGAAAAACATTACAAGCATTAGTAACCAATGAGCAAATTACCGATGTAACCATTCATTGGACAAAGATTATTAAAGAGCCATTGGAACCAGAAATTTTCAAACGACAGTTGAAAGATCAAACCATAATTGACATTCACCGAAAAGGGAAATTTCTAATGTTTGAACTTACGGACTATACACTTGTGTCGCACTTGCGAATGGAAGGGAAATATGGTGTCTTTCCGGAAAGTGATCCGGTTGATAAGCATACTCATGTGATCTTTCATTTGAAGAGCGGAAAAACATTGCGTTACCATGATGTTCGTAAGTTCGGAACGATGCATTTATACCCAAAAGGAAAAGAACTAACAGTTAACCCGCTTAAAAAAGTGGGGCCTGATCCTTTTGAGCTGGAGTATAAATTGGAATTGCTTTATCCTCGTGTCAGCAATAGTAAGCGTGCGATTAAAAATATTTTGTTAGACCAAGAAGTTATTGCGGGGTTAGGTAATATTTATGTGGATGAAACATTGTATCGTGCAGCAATTCATCCACTTAGAACAGGTGATACCATAACAGAAGTAGAATTTCAAAAAATTATGAATGAAGCGAAAGAAACTTTGGCAGAAGCCGTTGAACAAGGTGGTACAACCATTCGTAGTTATGTAAATAGTCAAGGTCAGATTGGATTATTTCAACAACAACTATATGCTTATGGTCAGGAAGACAAGCCTTGCAAACGTTGTGGGGAACCAATTATGAAGATAAAAGTTTCCAACCGTGGTACACATTATTGTAAAAAGTGCCAACCAATAGAATAAAGCAAAAAACTGCACACCTATATCCTTCGCCCATATACTATCTCAGAAGTATTTTGAGCTGAATATGTATGGAGAAGGAGTTTTGGGGCATGGAAGAATTTTTTGGAATGTTGCTATTGGCTTTTGCAGTCAGCTTAGATAGTTTCATGGTCGCTTTTACGTACGGATTAAGAAAAACAACCTTATTTATCCGTTCCATCATAATTATTGGAGTGGTTTCAGCTATTGTTTTCTTGGTTGCAATGACTGTCGGTGAATTAATAGCTACCGTGTTATCAGAACGAATAGCAGAACTGATTGGTGGAGGTTTATTAATCATGTTAGGTATCTGGGCAGTACTATCTTTTTTTCGGTCAGAAAGAAAAGAAGAAGAACCAGAGCCATTCCACTTTAAATTTGAAATTAAATCTTTAGGGATTGTCATCCAAATATTAAAAAAACCATTGGTAGCAGACATCGATAAATCAGGCAATATATCTGGGATGGAGGTTGTTTTGCTAGCAATTGCTTTATCCATTGATGCATTTGCAGCAGGCGTAGGCGCTGCCTTAATTGGAATGTCTTTATTATCTGTGATAGGAATTGGCGTGGCGACAAGTTTATTCTTGTTTATGGGTTTAAAAGCAGGCGCCATGTTCTCACACACAAAACAAGTTTCCTATTTGCGGTTTATCCCAGGGATATTGTTAATTTTACTTGGCTTATTTAGAATCATATAAAAGGCTCTACAAATGAGGTGCAAACATGACAAAAACGGTCGGCTTAACGGGATCTATTTCTACAGGAAAAAGTACAGTAGCAAAGATATTTGCAGAACATCGTGTGCCAATTATTGATGCTGATATAATTGCTCGAGAAGTAGTAGAACCCGGTCGGTTTGCATACGAGCAAATTATTGAAACCTTTGGTACAGGAGTTTTACAACAGAACAAGGAGCTAGATCGAGCAAAATTAGGAGAAATAATTTTTTCCGATCAACATAAAAGGGAACAATTAAATGACATCGTGCATCCAGAAATTATCCAAGAGTTGATTAGAAAAAAACAAATGTATATAGAAAGAGAATATCCACTCATTGTCTTGGATATTCCTTTATTGTTTGAAATGAATTTAGCTCCTATTGTCGATGTAACAGTCGTCGTTTATACAACAAGAGAAACGCAATTACAACGGTTAATGAAACGTGATTCAATAACAAAGGATCAAGCGGAGAAAAAAATTTCTTCCCAAATGTCGATAGAAGAAAAAGCAAAAATTGCAGATTTTGTGATTGATAATAACAAAAGTTACGAAAATACACACCATCAATGTTTGCAACTGCTTACATTATTAAAAAGTTAAATAAGCCATTTTGTCTATCTACTATTTGATGAAAAAAGTAGAAAAAAATCTTGCCAAACGTAATGATTCGATATATACTTTTTCTGCACATGAATAAATTAGTGGTTTTTGTGTAAGGTAAAAAAGGTATACTTTCAAATAGATGCGGTTATGATTTCTTAAAGGGTTAGGATCTCTTTGGACTAACTTTCCCCCGTGGAAAATCAGGCATCAACATTTGGGGGATAACGAATCGTTAGGGGGAAGATAAAATGGATACAATGGGTAGACACGTAATTGCTGAAATGTGGGATTGTAATATAGACACGTTAAATGATATGGGTAGAATTGAACAAATTTTTGTTGACGCAGCATTAAAAGCCGGTGCAGAGATTAGAGAAGTGGCTTTTCATAAATTTGCGCCCCAAGGTGTAAGCGGAGTAGTAATAATTTCTGAGTCACATTTAACGATACACAGTTTTCCAGAGCATGGATATGCAAGTATTGACGTTTATACATGTGGGGATATTATTGATCCTAATGTCGCATGTGATTATATTTCCGAGGCACTTGGTTCCAAAAAGTGTGAAAAAGTAGAAGTGCCACGCGGTATGGGACCAGTTCAAGTTCCAGTAAGCAATGTGTTATAATAAGAATAGTTATGAATAAAACCCCTCTTACAGCAAAGAGGGGTTTTTGAAATAGCAGAATATTCTTGTTACAAAAGAATTGAATTCTTCATTGTACTAAGATACGAAAAAAACAAGTAAAGTCTGCCTTTGTTATCGTTTTCTTTTAAAAAACATGTTATGATAGGATAATAAGCATAATGCAATTATACATAATTTGATCGATTGAAATGGTAGTGAATGAATAAAAAGAGGTGTATGGAAAAATGGGTTTTAGAGAAAAAGTAAATAAGTATTTTAACAATCACTCGGAAACAAAAGAAAATCACTGGGACAAAGATTTACAAACACATTACTTTAAAACAACGAAAGATCGAGCGTTTGATTTTGTTACAGACTATTTCAAACGAAAACCAGGGTGCGAAATCATCGCTACCTCGCTTCCACATGGCGAGATAAGTTTGAACTATAAAGGGAAACGAAAAGCTTTTGTAATCGTTACTATTATTATGGTCAAGCCATTTCGTACCGCAATTGATTTTTCGGTTACTACTGAAGGAGCTTTCTTTGATTTAGGCTACAGTCATAAATTGATTCCTAAGTTGTATGAGGAATTAAAAAAAGAGATGACATTGCTAGATAAATAAAGAAGTAACTAGGGAATGTCGTCAAGTTGACGCATTAGGCACTCCTTGGTAAGATCTTATGTAAAGGTAAGAAGGATGGGGATGAATAGAGATGCGCTGTCCAAATTGTAACGAAAAACATACAAAAGTACTTGACTCTCGACCTATTGAGGAAGGACAAGTTATTCGAAGAAGACGAGAATGCGAAGCTTGTGAATTCCGTTTTACCACGTTTGAACGTTTGGAAGAAATTCCGTTAATTGTTGTGAAAAAAGAAGGTATTCGAGAGGCATTTAGTCGGGAAAAGCTAATTCGCGGCCTAATAAAAGCCTGTGAAAAAAGACCTGTTGCTTTGGAGCAGTTAGAGCAATTGGGCTTAGAGGTGGAAAAGGAATTGCGTAGTCGTGGGATAGCGGAGGTACAGAGTAAAGAAGTAGGGGAACTCGTTATGGATGGCCTTTCCTCCATTGATGAGGTTGCTTATGTTCGATTTGCCTCTGTTTATCGTCAGTTTAAAGATATAAGCGTTTTTCTTGATGAGTTAAAAGATTTAATTAACCATTCCGAAGATAAATCCTGAGCCAATCCGGCTCTTTTTTGTTTTTCCCCGGAGCAAACCGCTCGTAAGACTCCTACTTCAAAAGAATAAAAAAGTAAAGTATGATAAGAGGGAGTAAGGGACGCTAGCATCCCGAAGGCTTCAAAGGCCTTTTGTGTTAACAATCAGTGGGTTAATCCCTCACTGATTGAAGTTTCGCTTTATTAAATTGGGAGGTAGGATAGATGCAACAACACATAGGGAAGTTATTACCATCAGATGGATATAAAGTACAAGGGAATAATCAATTAACTACGTTGCATATCCAGTCCCTGTTTCAATTATACCAACCGATTATTGGTATCAGACCAATCTCAATATATCTAACTTTACACACACAGATAATGTATGAACAGCTCCATACCCATCACTTTTTAATGGAAAACATGAATATGTCTCTTCCCGATATCTATGATGCACGGTTAAAGTGTGAGGCTATTGGGCTAATTCGTACTTTTAAATATGAGGACTTAGAACAAACAATCTATACGTATCAACTCGATTCACCTTGTGATCCTCTTCGTTTTTTCCAAGATGGTATGCTATCACAATTATTGTACCATCAATTAAGTCCTGAGAAATTTGATCGATTGCAGCATTCTTTCACGAATAGTAAGCAAACAGAAGAGAAAAAAGGAAAAAATGTAACGGCAAACTTTGCGGAAGTATTTCAACAAATTACTGGAATACAAGGTCAAAAATTACATCAATCAAGTGAACCAGTGGAGAATAGTGGACCTAGTCTAGGAAATGAAACGATTGATTGGGAGCTAATCAACCAAATGTTGATACAACGAATGTTGCCAGCCACAAATATATTGACGATCAAGAATATGAAATTAATGGAACAAATGACGGTACTGTATCAACTAACTAGTGTTGAATTAGAAAAAGCAATTCTATGGGCACTTACAAGTGAAAATCAGCTAGATCCTAACGAATTCAAAGCAGCTTGCTTAGATCTTGCACAAATTATTCCTTCAACTACCGTCGAATCCAATCAAGTGAATCAAAAAGAAAAAGTTGTTGACAGTAACAGTAAGAAAGACAAAAAGACGAAACAAGAACAGTTTATTGAAACAATGGAAACCATTAGTCCGAAGCAGCTATTAGAAGACTTATCCCATGGAAATCAAGCATCCAACCAAGATTTAAAGATGATTGCCGATGTAATGGACAAACAAGGAATTCCACCAGCTGTAATGAACGTACTGATTCATTATGTGATGTTAAAAACAGACATGAAACTAACAAAATCCTATCTCGAAAAAATTGCTAGCCATTGGGCACGGAAGAACGTAAAAACGGCTCATCAAGCCATGACATTAGCCAAATCAGAGCATAACAAGTACCAACAGTGGGGAAATAAGAAAACCAATTATAAATCTTTTTCTTCTGGCAAGAAGGAAGTTGTTCCAGAATGGTTTAAAGAACAGAAAAAAGGAAAAACCAAAAAAGAACAAACAAGTAAACAGCAAGTGGACAAGCCAAAAGAAGATGTGAGTGCAATGCTGCGAAAATATAAAGAACAAAAATCAAAAGATAGATAGGGAGGGAAAGGAAAAATGGAACCAATTCAAGCTTCTTTAAAAAAATGGATGAGAGAAAACCGTTCTTTTCAAACCGTTTATCAAGAAATGCGAAAAGAAGTACTCAATGATCCTGAAATACAACAATTAATCAACGATCACCCTGATTTACAAACAGAGGATATTGATCGGCAAATGATGAAATTATATGAATATCATTCACAAAATAAAGATTGTCAACAGTGTCCCGACGACGGTTGTAAAAACAATGTTTTGCCAGGTTACAAACCTCGTATAGAAGTGATCGGTAAGGAAATTCGCCTATCTTACGAAAAATGTAAATATACGATACAAAAAGAAGCTCAACAAAAGAAATCATCACTAATTAAAAGTTTGTATATGCCAAAAGATATATTAGAAGCTTCTTTAGAAAGTATTGATGATCAAAATCAAGCAAGACATGATGCAATTCGAGAAGTCTTTTTGTATGTCAATCAATTGAAAGATGGTCTTCCAAAGCGTGGTTTGTATTTTTATGGACCATTTGGTGTTGGGAAGACTTATTTCCTAGGTGCAATTGCAAACGAATTAGCGGATAAAAATATTGCTTCTATGCTCATCTATATGCCGGAGTTTGTTAGAGAGATTAAATCGTCAATTAAAGACGATTCCTTAAGTCAAAAAATCGAACAATTTAAGAAAACTCCTGTGCTGATGATTGATGATATTGGTGCCGAATCGATTTCTGCTTGGTTCCGTGATGAGGTGTTTGGTTCGATTCTGCAATATCGAATGATGGAAGGATTGCCGATATTTTTCAGTTCAAATTATGATTTGGATCAACTAGAGAAGCATTTGGCGATTTCAACAAAAGGAGATATAGAAGAGCTTAAAGCAGGTCGAATTATTGAGCGAATGAAACAAGTAAGTAAGCCAGTAGCGATTTTTTCAGAGAACCGAAGAGAAGTATAGAATACATCAATGATAAAGTGAAACTTTAAACAGTGGGGGATATGATATCTCCCACCGACTTAAGGTATAAATCACTCTTTTAATCACGTAAACATCATTATGTTAAATGGATTTTTATTGAACCATTGAATAGTATGATTTTCAGTAGTAGCCAGATCGATTCGCATTCATGAACATTACATAAACCTTATGTATCCAGTGTTGAGTTATGATTCCCCCGCCAGCGAAAATCCTTCAAAAGCTCTTGATATTCCCCCATTTATATTATTTATACATCAACTTATATTTTTTATGATTTTCACTAGACTTTAGATTAATTGTGTGATATACATATATAGAAATCAAAATACAATTTATGGAAGGGTGTTTTATGAAAAAAAGATTTTACATGTTATGGTTCCTTGTAGTAACTATAGTTATTTCTTTACCTGTCCAATTTAATACCTCCGCCAAAACCCTGGAGAGATTTCCAACCATGATTGAAGTCGATATGACGACAGGTGAGGTAAATAAAATGCAGCAGTCTGATCGAACAAGGAACATCCTCTCTGAAATTGCACCTGGGACAGCAGCAGCGGAATTCAATCCAGACAACTTAACTTTAAGTACAGACGAATTACTTGCTTTTGAGAAAAAGATTAAAGCCGAATACGATGAAATCGTTTTTGAAAACGATATCTCTTCTTTTAACGAGAACGCTTACCCTAGCAGCATTAATTTTCCAGACGAAAGAACATTAATTAAAGATACAACGGTTCATCCGAATTCAGCGATAGCCTATGTCTTCATAGTCTATGACGGTGGATACTATAATGGATCTGGGTTCATGTTTGGTCCCAAAACGGTCCTTACGAATAGCCATTGTTTATGGCATCCTGAATATGGGTATGCTCAATTTATTGCTGTTTATCCAGGAAGAAATGGAGATGATATTCCATTTGGAGGGTCTTCAGCGCAACAAATCATAGTAAATAGTGATTTTGTTGATACTCAACAACCTATCAACCTTGGGAAAATGTTCTCTTGGTTTTAACATTTTTATTTAATAGAATCATATGGAGTGAGGTTATCATAATGAAGAGAATTGTAACTATAATTTTTTTAGTGTCCTTTATTTTCGCCGGATGTAGTCACTCAGCACAAGAAACTGAAGTCATAGGGGCAATTTCTCATGGTATATTGGATGAGAATACATTGCCGTTGATAAATAATGACAATCTAATAGAGTTTGATTATCAGGTTCTTGCTGAAGGTGTTGCTACAAACGTAGGTTTTCTTGTCTTTTTAGACGGTATACCTCAAGAATACTCAGTTAATAATTCGACTACGTTTTCCTACCTTCACAACTTTACATTTGATGATCATACTCCAGAAGTAATTACTTTCCAGATTAAACCTATTACAGATAACAAGAATAGAGACGGTGAATTATGTATAGTAAGTATTATAAATCCTTATTTCAATCCTAATAATGGTAATGATACAGTGGGTGTTAATCACAATGCCCTAGAAACAATTCTTCCTGTACGCTATGAAAATTCGCCTATGGAATTTTCAGAATTATATCAGGTAGAGCCTTCTTCAAAGAGCAAAAAAGCCGAAATCGATTCTGTTGAGGTTCACTTATCAGTTGACCCACATGATATGGGAATGGCCAGTATAATATCTGAATTTTCGGGCCAAGAAGAAGCAGTTTATCGTTCAACATTTTTTGTAAATCATAGACCTGTTGGCCACACATATGAAATAGATTTTTCACTTGGTTTTTCCCATGTAATTAAGGAAATTCACTCTTTAAAGGAACAGGATGCAGTATACTCTGTTTCTGTACCTTCAAGTATTTTAACACAAGAACAGAAAATTCTACCAGTGGTTAAAACAAAAACAATTTTTTTCATGGAGGATGAAAATTTGTTGATAAACGGCTCTAATAAAACGGATGAACCGGAACCCTACAGTTCAACTTCACCAGCGAGCTTAATAGCGGAAATCACAGACATTGGTGAAAAACACCTCGAAATATTAGAACCTAATGTTGGGTTAATCCACATTCCTCGTTCTACACCTGTATATGTAAACAAAGAGTTAGTAAACAATTATGATTTTAAAAAAGGGGAAAAAATTGAGGTGTTATATAATGGCTTGATTCTAGAAACTTATCCGCTTATGTTAGGTCAAGTATTTCAAGTAAATATTATTAGATAGAGAACAAAAGTGATGAGTAGAAATTAACTATAGATTTTTAAGGGCCTTTAGGTCATCCTTTAGGGTTAAGAATCACTGTGGGAATACCTAAAAACCTCCACTGATTGAAGTTTCACTTTATTTGCATACCTTTGGTGCAAAAATCACCAATGATTAGTTAACCGATACGAAAGTTGAAAGAATCTATAGCTGTTCAAGAATGACTGCAACCTAAATGTGAGGCGTGTTCACAAAAGAGTAGTAAGGTTACCAAGTAAGCAAAGTTTACTTGGCGTAGAAAAGAATAATTCACTCTTTTTCTTATACCTATACATTTTTTTCAATCCTTTCCCATAGAATATAACAGTTTGATTCGGGCAGGGTGATGGAATGTTAATGATAAAAATGGACAAGGAAAGAGAACGGGACTTTTTTATTGCGTGTTTAAAAGAATTGGAGTTAACTTGGAATGTGGAACCAGATTCGAGTATATCTATCGTGTTTGATCTTACTGATTCTCCAGACAAGCAACTCCTGATGCTGTGTGACCTCATTGTGGAAATGTGGGTAACGATAACGGTAAAAGAGGAACTGCTTGACCGTATTCAGAACGACTATTATTATCAAAATACGGCTGAGATAGAACAAATTTATCTTCTGGCAACGGAAATGATTATGAGCAATCAATTTGATTCGGTTGATTTTATTAATGATTTGAAAGATAGTGTTCGGCATCATTTTCGCATTGACCTCACCACGACTCTTTATGATTATCAAGAAAGGGTGGAATCTTTCTATGCAACTTCGGACTGGGTTTTAGATGAGATGGTAGCACGCGCGATTGATGAGAAAAAACTAGAAGAGATGTATCAGGCCCTACTTCACACACTACGCGAATTCGCACGTCATCATACATACAAACTAGACATATTACACGTCTTACAAGGTGATTCTTTTACGTTTTATTTATCCAATGGGAGACGATTACGGGCAAAAGAACTCCAACAAGCGATTTTAGATGCAGAACTATTACCAACAGGGTTCGATGAAACTGAATTAAATGTAACTCCAATTCTTGCTTTAGCACCGAAGTGGATTCACTTATATGGAAATGACCCATCAGAAAAAAAGACGGTAGCAGTACACAATATCTTTGAAGAGCGAGTCATTTATAAGCCAATCGAGCAATTTCCTTTTGAAAAAAACTGAAATTGCTGAAATGCGCTTGATTTTTCGCCTAGCAAGTTTTATAATACTAGGCATATGAAAAAAAGACTAAAAGTACTGATGAGGACATGATTATTTGTCAGACGTTCACTAGAGAGGGGAGAGTAGCTGAAAACTTCCTGTTCAGTTAACGAATAATTACCACCTCTGAACTCTGCTTCTGAATTCATTCTATTAGGAAGCAGCGTCTCTCTACGTTACAGAGCTAATGAAGCCAAGTCAGATAAGGACTTGGAAACTAGGGTGGAACCACGAGCTAACGCTTGTCCCTTTGCGATCAACGCAGAGGGATGAGCGTTTTTTATATGGTTAGAGCTTTTGCAAGGATCGCAACAGAAAACTACGGCTATTAAACAGCCACTTAATTAGAAGGAGTGAATTAGCAATGGCAGAACAAAGAGTAATTACATTTCCAGATGGAGCAAAGAAAGAATTCCCACAAGGTACAACGGGTGAAGATATTGCACAATCTATTTCTCCTGGTTTACGTAAACAAGCATTAGCCGTTACGTTAGATGGTGTATATTATGATCTACGGACACCACTACCAGTAGATGGTGAAATTGCAATCATAACAAACAAACAATCAGAAGGTATTGAGATCATACGCCACTCAACAGCTCACGTAATGGCTCAAGCGATTAAGCGGTTGTATGGTGAAGTGAAATTAGGTGTTGGACCAACGATAGAAGATGGCTTTTATTACGACATCGATATGGATCATTCGCTGACACCAGAAGATTTACCGAAGATTGAAAAAGAGATGAAACGAATTATCGATGAAAACTTAGAAATCAATCGTGTGGAAGTATCACGAGAAGAAGCTGATAAACGTTTTCGTGAAATTGGTGATGACTTAAAGTTAGAATTATTGGAAGCAATTCCTGCTGATGAAAAAGTAACCATTTATGAGCAAGGGGAATTTTTTGATCTTTGTCGTGGCGTGCATATTCCATCAACTAGTAAAATTAAAACGTTCAAATTGCTAAGTATTTCTGGTGCGTATTGGCGTGGAGATAGTAACAATAAAATGTTGCAACGTATTTATGGTACTGCTTTTGCGAAAAAAGAAGATTTAGATGAATATTTACGTTTACGAGAGGAAGCGAAAGAACGCGATCATCGTAAACTAGGCAAAGAACTTAACTTATTTACCGTTTCTCAAAAGGTAGGACAAGGTCTACCACTTTGGTTACCAAAAGGTGCAACGATTCGTCGTACGATTGAACGTTATATTGTCGATTTAGAAGAACGTTTAGGATATGACCATGTTTATACACCAGTACTAGGAAACGTTGAACTGTATAAAACAAGTGGACACTGGGATCATTACAAAGATGATATGTTCCCAACATTAGAAATGGATAATGAAGATTTAGTACTTCGACCAATGAACTGTCCACATCACATGATGGTGTACAAAAATGAACTGTACAGTTATCGAAATCTTCCGGTTCGTATTGCAGAACTTGGTACGATGCACCGTCACGAAATGTCTGGGGCGCTTGCAGGTTTGCAACGTGTTCGTGCAATGACATTAAATGATGCGCATATTTTTGCTCGTCCAGATCAATTGAAAGACGAATTTATTCGCGTCGTTGAATTGGTTCAGAATGTATACCGTGACTTTGGTATTGAGGATTATTATTTCCGCCTTTCTTATCGTGATCCAGAAGATACAGAAAAATATGTTGATAATGATGAAATGTGGGAAAAAGCACAAGCAATGTTGAAAGAAACGATGGAAGATATGAATCTTGACTATGTGGAAGCAGAAGGTGAAGCAGCGTTTTACGGCCCGAAACTTGACGTACAAGTGAAAACAGCGCTTGGTAAAGATGAGACATTATCAACGGTTCAATTAGACTTCCATTTACCAGAACGGTTTGATTTAACGTACATTGGGGAAGATGGAAAAGAGCATCGTCCAGTTGTCATTCACCGTGGAGTTGTTTCTACAATGGAACGTTTTGTTGCATTCTTAATTGAAGAATACAAAGGAGCTTTTCCGACATGGTTGGCACCAGTTCAAGCGCGTATTATTCCAGTTTCTACTGATGTGCATGCCGAATATGCGAAGAAAGTTGAAGAAGAGCTTCGCTTTGCAGGTGTCCGGGTAGAACTGGATCAACGAGACGAGAAGATTGGTTACAAGATCCGTGAAGCGCAAACAGAAAAAATACCTTTTGCTCTTGTTGTAGGAGATAAAGAAGTGGAAGATCATGCTGTTAATGTTCGACGTTACGGTGAGCAAAATTCAGAAACGATCGGTTTGACTGCTTATATTGAGCTGATTAAGAAAGAAATTGAAAAGAAAAATTTAATAAATAAGTAGACGAAAAGAGAATGGCGTGTCCATTCTCTTTTTTTCCTTTACCATGCTTCCAAAAAGAAGTCTGTTCAATAAAAAAAGCGGATAATAAGTTAGCATTCGCTTCTCTTAGAACCAATCGGTTTAATAATATTTTGTTAGGCGTGTTAAAATATCCTATTAAAGGATATCTTGAAATTTTAGTAAGAAAAAATACCTCTGAATCTTAGAAGAAAGTTAGGGTTATAAAGATGCGTAACGTTTAATTTTAAATGTGAAAGTTTTTCAGTTAATCCCTTAGATGGTGTTGAATAAGTAGTTGAATTAAATTTATGGCCAAACTCATTAGAGATAGCTCGCCATAGCATTCCGTTTAAAGGTGTTATTTTATCCTCCGTTAACTCATTTGATTGGGAGAAGGATATATTCTCTTCAAACCGTGCTGGTGTTATTACTTTTGCATATTGATCGTCAACCTCTGTAATCTCATTGTAAAGGACGACCTTCCAACCTTCATCAGTCTCTGTCACTCTGCTAGGTCCCTGAACTGAATAACCTGATGAAAACTCCTCAATAACAAGGAAAACTTTATGCCCGTTTTCATTTGGGAGTTCCTCAATAATTTCATAGTCTATCATTGGATTCTCAGGAAAGACGGTACGGTAAACTTCCAGTGCTTCCTCTTGAACTGGATAATTTAAATCAATGACTTTTGAAGAAAATGCGATCAAATCTCCTTCAATTTGAGCCTCATACGCTCGTTCTAAAGCTTGAATTGCGTCCTCAACGCTTTTATCGCTCACGCTAGTAGCTTCTGCTGGCATGGCATAAAACGCTAGACCAAATAACATAAAAAGTCCGGATAAAAAATACTTCATTTCCTTAACACCTCCATGTTGTTTTAATATGGATAAAATTATACAGTATATATAAATACATTAAGCATCCATTGTGATAAATTTAAATGAATGTACTTCATGTTCCTTCTTTAAAAGTTTGAAGAGTGCAGATATGCCAAGGTCTAGGTCCAAATCGATTGAGCGATAACTTCTTACTTATTTCTCCATGTGAAGAGTTCAGGTGCGTATCATTCCAATTTCTAATGATGTTCGAAGTCTCTCCAATAAAGAAGCGAATAATAACTATTTTAATAAGTCATCTAGAACTTTCTTAACTGAGTTACATCTTTTCTTATTCGGATTTAAATAATATGTTCTATGATAGGTCTTTAATCCATTAAAAAACTCTCAAACTCCCCTCTTTTTACCTATTTTACCTTATTTCTCTTTTACTCCATCATGATTTCCGATAAAATACAGAAGTGAATAATGCGATGGGAAGGAGTTTTTTATGAAGCTAAGATTTTGTTTATCCATCATAAGTGTTAGTTTGCTATTTCTACTTGTGGGGTGTTTATCAATGAAGAGTGATGACGATTACTATATGAGGGTTCAGGACTATACAGGTGAAGAGTATACATTAGCTAACGGAAGACGAACCAATCAAATTGCCAACGATAACCAGGAGATTGTTGAAGAAGCAGTCATTCGTTTCTTTCGCGAACAATACAAGACTGACGTAGTTGTCCATAATATCGTCGGAAATGTTGATGGGGCAACGGTTTTTGTTGAATCCGTCGGTGAACCACATTTTTATTCTTATGCGATTATTCCGATTGATGTAAAAAACGAACAAATTATGACCGAACATGTTTGGTCACAGGAAAGACAGGTCGAGAATGCGATCGTAACAGGATTATATGGAATGGTTTATCATGAAAAATTTGAGAACTTGGATCATATTTTAGAGGGGTTATTTAAGGAATATAGTATAGTTGGCCATACTATGGGGGCTGTAGCTAATATCGGTGGAAGCGGCTATAGCAATCCATACTATTTTGTGCAAGTATCAAATAGTGCTGTTTTTGAAGAAGTGTGGAAAACTTACTTGAATGAACCATCAAAGAGTAAAGAGGAATGGATGGTTTTATTTAAAGAGTCAGGATTTGATGCAGAATCGATTGGGGTAGGTATGCACCTTTTTATGGAAGAAGAAAATGTTGAGCCTAATCAAGACGCATTAGACTCGATTGCTTCTGCGATAGAAGAGGCAGATCAAATTCCAATTGGGACGTATTCCATTTCTCTACATGACAATAGAGTTAGAAAAAGCTCAGGTCGAGGTGACAAAGAGAATTCCATAGATCGTGCAGACCCGAATGATATTATTAAGGAATAGGTTTGGTGAAATTATGTCGAGTAATGTAGTAGATTTGGCTCAAACGACTTCAGATCAAGATTTAGTTCAGATGGCGGGTTATCATGCTTATCGTGAACTTAACAAATATCACCGTTTTTATGTTAATGATACGGATTATAGGGTTTTGGATGTTATTGTAGATACCGAAACAGGTTTAGATGCACTAACAGTAAGAAATATGATAAATGAAGAAGTGACAGTTGTTTATGTCGGCACGGATAAGAACCAAACCCAAGACATTATCACAGACATACAGTTACTTAGTGATATGGATGTACCACAACTTAAGGCGGCGCAAGCGTACTTTGATGAGATGAACGCTAAATCCTGCACTTCTACCTGAAGGATATCATTAATTATATTTTAGTAGTTTTGATCTTTTCCCGACCTACTTACCTGCGTAGCATTCTTATTTGAATTTCCCTACCTCTATAAAATAAGTTATTCTTAAAATTACGCCGATTTTCTCCTTATTCCTGTTGGGTAATATTTCCTATGATAGGTCTGTGCTCGATTAAAAAACTCCCACACTCCCCTCTTTTTACCTATTTTACCTTATTTCTCTTTTACTCCATCATGATTTCCGATAAAATACAGAAGTGAATAATGCGATGGGAAGGAGTTTTTTATGAAGCTAAGATTTTGTTTATCCATCATAGGTTTCCTATTTCTACTTGTGGGGTGTTTATCAATGAAGAGTGATGATGATTACTATATGAGGGTTCAGGACTATACGGGGGAGGAGTATACATTAGCTAACGGAAGACGAACCAATCAAATTGCCAACGATAACCAGGAGATTGTTGAAGAAGCAGTCATTCGTTTCTTTCGCGAACAATACAAGACTGACGTAGTTGTCCATAATATCGTCGGCAATGTTGATGGGGCGACGGTTTTTGTTGAATCAGTAGGAGAACCACATTTTTATTCTTATGCGATTATCCCGATTGATGTAAAAAACGAACAAATTATGACCGAACATGTTTGGTCGCAATCTTGGCAAGTTGAAAGTGCAATTATTACAGGCCTATATGGAATGGCTTATCAAGATAAGTTCTTAAATTTAGATACTATGTTAAAGGAGCTTTTCGCAGAATTTCATATAACGGGTAGAACAAGTGAAGCAATAGCTAAAACTAGCGCTAGCGGCTATGAAACTCCCTATTATTTTGTTCAAATATCGAATGACAAGCCTTTTCATCAAATATTAAGTAGCTATCTAGATGGAGTAGAAATAAGTGTTAATGATTGGAAGCTTATGTTTGAAGAGTCAGGTTTTGATGCAGAATCGATTATGGTGGGTATGCACCTTTTTATGGCAGAAGAAAATGTCGAGCCTAGTCAAGACGCTTTAGATGCGATTGCCTCTGCGCTAGAAGAAGCAGATCAAATTCCAACTGGAGAATATGGTATTCACTTACACGACAATAGAGTTAGAAAAAGCTCAGGGCAAGGAAACAAAGAGAATTCAATTAAGCGTTCGTACCCGAATGATATTATTAAGGAATAGGTTGGTGATCATATGTTAACTAGTGTAGTAGAAGCGAGCCAAATGACTTCAGATCAAGATCTCGTTCAGATGGCTGGTTATCATGCTTATCTTGAAATACCATTAGACAGTCACTTTGAAATATATGATACTTGGTATAGAGTATTAGATACTATCTCAGACACTAAAACCGGCTTAGATGCAATAACGGTAAGAAATTTAACCAACGAGGAAATAATAGTTGTTTATGTCGGCACGGATAAGAACCAAACCCAAGACATTATCACAGACATACAGTTACTTAGTGAGATGGATGTACCACAACTTAAGGCGGCGCAAGCGTACTTTGATAAGATGAACGCTAAATACGGTGTAGACGCGATTACCGGGAATTCATTAGGTGGCGCTCTAGTAGGAGCGGTTGCTGTTGAGCATCCTGTTCGAGCAGTGACGCTAAATCCTGCACTTCTACCTGAAGGGATGATGGATCCTGATCAGACATATGATCATGTCACGAATTACTTCAGTAGTTACGATATCTTGACGAATACATTAACGGCGTTAGAGTTTGATACGCGCATTCCAGGCAAGCATTATGATATTTTTAATGGTACACCGAATGGCTTAGACAAAATTGGTCCAAACCACACTGGATATCTGCGAAATGCTGAAGGTACACAATACCATATGATTCGAGAAGAAGGGGAGCCTGGCGCGGGTGTGATTCATATTGCCGCTGACGAACACATTGTTACGAGCCTTTGGACAGGGTTGCCACTTTATGGTGAGCGATCAGAGCGAATCAAGATTAACCCTGAAACTTTGTTGGTGCTTGCGACCGGCTTAGAAACGTCAGTAGCGGATCGTCTTGAGCGATCGGATACTTATTTGGTAAGTGCTGTCGAAATTGTTAAAGACGTTGGAGCGCAAATCACGGAAAGAACAACAAAGTTACAGACAACTTTTGAAGATTTTATCGAAAGAGAGGCTGCTCATTCTTTTTTCACTGGAATCACCTCTCTTGGGACCAAAGCCAAGAATGATACAAACTACTTGTTTGGCTTATTGGATGAGGCAGAAATAGAGAGTACGCTTTTATCCAATATACTAGCTTCGCCACCAGCGAAGTTATTTGATGTTCTGGTTACAAAAAGACTGAATATTTTTCATCTGTTTCGAGAAATGTCTGATGGACTGGGGTCCTTTCGTTCTGGTATTGATGAATTGATAAGAGCATTTGATATGATCATGAATCAAACGCTACCAGAAATGTTCCAAGATGCCCTTCATAAAAGAGATGCTGTGGTGGAGAAACTTGATGATCACTATCAGATGGTTTTGGAAAACAGTCAGCGATTAAGCAATCAGTTAGATACATTAGGGGATCAAGTCACGAAGACAGCATCAACATTTGATCAGCGTGATTTTCAAGTCGCAATATCCATTCAACAGCAAGCAAATGCCATAAGAGAAGTAGTGAATATACCGACAATTGATCCTTATCACTTTAAAGATTCCAATGAGATGAGAGATAAAAAAGCACTGAAAGATGAACAAGCAGAGCTCGCCTACACCCTTCTTTTTCAACAGATATCGCGTGTAATCGATCCGATTTTATCAGGGTTGTCTTTATCAGCCCGACTCGTTGAATTAAAAGCGAAAGCGATAGCGCATACGACTCGAGGTGTAAAGCGTTTCGTTTTCAAGAAAACAGTACCAGGAATAATTATTGGTTTGTTTACTGATTATGATGATAGAGTTCGAGACAGGGTATCGAAAGTATTGGAACCGATTGATGAATTAGAAGCAACGATTAGAGGGATTCGCCAAGGGATTAATCGTTTAAGAGAGAATTTTCCAGAATTATTGGCGAACTTCCGACCATATATTGAAAATGCTATCTTTGCGGATCGTAAATATGCCGATGTTTATGCTTATAATCGAGCTGCGGTAGCGATATTAAAGGAAATGCAGCTTCTATTTGACGATATTGTTTACCAATTAAGCGATCATGAAGCGAACTCCATTCAAGAATTAACGATTAATGCAGGGAGAATGAAAACAAATATGGGTATGTTGCAGGAACAAGTAGAGCGCGTGACGTTTTTTTAGCAAAAATGAAAGCTTGTTGATTTATTTAAAATGTTATTTTCACACCTTTTTTAAGCAGAAATGATACAGTTTTTTAAAAAGAAAACAATTTTCTCTAGTAATTTTCGGTTTGTGTATTGTTGTGTCATGTCATAGTCTGTTACATTTTATTTTTTACAGCAATTATACCTTCAAAGTTCATTAACCCAACATTTAACAACGGTAGATAAACTTCCATACGTTAGCCCATTTACCCCATCACGGTTTTATTTTGATTCTAAAGTAAAAGAATTCTTCAGAAGATGAATACTAGTGTGACTAAGCATACGATCAAAAGAAAACTAGCTAATTGGAAAAAATGACATCAAAAGAAAATCAAGCAATCATTTCAGAGCTGTTAAAAAGAAAAAAGGCATTGACATGATGTTTTATCCGTGATAAGATTGATCAAGTGAAATTGAATATGATCTATCGACAAGTAGAGGCACCCGCTTCTCGCCTGTTCGACACATGTAATGTAGTTGCCAGGTTACTGATTCTGATTAATTTTGGATACGTGTGGGTGCAATTGTACCGACACTTTTTTCTATGGAGAAAAATAACAACAAGCTTGTCAAGCGACCATTGGAAAAAGGTTATGTTACTAGTATAAGTAACGGTCATAGTTCATGCCGCTTTTAAAAAATCACGGAGGTGGATGATTATTAGCAAAGATATGAATGTCAATGAGAATATTCGTGCACGCGAGGTGCGTCTCATTGATTCTAATGGAGATCAACTTGGTGTAAAATCTCGTCAGGAAGCGTTAGAAATTGCTCAAACAAGAAATTTAGACTTAGTTCTTGTAGCACCAAATGCGAAGCCGCCAGTTTGTAGAATTATGGATTATGGTAAGTTCCGCTTTGAGCAACAGAAGAAAGAAAAAGAAGCACGTAAAAATCAAAAGATCATCAATGTAAAAGAGGTTCGTTTGAGCCCAGGAATTGAAGATCATGACTTTAATACGAAGCTTCGCAATGCAAGAAAGTTTCTTGAAAAAGGTGACAAAGTAAAAGTTTCGATTCGTTTTCGCGGTCGTGCAATCACCCACAAGGATCTAGGTAGAAAAGTATTAGAAAAGATGGCAGATGAATGTAAAGATTTATCTACTGTCGAACAAAAAGCGAAAATGGATGGACGCAGTATGTTCTTAATGCTCGCTCCAGTAAACGAAAAATAAGCACTAATTTACATGCTACGAAGGAGGAACTACTCATGCCAAAGATGAGAACACATAAAGGCACACAAAAACGTTTCAAAAGAACAGGTTCTGGGAAGCTTAAACGCTCTCACGCTTACACTAGTCACTTATTCGCAAACAAATCAACGAAGCAAAAACGTAAATTACGTAAAAGCGCTGTTGTTTCTGCTGGCGACCAAAAACGTATTGATCAAATGTTACCAAGATAATTACTATCGAATAGATTTCGTTTAGATATATAGGAGGGAATTAAAATGGCACGTGTCAAAGGTGGAACAGTAACACGTAAGCGTCGTAAACGCATACTAAAATTAGCAAAAGGGTACTACGGTTCTAAACATGCCCTATTTAAAGTAGCAAAACAACAAGTTTGGAAATCAGGTCAATATGCATATCGTGACCGTAAGCAGAAAAAACGTGACTTCCGTAAATTATGGATCGCGCGTATCAATGCTGCTGCACGTCTAAACGATCTTTCATATAGCCGTTTAATGCACGGATTGAAGTTAGCAGGTATTGAAGTAAATCGTAAAATGCTTTCTGAATTAGCGATTAATGATGAAAAAGCATTTGCACAATTAGCTGAGCAAGCAAAAACTGCATTAGCAAAATAATAAGCGATTAGAGTTGTTTCTTTTACCAAGGAAACAGCTCTTTTGTTTTGTTCTTTTCAATATTCGCATATGACACAAACAGCGCAGTAAGTGCTCCTATCTCGCTACGTAAACCAAGGCTTTCCCTTTCCACGGGTACGGCTTCAGCTAACTTCTCCAAGAAAAACCACTCGGAAGTGAATTTCTTCCGAGTTAGCTGAAGCCACGCCCTGCGGAAAGGGAGTCAATTTCATTTGAGGAGCGGGTATAAAAACTTCTCGTTACTTCGCAGTTTATGGATTTTTTGTAATAGAAAACAACTACTCTTATACATATTCTTTTACGATCGAAACTTCAATCAGTGTGAGAACTCAGGGCGGTTAGACCAAGATGGCGAGGGGATGGAGAATTTTTAGGAGGATTTTGTTCATTCAAGTGTAAAAATCACAAAGTCTTTGATATAATTCATGATGTAGAAACAGAAAAGAGGTAAACAAATGCAACTACTAATTGGCTATTTAATTGTGATGAATATCATTGGCTTCCTCTTTTTTCGTTCAGATAAAAAGAGAGCACGAAATAATACATGGCGTATTTCAGAGAAAACACTCTGGATGGTTGCATGGTTAGGTGGTTCACTTGGTTGTGTGATTGGCATGAATACATACCGACATAAAACAAAACGCCTGCTTTTTCGAATGGGAATGCCATTATTAGTCCTCAGCCAAGCTATTTTTTTATACATGGCGCTCGCATTGCTATAAGGAGTTTTCTATTCACACTTTTCTTCGTAAATTATCTTTACAGGATAACCTGTCATAGATGGCTCGTCTCTTTTCATATAATTATAGGGACATAGTGAGGAGGATTACTGATGGAAAATTTGGATGAATATCTAACGTTAGTCATCGAGACGAGTGGAATTTTTGCTCCATTATTATTTATCGCATTGCATATCATACGACCAATCTTTTTTATTCCTGTCGTATTATTATGTATTCTCGGTGGACTTGTGTTTGGAATTATCCCAGGAATTGCGCTCTCAATCATCGGGATCACGTTATCAAGCATGATTTTCTTTTTCATGGCAAATTCTATGCCAAGTACAACAGCAAGACTTTTTAAAATGAAAAAAAAGTTAATTGGTCGTGATACTCAAATGACAACTGGGCAGATAGCTGTTTTACGATTGATCCCATTTATTCATTTTCATCTATTATCGTTTCTCATCTATGAATCATCAAAACAATTCAAAGATTATTTTCGCTCTTCATTAGTAGCTAATGTTCCTGTAGCGATTATATACACAGCGATCGGGCAATCCATATCCAATTTTTCACCACTACATTCAACCGGAATGTTAGTAGGAATTGTTCCATTTTTATATTTTTTCCGCAGAAAAGAAATTACTTTTACCATTCGAGAATTCTTAAGCTAGAGAATGGTAGCCTTGATAAAATTTGAAACCTAAATAAAGAAACGAGGTACAAGATGAACTGGACACAGTTGTTTACGATGCAGCAAAAACTAGATCAGTATATTCAGAATAATCATGGTGTGAAGGCAACAGATTTGTTTGACAAGAAAATTTTAGCTCTATTAGTGGAACTAGGAGAACTTGCAAACGAGACGCGTTGTTTTAAATTTTGGAGTCACAAGAAGGCAAGTGAACAACAAGTCATTTTAGAAGAATATGTTGATGGCCTTCATTTTATCTTATCCATAGGCATTGATCAGAGCTATCAACGGGAAGAAATAGAGGCAAGTACTGTAAAAGTTGATGCAAAAGAAACAACAGAGGCATTTAATGATTTGTTTGATTCTGTGATAGCATTCAAACAAAACAGTACAGAAGCGAATTATCTCGCACTATTTCAGTCCTTTTTATTTTTAGGAGTGAAACTAGGGTTTTCTGAAACAGATATCCAAAAGGCATATTTATCCAAAAATGAAGTGAATTTTACGAGACAAGATAGTAACTATTAACCTGTTTTAATTTGTTCTAAATTTTTTCGGTTAAACCTTTTAGTCCCGATCAGATGAAATAATGAAACTTTTTATGGATAACAGCAGGGGGTGGAATTTGAGAGCAAAAGACTTATAACATTACGCATTTTTCTTATCAAAAATAAAACTTTATCCCGGAGCAATCGTTCGTAAGACTTCCACTTCAAAACAACGAGAATACCAAGTTGTTTAAGTGGGAGTAACCGACGTTAGCCCCGAATGGTTCAAGAGCCTTTAGGTCATCCTTTAGGGCTAACAATCAGTGGGGTATACCTAAAAACTCCGACTGATTGTTATAATAATTACACTTAAAGTCCTGTTTTTTCATCCAACAGGGCTTTTTTAACATGGTCGTCGGATCATGTCGTGAGTTACATTTTTTTAAAGTATAGCAAAGAAGTGTTTCTGTTTTTGTAGTTCAAGAATGAAAACGAAACACTTCTTTTTGTTTAGGATTTCAATTTTAGTGGATCAATCGTTCGTAATAGCCTAAGTCCATTGAGAATTACAACTAGTGTACTTCCTTCATGGATAATTACACTAATCGCAATATCAGTTAAACCTAAGAATGTCACAACAACTAAAAAGACAACAACCGACATAGAGAAGATGATGTTTTGCCAGATCACACGATTCATTTTCTGAGCCGTTCTATGAGCTTGCACCAATTTAGATAAATCATTTTGCATCAGTACTAAGTCAGACACATCAACAGCCACATCTGTTCCGTTACCCATAGCAATTCCTACATCTGCATTCACCAATGCAGGTGCATCGTTCACTCCATCTCCTACCATAGCAGTAACGCCATGTCGTTCTTTTTGTTCGTTTATCCTATTTGATTTATCTTCTGGCATTACATTGGAAATGACTTCATTGATTCCTAGATTTTTGGCTACCGCTTCCCCGGTTTTTTTAGAGTCGCCCGTAATTAATGTTGTGTGGATACCTTGTTGTTTGAAATAGTCGATTGTTGATTTGGCTTGATCATTTGGTAGATCCATTAATCCAATCAATCCAATCACTTCTTCATCTTTTGCTAGATAAACAACTGTTTTCCCTTCGGACGCCCAGTTATTATTTAATTTGGAAAACTTATCGGAAACACGTATAAATGAGGTTGGCTTGCCAATTCGGTAATAATGACCATTATATTTTCCCTCTATACCTTTACCTATTTGATTCGTAACTGGAATAGCTAATCTATTTTTTGTTTCGAATTTTTTCAAAATTGCATCTGCAAGTGGGTGGTTGGATTCTTTTTCTAAGGCAACGATGATATCTATCAGTTCTTCTTCATTTACAGCGTCAGAAAAATGCACATTGGTTACTTCTGGTTTTCCTTTTGTTACTGTTCCCGTTTTATCAAAAGAAATGGCTTCAATGTTGGCAAATTGAGATAAATAGGAGCTCCCTTTTGATAATACTCCTTTTTTAGCAAGATTGGACGTTGCTGATAATGTAACGGATACAGTAGCTGCCGCTAGAGCACAAGGAGCCGCAGCAACTAACAAAACTAATCCTCTATAAATGCTTTGTTCCCATGTCCAATTCAATAGGAGCGGAGCCAACACGATAAATGAGACAATGGCGATCAACACGAATGTCACATACTTCGGCTCAAACTTTTTAATGATGTTTCCAACTTTTGTCTGGTTGTTCTGGTTTTGATTCACCAGTTGCAAAATTTTTGAAAAGACAGTATCGTCGTTCTCCTTTGTAACCTCCATTGTGAACGTACCTGTTCCGTTTATTGTACTTCCGAAAACGAGGTCTCCTTTTGTTTTTTCTTTTGGAATACTTTCTCCATTAATGGATGACTCGTCAATGGATGTCTCGCCAGATAGTATCACACCATCGATAGGTACTTGATCACCGTTTCTTACCTGAACATGATCTCCAATTTTAAGTTGGTTTATAGCAACGGTTTGAATATTTCCATTTGAAGTAATTCGTCGCGCCTTTGTTGGGTTCATTTCAACTAACTTAGTAATCTCTCTATTAGATCTTCCCTCTGCATACTCTTCTAAAAAATGAGCACCTGAGAAAATGAGAATTAAAAGTGATCCCTCCCAAAATTCTCCGATAAGAGAAGCACCTAGTGCAGCCAACCCCATCAAAATATGAGAGTTGGGTGTAAACCACTTTCTTGTTCTTGTATTTTCTATTGTTTCTCCAATTCCCTCGAGGATAACAACGTGATACCCAGCAGTAACCGTTGCAACAGAAAATAACGTGTTCTGTAAGATTTCATAAGTTTCATTCAAAAACAAAGCGATAATTGCCAAAGTCAAACCAATAAAATACATCACAATGGGTGTTTGGCCATGATTGTGATCATGATGTTCATGGATGTTAGACATATCATTTCCTCCTAATTTAATATATGATCATATTATCATATACCGATATAAAGAGCAACAAAAAATCCATTCTTTTTCGAATGGACATGTGTTCTAGCAGTGTAGAGAATGCTCGATGGATTCTTTTAGCAATTTAAGAACGTGCTGATCATCTGCGGAATAGTATAATGTAGTTCCTTCACGTCTGTTTTTTACCAATCTTAAATTTTTTAAATAACGTAATTGATGAGAAACGGTTGACTGTTTAAGATTCAATGACTCAACCATTTCATTCACAGCACATTCTTTTTGAGACAGTAAATATAAAATGCGAATTCGTGTTGGGTCACTTAATGCCTTAAACGTTTGAGAAACAAGATCAAGTGTATTGTCATCTAATTCTTGAAAATATTGATTCTCTTTACTTATTTCTTCCATATATATGATCCTTTCGCTGATCTTAATGAATTTTGTACTATACTGAGTTTACATGGTTAAATGAATTTTTTACGTTTTCTCATTTAGTATATCATATTTCTTCTTATTATGGACAACTTCAACACCATTCG
>NZ_JAPRAT010000038.1 GCF_026805325.1 Natronobacillus azotifigens
CCTATTAGGACTATAATGTTCAGAGGAAGATTAATTTTAAGGGGATACAAGATGAGTAGAGATATGACAACGGGGAATCCGTTTAAATTAATTATGTTTTTTACATTACCAATGTTGATCGGTAATGTATTTCAACAGTTGTATAGTATGGCTGATACGTTTATTGTTAGTCAGACCCTGGGGATGGACGCACTAGCAGCGGTTGGTTCCACCGGAAGTATCGTCTTCTTGATATTGGGGATGGCGATTGGTTTAACCGCGGGTTTAGCAGTAATTACCGCTCAACGTTTTGGTAGAAAAGACATCAAAGGACTACGACAAAGCCTTGGGGCTAGTCTTATTATTATTTGTATTGCTAGTGTGATCTTAACTATTCTCGCAACAGCGAATACTCGAAATATTCTAGAATGGATGCAGACACCACCACAAATTATTGATGAAGCGTATGACTATCTCGTGGTGATTTTCATGGGGATTGGTGCTACCGTTCTTTTTAACTTCCTCTCCAATATTTTACGGGCAATCGGGGACAGTCGTACCCCATTAATCTTTTTAATCGTAACATCTGTTTTGAACATTATATTAGACTATGTATTTATTTTAGGATTCGGCATGAACGTGTCTGGTGCCGCTTATGCAACAATTATTTCTCAGATCATTGCATCACTTCTTTGCCTTATTTATATTAAAAAATACGTGCCCATTTTACGTGTTCATAAATCTGACTGGACATTTGCATGGGCAGAATACAAAGAACACTTACGTATTGGATTGCCTTATGGATTCCAATACTCGATTATTGCTGTTGGTTCGATCGCTGTACAAGTTATGTTGAACCAACTAGGGGCATTATCTGTTGCGGCTTATACAGCAGCACAGAAAATTGATCAACTTTTAACGATGCCACTACCAACATTCGGTATTGCCATGTCCACATATGCCGCACAGAACTTCGGGGGTGAAAAGTTTGATCGAATAAAGCAAGGCATGCGTGCGGGGTTAAAAATTACGCTTAGTTACTCCGTATTCATAGGGTTTATTCTCTTCTTTAACGGTCGATTTTTAGCGTCCTTTTTTGTTAGCGATAATAACACTGCCGTCTTAGAATTAACCGAACAGTTTTTTCGGATTCAATCACCATTTTATGTCTTGTTAGCGTTAGTTTTTGTTTTGAGACATACCCTCCAAGGATTAGGAAATAGTTTTGCTCCCACACTTGCTGGCATCATGGAACTCATCGCACGTATTTTTGGAGCGGTTATCTTAGCACAGTACTTTGGGTTTAATGGAGCAATTATCGCAAACCCACTTGCTTGGTTTAGTGCCATTATTCCTCTATCCATATCGTATATTTATACACAACGCTTGCTAACAAAAAAAGACCCGAGCAAACTCGCAATGCGACTTTCACTCGGATCAAAGAATATTATGTAAAAGGAACTTCAATCAGTGGGAAGCTTTCGATCTTCCCCACTGATTTTTTGTAGAGACCTCTAATGTCCCTTGAAGCCTTCGAGTCGCCGACGTCCGTTATCCCCGTTTAAACAACTTTTATTTTCTATTCGTTTTGATGCGGGAGTTTTTACGGACGGTTGCACCGATATAAAAAAATCATCAAGTTCTCAAAATTCTTCTTGCTACTTTTACCTACGTAAGATTTGTCTAATTCTTCAGTAGATTTCTTAATCGTTTCTTTATCCAATCATTTACCCCGGACACACAATCGTATGAGCATCTGGAAAAGCATTTTTACGAGTCTTTGGCTCTCTTCTCCTTTTATTCCATTGGGAAAACTCACGAAAGTACAACGGGACGCCCCTCGTAATCGAAAAGTCTGTACTAGTCATTGCTTGAATATGAATATGAGGTTGCGTTGAGTTTCCGGAATTCCCACAATTAGCAATATGTTGTCCTTCTGATATAGACTGCCCTTCTTCCACTACAAATGAATCTAACTGTAGGTGAACGATGGCAATAAATGAATCTGAATTATCTGGTGCAATGATGATATAGTTCCCTGCAATTGCTTCCGGTCCCTTACGAATCCTATCTCCTTGCCCCAACATATAAGGAATTAAGGTGAAAATGGAACGTCTTGCTTCATGGTCAGGTTCGCCATTATGAATACTGACTACTTTTCCGGAAACAGGTGAAACAACTGGCTTACCAAATGCATAAAAAATATTCGGAGACTCGGTACCTAAAAGTGTACGCCAGGTTATGGATGAACTTGTTCGATTCTTTTCATCCACTGCAATGAAATCAATAGCATAACCTACCCCAAACCGATCTGTACCGTGACTGGGAATCCGCTTTGCTGGAGTAGAACCTACTAACCACCGGCCTGTAAAAGGCAAACGCCCAATTATACGTGGACTAATCTGACTGGAAACTGATACTTCATTGTCATCTTGCATACTAAACACCGCCCCTATCTTAGCAAAAAAGAATCACTAAAGTTCATTGTAATATCCTATACTTAGCTTCTACGCAAACATTATTATCCAATATTCAATACTATAGCACTAATATTCTCTAAAGTTAACATTTATTTCTATTCGTTTGAGTTCTCGAGAAAAGGGTGGATTTTTACTCAGAGTTCTTACCCTTGATCGCGTCTGATCTTCCCAAAATTTATAGGATGGATAAGGATGGTGGGAACAAGACAGCTAGATCATGTTTTTCCCTTAAACTGGTTGTTAGAAGCAAGAATTACAAGTATTATATATGTAGGATTTGAACATGTATTTATACTAGCAAAAAGGGCGTGAGCTTCACTAATGGGTGAAAAAATAAATTATTTTACTGTTATTGTATTGGTTATGTTAGTTGTTAGTTTAGGAATGAACTTCAGCTTGTTAGATCAAATAAAAAATCAAGTATTCAGGCTTTCTGATAGCGAAGCTCGAATCATTGAGGAAGTAGATTACCAAACAAACAAACTCCACGATGTACTAAATGAGTTTACAGAAGAACAAAGCTTGATTAGCGCGATAACGATGGAGATCAATACGGAGAAATTGGAAAGTGGGGACGTGGAGGCAACGTTCCAATGGCAGGTGAAAGAATATCAGGAAGATGCAGACGTGGTCTTTCATTATGCTTTTGGTGATACAGAAACGTACACATCTATTCCAGCCGTGGAGCTTGAAAGAGGACTATTTCATGTAAAAGTGCCTTTTGATTTGGATCTTGAGCCAGAATGGGAAATTACGTCGCATGATCATGTAGAATTATCAATAGAAACGATAGAAGAAGCTTCTCATGCAGAACTTTCGTATTATGTATCGGTATCTGATGATGATAGGATCAAAAGCGGATCGTTACAGACTGATAATCTAGGATATCTAGGAATGAGTAATTATGGATTGATTTATGCAGATATGCATATTAGTGATGGCGACGTCCCTCATACGATTTGGGTACAAAATCATATGGTGGACACATCTGTTTATATCGAAGAAGCTTATCTCCTGAAATACGAGAATAGTAGATTAATTGACGAAGAAAATCTAGAGTTAGAACCATATGACGAAAACAACCCGAATTCCCGCTATTTTCACCACAGTCAGCTAGAAGACTTCGAAGACATGCGTCTAGTCTTGAAAGTGATTTATAACAATGGAGATACGTTTGAAAAGGAAATCTACTAGTAGCTAATAGCATAATTGGTAGTTTTTGAACTCTCTCGATACAGTGTTTGCAATTGCCGGTTAATTGGAGGGTGCTGTCACCAACGGGAAAATGTTTACATCCGACAAATCCCGGGAGGTGCCAGTTTTTTTTACAATGATGAATTCTCAAACTGATCTACTCTCAATACCTAGAGCGGATTTAATTGATCAACCTTTTGGTACAAGCGTGAAAAATCACTTGAATGTTCTAATTGTGCTATCAAACCGATTGAGCTGATAAGCACTTCTGTTATTAAAGTTCAATTCCAATTAGGACCACATACTTTTAACAATGGCTAAAATCTTATCTTCAAAATCCTCACTAACTCCTCCTGGCTCTAGTTGAATAGCTCCCATTCGATATTTTTCATGAAAGTCCTCTTGAAAATATCGCATCGTTTCTGCCTGAACTGTTTTAGTAGGTGTTAGTATATACACTTCCTTTACCGCTTTTTCTTCTGTCTCTCGGCGAATGATACCATCTCGATATTTATGCATTTCTCCAAGAGCTGTTCCTGCATAGAATTTATTTAACCCTACTACCTTCATTATACCAATTGATTTTAGACTCGACTTAATGAGATTATCTGCATATTTCATCCCAAATAATGAATATTTCCATCTATATTTCCAACTGGCGCTTACGTGTACATTGTTTTTGATGTAAGACCTCATTCATATTATTTATTTGCCTCCTTAGTAAATTCGGTATATTTAATAAGCTACATAATATTATATCAGAAAAAAAAAACACTTATTTTGGAAATACTAAGAATTATCCGTAAAAAAACATTACTAAACACTAGTTAGTTAACAACTTCTATTCAAAGTGTTAAATTGCCTCGGTTGGTATAGTTGCTACTACATCATCTTTTAGCGATATATGCCGACCAACCTCTTGATTCACAACTAATTCATCAGTCACAATAACGTATTGCATTTTAGATTCTGCTTGCATATACGTTTTTAGCTGTGGCAATCCTTTTTTGCAGTTACGACTATACAAAAAAACATCGACTATAAAATTACCAACTATTTTCATCATTACTTTAAAAAAATCAATATAAATCATTTCTTTTCTATTATTATTGTTGTAAAATGATACCATAACTATATTTACGAGGAGAGTGGTTGGTATGGAACACTATAGATTCGATTCAAAAGATAGTTTGACAATTGTTACTGCTATTGTGGATGGATATCGAGATTATATCGAACATCGTAAAGACCGTCATGAAAAGATGAAAATAAGCTCAGCTTTTGCATGGACCAAAGGAAATTTTATAGAGAGTAGGTTGGCTGAGACGAGCCCGGAGCTAAACTTAACTTTTAAAAAAGCAAAAGCAGGACTAACATGGGATTACTTGCAATTTATTCACGGGGAAACAAAAAAACTTTTTCTTATTAAGAATGCCGACTATTTTAACGAAAATTGTTTCTCACAGGCAGTTATCCCTAATAAAAATAACAAGGGACCGCGTCGAACATACCTCCACGAACTTTCAAAAATAAATCAAAACCTTGAATTCCCATTTGATGCCTATAGTCAACCATCTAGTCAGAATAACGAACAACTGTCTTTATTTGTCCCAGATAAACAAATAAAAGACGAATTAGGACATTTTCAATCTTCTTATAATGAATTTCATATTCTTACTTACAAAATTGATGACGCTTATCAAATTTCAGAAATTATGCATTATCTTCCTAACCCAGATAATAATAAAGCTTATAAAATAGAAGATCTATCAGAATATATCTCTGGTTCCGAGTTAACGGATGAAGAACGAGAAATTATTGCACCAGAACAAGATAATGATATAATTGATCCTGCAGCTTTCGATATAGGAATCCTCGAGGATGGGGAAGAAGAAAGCAATTAAACCTTTTTAGATAAGGGGGAGCGGTATGTTTATTGGTGAGAATTTAACAAATCTTCGAATCATGCATGGCTATTCACGCAAACAGCTCTCTGAAATGTTACAAGTAACAGAACAGGCAGTCTGGCAATACGAGAATAACTATACCTCACCTAAGATGCAGATTGTAAATGATTTAAAATCAATATTTCATGTGAAAAGTAGATATTTTTATGAACAAGATGTTTTGCAACGCTATCTTGCACCCGAAAATATCGCCGTGATGAATATTGCTTATCGGTCAAAGGTAATGAATGTCATCTCAAAAACACAAGCAGAAGCAAAGCATGTCGAGTATTTAGATTGCTTTGTCAACTATATTACAGCGAATTTACAACTACCTACGCAAAAAATCATTCAATTAAGAGATGAAGTTATTCACTACTTAAATCACTCGACTGATGATAGAAAGATTCAAATAACAAAAGTAGCTGAACTCGCTCGTGAAAAGCTAGGTCTTAGTAATGACAATAATAACAATCTTATTTTTTTCATAGAAAAAAGCGGTGTGTTCTTGTTCGAAAAATCGATTGGTGAAGAGATTGATGCCTATAGCTTATGGACAGAAACTGATCGACCTTTTATTATGTTAGGCAATTTAAAGCGCTCTGCCGTTCGCAGGAATTTTGATATAGCGCACGAACTTGGTCATTTATTACTTCACTATAAAGTAGAATTTACTAATTTGGATCGTAAAGAACATAAAGCATTGGAGAACGAAGCGAACCTATTTGCGGGGGCTTTCCTTTTACCCGAAGAAGCTTTTTTAGAAGATATGAATGCAGTAGTATCTGTTACAAATCCTGATGCGTATATCGATTTAAAAAAGAAATGGACAACATCTCTACAAGTTTTAGGATACAGAGCTCTTCATTTAGGTGTATTCGATGCTAAAAAACACCGCAATTTTTACGCAGCGCTGCATCGAAAAGGATATCTAAAAAAGGAACCTTTAGATGAAGTTTTACCGATACAAAAACCACAAAAGGTGAAAAGCATTCTTGATTTCATCGTAAAAAAAGGGCTAATAAAAATGGATCGGATGATTGAAAAGGATTGGATGGTTGAGATTGATTTCTTCCATCGATTAACGGGTATTGATAAAAATTTCTATCATAATTATATCGTTACGGAGCGAGATTTTGAGCTTATCAAGGTTGATGAAATGACTACTGATAGAAGTGGCTAGGATATAAAAGGAAGCAGGATACAATTCAGTTCTCTGCTTCCTTTTTCTTTTCACCAAACTTTTGAGGGGAAAAGTCAACTCTCTACTTCTATTTTTTCAATACTGCCAATTTACCATAATTATATTAAAAGGTTTTCAAACTTAAACTTTGCTTTAATTCATTCAATTAAACAATTATCCTTGGATGCTCGTTGAGCTGCTTTGTCTCTTATAGCATTGCTAATTGACCTCATGCTATCATTAAAAAAGTACAATAATAGGAGGATTAAACCTTGAAGAAAACGGTAAAAGTTGTTGCTGCAATAATAGAAAATGAGAACAAAGAGATACTTTGTGCACTCCGTTCTACAGATATGGCAATGCCGAATATGTGGGAATTTCCTGGAGGGAAAGTGGAAAAAGAAGAAGATGTTTATACTGCTCTGATCCGGGAGATCAAAGAAGAAATGAATTGCAAAATAGAAACAAGTGATATTTTCACTGAACATACACACGAGTACGAGACATTTATTATAGAACTTATTGCATTTAAAGCTACAGTGATCGAAGGGACACCACAAAAAAGTGAGCATGATAAATTAATTTGGCTAAAACGTGGCAATCTAGCTTCACTTCAACGGGCACCGGCAGACATTCCTGTTGTAGAACAATTGATCAAAGAAAAGTAGCCCCCTTTACAGAAGACTACAAAACGATACTCTTATTTACTTTTGGCACTAAAGTTGATCTTGTCCACAAAATCTAAAACTGTTAAACATTCTTTATCTTGAGTTATTTGCAATCCTCTTCCTACTGTTACAACAATACCGAAACGGACTTAATAGTTTTCTGTTTATAGCTTCCGTTAATCTCATGTCCGATGCAATCTGCCCATCAAAATAGAGAAAGTACATCTTGTCCAACCATTCGTTCATGTGTTGCTATTAACTCTAATACCACTTTCGGATGAAGTGCCTTAACGACTGCTGGTAGGAATTTGCTACCGCATGTTGAAATTCGTCAACAATAAGCTAAAATTATCTATAATGTATAAGAGTCATAAATTAAATTCATGTTCTATCAATTTAAGCAGTTCTTTAGCCATTGTTTTATTAATCTGAATCGATTGGCTTACCTTTCCAGGTATTTCTCTATCACTTTTTCCATAAGTATCAATTTGTATATACTTTTCACCACTATTAGCTGTAAAAATTGAATAAGTTGATTCAACCTCTTCATGCACATTCTTCTTATGCTTATCTACCCTATTAAACTTCGATTCAACAATTAAAGCCATTTTTATCCCACCTTTTAACAATAGTATTCATTGAGAATGTAACCTGTAATTCTCTCAATGCGCTCGTACATAATCTACAATTGAGGTCAACAGGTTAAGGGAATCTGAATGTTCTTTGAGCTCTACTTGGAATATTTCTTTAAAATGTTCTATTATCCAAAGCGTCACAGAAATAAGGTATATTTCAATTTTTGTTAATAAAGGAATTTATATTAACTAAATTACTGTATCTACATCTTCATACCTTTCTATACAAATCCATCTTCCATTTTATACATATATCTCATACTAAGAGATTCTACAATTTTCTACTAAATCCTCTATAAATTTATTTATTTTCCAGAAAAATCGAATTAACCATACTAATGTAGGGATCAATATTGCACCGAGGTAGACTCATACTTTATGAAATTATTTCCTTTTACTACTAGCCTTCTAATTTTCAACATACTCAATTGCTAAAGTATACCGTATGATTGAATAGGAAAGCAGTAATCTCTATCATGCTAATTTTTATTTAATAAATTTTAGAATTTTTCACTTTTTTCACAAATAAAATTCTATTTAAAAAAATAAAAAGAAGGCAATGTACAATCTATTGCCTTCTAAATTTATTATCTTATTCATTTGTTAACAATAATTTGTTAGTCTACCTTTGTTTTCGAATAAGCATTCTTCCTATTCCGCTTAGGTTTTGGGTCTTGAAGGACTGCTTTCCATTTAGGCTCAATATGTTCGTACTCTATCCCTGCAAATGTCTTGAGGATTGCTTCGAAAATTACTTTTGCTCCAAGAGTAGGTACTGCCATTCCAATTTGCTTTCTTACCTGTTCTTTTGGTCCCAAAAACTCATAATCATCAGGAAACGTTTGTAATCGTGCCCTTTCGCGATTAGTCAAAGCCCGCGGTTCAGCATAATGATACATATGGGTACCGCCGCCACCACTTCCTGTGACAGTATAGGATGGAAAGTCAGGATGAAGTCGTTTATAAATCTGACTAAGTTTTGCTCCTTTGACATTTAACCTTAATTCTTGTGGAATACCCTCATACCAAGCATTTTCACCAGGCGGTATATAATTTAACATTTCCACAACTTTAGCATTGTGCCTTGTAAGTTCATTATTAAAGGCATCTTCTTTAATCGGTTTATCCTCGAATGCCTGTCTTACTGTAACGAATGGATTTATAGTACCATCATAGATAGGTTTAGGTACTTTGAACTCTAAACCTAAATCTTTTCTAATTCCCACGATAATAATACGGCTTCTTTTTTGAGGTACACCATATTCGTGAAATTTATATAGGTGAGGCGTAAGTACATAACCCTCTTTTTCAAGGTCTTCAAGAATCTTGAAAAATGCAGCTCCTCCATTTGCGCTCTCTAATCCACCTACATTTTCAGCAACGAACCATTTCGGTTGATGGACATTTAATACACGAACACCAAAAGTATACAAAGGACCATATTCACCATCAAAACCTTTATGCTTACCTACGACACTAAAGTCATTACATGGAAAGCCAAAAGAAAATCCATCTATAGGAGATAGTGATTCGATATCTAACTCTCTAACATCCTGTTGAATAACAGATTCAGGATCACCAGGACATATATTGTGCCTAAATGTTTCACAAGCCCAATTATCTATATCATTTGCCCACTGGTGTTCAATCGTATATACTTCCCCGTCTAGACCTTCTACTTTTGCTTGTTTTGCACCTAATGATAACCCCCCAGGGCCACAAAAAATCTCACCTTTTTTAAAAATCATCTATAACACCCCTAATGTATGGTTACCCTAATTGTAAATCGACATATTTTTCATTATACATTATAGAACAAACATTTGCAGCAAATTTAATCAGGTGAAATCTGCACGCCTGATTTCCCTATTAAGAGTAAAGTGACGTTTCAAATCACACGGTTTCCAATTATTCGATTTGTATTCTCTAGCCAACTTAATAATATTATTGGCAGTAATCCCACACCCTCTTATATTTGCTTCTTGTGCTACTAATTCAACTTGTTTATCAAAATTTTTACCAAACCCTCCTGAAATGTACATAAAGAATTCTAAATTAGGAATTTTATTAATATAAGGTGGAATATAATTGTGCACCATACGATTTTTGTGGTCATTTGATATAGTATAGCTAGCATATGCCTTTGAATCAATAATTCCGCTTAAATCTTCCGATACAGCAAGCACGTCTGGATGCTTTCCCTTATCACCTACATGAGAAGAATCAAAGTCAAAGGCCTTTTGAAATAACTCAACGGTAGCTAACTCAAATTCTCTACACTGATCTCGTCCTTTTAGTGACATATCGAAGTAAGATGCTTCAAATGAGTCCAGGGCACCATTCGCAAAACTTGCTAATTCTTCTTCAATAATAGAATGTGTAATCCCTGTTGAAGAGTAAATTGACTCAATAATAGGCGTATTAACTTCTGTAATAGGTGATTTGGCTGCCATACTTAGAAATTTAGTCCGCACCATTTTCTGAGCTATTAACTGAGCAGTTACCGTTCTAGTTTCATTTAAATTGCGTGTATCTTTTCTATGCCATGGATCAACACCATAGCGCCTTTGAAAGTATTCTTCATCCTCCCACCTCGTTATTAAGTTAGGTGAATTCTCAATAATTTCAGCAATTTCAACTTCTTGCCCAGGAACTACTTTTAGATGTTTTTCGTCTCTTGCAGCAAGTTGGGTATACTCAATCCAGTTAATAAAAGTATTTGCTATATCTGATAACATACTTACGGTCTTATCAAAAGACTGAACACCACTTCTCGATGGATAAAGTTCATTGAAATCAGTTGGCAATACCGAATCTCCAAAGTTACGAAAAGCTAAGATTCTTTCAATAATATATTGGAAATTCTTCTCTGACTCGTTTTCTGCTTCAGTTATAACTATTTTAGCTATCTCCTCTTGAGTAAGGTATTCTATTCTGTTGTCCATTATTAGTTTTAGGATGAATAAAACTGGCCTTATTCTAAATCTGTCACTTACACGAACTGCTGGTAGAATAGAGTATGGCGATGGATACTGAAACTTTAATACTTGGTGCTTCAGTATTTCAACTGGTGGTTCTCCATTTAGTAAAGCATCACCAGCCAAAGTAGTCTGTATTTTACCATCTTTTTTGAAGAAAAGACCAAGACTAAATAGCCACGATACATAGGTTCTTCCACCGCTTCCCCCTTGATCACGTCTGTCTCCTCTTCTTTTTAAGCCTTGTTTCTCTAATACTTCTTCAAAATCAATATGTTTCCCAACCTGTCCAGTCCACTGGTCATTTAATGAACCTGCAATAAATGCTGAAAGAATTTCTGGAACAGATATGAGTTTTCTTTTAGGCCTCGTAATAAACCAATAGTTTTTCATTTAATCAATCCCTTTTTATCTAGCATAGATTATCATAGATTTTCTTATGTATATCGCTTGGCATCATACTACAGAGATCTTACCGTATAGATATTAGACAGAAAGTAGAAACGAGTCTTTAATTTCTAACTTGTTCAAAAACACCTGTGAATAAGTGCTGATCTTTTTCATTAATTATCATTCAAGCAAATATCATAAAACAGTTTAAAGATACCCGTTATTATTACATTTACAACTCCCCATACTTCTTCCGACTTCCTTTGGCCTTATCAACAGGATACTTCACTTGATTTTTCTCGAGTTTTTTTGTAACAGCATCAGTTAAGTCAATGTCCAACTCATGCGCTAACATCATGGTATAGATAAAGACATCGGCTAATTCATCAATTATCTCCTTTTCTTTTTCCTTAACAGCTTCCTCACTCGTTTTCCATTGAAAATTTTCTAGTAATTCACTTGCTTCTAACGAAAGTGAAATGGCAAGATCTTTTGGGTTATGGAACTGTTGCCAGTCTCGTGCATCTCGAAAATCGATCACTTGCTCGATCAGCTGCTCAATAGTAGCGCCTTTTTTGTTCGTCATTTAAATAACTCCCTTTTGTTAATACGTTCCCTTATTCTCAGCTACTTTTTCATTTGATTTAAAGAATTCATTTTCTTCATATATGACAGAGGTTCGTGCAAGGCGGTCTCTGAAATAACTCTCTAATGCTTTGTCTGTACAGTAGATAAAACAGCCTTTTTGACCTCTTGTCATTAATGTCCGATAAGTATTACGAATAATTTCATCTGCTACTCTTTCCGCTTCTTCAGGTTTTTCTTTCAACATTTTCTTTAATCCAAATAGGGATCTATCCGTTTTTGCCCTTTTGGTGTGATCGGTGACAACTTCACCATTACGATAAACTAGATCGTTACCAATAATAACACCGACATAATCAAACTCTAACCCTTGGCATGTGTGAATACATCCTATTTCATTGACTGACTCTTCATCAATTGCCCATGTAGTAGACGTGTTATCCAGATTCCAACTCATCCCGAAGTTATATTCTTTTATTTCAATATCATGAAAAGAAGAATTATTCTTACCTTCTTTTACCCAGTTCCAACAGTAACCAGCTACCATTCTGGATTTGTTTTTCACCTTGTTAAGTCGCACAATTTCTGCTCGCATTTCATTCGGATCATCAAAAATTCTGAAATCATAACTAGCACCCATATGTAGAGTATTTGCCGTGTCACGAATTTGCAGAACATCATCCACCCATGCGAGATAACCATCTGATCCGTTACATCGAAATTGTGATTCCAATTTAGTTGTCGTTAAACAAGCCCCTTGTTCCAAGGCGAATTTCTTAATCAGATCGATACTACCTGCATCCTTCAGGGTCACTTTTTGCCTTTCATCAATAAAGAACACCGCTAACTTTGAAGCGTTAATAATTTCTTTTGTTTGGTTTTCACCAAGATGCTGAAACATGCCAGACTTCTCATTTAGACGATGCGCCTCATCTACAACTAGAACATCAAATTCATTTTTTTCTGCATTCACGTAACTCCCTGAACCCTTGAACAGGTTGTCAATATGCGTTTTACGATACGTGCCTTTTAGTTTATTCGCGTAAATATTTCTAGGCGCAGCATTTTTCGTCACATACTGTGTGACAAGATTTCTTTTTGTCAATTCAACAAGAAGGTTGATCGCGAGAACAGACTTTCCAGTACCTGGCCCACCTTCTACAATCATGATTTGTTTCGTATCCGTCCGAAGCCCATCATTAATTAATTGAATCGCTGTTTCATAGGTCACTTTTTGTTCATCAATCATCATAAATTCTTCATTACCTGCTAGCATACTTACCAATGCGTCTTGCAATGATTTCGATGGACGAATACGCCCGTTTTCAATTTTATATAAATTCTCTTTATTATCTCCAAACTTTATGTACCGTTTAATAAATGATCTAAGCTTACTAGCACTTCCTTTTACAAAAGTAGGGGCTTGATCGACATAAAAGCTATACACGTCATCCGTTAAAGGATCTTGTTCACCTAAATCAATATAATTATGTAAGTAAGCACATGGATATAAATTGATTTTATCGTCTTGAACGCTTTCATTATAGTCTCGAATCAATGATGCATAGGACCATGCTTGATAGGACGGATGCGTAGTTTCAACTAATCCTCGGTTCATAGCTGTTTTAACGATTGCTTCTTTCCCAACTACTTTCTCAATCGTTTCCCACTGTTTTAACTCAATAATTACGACAGCGTCCTTATCAAGGTCTTCCTTACCAGAGATTAAGAAATCGACTCGTTTTGAAGTGTAAGGAATCTTAAATTCAATCGCTACTCCTGCATTATTCGGAATCGATGCGTCACTCAAGATGCGGTACATATATTGCATCGAATTATCCCAAGATCGAACTTCACTTTTATTAATCTTACCAATGCGAGAATTGTAATTTCGCGTTATGTTATTTACTAGTTGATCATCAAATACATCGGTTAGAAATTCCTCTTTTGTTGCTTCATAAACGATCATCGTATTCTCTCCTTCATTAAGTAACGGATCCATTTTTATCTACTTCTATAGTAACACAGGTTAATTGGCCATACATAAATATGTAATTGGACATCTTACTTCTTCCATATGTTGTTATATAGAAGTATTCGAGGAGGAATATCATGTCTGATGAAGTTAGAGGTAATCTTGATGATGTTGTATCACTGAGCGATTCTCAAGAAGAATAAATGTAGGATTTAGAATGGTAAATCATCTTCTTCTATCTCAATTACAGATTTCTGATTGTTTGAAAAAGCACCTTCTTTTATTTGGACATTATTTTTTTCTTCATCTCGTACAACGTTCACTCCATTTTCGCCTTCAACTTCATCTTCTTCAAAAGAAGATTCTAAATCCTCTTCACCCTTCTCTATATCCCCCCATTCTTCCCAAGTAATTCCGTAAGAGGCTCCTCCTGATGTGTAACCCGCTATAAAAGCAAAGGTTTCATCACTTTCTTCAAATAAATCCATCTCTAGCTCCCGTTTTCTATGTTCTGTTCTTCTTCTTTCTTTGTTTACCTGCCTTCGGATCATATTATCTTTTAATTCCTGCTTATACTTATCACTGAAAGTATGACCAAGCATTTCTAATTCCTTAACAGCACACAATTTATCAACTGCAAAATAGTTACTATATCCGCTTACTAAGTTTTTCCCATTGTATTTAGGAATCCAATGTTTTGCGGCTTGTAACCGACTTGACCGCTTCATTCTTTTACGTCGTGGTGTATTCGATTTATTCTTTTTTTTAGCCAAAACATTCACCCTTTCAACCATAGATTTATTTTATCATAGCTTTACGTGATAAAATTAAGAATTGAACAGTGTCAGGCTCTTCATTTGGATAAGCGCGCATACGAGACTCTGACTCCTTCTTAAAATGTCCATTAGAAGTACCAAAATAAAGAAAAAAATGTTTCCGCTCCTTAATATTCCGCGTAAATACATATGCGCATAATTGTTGAGGTACGTGCCTTTTAATTTATTCGCGTAGATATTTCTAGGCGTTGCATACTTCGTGACATACTGTGTGACAAGATTTCTTTTAGTCATTTCAACAAGAAGATTAATCGCGAGAACACGCTTCCAGTACCTGGACCACCTTCTACAATAATAATTTGTTTCTTATCCGTCCTACCAAGCATGGTCTTATGCACCATTGAAAATGGGTATAAAGGATCTCTCCGAACCATTAACAAACTCCAGCAGCAAATCACAGTCAGGAGACCACAGGGGCAGGCACTTCGGTCCAGTATATAAAAGAATCAATGCTTAGTATTATACCTAAGCTGGTGATTGAGTGTGCCAAGAATTACATAGTTGTCCATAGAAGAAATGATAAGGACAGATATCATGGATGATTGATTGTGGGACGGGTGTTCCTGTCCCTGTGGTCCCTATTATTAGGAGGAATATAATTGATATTCGGCTCAAACTTAATAAGATGGGGTATTCCTGGTTGGGTTTTAATTATTTGGTTGATGACCATATATTTCATAAATGATCAAAGCACAGTTATTGATATTTTAAGTGATAACATTTTAAATTCCTTGAGTTTTTCAGCCATTTTAGGGTATGCGTCAAATAGCCCACACCTATTATTCAGGTCTGGGCTATTTGACGCTTACAGAGAAACAACTAGTAAAAAAAGAAAAACCGAGCAAATCTGCTCGGTCTCCATCTTAAACAAGTTGTGTATGCTCTTCTACTATTTTTTTCATATATTTCTTCACTAAAGCAGCAGATTTCACTTTTAGCATTAAGTCACGTGAAACCTCAACCTGATAATCTCCAGATTGGATTACTTCTTTTAATTCGCTGACCGTTTCACAGTTTCGATTCAGTTGATTATAAATTGCTCCATATTGTAAGAATTGATGGGTATCACTACCACCTACAATCGGTAAGCCTATTTTATTTGCAAATTCACCTAAACGTTCGCGATACGGTTCAATACCCTGTGCGTATAAATCTTTCCCATTCAAATCAAAAGCATCCAATCTACGTAATTGCTCAACTGGCAAATGTGTTAACGGCGTACCTTGACGAAATGGATGTGCACCAATTTTTAATAAATTATATCCTTCGGCAAGGTCCATTAAATCTTTAAACCGAATGAAATCTACTGGGTTAGTATGAGATTCCAATGCAACGCGAACCGCAATAATATCCGCTCGATCGCCTATTAACAATATATGACCGACTTCTTTTACATCAACCTCCATACCAGGAAAAACGCGCATGCCCTCAACCAAGTAATAGCCATTTCCATACGAATAATGTTGATCAATATAATCATATATATCCATGAAACGTTTCGTGTTAAAATGCTCTGTCATTGCAATTGCAGTCAAACCATTTTTTTCTGCTTCGTGAAGCATCTCAGCAAAATAATCTGGCATAAACATTGATTTCTTTGAAATTTTCACATGACTATGAAAGTCCATTCTCATTGTACAATCTCCCCTTTATGAAGTGAAATTACCTAACGTAAATACGCTTACGATGTAAATAATTGAAAAAGCTAAGAACAAATAATCACGCGTCCCCATTCGCAAATGAGCAAGTTTTATTTTCTTTACTTTAGGATGATTAAAGCCGTAAAAACTCCCTTTTGTTTCTAATGCCTCAACTGTTGTTCTTGCTCGTTTTGCTGTACTGAGTAGCAATGGATAGAACGACAATACTGCTATTTTGCAAAAATATACGATTGAACGCCAATATAAAAATCCATGGCGATCTGGCGCTTTACCTCTTAACCGAAATGACAGAAACACATGATGATATTCCTCTAACAAACTAGGAAGCATACGATAACCGTAAGCAATACTGAACGATACTTGTCCTGGTACACCAATTTTTAACAACCCATTACTTAACTTTTCTGGATCCATCGAGCAGAACACAGTAATACTAGCTAATGAAATGACCGATAATTTTAACGTTAACAGTAGTAACGGTAAAATCACCGTTCCATCTCCACCAAAAAACAGTGAGGCAATCAACAGATACCCACCTTGACCTAGTAACCCTAAACAAAGAATAAACACAATTAGTGGACTGACTTTTGTTAACACAGTTAAGACCACCATCAAAACAAACATCCCGAATAATACTACCTGATTATGAATAAACCACGGGACAATCCCAAAAAAGAGATACCAGATAAATAGTGTACGAGGGTCTAGTTTTGCTAAAAACGTATCCCCATTTCCATAAGCAGTATTTAATAATTCAATTTTCATCTGTTCAACAGACAACTTCTCTGTAAACTTACTCGTATATTCCATCAGTTTCTACCTTCTCTCTCCAAGCAGCAACAAATTCTGCTACGGAATACGTATACGGTTTGATATGCAGTGCTTGACTAAGCTGAAAAATCTGTGGAGCCTTTAAGCCTGCTCGCTCTAATAACGCTGTATTTCCAAAAACTGATTTCCTATCACCATCATGAATGATTTCCCCTTCATGCAAAACAATAATTCTGTTAGCCCACTCTGCAACAAGCTGCATATCATGTGTTGCGATCACAACTGCTCCAACCTGTCTTTTTAACTGTGCAATTAATTTTGTTATATGCTTTCGGGTAGCAATATCTAAATTAGCAGTCGGCTCATCTAATAAAATCACTTTCGGATCCATCGCAACACCAATCGCAAGTGATGCACGACGTTGTTGTCCACCACTCATTAAACGACTATCTCTGTCTTGTAAATCTGTTAAGTCAAATTGCTCTAAAATTTGATCGACTTTTTTCTGATAATCAGTTACTTTCCGGGCCTTCAGAAAAAATCCCACATCTTTTCGTACACTATCTTCAATAAACATTTGCTCAGGATTTTGATACACGTAGGTAATAAAATCAGCTAAATGCTCTGGCGAAACGTCACGCGTATTGATTCCGTCCACAATCACTTTACCAGTCTCAGGTTTAACTAATCCTGTAATAAGGCGCATTAACGATGATTTCCCTGCACCATTATTTCCCACCAACGCAATGTGATCCCCACGATTTATCGTCAGATCAACCTCTTTTAATACGCGCTTTTTCGATCGGGTAATAGTTTTATAGGAAAAAGCCACTTGTTCCATTTCTATTAGAGGTAATCGATCTACCGGTTGCACACCAAAATCAATATCTATTTCCCTTCTATTTTCACGTAATGAATCATTGCTAAAAAAGCCACATGCTTCCGGCAACGTAACCGGTAAGTTTATTGCATATCCTTTTCCAACTTGAAAAGCCGCTTGTGTTACTTGAGGTGGATAAATCTGACTTGCAATCAATTCTTCTACATGTTGTAATGCTTCTTTTGTTGGTTTTTTTGAAATGACTTGTCCTTGATCCATTAAGATAACTTCTTTGCAAAATTCTGCAATGAACTCCGTATGATGCTCAATGACAATGATTGTCTTGCCAAACTCCTCATTTAATCTACGCAATATCGAATAAATTTCTTCCGCATGCTGGGGATCAAGTTGTGCAACTGGTTCATCAATAATCAAAATATCTGGATCAAGTGATAATGCACCAGCCAATGCTAATAGATGCTTTTGCCCACCACTCAGTTGCCAAATAAACTCTTGATCTAAACCATGCAGACCAACAAGATCTAATGCTCGCTTACCCCGTGATTGAAAATCCGCATAACCAAAATTTAATGGTGCAAAACTTGCATCCTCAAGGACACGAGGGCTCACTAATTGATTTTCAAAATCTTGATAAACATACCCAACATTATGTGATAATTCTGCTACTTTAGATTCTCTCGTATCAAGACCTTTCACTGTCACCTTGCCACTAAAATCGCCAACATAATAATGGGGAATTAAACCATTTAACAACTTACATAAAGTTGATTTTCCACTACCATTACTACCCATAATCGCCAAAAACGTCCCTTTTTCAATCGTTAAGGACACATCATGTAACACTGCTGTCTCAGTTCCAGGGTACTGAAATGTTACCCCTTCTAATTGGATTTGTGCAGTCATTTATAATATCCTTTCGTTTTCTCTATTAGTTGTATTTTTTCGTAGCATAATTATAATTGTAATCACCGCTAACAATGCAGCGGCCAGAATACTCACCCAGATAAACGAATCTCCAAACATTGCAACAAAATCCGCTTCCCATTCCCAGTTAAAACCTGCCTCAGACAAGTACTCAAACAAAAACGCTGCTCCCGCTAAGAAGATACCGCCAACAACTAAACGAGGACCGATGATCTCAGCTAGTGAATAGGACATCTGATTATGACGTGGCTTCATACCAAGCAATGGTTCAATTTTTCCGTATAGGCGTGGTACTAAATAAACTGTTGGGAGAAGTGCAAATAGAATACCAGAAAACAAGATATCATTTAAAAAGGCAAACCCTTCAATCACCACAACACTTTCTGCTAAACCTGGAACAGATTCTAACTCTTCTACCCCGACCCAAACTTTTAAAATATCAACCATCGCACTAATTGCTTGATGTATAATTACACCTGTTAGTGCTGCAACAGCTACTTGACGCTTATTTTTCGGATCGCGTACCAGCGTTCCCGCAATAAACATCGCTAATGAAAAAGCAATGAATTTTTCTAATTCTCCAAAACCGCCGAATTGGCCGAGCATAATTTCTCCAAAAATAATTTCGCCTAAAGCAGCACCAACCGCTGCATACAAAGGATGAAATAACATACATAACGTTAATGGGATAAAAGCAAAATATTCAATGGAAAATTCTATTGGACCAAGATTCACAGATGGTACTAGTTCGGTAATCATGTTTGATAAACCGTATAGGGACATGGATAAAATAAATACCATCATTTTTTGTGACTGTGTTAATGTGTACCGCTCTTTTAATTTACTCATTTTCTTTTCCCTCCTTGATTAACTTACTCTAATTGTAGATGACGTATATTAATCTAATTTAGGAATGCGGTTAAGAAACTGTAAATTTATTACCGTTATTTATCATTATGTAAATTTTCTTTCATAAATCGTTTTAATAGTAATACGAATGGTATTATTTAGATGGATAATGTAATAGCTTCTAATAGATGAGTAACCTATTAAACAAAAGGAGAAAAACAAAACCTATGTATAACTTTGACTGGAACACCTCATATATGTCACCAACACAAGTTAAAATCGCTAACTATATTCAAAAAAACACACAAAAAGTATTGCTTTCAACTGAAGCTGAGATCGCTGCAGCCACAAATGTTAGTATTGCCTCTGTTTCACGATTTTGGCGATCAGTAGATTATCTAAACTTCAAAGATTTTAAAAAGCAGATGCAGGCAAATTTAGAAGTTTCACCTGCTGGAAAATGGAAGGATCTATTAGAAAAAGTCGACAAGCAGTCTTCTTTGCAATTCTATACCTTAGAATCTGCCGTCAATCATTTACATCAAACGATGGAATATGTCTCAAATCATGCTTTTAAAAAAGCAGTCAATTTGATTACGGAAGCACGAAAAATTTATATTTATAGTCCTGGTCCCTCACGAGGTTTAGCTAATTTAATGGATTATCGAATCAGCCGTTTTAATTGTGATGTGTCGATAATCTCAGAGGGAGGTAGTGAACTATTTGAACAGATGATGCACTTTACAAAAGAAGATGTCGTGGTGATTTTTGGATTTGTTCGTTTACTACCAGAGGCGAAAGTGCTTTTAGACCATGCAGAAGAGGCTAGTTACCGTACAATCATCCTAACCGACCAACTTATATCTGATTTCTCTAAAAAAGCAGATAGTGTCTTATTTGCAAGTCGAGGGGAAGAGCACGCATTTCATTCCATGATCGCCCCTACTTTCTTAATAGAAAATTTAATCATTTCCATTGGCATGAAAAGCAAAGAAACAAATATAGATCGATTAGAGCAGTTAAGTGAATTACGCAGGAGGTATGCTAATGAACTCCCTCGATAATTTTAGTGTTATTCGCCAAGGGGCCAGACCCAATGACGATGCACCTATGTAGTTTTATTGTAAATAAGCAAAAAAAATATATCTGATTTTACTTTCAGAAATTTAAAAAGGAAACAGAGGTCTAATTTCGATCTCGTTCCCTTTTTTTCCTTTTATTTATTTTTTATTACTTATCTCAATTACTTCTTCTTCTTTTCCTTGATCAGAGCCACATTTCCTTTGAAGACAGTTTCTTTTTTCTTGGGTATGGGGACTTTTTACCTTCCTCTCGATGTTTTGCTTTTCTTCCGAAATAATGCCTCTTCAAACGCTCCCTAAGACTTGAACATATATGTCCGCATCAATTGTAGAAAGGCCCATAATGTTTTTGACGTTCTTGTTTTAAGTTGGATAATCTGTGCTAAACCAAAAGTTGCTAGCGCTATGAACATCTGATTCCACATTCCTTGAGGACTTGTGCTCCAAATCTTCACGATACTTAGATGCTGCTTGATCCATCGGAAAAATGTTTCAATTCCCCACCGATAGCGATAAAGATCCATAATTTGTTCACTAGTTAAATCCCATCTTGATGTCAGTAAACGATAAGTGCGTTGTTCTTCATCTTTAAATTCAACAAGACGAACAGGTTTTTCTGATTTTCCGAATAAGACTTTTGAATCCCTTATGATCGCAGGATGACTGACTTCGTATTCTTCTTGGGAATATAAGTGTAATTTTTTGGAAATCCGCGCAAAAATAGATCCAACATCAAAAAAGCAGGATCAGTTAGAATTGTTTTGATGTTATTTTAGATTGAAACATATTGTACCAGGAATGGTTATAACAATAATTAACGCTTTGCATTTGCAGGTTTAACTAAAGAAGATTTTCCTTTGTTCCTAATAGTAGTTATTAGGGAAAAGAAATCTAATCAAGAT
>NZ_JAPRAT010000039.1 GCF_026805325.1 Natronobacillus azotifigens
AAAGAACATGTCTTACTTGCATCTAACGCAGATGATTCGATAAAATAGAGAAAAGGAAGGATTGCCTGTATAAAATAATAAGATGATAAATAGAAAATGGTCACTAAATAAAGGAGATTAACTTATGCTATCGAAGGATAAATTAAATCGTATTAATCAATTAGCGAAGAAAGCAAAAGAAGGAGGCTTAACAGAAGAAGAAAAAGTTGAACAGCAACAATTACGCCAAGAATATTTAAAAAATGTACGAAGCTCTTTTAAAAACCAATTCAAAGGAATGAAAGTTATTGATCCTAATGGGAAGGATGTAACACCCCAAAAAGTGAAAGATTTACAGAATAAAAATAAAAATATTTAAATAATCAAACAGTTTATACTTGTTTATTATCTTATTTCATTATAGGATATTAATTGTACGTACATATTTTATATACCTAGAAAGGGGATTAATAAAGAATGGTAAATCAAACTCAACAAACATCAATTAATGCGATCCGAACATTATCAATTGATGCGATCCAAAAAGCAAATTCAGGACATCCTGGTCTTCCAATGGGTGCAGCTCCAATGGCTTATACACTTTGGACAGAATTTATGGATCAAAATCCAAAGAATTCAAAATGGTTTGATCGTGATCGATTTGTATTATCAGCAGGTCATGGATCTATGCTACTTTATTCATTACTTCATTTATCAGGTTACAATGTTTCCATTGAGGACTTAAAGAACTTCCGTCAGTGGGGCTCACACACACCTGGACACCCAGAAGTAACCGATACAGATGGGGTAGAAGCAACTACTGGTCCTTTAGGGCAAGGGATCGCAATGGCCGTTGGTATGGCAATGGCAGAAGCTCATTTAGCTGGGAAGTATAACAAAGATAATTTCAATCTTGTGGATCACTATAGTTATGCTTTAGTTGGTGATGGCGATTTAATGGAAGGTATCTCGCACGAAGCTGCATCTCTTGCGGGCCACTTAGGATTAGGAAAATTAATCGTTCTTTATGACTCTAATGATATTTCACTTGATGGGGATTTAGATAAATCATTCTCTGAAAGTGTTGAAAATCGATTCCATTCCTATGGATGGCAAGTAATTCGAGTGAATGACGGTAATGATGTCGAAGAAATTGCTAATGCACTCAAAGCGGCAAAAGCAAACCTTGAACAACCTACAATGATTGAAGTTAAAACAGTTATTGGTTATGGATCTCCAAATAAATCTGGATCTAATGCAGCACACGGTGCACCATTAGGTGACGATGAAATTAAACTTACGAAAGAAACTTACAAATGGGCTCATGAACCATTCTCTGTTCCGGACGAGGTATATGCTGATTTCGATGAAAAAATTGTGCAAAGAGGAAAAACGGCTGAAGAAGCGTGGAATAAATTGTTTGAAGATTACAAAGCAGCTTATCCAGAACTAGCAGCTGAATTTGAGGGAGCAATGAACGGTGAACTTCCTGCAGAGTGGGATGAAGATTTACCAGTATTTGAGCCAGGTGAAGACACATTGGCAACAAGAGCATCTTCTGGAAAGGTATTAAATGCTATTGCAAAAACAGTTCCTTCTTTCTTTGGTGGTAGTGCCGATTTAGCTGGCTCTAATAATACTAGAATGAACGATGAGTCTGATTTTGATAAAACAAATTATGCGGGTCGCAACATCTGGTTTGGTGTTCGAGAATTTGCGATGGCAGCTGCATTAAACGGTATGGCTTTACATGGTGGATTAAAAGTTTATGGTGGTACATTCTTTGTATTCAGTGACTACTTGAAACCAGCTATACGTCTGTCAGCTATTCAAGAACTTCCTGTAACGTATGTATTAACTCATGATTCTATCGCAGTTGGAGAAGATGGACCAACTCACGAACCAGTAGAACAATTGGCAGCATTCCGTGCGATGCCGAACCTTACTGTATTTCGTCCTGCTGATGGAAATGAAGTGCAAGCTTCGTGGCGTTTGGCTTTAGAGTCCAAAACAGTTCCTTCTCTTTTAGTACTAACAAGACAAGGTCTACCAACGTTAGAAGGTACAAAAGAGAATGCGTATGAGGGTGTGAAAAAAGGTGCTTATGTAGTGAGTCCCGCTTCAAAAGAAACACCTGATGCAATCCTTATTGCTGCAGGTTCTGAAGTACAACTAGCTGTGAAAGCGCAAGCCGAATTAAAAGATAAAGGGTATGATGTTAGTGTAGTAAGTATGCCTGCATGGGATCGCTTCGATGCACAAGATCAAGCCTATAAAGATCAAGTATTACCTCCAAGTGTGAAGAAACGTTTGGCTATTGAAATGGGTGCTTCGCTTGGCTGGGATCGTTACGCTGGAGACGAAGGCGACATTTTAGCAATTGATCGTTTCGGTGCTTCTGGAGAAGGTAATAGAGTAATGGCTGAGTATGGCTTTACTGTAGAAAACGTAGTAGCTCGCTTCGAGTCTATGTATAAAGGTTAAGATTAGGGAAAAACTCACTTTAATAAGTGAGTTTTTCTTTTTTTGACAAAAGAATAGTGTTTCTGCGCCTTATTGTGACAATATCAAACTTACATACACGCTATACTAATTGATAGAGGGGGCGTTGGTTATGAGAAAATATTATATCTTTTTTTTGCAAGAAGAAGTCTATCGAGATTACTTCTATAAAACAAGTCTATTAAATCAATTTTTTCAAGCATATTTATTCAATCCAAACCGTAAAGATTTACAACAACAGTTTCGTTACATTACTCGTGAAACGCCAACGGATTGGGTAAGGTCTTTAAAAGAAAAACGTATGTTAAATCAACAATACCTAACTGAAACAAATGAGTATTCCATTGAGGAAATAAGTGTACAAGAGCGTTGGATAGAAATAAGCTGTGAATCGCTAGCAATGGTGAGTTTTTTCTTTTTCCATTGGTTAGAGCAGATCGATCAAAATTGTTTCGTAATCGAACAAGATGGACATCGTCATGGATGGTTATCCCCATTAAAAAAAACATATCGTCTGCAAATGGTACGCTAGGATCGTAGTGGTCAAATTATCCCGGAGTAACGGACGCTAGCACCCCGAATGGTTCAACTAACAATCAGTGGAGAATACCTAAAAAACCCCACTGATTGAAGTTTCACTTCAAAGCTTTTTCCTTGCATCTATTGTAATCTTTCGAAATGTTTACTATACTAAGTGAGAGATGATTTGAAGGAGGAAGACTAGTCATGACTATAGGTATCGGCTGGGTAATATTTATTGCTATTATCGCTATATTAGCTGGTGTTGCGCTTGGATTTTTCATCGCCAGAAAATATATGATGAATTACTTGAAAAAGAACCCACCAATTAACGAACAAATGTTAAGAACTTTAATGATGCAGATGGGTCAAAAACCATCACAGAAAAAAATCAATCAAATGATGCGTGCAATGAATAATCAAAGCCAAGTAAAATAAATAGAGTAGATTTTTTTTCTCTTCATACATTGCAACCAAAAAAATCCCTTGTACCAATTGTGGTATATAGGGATTTTTTTCGGTTTTTACTACGAAAAAACAAATTTTTTAGCATATTTAGAAATTTTCTATAATATATATAGATTAAATATGTTATCATTGTAAAGTAATGGCAGGTAATAGTTATCGAAAGGACGATGCGCATGGGGCTGCATAATGGAGCCAAGCTTAATCTAACCAAAGCAGATAAAGAGATATTTGTCTTAGATTACCCACCTAAACAGTTCATGTTATCCAGTTTGCCTAGTCCGATAGTGGACTGGATTGAAGATCATGGTTTTGATTTTATTACAGTTAGCGATCGACAAGGGAAAATAATTTATATTTCTTCATCGATAGAAAAAGTGTTGGGATATCATACCGAAGAATTAGTCGGTGAGGAGGTTTTATCCTATTTTTCACCAAATGATCGAGATGACTTCTTAACTATTTTCGATCCGAAGGCTACATACCGTCAACGTTTTTCGCTGCATATTCGTAATGCGATCGGTAAGTATATATGGGTAGATGCCGTCATATCTACCATTGTTATAAAAGATAAAGAAGATTATTTTTTCATTGCCCTTTCTAAAGATATTACGGATAAGAAAGAAGCGGAAGAAATGCTGATTCGATCAGAAAAAATGTCTGTTGCGGGTCAGTTAGCTGCAGGCGTAGCACACGAAATTCGCAATCCATTAACATCATTAAAAGGATTTGTTGATTTGTTGCAAGCAGGCATGGATCGTAAAGATGAATATTATAAAATTATGGTTGAGGAAATTGATAAAATTGAATCGATCTCTTCAGAACTCTTATTCATCTCGAAACCCTTGACCGATAATCGTTCTGATCAATTGGTCTACGATATGCTAGAAGATGTGCTCACGTTAATGAACACACAAGCTAAGACATATAATATTCAACTGAATTTACAGATCGAGGAGAATTTGACTGTTTATTGTGATCGATCACAAATGAAACAGGTTTTTATTAATCTGATTAAAAATGCCATTGAGGAAATGAAAGATGGTGGTGTGATCACAATCAATGTAAGATCAAATGGAAATAGATGTGTAATAGCCGTTATTGATGAAGGGCCAGGAATACCAGAACATTTGATACATAAAGTAAAAGAACCATTCTTCACTACGAAGAAGGAAGGCACCGGTTTAGGATTAATGATCACTAACAAGATCATTAGTAATCACCAGGGAGAACTTGTGATTCGCAGAAATGAGGTCAAAGGTAGTACCTTTGAAGTTCGTCTACCACTGGTCGCTAAAATTACTGATTACCACCATGGGCAAACATAAACATAGGAAAATATCGCTTTAGTCGGTATTTTTCTATGTTTTTTCAGCTGGATAAAGCAATCATTGTCGAAATATTTTACTTATTTGCTTTCTTCCTTTAAAATAGTAGAGTATATGTGCTTATTTTAATCATAGTGTTGTAGAAATGAATGTGTATTTTTATAGGGGGGTATAAGTAATGACAGAAAGTAATTCAAACCAAAATGTGAAAAAATCATTTGAATTGAATGGAAAGAAGTATAACTATTATCAATTAAAAGCTTTAGAAGAAGCAGGAAAAGGCAACATTGAACGCTTGCCTTTTTCGATTAGAGTATTACTTGAATCATTATTAAGACAATACGATGGTCGTGTTATTACCGACGAACACATCCATGGTTTAGCAAATTGGGGCAAAACAGAAAAAACAGATGTTCCTTTCAAGCCTTCACGTGTAATTCTTCAAGATTTCACAGGAGTTCCAGCTGTAGTCGATTTAGCTTCGTTACGTAAAGCAATGGTGGACATGGGAGGCTCTGCAGATAAAATTAATCCAGAGGTGCCAGTTGACTTAGTTATCGACCACTCTGTTCAAGTAGACCAGTTTGGAACAAGTACAGCATTAATTACAAATATGGATTTTGAATTCCAACGTAATGCAGAGCGATATGAGTTTTTAAATTGGGCTCAGAAAGCATTTGATAATTACCGAGCTGTTCCACCAGCAACCGGTATTGTACACCAAGTAAATTTAGAGTATTTGGCAAACGTAGTTCATGCGATTGAAAATGATAATGGCGAGTTTGATGCATACCCTGATACGCTCGTAGGTACGGATTCTCATACTACCATGATTAATGGTTTAGGAGTGCTTGGTTGGGGTGTAGGTGGAATTGAAGCTGAAGCTGGTATGTTAGGACAACCTTCCTACTTCCCAGCTCCAGATGTAATTGGGGTTAAATTTACTGGTAATATGCCGAATGGTATTACAGCAACTGATCTGGCTTTGAAAGTTACTCAAGTATTACGTGAGAAAAAAGTAGTAGGGAAATTTGTTGAATATTTCGGTCCAGGGTTAAAAGATATGCCACTTGCCGATCGTGCAACGATCTCAAATATGGCACCTGAATACGGTGCGACCTGTGGTTTCTTCCCAATCGATGAGGAGTCATTAAATTATTTACGATTAACTGGTCGAAGTGAAGAGCAAATTAACCTTGTCGAGACATACTGTAAAGAAAATAATCTTTGGTATGATTCGAATCAAGCAGATCCAGATTTCACTGATTTAGTTGAGATTAATCTATCTGAGTTAGAACCAAGCTTGTCAGGGCCAAAACGTCCACAAGATTTAATCAAACTATCAGATATGAGAAAATCATTTACAGATGCGGTAACAGCACCGGCAGGAACACAAGGATTTGGGTTAGATGAATCTGAATTTCAAAAAGAAGCAACAGTAAAACATCCTGATGGATCTGAGTCAATAATGAAAACCGGAGCTCTAGCTATTGCCGCTATTACATCCTGTACGAATACGTCTAATCCTTACGTTATGTTGGGGGCTGGACTACTTGCGAAAAACGCAGTGGATAAAGGCTTAGAGGTTCCTAGCTATGTGAAAACATCACTAGCTCCTGGTTCAAAGGTAGTAACCCGTTACTTAGAGGATGCAGGTTTAATGCCGTATTTAGATAAATTAGGCTTTAATTTAGTAGGGTATGGATGTACAACATGTATCGGTAACTCTGGTCCATTATCACAAGAAGTAGAAGATACTATTATTGATCATGATTTAACTGTAGCTTCTGTGTTATCAGGAAACAGAAACTTTGAAGGAAGAATTCACCCACTAGTAAAAGCAAATTACCTTGCTTCCCCACCGTTAGTTGTGGCATACGCTCTAGCGGGGACCGTTGATATTGATATTAAAGATCAACCACTAGGGAAGGATACAGATGGTAATGATGTCTACTTTGATGACTTGTGGCCTTCACTTGAAGAAATTCGTGCTGAGGTGAACAAAGTAGTAACACCGGAAATTTTCAAGAAAGAATACGAAAATGTTTTTGAATCCAACGAAAAGTGGAATGCGATTGAAACAACCGATGAACCATTGTATGAATGGAACTCATCCTCAACATACATTCAAAATCCACCATTCTTTGAAGGATTGGCGAAAGATCCAGAAGCAGTTAAACCATTATCTGGTTTAAAAGTGATCGGTAAGTTTGGAGATTCAGTTACAACGGATCATATCTCACCAGCTGGTGCAATCGCAAAGGATATGCCAGCAGGTCAATATTTACAAGATAATGATGTTTCCCCTCGTGATTTTAATTCTTATGGATCACGTCGTGGAAACCATGAAGTAATGATGCGTGGTACTTTTGCCAACATTCGAATCAAAAATATGCTCGCACCAGGAACAGAAGGTGGTTATACGACATATTGGCCAACAGATAAAGTGATGCCAATTTATGATGCAGCGATGAAGTACCAAGCAGACGATACTGGATTGGTTATCTTAGCAGGTAAAGATTATGGTATGGGAAGTTCCCGTGACTGGGCTGCGAAAGGTACTAATTTATTGGGCATTAAAACAGTAATTGCGGAAAGTTATGAACGCATCCACCGTAGTAACTTGGTTATGATGGGAGTGCTTCCACTTCAATTCCAAGAAGGTGTAACAGCAGACTCTTTAGGGCTTACTGGACGCGAAACTATTAATGTGAGTATTGATGAGTCAGTAAAACCAAATGAATTAGTGAAAGTTACTGCTACAAAAGAAGATGGTTCAACGATAACATTTGAAGTAATTGCTCGTTTTGATGGGGAAGTAGAGATTGATTATTACCGTCACGGCGGAATTCTACCAATGGTGTTACGAAATAAATTAGAAGCATAAGCTATAATAAGCAGGATACTAAACTATAATCGAGTGTTTAGTATCCTGCCTTTTTGTATTCTTCATTTGCTTTTCCATCCATGTATAGAAGTCTTTCTCGTTAGTGAGTAGCATCACTTTATGGTAAAATACATATCACGGATAGAATATCAGACATATTGGATAAAAGAGGAGGGCTGGGTATGACTAACTATGCCATCTTATCAAAAATAAAAGAAAAACAAGTGTTAGCTTGGGATGACCTAGATAAAGTAGCTCCCTATAAAGAGCTTGATTTACTAAGAGCATTGGATCAAATTGAAAAGGGAGAACATCATCTCACGGAAACCGCAATTTCCGGTTTGTATACGATGTTAGCATTTCAACGTTTAGTTAGACATAAGAATAGTGATGAATTGGTAGATGTGTTATTAGATAAGGCAGCAACTTATGATGATACTGTACCTGTTTATCAATCATTAGTAACAGTGAAAAACTATCTAAGCATTTATTTTCATTTACAACAAATAGACTTTCATACTTGGTCGATCCGAGAAACAGATTTTGATTCAGCAAAGCGAAATAAATTAACCGATTGGCAATCACAAATAGAATCCTATCATGATGCAACACGTTCCATCCGTCTAAAGAAAAAAGAAAGCAAATTAGAAACTATTTATTTTCAACTGAAAGATGCGTTATTAGTCTTAGAGGAAGAAATGGAAACCGCCTTAAAATTAATTGAAGCCAAAAGAACCGGTGTACCTACAAAAGAAATTAATAAAACGATCCAAGCGATTGTAAAGTTGCAACATGAATTTTATGAGAACTTTCCGAAGGCATTAAATGCAGATGTTCAACGCTCTCCATTAGATCAATTAGAAGATATGATTGGTTTAGAAGAAATTAAACAATACCTGAAACAATACTACTCTTATTTAAAATATCAACAAGATCGGAAGAAAATTGGTTTTCAAATGATTGATGATCCAGGCCTACATATGATTATTACAGGGAATCCTGGTACTGGAAAAACAACAATTTCCAGATTATTAGCTGATATTTATCATGAACTTGGTTTACTTGAATCAAATCGAGTAATTGAGGTAAATCGTTCTCATTTAATTGGCTCTTATGTCGGACAAAGTGAGGAAAACACAATCAACTACATTAAGCAGGCGGTTGGTGGTGTTCTATTTATTGATGAAGCTTATAGCTTGAGGCGTCAAGATCAAAGTGGCAATGACTATGGCCAGGCAGTGATTGACACATTGGTATCAGCGATGACAAGTGGAGAATATGCAAATAAATTTGCAGTTATTCTTGCAGGATATCCTGAAGAAACCCGGCAATTCCTGTGGTCTAATCCGGGGCTCCGTAGTAGGTTTCCTGATCAAAACATGATGGAATTACCTGATTTTGAAATCAACGAATTGGTTCAAATCGCAGAAAACAATGCACTTCAAAATGACTATTATTTCACAGAAACAGCTAGAAACAGTTTATCCGGTTTAATTGAGCGTGCAAAAGTGGATGATACTTTTGGTAATGCCAGAACTGTACGAGATTTAGTAATGAAAGCAATCTTTAGTAAAGGTGCTTCTGAAACGGTTGGTGCAAATGATAATTGGTTGGAACATATGCGAATTGAATCAAAAGACTTGGCGGTTTTAGATGATGCTAAGGACAGTACGGATCCTATGTATCAATTGGATCAACTAATAGGGCTGAAAAATATAAAAGAGGAAGTAAAAAAACTTTCTTCATTCGTAAAGATCCAGCAACAGCGGAAAGCGCAAGGATATCCAACTGTTCCTATTCAGTTGCATGCAGTGTTTTCAGGGCATCCAGGCACAGGAAAAACAACCGTGGCAAAAATTTACTCAAGATTGTTAAAAGAATGCGGTCTTCTTAAACGAGGACATTTTATTTTAGCTTCTCGTAGTGATTTAGTTGCTGGTTATGTTGGTCAAACAGCGATAAAAACAAAACAAAAGATTCGTGAAGCACTAGGCGGAGTGCTTTTTATCGATGAAGCGTATGCGCTATTTCGTGGAGAAAATGATTTTGGAAAAGAAGCGATTGATACACTAGTAGACGAAATGACAAAACATAATGAGAATTTAGTTGTTATATTAGCGGGATATCAACAGGAAATGGAACGGTTTATTCAGAGCAATCCAGGTCTTTCTTCTCGTTTTAAAAAATATTTTACATTTCTCGATTATACAGCAGAAGAACTTATCGAAATCACGCTTTACCACATCGAACGTTATCACTATTCATTAGATGAGGCAGCGAAAGATTATTTGTTACAACAATTCTCTAGGCAATCAATAAAAGGGAATGCTCGATTTGTTGTTAATTTAGTAGAAGAAGCCATTCAGTTTCAAGCACTACGGATTGACCAACAGGTTAATGAGCAAGAATTTGTTCGAATTAATAAAGAAGATGTAACCAAAGCATGGTTAGCAGTGAAGGGAGATTAATTATAATGAAAAAGGTTCTTACACCGATTCACGTGCGTTATCAAGAAACAGATCAAATGGGCGTCGTGTATCACGCAAATTATTTGGTTTGGTTTGAGATCGGCAGAACAGCGTTTATTGAAGAATTAGGTTTATCCTATTTTAATATGGAACAAGCAGGCGTCGTGTCACCAGTTGTTAAAGCAAATATGGATTTCAAACAACCGATTCGTTATGGACAACCTGCATACATTGAAACATGGATTGTGGCGTATGATGGATTGCGCACTACGTATGGTTATGAAATACGTGACGAAGAAGGTAATATTGCAGTTACTGGTACGACGGATCATGTGATTGTAAAAAAAGAGAATTTTCGTCCGATATCCGTACGACGTAAATTTCCGGACTGGCATGAAGCATATCTTTCGGCATTAGGAGACAATTAGAATGGCGTTTGGAGTAAAAAGAGAAGAGTTAATCGCTTGGAAAAAGTCAGTGGAAAACGGGAAGATTTCTTTTTTGACCCATTACTGGCAAGATGAAAGATTTCCAGGATGCAACACTGTTACAAAAGTTGGCTGTAGTGACATAGATAAGCTTGCCGAATGGGGAAAGCAATATCAACTTTTGCCTCAATGGATTCATCGGGATGAAACATATCCTCATTTTGATTTGTTTGGAGAAAAACAACGAGAAATATTGTTAGCAGAAAGAAAAGAAGAACAATTAAGTCGGTTTTCTTTAATCTAAAGGAACAATTAACAGTGCTGGTAAAAAACTTACTGGCACTGATTTTAATTAATAAAGACAACAAAAAAGCTAATTGCTAAATTAATCGTTGCTTATGACTAAGTTTCTATAAACTGTGCATTAGCGAGAAGCTTTCTAACCCGCTCCTCAAATGAAATTGACTCCCTTTCCCCAGGGCCCATTTTCTGACGTAGCGGATAAGGACCACTTGCTTAACGCGCTGTTTGTGTCACAACTGAATAATAGGGAAGAAACGATGTTTGTAAATAGAAGCAAATGAAACAGCACATAATCTTTTTCTAAAGTTATATGAAGAATAACGAAAAAACACTGAACCAAATGTATCATGGTTCAGCGTTTTTGTTTTTCTGTTTTTTCGGGCACTGGATCAAAACCACCAGGATGGAATGGGTGGCATTTTAAGATTCGTTTTACCGTTAAATATGCCCCTTTAAGGGCCCCAAATCGAGTGATTGCTTCTTTTCCATAATGCGAGCAAGTCGGGTGGAATCGGCATGTTCGCGGCTTGATGGGACTAATGACTCTTTGATACACCCAAATAATTCCTAAAAATAGAAATTTCATAATAACCAACCTGTCTATTTTTCACTTTTTTTGTCATATGTGATCGATGCGATCGCATCATGCAAATGGATAGATTCTTGATTTTGACAAGCAACATAAAAAGCTTCTACAAAGGAAATTTCATATAGATCAGCAGCGACTAGTCTTACCATGTCTTCCACAAAGCGTGGATTTTCATACGCATGCTCTGTCACATATTTCTCATCCGGACGTTTAAGAACAGGATGGATACGAGCACTCGCGTTACTTTCTGCAGCTTCTAATAAAACTTGTTTCCAATCTATTTTCGTATCATCGAATGATTCAACTAAATCTATTTCCATGCTCACTTCTCCGCGTTGATTATGCGCACTATATTCACTAATTTCTTTTGAACAAGGACAAAGTGTCGTAATGGTCGCCTTCATTCCAACCTTAATGCTAAAACCACTTGTTTCGTCATAGCGAACAAAGACAAATGCATTTGCGTGGTTTAAGCCAGCAAGATCTGAACTAGGACCTTTTCGTTGAAAAAACCACGGAAAAGTAACCTTCAATTCCGCATCCTGTTGCTCTAGCCTTTCTGCCATCTCTTTGGTGAATTTTTTCAGGTTATTCATTGAAAGTGTAAAGCCACCTTGATTATGGTAACTTTCTAACTGTTCTGTAAAGCGACTCATGTTTGTTCCTTTACTATTCTTTAAAATAGAAGATGAAAAGGTAAAGTTACCGATCGTAGTTTGTTCCTTCGGTTCTAAAACACTAGTTACTAGAACAGGATGTTTTACGTTTGTAATTCCAACAGCATCCAAGTCAAATAGAAAATCATTCTTTATATTTTGCAAATCAACCATTAGCTTTTTCTCTGTAGGCTTTGTTTTGTTACCAGGAGTAACCGAACCAAATAGCTTGTGACGTTCTGATTTACTTGGTAGTTTTTTTTGATTGTTTTGTTGATTAGGCATAAAATAACTCCTCTCCGCAAGCATTACTATTTCAAAGTATACTGAACAAATCGTATAGATTCAATTTTTTTATATCAAAAGCAAGATTTTTGTTGAATATAGGGTAAGGGATTACCCGGATGTATAAAAATATAGTTAGATACATGAATGAAAAAGAGCAAAAAAAGAGACCTCTTTGTCAGAAAGAAATCTCTTATACTAAAACTTCGTTATAGAATTACAGCCATTTCACTTTCGGTTCGGTTTTATTTAAGATCCGTTTGATGTTTGCTCGATGTCGATAGAAAATAAAAATGGTTAATAGGCCAGTAAGGATGAGTAATCCAATTTCATTCATAATGATTGAAGTAATGAAAGCTACAATACCTGTAACCATTGATGAAAGTGATACATATTTCGTAATGTATAATACAATAAAAAACGAAAGAAAAATAATTAAAAAGAGCAATGGGCTAACACCAAGGATTAATCCTCCTGACGTTGCAACAGCTTTTCCACCACGAAAATTCGCAAAAATCGGATACATATGTCCTATAACTGCAAAGATTCCAATGACTAATAGATTAAGTTCAGGCTGCTGAAAGATAACGGGTAAAAGTGTAGCTAAAGTCCCTTTTCCGATATCAGCAATCGTTACAATCATACCAGCTTTTTTTCCTAACACGCGAAATGCATTGGTTCCTCCCAAGTTACCACTTCCATGTTCGCGAATGTCCATTTTATAACCGATCTTACCAACAATTAGTCCGGACGGAATGGATCCTAATAGATAAGCACAAATAATAAATAATAGATAATTCATTTCTTTTCCTTCTTTCCGTCTTGTTTATCCCGGAGCAACCGTCCGTAAGACTCCCACTTCAAAACAACAAGAAAAATAAGTTGTTACAATGGGAGTAACGGACGCTAGCACCCCGAATGGTTCAACTAACAATCAGTGGGGAATACCTAAGAAACCCCACTGATCGAAGTTTCACTTTATCCCGGAGCAACCGTCCGTAAGACTCCCACTTCAAAACAACAAGAAAAACAAGTTGTTACAATGGGAGTAACGGACGCTAGCACCCCGAATGGTTCAACTAACAATCAGTGGGGAATACCTAAGAAACCCCACTGATCGAAGTTTCACTTTATCCCGGAGCAACCGTTCGTAAGACTCCCACTTCAAAACAACAAGAAAAATAAGTTGTTACAATGGGAGTAACGGACGCTAGCACCCCGAATGGTTCAACTAACAATCAGTGGGGAATACCTAAAAAACCCCACTGATTGAAGTTTCACTTTATCCCGGTGTCATCGTACGTATAGTTCTACTTCAGACAGCGAGTCAATCTAAGTTAATCAAATGATAGTTAACCGCGATTATACTTCGAATAATTCAACACGCTTATTTTATCATGAAATAGCAAAAAATCATAACCATTTTTTAAGACCAGGTATTAATTATTGGATTAGACTGATTTGACCAAATGATATTCAAAAGCGTAATATATACATATGTAGAAAATTCTAGATATAAGGAGTGTTTACGCTTTGACTTATCAACATCCAGAACGTTCTATAATGAAAAAAGCATTAGAAAATTCAAATACAATTGCTGTAGTAGGGTTATCTGATCAACCGAATAGAATTTCTTATCAGGTTGCTCAGGTAATGCAAAATCATGGTTATAAGATTATTCCAGTTAATCCGACGATAGAGGAATCTTTAGGAGAAAAGGCATATGCTACATTAACAGAAGTACCAGAAAAAATTGACATCATCAATGTCTTTCGAAAACCAATCTTTTTAAAAGACATCGCAATGGAGGCAAAAAAAACTGATGCAAGAATTTTTTGGGCGCAACAAGGTATTCGTGATGATCAGGTTTATCAAGATCTAAAAGAAGCTGATTTTATTGTAGTCATGGATTTCTGTATTAAAGTTGCTTATGCATCCTTATAGAGGCTGTTCCAAAAAGCCACCAAATGATAAGCGGTGCATCTCTTTGTTGGCTTGTTTTTTGGGTTCTCTTGTAGGAAAACCTACACGTCGGTTCTCAAATTTCACCGCATTAAACAGGTTTCTTCTATTTCGACGACGTTTTGAACATGTGCTTATAGCCTATCAAGAGAATCTCTTGTCGGATGTTGACAGAGATTTTCTTTATTTTATCCCGGGACAACTGTCCGAAAAAACTCCTATTTTAAGAAAATCAAGGGAATAATCGTGGTCTTAAGATCATGATTCAGGGCTAACAACCAGCGGGAAAGCAAAATACTTCTGATTGAAGTTTCCCTTTAACTGTGTAACACTGGCGAATAGAAGCTTTCTTCGAACAAAAATCGTTGTAATCTTATAAGGCAACACAGCCATTAGAAGTTCAAGAAAAACAATTTGTCAGTTTTCTGTACTTTTCAAACAATCTCTTTAAAATATATTGATCAATGATATACTAGATAGTAGAATTTTAAAAACAAACATCTGTTCTAATGTAATTTTATTAAGATAAATTAGTTATTCTATATTGGGTTTAAGGGTGTAATGTGAAATGTATTCGTCATTTTTATTGCACGCTAGAGGAAGGAGCAAATAAGTTTGAATTCGCAAAACACAACCTATTCAGATGATTCCATTCAAGTATTAGAAGGTTTAGAAGCCGTTAGAAAAAGACCAGGGATGTACATTGGTAGCACAGATGCTAGAGGGTTGCACCATCTAGTATATGAAATTGTAGATAATGCCGTTGATGAGGCGTTAGCAGGATATGGAGAAAAAATAACTGTTACCATTCATCAAGATAATAGTATCACTGTTGTTGATCAGGGAAGGGGTATGCCTACAGGAATGCACCAAACTGGACGATCAACACCAGAGGTTATCTTGACAGTTCTTCATGCAGGCGGGAAATTTGGTCAAGGAGGCTACAAAACTTCAGGAGGGTTACATGGTGTAGGTGCATCTGTTGTAAATGCATTATCAGAATCGTTAACGGTTACGATTCACCGAGAGGGAAAAATAATGCAACAAACATTCCGTAATGGTGGTATTCCTGAGGGACAACTGGTTCAAATTGGTACTACAAAGAAAACGGGAACCTCGATTCATTTCAAGCCCGATCCGTCCATATTCTCAACGACTACCTATCAATTTGAGATGTTATCGGAACGCTTACGCGAAGCGGCTTTTCTTTTGAAAGGATTGGAAATTGAACTAAGCGATGAAAGAAATGAACAACGTGACACCTATTGTTATCCAGAAGGGTTAAAATCATTTGTAGCTTATTTAAACGAAGAGAAAGATGTGTTACACCCTGTTGTATCCTTTGAGGGGGAGCAAAATGAAATTGAGATTGATTTTGCTTTTCAATTTAATGATGGTTACGCAGAAAGTATGTTGTCATTTGTTAATAATGTCCGTACGAAAGACGGTGGTACACACGAATCAGGAGCGCGTTCTGCAATTACACGAGTATTTAATGAGTATGCGAAAAAAGCTAGTTTATTAAAGGAAAAAGATAAAAATCTTGAAGGTAATGACATTCGAGAAGGATTTACTGCCATTGTGTCTGCTCGTATTCCGGAACAAAAGCTTCAATTTGAAGGACAGACAAAAGGGAAATTAGGTACGTCAGAAGCCCGTTCAGTAGTAGACGCGATTGTCTCAGAGAATTTAGCGTATTTCCTGGAAGAAAATCCAGATACTGCAACGATGTTGTTAAAGAAAGCAGTTCGGGCAAAAGAAGCTCGGGAAGCTGCTCGAAAAGCACGAGAAGACGCAAGAAGTGGAAAACGTAAAAAACGAAAAGATGCGTTGCTGAGTGGAAAATTAACTCCAGCACAATCAAGAAATCCAGATAGTAATGAACTTTATCTCGTTGAGGGTGATTCCGCTGGTGGATCGGCAAAACAAGGAAGGGATAGAAAATTCCAAGCTGTTTTACCACTTCGAGGAAAAGTAATAAATACAGAAAAAGCAAAACTTGCTGATGTATTGAAGAACGAAGAAATTTCAACAATTATTCATACCATTGGTGCTGGAGTAGGTGGAGATTTTAGTTTAGATGATGTTCAATATGACAAAATTGTCATCATGACTGATGCGGATACTGATGGTGCGCATATTCAGGTACTATTGCTAACATTCTTTTATCGTTATATGCGACCTTTAATCGAAGCGGGGAAAGTGTATATTGCTTTACCACCGCTGTACAAGATTTCAAAAGGGAAAGGTAAAAAAGAAAAGATTAGTTATGCATGGAGTGACGAAGAAATGCGAGAAGGCATTAAAGCGTTTAAAACGGGCTATCTGTTGCAACGCTATAAAGGGCTTGGTGAGATGAATGCCGATCAATTATGGGAAACAACGATGAATCCAGATACACGAACGTTAATTCGAGTTACGATTGACGATGTTGCGAGAGCGGAACGACGTGTCACTACCTTAATGGGAGACAAAGTAGCTCCTCGTCGTAAATGGATTGAATCCCATGTAGCATTCGGGTTGGATGAAGAAACAAACATCATTGATAATGAAAATATTCACGGGTAATAAGAGGGGGAAAACCACTTGGCTTCACTAGAGAAATTTTTAGATTTACCACTTGAAGAAGTAATCGGTGACCGCTTTGGTCGTTATAGTAAATATATTATTCAAGATCGTGCACTTCCTGATGCGAGAGATGGATTAAAACCAGTTCAACGCAGAATACTCTACGCCATGCATGAAGAAAAGAATACGCATGACAAAGGCTTCCGTAAGTCAGCAAAAACGGTTGGTACCGTTATCGGTAACTATCATCCGCACGGGGATAGTTCTGTTTACGAAGCAATGGTGCGTCTAAGTCAGACGTGGAAAGTCCGTAATGTTTTAGTAGAAATGCATGGCAATAATGGTAGTGTCGACGGAGATCCACCTGCTGCAATGCGTTATACAGAAGCTCGTCTTTCTAGTATTGCTAGTGAATTGTTACGTGATATTGATAAGGAAACCGTTGATTATATTCCTAACTTTGATGATACGATTAATGAACCAGTCGTATTACCTGCTCGTTTTCCGAATCTATTGGTGAATGGGTCAACCGGGATTTCAGCTGGATATGCTACCGATATCCCACCACATAACCTAAACGAAGTAATTGATGCGGTAATGAAGAAAATTGATCAACCAGATATTTCAATTGATCAATTGTTGGAGATTATGCAGGGACCAGACTTTCCAACTGGTGGTATTATTCAAGGTGCCGAAGGACTAAAGCAAGCCTATAAGACTGGGAAGGGAAAAGTAATTGTTCGAGGTCGTGCCCAGATTGAACCTATTCGCGGTAATCGAGAACAGATTGTCATTGATGAGATTCCTTACGAGGTTAACAAGGCTGCTTTGGTAAAACGGATGGATGAGTTACGTATTGATCGTAAAGTAGAGGGCATTGCAGAGGTTCGTGACGAAACGGATCGAACAGGATTACGAATTGTCATTGAACTACGAAAAGAAGCGGATAGTGAAGGAATATTACATTATCTATACAAACATACCGATTTGCAAATTACGTATCACTTTAATATGGTTGCGATTAAAGATAAAACACCAACTCAATTAAATTTGACGCAATTACTAGATGCCTACATCTCTCATCAAAAAGAAGTGGTATTACGTCAATCTCATTTTGATTTACGCAAAGCACAAGAACGGGCTCATATTGTGGAAGGGTTGATCAAAGCAATTTCTGTTTTGGATGAGTTAATTGCTACGATCAGAGCAAGTAACGATAAAGCAGACGCAAAGAGACGAATTCAGGACGAATTTGGCTTCTCTGATCAACAGGCAGAAGCGATTGTTAATTTACAATTATACAGACTTACCAATACAGATATTACATCCTTACAGCAAGAAGCAAGTGAGTTAGAAACAAAAATCAGTGAGTTAAGTGAAATTATTTGTGATGAGAAAAAACTAGCAAAAGTAATCAAACAAGATTTGAAGGAAATAAAAAAGCGCTACAATACCCCTAGAATGACAACGATTGAAGCAAAAGTGGAGGAATTGAAAATCAATTTAGAAGTCACCGTTGCCAGTGAAGATGTACTCATTTCCGTAACCCATGACGGTTATGTGAAACGTACTAGTCTTCGTTCTTATGCGGCTTCGAATCAAGAAGATTTGGCAATGAAGGATGATGACCATCTTGTTGGATTATTCGAAATAAATACAACAGATACCATGTTGTTATTTACAAACAGGGGAAGGTACTTATACGCGCCTGTACACACACTGCCAGATATCCGGTGGAAAGATTTAGGCCAACACATTTCGAATATTGTCTCGATTGAAAAAGGGGAAAAGATTATTCAAGCCATTCCGATTCGAGATTTTTCGGAGAACAAATACCTGATCTTTTTCACCAAAAACGGTATGATCAAACGTAGTGAATTAAAATTATATGAAGCTCAACGTTATTCAAAAGCCTTAATAGCTATTAATTTGAAAGATGATGATCAATTAATTAATGTAGTTTGCTCTGACGGATTTGGAGAAATATTTGTTGCAACCAATCGAGGGTTTGGATTACGCTATCAAGAAGTAGAAGTTTCACCAGTTGGACAACGTGCTGCTGGAGTAAAAGCAATTCAGCTAAAAGAGTCAGAGTATGTTGTAAATGGGGTTGTTTTATCGCATAATGAGGAACCGACGTATCTTACATTGGTCACTCAACGAGGTGCGATGAAACGAATGAAATTAACTGATTTTGAAATATCTTCTCGTGCTAAGCGAGGGCAAATTATGTTACGAGAGCTAAAAGCAAAACCACATCGAGTTGTTGGTTTTGAAGAAATTAATACAGAGGAATTAATCACATTGGTTACAGCTTCTGGTCACACGCAAACCATCCATCCGATCGATTTAACGATTAGCGATCGATATAGCAACGGTTCATTTGTTATCGACAGTGATGAAATTGGTGAAGTGGTAGAGATTAGAAAAAACATTACGTATGAACAACCTTTTAAACAAGACTAAGAAATAAAATGACAGATGACCATTCTAGGTTATCTGTCGTTTTATTTAGAAGAAAGGTATCTTCCTGCCATGCTGTTAAACCGTGAAAAGGAGTAGAGTGCAATTCATTTCTGTTTTTTGAATAACCATGATATTATTTGAATAGCCTGTTAAAAAAGGAGTTTTTATATGATAGATACACAATTATTTAGAAAAGCAATGGGAGAGTTCGCAACGGGTATAACGGTAGTTTCAGCAAATGATAAGCATGGAGAGGTAAAAGGGATTACTGTCAATGCATTTATGTCATTATCACTTGACCCTACTTTAGTAGCCGTCTCGATAAGCAACAAAGCAAGTATTATTCAAACATTAGCCGACGCTAATCAGTTTGGGATTAGTGTGTTATCGGATCAACAAAAGGAATTATCGATGATTTTTGCTAAGCAAAAAGAAGCCGATCAACCAGTTCCGTTTGATATTCTAGATGAGACTCCAGTGTTAAAGGATGCGCTTGTTCAGTTAGTGTGTGAGAAGGAATCGGAGGTTGAAGCTGGAGACCATACCATTTATATTGCAAAAGTAAAAGAACTACAAGTTCAAGAAGGGCAACCAATTATTTATTATGGCGGAAGTTATCAATATTTAAAATAACGAAAAAACATTGTTATGCTTTCGTTCTTTCCACAATGATTAATGATACAAGAAGAAAGGATACCCTTTTATGGAAGTTCATTTTTTATTAAGCATGGATGATATAGAAGCGATTCAAAAAGATTCGGTTGATACATTGCCTTACTATAAAAAACGAAAAAAAGTAGTGGGTTTCGTGCTCTCAATCATATATTTACTGCTTGTTACCATGATGATTGATGGTTACTATATCCTGAAAATTCTAATGGCAGTAGTTGTTTTTTTGCTCACGAACCAGTATATCTTCAAATACGGTATGATTGCTGAGGTAAGACGATTGATTAAGAATAATCCAGAAATAATCGAATCGAAATGCAAATTAACGATTAATGAAGAAGGCTTTAGAAGAGAATTCGACAACACCATACAGCAAGAGAAGTGGGAGAAAGTTACGTTTGCCAATGAAGATAACGAAAGGTATTTTATTTACATTTCAGAATTGAAAAAATTTGTATTTAAGAAACGTCCTGCGCATTTATCAGATGATGAAATTGTCCTATATAACAGTAAGATTCATGAGTATCTTCATTCTGTTGGTATCCAGGTGAAACATATAACTAGTCGCTAGATGCTTATAGAAGGATGTTGTTCTTATTATAATCAACGAGGGCAATAGAATTTGTTTAATTTCCAAAAGCGTGGTCAAACTCCACCGTCTTTAGACAGTATCCGCTTTTAGCCTTATCTTTTGATGTCCATACTTGAGATACGAGGTGAAAAAAGTATGGATGGATATAAAAAGAACAGTCATGCAGTGTATGATATTAACTATCATGTGATCTGGGTAACCAAATATCGATACAAGGTATTGCACGGCCAAATTGCGATAAGAACGAGAGAATTAATCAGG
>NZ_JAPRAT010000004.1 GCF_026805325.1 Natronobacillus azotifigens
ATAATTACGCTGCTTTTTTTGACAACTTCTATATCGTATCATACATAAGGTATAGAAGTCAATGATTTTTTTAATCTTTTGTCGAAACAACTTGGCCTCTCGTTGTTTTTTTACAATGTTATTTCGACGCTCAAATAATATACCATATAGTAATGAGTAGTGCAAGTTATTTTTGAATAAAGTCATCTATTCCTACTTGTACCCGGTGTAATCCTAGATAAAACACTAATTCAAAATTTAATTGTGAAAAAATTATTCATAAACACTAGTATTCAAAAATTGAAGAATCCCTGAGTACCATTTAAGCAAAAAACTCAACCTCCGATAGGAAATTGAGTTTTTCTCTCTCATTAAATTATAGATATAGATTACTACGAAAAGTTAAACAAAGACAAATATATGCAATGCAGTTAACGAAATCATACCCGGGATACCTAGAAACCCAGCAATTGTGGCTGTAACCACATTAATTGGTAAGTGCATACCTACAGATGCAGCAACTATATTAAAGAAAAATAAAAACAATGCACCAATTGCTAACTTCATTGCTCCTTGCATAAGTGCTTGAATCGGCTTTATTGGTGCTCCGACAATTAGTAAAATAGTAATCATTGCAATAATAATGCTAACGATCATAACTGAGTTCATCACAATCTCCCCTTTATCCCGGAGCAACCGTCCGTAAAGCACCCACTCGTCTACATCAAAAAAATCAAAGTTGGCTAAGTGGAAGGAACGGAAACTAGCACTCCGAATGGTTCAACTAACAATCAGTGGGGCAATATCGAATCTCTCCACCCATTATAGTTTCACTTTTTATACTTATAAAGAAATTATGATAATTCCATAAAAAATAGAACAGCTCGTCACAACTAAATGTGACGAGCATTTAAATTACGATAACGAGCCTCTCTCAACAAATAAAAATATTTCGCTTCTGCAACCATTAAATCATAGCGACCGACATCACTGGGCTCAACACTTCTTTCAATAATACCTTTCAACTTCATCCATTCTTTCTGTAAGCGAAAAATATCATCTAATAAAATTTGTTCTAATTCCTTCTGCTTTTTCTTTTTACGTAGACCCACATAGGTCACCACCTTTATCATAGAGCAATTGCCCGTAAGACTCCCTCTTCATAGCAGCAAGAAAAACAAAGTTGCTAAGTAGGAGGAGCGGGCGCTAGCACCCCGAATAGTTCAAGGGCCTTCAGGTCATCCTTTAGGGCTAACAATCAGCAGCGGTAAAGCTAAACCCTACACTGATTTGGCGTTTCCCTTTATAATTCACGTCTTCCTTCTAACGCTTTCGACAAGGTTACTTCATCGGCATACTCTAAATCGCCACCCATTGGCAATCCATGAGCTATACGAGTAATTCGGATACCTGATGGCTTTACTAATCGCGAGATATACATGGCGGTAGCTTCCCCCTCAATATTAGGGTTCGTTGCTAGAATTAATTCTTCGATCTCCTCATCCTTCAAACGAGTTAACAAGCTTGGTACGTTTATATCCTCTGGACCGATGCCATCCATTGGGGAAATTGCGCCATGCAATACATGATATCGACCATTAAATTCTTTCATTTTTTCCATTGCAATCACATCTTTTGGATCTTGCACCACACAGATGACTGTATTATTTCGTGATTCATCTTGACAGATTGCACAAGGATCTTGATCCGTAATATGACCGCAAGTAGTACAATGAGAAAGTTCTCGTTTTGCATTCACTAATGCTTTAGCAAAATCTAACACGTCATCTTCTTTCATATTTAATACAAAAAAAGCCAGACGAACCGCTGTTTTCGGTCCGATTCCTGGCAATTTAGTAAAGCTATCAATCAGCTTTGAAATCGGTTCTGGATAATACACTAATCATGCCCTCCTAGAACATTCCTCCAGGTAAATTCATTCCCTGTGTGAATTGTCCCATGGTTTCGTTAGACTTTTCTTCTACTTTATTTAAAACTTCATTTGTTGCGGCAATAATAAGATCTTGTAACATTTCCACATCATCAGGATCGACAACTTCTTCGTTAATTTCAACATCTAAAATCTCTTTCTTACCATTTGCTACTACTTTAACCATTCCACCACCGGCAGTAGCTTCAAACGTCATTTCTTGTAACTCTTCCTGAGCCTTCACCATATCCTTTTGCATTTTTTGCATTTGTTTCATCATTTTATTCATGTTACCCATACCACCACGCATAATATTTCCCTCCTAATATAATCTAGTCTTCATGGATTTCTAATAAATCATCGCCAACAAGTTTTCTTGCCTCAGCTATTACCGGATCTTCTTCTTCCTTTTCATCTTCCGGTTTCTCGTCTACTTGTTGTCGTTGTTTCTGAACATATTCTTGTCGAATTTCAAGCCAGTTTGTTTCTGGTATTGGAACAACGGTTATTGGCTGCCCTACTAATTCTTGTAATAATGATTCTATCTTATCTCGATGTTCCATAGCAAGCGAACAATGTATTTCGTATTTAAAAGCAATAATTAATGCATCCGCTGAAGCAGCACTTGGTTTAGCATCTTGTAGTGTTGCATGGGCAGGTGCGTTTTGCTGCTTTAACAATTTCATAAACGTTGCCCATTGCGATTGAACTTTCTTCAAATCGTCTTTTTGAGCAGTGTCAAGCACCTGGCGGATCCGTTCATAAGGAACTTTAAATCTGCTTTTCGTCGGTGGTTGTCTACGTTTATTCGTTTCATTGGACCGTTGCGCTTCTGCAGTTGCAGGCGGATTCTTTTTTAAGGCAGCTAAATCTTTTTCTAGTGTATCAAGTTTCTGTTTTAACTGCAAAACCTCGTTTGAATCTGCACTTTGCTCACTACCAGCTTGGGATTCCTCTGTTAATTTCAACAACGTAATCTCTATGAATACTTTCGGGCTATTTGTCCATTTCATTTCTTGCTGGCACTGATTTAAAGACGAAATTGCTTGTTGAATCCATTTTGCATTTACTTTTTCAGCCAATGCCTCAAAGGAATCATTGATCATTGCGCGTTCAAGAACTTCTGCTAAACCAGGTGCACTTTGGTATAACAAAAGGTCTCGCAAGAAATAAATCATGTCATGCACGAGTCGCCCAGGATCTTTTCCCTCTTGGATAAAATGATCGACCAATCGTAAGGCTTGTTGAACGTTTTTTTCAACTAGCGCTTCCACTAATTTAGTCAAGTTACCTTGAGAGACAGATCCGGTGATTGCTAAGACATCTGCTAAACCAACTTCCCCATCACTATAGGAAATCGATTGGTCTAATAAGCTTAATGCATCGCGCATTCCACCTTCCGCTGCTAAGGCGATTGCTTCATATGCTTCTGGCTCGACAGAAACTTCTTCTTCCCCCATGATTGCTTGCATTCTCGCTACGATCGTCTGTTGAGTAATTCGTTTGAAATCAAAACGTTGACACCTAGAGATGATCGTTAAAGGTATTTTATGTGGTTCTGTCGTGGCTAAAATGAAAATCACGTGTTTCGGTGGCTCTTCTAACGTTTTTAGTAATGCATTAAAAGCACCAATAGAAAGCATATGTACCTCGTCAATAATATAGACTTTATAAGATACTGCACTAGGCGCATATTTAACTTTGTCCCGGATATCACGGATTTGTTCGACACCGTTATTGGATGCAGCATCAATTTCCATCACATCAGAGATCGCCCCTGATTGAATACCTTGGCAAGATTCACATTGTCCACAAGGTTCTTTCGTTGGTGCCTGCTTGCAATTGATTGTCTTTGCGAAAATTTTTGCCGCACTTGTCTTTCCTGTTCCCCGCGGACCCGAAAACAGATAGGCATGCGAAAATTTCTCTTGAACAATTGCGTTTTGTAATGTCCGAGTAATATGCGATTGTCCTACTACGTCAGCAAAACTTTGTGGACGCCAGACACGATACAGTGCTTGATAGCTCATTTTAGCTAAACCCTCTCTTCTTCATTCTTTTCTATTATAACTGAATTGCCCAGCCAATGTGAACAATTCCTTGGAAAATACACAAAAATCTCTCACCATAATGGTAAGAGATTTATTTCATTCATATAATAATGCCGTGCACCCATCGTCGATGAGACAACCCCAAGCGTTACATAAGTTCATGGCTCAGCCCAGGCATCCCTGCGGCACACAAGAAAGACCGCTTACTGCTGCTTCCTTCCGGACCTGACAGGGTTCACGGGTTCTTGTTGCGCAGGACCCGAGCGTCAGCACCAATTCCTTATGGCAGACCTTAAGGTTATCCACCTCAGATGGGAATTCCGTCTCGCTATAGCGGATTGCGAGTATAGGGCACCGCTACCTCCCCACCTAGCACGGCAAGTTTGTTAACAATTTTCATGTGCACTAATTTAGCGCAAATACAAGTATAAAACTTTTTCACCAAAATTGCAATGTTTAATCGATGGTATTTTTTTCCTTATAATCAACTATAGAAAGCACTTTGGCTTGTTTCTTTTGTTCACGTAATTGTTTAAAAAAACGCGTTAATAGCTTCCCACAATCTTCTTCCATTATACTACCAACGACTTCTACTTGATGATTAAAACGTGAATCATTTAACAAATTCATTAAGGACCCTGCACAACCAGCTTTCGGATCATATGCACCAAAAACTACCCGAGGAATTCGTGCTTGAATAATCGCACCAGCGCACATCGGACATGGTTCTAAGGTTACGTAAAGGGTGCATTCTTCTAAACGCCAGCTTTCTACTGCTTGATTTCCTTTATCAATCACAAGCATCTCGGCGTGGGAAGCCGTCGTTTGTAATGCTTCTCGTAGATTAAACGCCTGAGCAACAACCTCTCCTTGATAAACAAGGACAGCCCCGATCGGCACTTCGCCTAACTGTTGTGCTTTCAATGCTTCTGCTATGGCCAGCTTCATATAATCTTCATCTGTCATCGTATAAGCTCCCATTTCTAGTATTTGTCCTTTATTGTAACAAATCTACAAGAAAAAAAGAACCTCACACTCCTATCTTCCCACGCATAGGCTAATTATGGAGATTTGATTATTAAGGAGGAAAAACGTATGCAAATACATGTAGTGCAGCAAGGTGATACACTTTTTTCGATCGCTAATAACTATGGCACAACGAGCCAAGCTATTAGTGATGCGAATGAATTGGATAATCCAGATCAACTTGTTGTTGGTCAAGCGCTTGTTATTCCAATCGTTGGTCAATTTTATTACGTACAGCCCGGTGATAGTTTATTTAAAATCGCACAGCAATTTAACCTAACTTACAAGGAATTAGCTAGCATCAATACAATTGATCCAAATCAACCCCTGTCCATTGGATTCCGACTATATATACCTGAACAACCGAAACGAACGATAGAAACAAACGCGTATGTAGAACCAATCGGTACAACTGTCTCACCAACACTAATTAATGCATCCGAAAAACATGCACCATTACTAACTTATCTAGCTCCATTTAGTTATCAAGTAAACCGTGATGGAAGCTTACAACCACCGCTACTCGATAATTTCCAAACGATTGCGGAACAAAATCAAGCCGTCCTTATGCTTGTCATTACCAATTTAGAGGAAGGAGCTTTTAGTGATGAACTTGGGCATTTGATTGTTACAGATGAACAAGTGCAAAACAGAATGTTAGACGAAATCATCCAAACTGCTCAAACAGTCGGTTTTCGTGATGTTCATTTTGATCTTGAATACTTACCACCAGAAGATCGTGAAGCATACAACCAATTTTTACGCAAAGCAAAAGAAAGACTTTCAACGGAAGGATTGCTCATGTCAACCGCACTAGCCCCGAAAACACGGGCCGATCAGCCAGGAGCATGGTATGAAGCACATGATTATCAGGCGCATGGTGAGATCGCTGACTTTGTTGTATTAATGACCTATGAATGGGGTTATAGTGCGGGACCCGCAATGGCAGTTTCTCCACTAGATCAAGTAAGGATCGTGATAGAATATGCACTAACAGAGATGCCCGCAGATAAAATCATGCTTGGACAAAATCTCTATGGCTATGACTGGACACTTCCTTTTGAACCTGGTGGAGATTATGCAAGAGCAGTTAGCCCGCAACAAGCCATTTTATTGGCACGTGATAATCAAGTTGCAATTTCTTATGACACGATAGCACAAGCACCATATTTTCGATATACCGATGAGGCTGGTGATCAACATGAAGTCTGGTTTGAAGATGCTCGATCTATTCAGGCAAAATTCGATCTCATTAAAGAATTAAATTTACGAGGCATTAGCTACTGGAAACTCGGTTTAGCTTTCCCTCAAAATTGGCTTTTGTTAGATAGTAATTTCACGATAAATAAATACCTCGATTAATAAAAATCCCCGCTTCACTTCAAGAAAAGTGGAGCGGGGATTTTTTATTTACTTAGTAAGCGAAGTGATTCTCGATTAAATGCATCGATATCATCTGGCGTACGGCTTGTTACTAATTGTTCTTGGCAGACAACGACCTCATCATCGATAAAATTCACACCTGCATATTCCATGTCTACACGTATCGATTTATATCCAGTCGCCTTTCTACCTTCCAAAGCCTTTGCGGTAATCAGAAGTTGAGGACCATGGCAAATGGCGAATACAGGTTTTTTTTCATCCATAAATGCTTTTGCAAAAGCAACAAAACGATCATCATCTCGCATAATATCAGGTGCAAAGCCACCAGGGATTAATAGTGCATCAAATTCTTCAACAGATACTTCTCCAATTCCACGATCTACTGGGAATTTTGACTCCCCTTTTTTCCCCGTAACAACTGCTTCTTTTTCATGGCCAATCGTCACTACCTCATGACCTGCGTCTTCATACGCTTCTGCAGGACCAGTATACTCAACATCCTCAAAGAGATCCGAAATGACAACAGCTACTTTTTTCATACAAATCATCTCCTCATTTTTTATCATGGAGTAACTCGCGGTTCACCCCGAAGGCATCAATGGCCTTTAGGTTATCCATTAAGACTACCAATCAGTCGGGGAAGATCATCCTCCACTAATTGAAGTTTCACTTTATCCTAAATCTTAGTTAAAAGTTTACCCTATTTCAATTGTTGTAAACCATTTTTGCATTTTTTCAAAGTAAGTATCTTGCTATCTATCTAGAGCTTCTCTTATATCCTTAAGAGTTTCCAATCATTCTTCATATCCAATTAGGCTCAAGTTATGGTAGAATAAGCTTTGTCTATTTTTTATACTATTATTGAGGAGGAAATAGGATGAATCACGTTCCTTTTCTTGCCGTTGAAGGACCAATTGGCGTTGGAAAAACATCATTAGCAAGAAAAATCGCCAGTCACTTTGATCTCCATTTATTGAAGGAGATAGTAGAAGAAAATCCATTTTTGAGCAAGTTTTATGATGATATCGATGCGTGGAGTTTCCAAACAGAGATGTTTTTTTTATGTAATCGATATAAACAATTAGAAGATATTCAACGTTTATACTTATCTGCGAATAAACCGGTCGTTGCGGATTACCATATAACAAAAAATATGATCTTTGCTAAACGAACATTAGCAGAAGAACAGTTTGATAAATATGAACAAATCTATCATATTCTCACCGCTGACATGCCAAAACCAAATGTAATGATTTATTTGGATGCTAGTTTAGACACATTATTAGCGAGAATTACTCAACGTGGTCGAGCTGTTGAACAGAATATCCAAGCTTCTTACCTACAACAATTAAAACAAGACTATGAGATATTTATGGATACTTTTGAAAAAGAAAACCCCGATATCCCAGTGATTCGAATCGATGGAGATCAGTTAGATTTTATTAAATATCAAACAGACCTCGAAAAGATTATTCAAAAAATAGAGCATCAACTAATCAAAGGAGCACGAAACAGATGAATTTAAGAGAAAAATATCAAATTCCCCATGATAGTGTGATCACCATTGCTGGAACAGTCGGCGTTGGTAAATCTACCATGACCCATGCACTAGCGGACGCACTAAATTTCCGAACATCTCTTGAAAAAGTGGATACCAATCCCTATTTGGACAAATTTTATGCTGATTTTGAACGATGGAGTTTTCATTTGCAAATTTATTTCCTCGCTGAACGTTTTAAAGAACAAAAACGAATCTTCGAATATGGTGGGGGATTTATTCAAGATCGATCGATCTACGAAGATACTGGTATTTTTGCAAAAATGCATTATGAAAAAGGAACAATGACTGGCATCGATTATGAAACATATCGTAGTCTGTTCGAAGCTATGGTTATGACTCCATATTTCCCACATCCGGATTTGTTAATATATTTAGAAGGTTCATTTGAAGACGTGACAAGTAGAATTAAAGAACGTGGTCGCCCAATGGAGCAACAAACGCCAGTGAGTTATTGGAAAGAAATGCACGGTCGCTACGAAAATTGGATCAACAGCTTTAACGCTTGTCCGATCTTACGTATCAATATCGCTGACTATGATTTGGTTGAGAATAAAGGATCAATTGAATCTGTTTTAGAAAAAGTAGGGCACTTTATTAATCAATCAAGAAAATAATAGGGTTATAAAAAAACGGACAGATTTGTCCGTTTTTTTTATTCGCTAAGTAATTTTCCTAGTTCAATCGAGCGATTTGTTGCCTGCTTGATTGCTTGTTTGAAGGCTAATTTAACTTGATAATCATCTAAAGCAAGTAATCCTTGCTCGGTCGTTCCCGCCGGGCTAGTGATTTTTTTTCGTAATGTTGCCGGATCATCTGAGGATACTTGTAACATTTGGGCCGCTCCTAAAATGGTCTGTTTAATAAAATCACTCGCTAACGACTTTTCTAAACCCAATTCAACCGATACATCTTCAAGTGCCTCAATCACATAATAAAAATATGCCGGCCCTCCCCCTGCTAGACCTGTTATAACATGAATTTCATCTTCTGTTACCTCACGAACCAATCCAATCGTTTCAAATAAGCTTTTAGCAATTTCCATATGCTCATCTGTAGCATGTACACCTTTTGTTAGCCCAGTTGCACTCTGACCAATCATGGCTGAAGTATTTGGCATCACTCGTACTACAGCCACTGGTGCTGCCAACTGCTCTGCAATATAATCCGTTGAGACTCCTGCCATTACGGATAAAATGAGGACATCTTTTGTAATGAATGATTTTAATTCCGCTAATGCTGAAGACGCATCATTTGGTTTCATTGCTAGTAAGATGACGTCCGCTTGATCAATGGTTGCTTTTACTTCACTATTCACTTCAACTTGATATTTTTCTTTAATCTGCGCTAACTGTTCTGGATCATTTTTATTCGTAACCATCACTTTATCTGGCTCAATAAAACCTTGCTGAACAACTCCAGCAATGATCGCTTCTGCCATTGCACCTGCACCAAGAAATGCTATTTTATTTAACATCCTAATCCCCCTCGTTAATTCATTGCTAGTATCCTAACAGATTTATCTTTTCTTGTATAGATAATTTGTGGAATATTTCGAAAATAATTGATCGTAAAACTCTGAAACACATCACGTACAATTTACTGATATTTAAACAAAAAGTGATTATTTTGTCATCAGCTTTATTTATCTCTACATTCTCGTAAGACTCTCCACAATGTTATTTATGCGCAACATAAAAAAACACCTAACAAAGTTAGATGTTTTTGAATAAATATGTATGGCGGAGGAGGAGGGATTCGAACCCCCGCGAGCCGTGAAGCCCCTGTCGGTTTTCAAGACCGATCCCTTCAGCCGGACTTGGGTACTCCTCCGTGACTGACGACAAAATTTATAATATCAGTTTCCGCCAAACATGTCAATATACTTCTGATCTTTTTTTACTTAATAACCGTTTTCCCACCCATATATGGTTGTAGCACAGTAGGTATATTTATAGAACCATCCGCATTTTGATTATTCTCTAGAATTGCCGCTACCGTTCTACCGATTGCTAAACCAGATCCATTAAGGGTATGAACGAATTCTGGCTTTGCTTTTTCTTCTCGACGGAAACGAATACCTGCACGTCTTGCCTGAAATGCCTCAAAATTTGAACAAGAAGAAATTTCACGATACGTATCATTACTAGGCATCCAAACTTCTATATCGTATTTTTTTGCAGCCGTAAAACCTAAATCAGCTGTACACATGCTCATGACACGATACGGTAATTCTAATAACTGAAGAACTTTTTCTGCATGCCCTGTCAATTCTTCTAATACTTGATAAGAATCTTCTGGTTTAACAAAATGAACAAGCTCTACTTTATTAAATTGATGTTGACGAATCAAACCACGTGTATCCCGACCAGCAGAACCTGCTTCTGAGCGGAAAGACGCACTATATGCAACAAATTTTTGTGGCAAATCACGCACTGACAAAATGTCATCTCGATAATAATTGGTTACAGGAACTTCTGCTGTTGGAACTAAAAAGTAATCCCAATCCTCAATTTTAAACGCATCTTCTTCAAATTTAGGTAATTGTCCTGTTCCCGTCATACTTGTTCGATTGACCATATATGGTGGTAGCATTTCTTCATACCCATGCTCATCTGCATGTAGATCCATCATAAAGTTTAACAATGCGCGTTCCAAACGAGCACCTAACCCTTTATAAAAGACAAATCGACTACCTGTTACTTTTGCCGCACGCTCAAAATCTAATAAGCCTAGTTCTGTTGCAAGATCCCAATGGGCTTTTTGTTCAAAATCAGGAGTTTTCACTACTCCCCATTGACGAACTTCTACATTATCATCTTCTGTTTCTCCAACTGGCGTAGATTCATGTGGGATGTTCGGAATCGTTAATAAAAGGTTTGATAATTCTTCTTCCACTTCATTTAATTTAACATCTTTTTCTTTAATTTCATCTCCAACTGCTCGCATTTCTTTGATCATTTCATCTGCATCTTGTTTTGCTTTTTTTCTTACTGCAATTTCTTTTGAAACTTCATTTCTTTTTGCTTTTAACTCTTCCGTTTCCGCAATTAAACTTCTTCTTAATTGATCCAAATCTTCAAACTTGTCTAAATCAGACAAATCTTCTCCACGATATTTTAATTTTGCTTTTACTTCTTCGAATTGATTACGTAAAATTTTCACATCTAACATGTTGAAACCTCCCGTTAAAATTTTTTTAAAAAAATTGAGAACACAAAAACTCCCATCCCTAAAATATATAGGGACGAGAGTTTAATTTCCCGCGATACCACCCTGATTGAAGAACGTATTCTTCCGGCTTCTTTTTAGAATAACGGTTTGCTTCGCGCAACCGGATATGCTTTTCACCCGCATATCAACTCAAGGATGGATTCATAGCTCTTTACACTGGTTTTCACCAACCACCAGCTCTCTACAAGTAAAAATAACTATTACTACTTCCTGTCAATGTGTTCGTCTATTTATTTGTGATTTTTTTAATCATAGCGAAAAACGCTCTACAATGCAAGTTCTTTCTTCGCTTCTTCCACCATTTTAACAAAAAATTGTGTCAAACGGTGATCATTTGTTAATTCTGGATGAAACGCGCTACATAGAAAATGTCCTTGCTTCGCTGATACAATCGCATCTTGGTACGTAGCCAACACTTCTACCTCGTCTCCAACAGAAACAATATATGGGGCACGGATAAAGACCGCTTCAAAATCATCCGCAACACCGGTAATTTTTAGCGATGTTTCAAACGATTCACGCTGCCGACCAAATGCATTCCGTTCTACCTTCATATCCATAAGCCCTAAATGCGGCTGATCTTGTCCAGCAATTTCATTTGCCAGCAAGATTAGCCCGGCACAAGTTCCGAAGATAGGTTTTCCCTCTTTACCAAATTGTTGTAAAGGAGATAAGAAACCATATTGATTAATAAGACGACGCATTGTAGTACTTTCTCCACCTGGTAAAATTAAGCCGTCAATCTCTGCTAACTGTTCTACCTTTTTTACGACTAAAGCTTCCGCACCACTCGCTTCAATCGAACGAACATGCTCTCGAACTGCTCCCTGTAAACCTAACACACCAACTTTAGTCATATCTAATCTGTCCTTTATGAAAAATTCGTAACTCGATTATTTACCAACCACGGTCTTGCATACGTTCTTCAGCTTTAATGGTACTGATTTCAATACCTTTCATTGGGGTACCGATTCCTTTTGATACTTCGCCAATTAATTTGTAGTCTTGATAATGTGTTGTTGCTTCAACAATTGCTTTCGCAAATTTAGCTGGTTCATCTGACTTGAAAATACCAGAACCAACAAATACACCATCTGCTCCTAATTGCATCATTAAGGCAGCATCAGCAGGTGTAGCTACACCACCAGCAGCAAAGTTAACTACAGGTAAACGTCCATTTTCTTTAATATCAACTAATACTTCATAAGGTGCACCTAGTTCTTTAGCAAATGTCATAATTTCATCGAATGACATCGTTGTAAGTTTACGAACTTGAGCTTGTACTTCACGCATGTGACGAACAGCTTCTACAATATTTCCTGTTCCTGGTTCCCCTTTTGTACGTAACATAGAAGCACCTTCACCAATACGGCGTGCCGCTTCTCCTAAATCTCTACATCCACATACAAATGGTACTGTATAGTCTTTTTTATTTAGATGGTACACTTCATCAGCAGGTGTTAATACTTCACTTTCATCAATATAATCAACACCCATAGCTTCGAGTACTCTTGCTTCCACAATATGACCAATACGCGCCTTTGCCATTACGGGAATTGATACTGCGCTCATTACTTCTTCTACTATTGTTGGGTCGGCCATACGTGCTACGCCACCCGCTGCTCGAATATCAGAAGGAACACGCTCTAAAGCCATTACTGCTACTGCTCCTGCTTCTTCAGCAATTTTCGCTTGTTCTGCATTGACAACGTCCATAATGACGCCACCTTTTTGCATTTCTGCCATTCCTCTTTTTACACGATCTGTACCTAAATTCGCCATCTTTCATTCCCCCTATACATTCGCCAAAAATTCTTATCATTTTCAGTACTATTATTCAACATTGTATACTAAATTAATCCGTTTGCGCAAGCCTATCTTGGCTATCTATTCTACAAGTTTACACAAATTTCAAATTCATTTTCAATTTCCGACCGATTTAGGTGGATATAGCAGATTTTTAGACGCTTTCACTATATTTACTAAAATTCTCAAAAATTAAGTTCCACCGACTCGCATCTTTAAAACAATTATGATTATAGTATGTATAAACTGTGGGGTGTGAATCTAGGTTTAAGTAGGCGTTTCAGCAAGGTTGCAGCTTTTTTTAGGGTTTAACCTAGGCGAAAGTGGTCGTTTCGACGAGGTTGCAGCTCTTTTTAGGGATTAACCTAGGCGAAAGTGGTCGTTTCGACGAGGTTGGTGCCATTTTCTGCCCTAAACCTTGGGGAAAAAACCGCCTTAAAGTTACAGTATTTTTTGATGCCCACCCCCACGTAAACATCATTAAAGTGAGAAGAAAAATCATTTACCTCACTATTTGAGTCTACTATGTAATCAATTTTTTATAAGTTTGCATTAGTAAAACGAACTCGTTTTTTAAAAAAATATATTCTACCAACAATAGGTGTATGCTAAATGATCATAGAAAAACTCCACTTAACGTATGATCGTTAAATGGAGTTTATTTTCTCACTATATAAAAGAACTTTCATTTCGTGCGTTTATCCCGGAGCAACCGTCCGTAAGACTCCCACTTTAAAACAACGAGAATATCGTGGGAGTATCGGACGCTAGTACCTCGAATGGTTCAAAGGCCTTTAGGTCATCCTTTAGGGCTAACAATCAGTAGGGAAACACCTAAAAACCCCCACTGATTGAAGTTTCACTTTATTAGGAAAACCAACCAGTTACAGTATCTACTACAGAAGAAAAGATCCCACTGAAAAAGTCACCAATTGCTCCCATCGTAATCATAAACCAATTTGCTTTATCTACTGAAGTTGTTGTCACTAAATCAACTACCTGTCCTTCTTTATCTGCTAATATATTCCCGTAATTTGCATTACCCTCATAAACTAATTCCACGGTTCCAATCTTTTCTCCTTCTTCTATCGGAGCGATTAATTCACCGTTTTCATTAAGTTTTTCTTCATCGATATGATATTGAATAGAATAAGCATCTTCTTCTCCAATACGAACCATTGCAGACAATGCTTCGCTCAATTCAACTTCTACTATATCTTCTCTTCCTCTACTAACAGCAATAGATTCTTGATCTTCTAGTTGATAGCCAGCAGGAAACAATTCTTGTTCATTAAATTCACCATAACCATATTCCATTAATCGCTTTGTTTCTTGAAAACGCGCTCCTCTACTATCGGTACGCATTACTACTGATATTAAACGACGTCCATCACGAGTTGAAGTACCCGTAAACGAATACCCTGCAGCTGTTGTAAACCCGGTCTTTAATCCATCGATTCCTTCAAAGTAATAGGGAGCAAAATTAGTATTATCCCATGGCAACATCCAGTTCAAGTTTTCTAATATATGACCATCTAACTCGGACGTAATTGTACTAGAAAAATCTAACGCTTCTGGATAATCATTTACCAAGTGGTATGCTAACAACGCTAATGAACGTGCAGACAAAAGATTATCATCAGTAGGACTTGTCCCTTCTGGATAATTTTCTCCTAACAATTCATTTGGTAGACCAGTAGAGTTAACAAAATGAGCATCAGGAAGACCCATTTCCTCGGCTTTTGCATTCATCATACGTACAAATTCACCTTCAGAACCAGCGATTAACTCTGCTAATGCAATCGTAGTAGCATTATCTGATATAATCGCCATACCTTCATATAATTGATGAACAGTATAATCTTTAGACTGAGTCAATCCAATCCCTGAAGAAACCACATCAGCTGAAATAGTGTAAGCATAATCGCTAATTTGTGTCGTTGTATCCCAACTAATTCTACCTTCATCTATAGCTTCTAAAACAAGGTACTCAGACATCATCTTAACCATACTTGCTGGTGGTAATTTTACATCAGCATTTTTAGCGAATAGAATTTCTCCTGTATCACCATCTACCAAAATAGCAGATTCTGCTTCTGTATCTATTCTAGAAGCACTTACTTCTAAAGTGTTTATATTAAAGAAAGTAACCAACAAAACAAAAATTAACATACTAGAAAAGACTTTGTTTCTTATATTTCTCAATTCATTATACCTCCAGCAAATTTTATCTACCTAAATTATTTTAGCACAGGTAACAGGAAAGGGAAATGGACTTTCGACTATATTTTCTTCTAATATTTTCATATCAGCTTTACTCTATTTACTGTTGATTTTTTACTAAAAAAATCTTGAATTAGTCTTGAGACAAACTCGTCAAAAAAAGACTACTAACATCGAAATGGCTAATTTTTCTAAAATTTACTTATTAATTTTCACATCATTTTATCATGAAAAACTTAATTCAAAACTTCTCTATTTACTCGAAAAGATAGAAATAATTAATCTTCTTTTCAATGCGATATTTATCCGAAAAAAAGACCCTATCGTTGCCTATAGGGGCGAACACTTTATTATTAGATTCATCAAATTGATCACTGCTTATCACTTTTAAATTTCAATCAAACAGGAGTATAAAATTAGTGGATCTTCTTTACATCTTTCATAACAATTGATCAATAGCTTTGATCTTAATTTTCTTTTGGCCTTGTTGTTTTAGCCAACCTTCTTTTTCAAGTTTTGCTAGTATACGACTAACTGTCTCAGGTGACGTACCTAGATAAGTAGCTAAGTCTTTTCTTGTCATCGGTAACTGAAGCGTTGCTTCGTTTTGCCCATTCGGCATTAATTTTGCTAAAAAACGAACAAGCCTAACTTCAACCTTTTCTGTTGCTACTCGTATTGTTTGTTGCTCTGCTTCTTCTAAGCGTTCCGCCAAACGATTCAATAACCGAATTGCAATAGCAGGAAAACGAACAAGCAATTTATGAAGGTCTGATCGAGCTATTTTACATATTTGAGCATTTTCCATGACTTTTGCATAAGTTTCATGCTCACTTTCTAGAAAAAGAGCCAACTCTCCAGTAAAGTCGCCCGGTATCAGCAAACGGACAAGCTGCTCTTTCCCTGTGTCTGATAAACGATATAAACGCACCTTACCCGTATGAATTACATATAAAGCATCTGATTGATCGCCAGCATGAAACAGATGGGTACCGGCAGGTTGTTGAGTCGAGCTAATCATTTCCATTACTTCAGCTAATTGTTCTGGAGCCAAGTGGTTAAAAATAGGGACCATTTTCACACACCCTTGTAGCGAACAATCATTGGTTTGTTTACTAGTCATTTTAACGACCTCTCCTTCTTAAAACGTATTAACCGCATACCATTAAGGATGACAACTAATACACTTAATTCATGAATAAACATTCCTGACGCTAAATGAATCGTCTGATTTAGAACACCAAATAATAAGATAAACACCGTTACTAGCGCAATGGTAATGTTCTGTATCCGGTTTCGAACTGTTTGTTTAGCTAACCGGAATGCATGGAATAATTGGTCTAGCTGATCAGCCATTAAAACAACATCCGCAGTTTCTATCGCCACATCCGTCCCGCTCATTCCCATGGCAACACCTGTATCAGCCAATGCTAGGGCAGGTGCATCATTAATGCCATCGCCAACCATAACTACCCGTTCACCATTTGCTTGGAATTGTTTGATATGATCCAATTTATCATTAGGCATCAGTTCAGCATAAACTTTATCAATACCCAATTGATCGGCCACGGCTAAAGCTGTTCGTTCGTTGTCTCCTGTTAGCATAATCATTTTTTTAGAACCAGAGCGTTTTAATTGCTCGATCACATCTCGTGCTTCAGGACGTATTTTGTCAGCAATCATAATTAACCCCATCATGTTTTTTTCACACGCGACAAAAATGACCGTTTGCCCTTTCGATTCTTCTTCTTGAGCTAACAAATGTGTGTCCTCATCAAATTCAACCTCTGCATCTTTTAACAACTGTCGATTACCAATTAACCAACGCTTTTCATCCAGTATAGCACGAACGCCTTGTCCTTTAATGATTTCAACAATTTCTTTAGGCTCATCAAATTTTAAATTTCTATTTTTCGCTTCTTGGACAACTGATCGACCAATATGGTGCTCAGATGCATTTTCGATTCCTGCGATTTGAGCCAACCACTCATTCTCATCAATTTCACTCCGATTAATAATCTTAGTAACCTCAGGTTTACCAAGTGTTAGTGTTCCTGTTTTATCAAAGACAAATGTCTTAACCTTACTAAAGCGATCAATCGCATCTCCCCCCTTCATTAACACTCCGTTTTTCGCCCCATTTCCAATACCCGCTACATTTGAAACAGGGGCACCAATAACTAAAGCTCCTGGGCAGGCAATTACTAGAAAAGTGATCGCTAAATGAACATCGTGCATAATAAGATAAACAATAAGCGATAGAATCATTACACCTGGTGTGTAATACTGTGCAAAACGATCTAAAAAACGCTCCGTTTTTGATTTCGCATCTTGTGCTTCTTCAACTAATTCAATAATCTTGGCGAATGCAGTAGCCTCACCAACTTTTTCAGCCTTAACTTTAATGAATCCTATATCTACAATCGTACCACTATAAACATAGTCCCCACTTTTCTTATCAACTGGCATACTTTCACCTGTTATCGTTGCTTGATTAATGGTAGCTTCGCCTTGTACAACTTCACCGTCAACAGGTACTTTACCACCAGCCCTGACAATAATTTGGTCATTTTGATTCACCTCTTCAACGCGGACGATAACCTCTTTGTCTTCTCTGATCACTGTCGCTTTTTCAGGCGCAAAATCGACTAACGATTGGATCGAAGCTCGCGTTTTAGCCAACGTACGTGATTCTAGAAAACTACCAAACAAAAATAAAAAAGTTACTACGGCAGATTCGAGATACTCACCAATTATAAGTGCACCGATAACAGCAATACTAACAAGGAGTTCAATACTGAATAACTTTAGCTTAATTGCCTGATACGCATGATAGAAGATAGGAACACTTGCAATAATTGTCGCTAATACAAGTAGAGGATCAGCCACCTTCCCTATACCCATAAGGGGAAATACAAAAGCTAAACCAATTAATAAACCTGATGCAATTATGATTTTATTTTTATAACGTTGCAAGATCTTTGCCATACATGCTCCTCCTCGTAATGATGAGGGCACAGGTCCCTATTTGACCTATGCCTTGTCACATTATTTGACTTGATACCCTAAATTCTCAATCGTTCCTTTTATCTCTGATTTATTCGTTTCGTTCGGATCAAAAGTTACTTTCACTTTACTTGAATTAAACATTAATTGTGCAGACTCAACACCAGCGATACGTAACACGCCAGTTTCAATCTTCTTTATACAACTCGGGCACCCAAGCTGCTCTAACTGTAAAATTACTTTTTCCATGTTGTTCTCCCCTTTCTTTGTTGCTTTAAGCATACTGAAAAAAAGAGAAACAAAACTTGATCATGATCAAGTTTTAAAAAATAACTTTATTTTATTTAAAATTTAGCTAAGCGTAAACAATGCTGACTATATGAAAATTCTAAAATAACTGTCGCATAACTTTTTGTGGAGTCTATCTCAAAAATCAATCTTATTGTTGATATGAAATGGATGTGATATGGAATAATAATTACAGTTATTATTACAGCGTCTGTATAAACTGTTCATTAGCGAGTCTAGGTATGTAAGTGTTTTGACGAGGTTAGAGCACTTTTTTGGGGTCAACCTAAGTGAAAGTGGTTGTTTCGACGAGGTTGAAGCTCTTTTTAGGGTTTAACCTAAGTGAAAGTGGTTGTTTCGACGAGGTTGAAGCTCTTTTTAGGGTTTAACCTAAGTGAAAGTGGTCGTTTCGATGAGGTTGAAGCTCTTTTTAGGGTTTAACCTAAGTGAAAGTGGTTGTTTCGACGAGGTTGAAGTTCTTTTTAGGGTTTAACCTAAGTGAAAGTGGTCGTTTCGATGAGGTTGAAGCTCTTTTTAGGGTTTAACCTAAGTGAAAGTGGTCGTTTCGACGAGGTTAGGTGCATTTCCTGCCCTGAACCTAGGCGAAAAACCCACCTTAAAGAAGTTACAGTACTTTTTGATCCTCCATCTTCATGTGAACATTTTTATGTGAAGAAGATAAATCACTTACTTCACAGTTTTTGTCTATTATGCCGTAAGCAAATAGGCATAAAGAAAAAAAGACTACTACCATCGAAATGGCTAATAGTCTTTTTGAGCTGTTTATTGAACAGAATAGTTCGGTGCTTCTTTGGTAATTTGTACATCATGTGGATGTGACTCTCTTAGTCCCGCTCCAGTCATTCGAACAAACTGTGCATCACGACGGAAAGATTCAAGATCTTTAGCACCACAATAGCCCATACCAGAACGAAGGCCTCCTAATAACTGATGAACTGTATCTGCGATTGGTCCTTTATAGGCAACTCTACCTTCAATACCTTCAGGGACTAATTTTTTTGCATCATTTGTATCTTGGAAATAACGATCTTTGGAACCAGATTTCATTGCTGCAACAGAACCCATGCCGCGATATACTTTATAACGACGGCCTTGGAAAATTTCTGTTTCTCCCGGACTTTCCGTTACACCAGCAAACAAGCTACCTAACATTACTGCATGTGCACCAGATGCTAATGCTTTTGCGATATCACCAGAATATTTCACTCCACCATCAGCAATAATAGGAACACCAAATTTAGCAGCTTCTACAGCACAATCATAAACTGCTGTAATTTGTGGTACACCTACCCCTGCAACAACTCTTGTTGTACAGATAGAACCTGGACCAATTCCGACCTTTACAGCTGTAGCACCCGCTTCAATTAATTCTCTAGTAGCATCTGCTGTTGCAACATTACCAGCGATAATGTTTAAATCAGGATATTTTTCTCTCACATTCTTCACTTGTTCGATAACACCTTTCGAATGCCCGTGTGCTGTATCAATAACAATAACATCCACACCAGCCTCAACAAGCTTATCAATTCGTGTTATCGCGTCACCAGTTACCCCTACTGCAGCGCCTACTAATAAACGACCTTGCTTATCTTTTGCTGAGTTAGGGAATTCAATCACTTTCTCGATATCTTTAATTGTAATTAGTCCCTTTAAAACACCCTTATCGTCAATCAACGGTAATTTCTCAATCCGGTGTTTTTGAAGAATTTTACTTGCTTCTTTTAATGTTGTCCCTACTGGTGCAGTAACTAATTTTTCACTAGTCATTACTTCAGAAATTTTAATCGAGTAATCTTCAATAAAACGTAGATCTCGGTTCGTCAAAATCCCTACTAAAATTTGCTCCTCATTGTTATTGACAATAGGAACACCTGAGATTCGGAATTTCCCCATCAAATGTTCTGCGTCAAACACTTGGTTATCTGGTAAAAGGAAAAATGGGTTCGTGATTACACCACTTTCAGATCGTTTTACCCGGTCAACGTGCTCTGCTTGATCTTCAATCGACATATTCTTATGAACAATACCCAATCCACCTTGTCTAGCCATTGCGATTGCCATTTCTGCTTCCGTTACCGTATCCATACCAGCACTGATTAATGGAATGTTTAAATGAAGTGTTTCCGATAATGAAGTCTTAATTGATACATCTCTAGGTAAAACTTCTGATTTTGCAGGCACCAATAGTACATCATCAAAAGTTAAACCTTCTTTTACGAACTTGTCCTCCCTCATTGTTATCCTCCTTATTGGTTTCTCTTTATTTTTCATTTATTCTTACTAGAATAAAACCATGCAATTCTTATTGTTATTTACAATACGACATTGTGACTTTATTTTCAACCTTTTTTCGAATTTAACTAGTGCTTAGATCCCAAAATGCAAAAAACAAATCAAAAAAATGATTTGTTCTTTTGCATTATAAAATAATCGACTCGATCGTTACGTTGTTGTGCGTATCTAGTACGATAAATTCTTTTGTTTTTTTTGTGAAAACCATTAGTTCTTTTTGTTTTCCTAGTTTTATAGAACTAATTTCCGCCGCTTCCCCATTTGATAGCTTCACTTTCGCTCCACCCATCACATTCTCTATAAACGAGACAAAGGTTTTGAAGATTTCTGTGTCGAATTGAATATCAATTAATTGATACATGTCCGAAATCACTTCAAAAAAGGGACGGTTATTTTGATAGAAACGTTCAGATGTCATCGCATGGTATGCATCAGCTATAGCAATAATTTTTGCATAGGAATGAATTTTATCTGAAGTTACCCCTAAAGGGTAACCTGTACCATCTAATTTTTCATGATGCTGTAAGATTGCTAGTTTTGCAGGCTTCCCTATTGAAGAGCACTTTTCCACAAAACGATAAGAATAGGTAGGGTGTTTTTTTATTTCTGTAAACTCACCTTCAGAAATAGCCCCTTTCTTTTCAAATAGGGAACGGTTCATTTTAGCCATACCACTGTCTGCTAAAAATGCAGCAATACTGATTTGAACCCATTCTTTTTCCCAACCTAAGCGTTTGGATAATAATGCGGTCAGTAAGCTGATTGCTACACTATGATGATAGAAATAATTATCTTTTGAAGCTTGATTTGCTAGCAATAAAATTTGCGATTTTGCAAAATCAACTCTTTCTAACAAAGGTACAATCAATTGACGAACATCTTGAATTTCGATTGGTGTACCACTTTGCCAGCTCACAAATAGTTTCCGGTAGTGATCAACTACTTGATGATAATGTTCAAGAAAGGTTAACTTGTGTTCTTTCGTTGTACTGAAGTTGCTTAGTTGATCTATTTGATCTATTTGATCCAATTCTTGCGGTTGAAACGGCAGACCATTTGCTAGCCTGGAGGCTACTTCAACTTCCTCGATAAGAAAGCTTTGTAATACTTGGATATGAGTCTCAGAAACGATTGTGTCTTTTTTGACAATCGGATGGTTGGTTTTCCCGTAAATATCTTCTGTTATCACACAATTTGGAACAAGTTGCAAGGGATGTACCTGCAAAATGATCACCCACCTTAGATTCAATCCATTAACAAAAGAGCGAATTCAGAGCGATTGTTTCAAACCGCTCTATTCTTCTTGTACCTCTTCAGCTAATGGTTCAACAACATCTTCTAATTCTTCTTCTTTCAATTCGATTCGCGCAACTGTAGCTACTTTCTCTTCCTCTTGAATACGAATCAACCTTACACCTTGTGTATTACGACCTGTTTTTGATATACCTTCTACTGGCATACGTATCAATACACCAGAAGCTGTAATAATCATAATATCTTCGTCTCCGGTAACCGTCTTAATTGCTACCACTTTTCCTGTTTTCTCCGTAATGTTACAAGTAGAAACCCCTTTACCACCACGATTGGTAATCCGATACTCTGATTCATGCGTCTGCTTTCCGTAACCATTTTCTGTTACGTTTAATATATGATAGCCATCTTCAATAATTTCCATAGAGACGACTTCATCATTTTCTCGTAAAGAAATACCTTTTACACCTGCAGCAGTACGTCCCATGGAGCGAATTTGCTCCTCTTCAAAGCGAATTAATGAACCATTTCTTGTCCCAATCATGATATGCTTTTGTCCATCCGTTAGACGAACAGAGATTAACTCGTCTTCCTCACGTAAATTTAAGGCTATTAAACCACCTTTACGAATATTAGCAAACTGAACAAGTGGAGTACGTTTAGAAACACCATACTTCGTCGTAAAGAATAAGTAGGAATCTTTCTCAAACTCATGGACAGTAATTACTGCATTAATCCATTCTCCTTTTTCAATTTCTAATAAATTTATAATCGGTAGCCCTTTAGCCGTTCGACTAAATTCAGGGATTTCATAACCTTTTAATCGATACACTTTTCCTTTATTTGAAAAGAATAACACCGTGTCATGTGTAGAAGTAGAAACCAAATGTTCGACAAAATCGTCTTCATTCGTATCCATTCCTTGGACACCACGACCTCCACGACGTTGTGTTCGGTACGTCGATGAAGGGAGACGCTTAATGTAACCTTGATGAGTTAACGTAATGACGATGTCTTCCTCTGGAATTAAATCTTCATCTTCAAAGAAATCAATGCCACCAGAAACAATTTCAGTTCTACGTGTATCATTAAAGCGTTCTTTAATTTCCAACAATTCTTCACGGATAATCTCTAACACTTTTTCTTCATCTGCTAGAATTGCCTTTAATTCACTAATGAGCGTTAATAACTCATTATATTCTTGTTCAATCTTTTCACGCTCTAATCCTGTTAAACGTTGCAAACGCATATCTAAAATCGCTTGTGCTTGTTTTTCTGATAAGTCATATTTCTCGATTAAACCAGTACGAGCAATATCAGCTGTTTCAGATTGACGAATCAACGCGATAATTTCATCAATATGATCAAGAGCAATTCTTAAACCTTCTAGAATATGTGCTCTTGCTTCAGCTTTTTCTAATTCATATTTCGTTCTACGTCTAATAATTTCTTTCTGGTGTTCTAGATAGTATTCTAACGCTTGTTTTAGGTTCAATACTTTTGGTTGTCCATCAACTAATGCAAGCATGTTAATACCAAATGAAGTCTGAAGAGATGTCTGTTTGTACAGATTATTCAGTAAAACATTCGGGTTCGCATCACGTCGTAATTCAATTACCATCCGCATACCGTTCCGGTCCGATTCATCGCGTAAATCAGTAATGCCCTCAATTTTCTTATCACGAGCTAATTCTGCAATCTTCTCCACTAATTTCGCTTTATTCACCTGGTATGGCAATTCACTTACAATGATACGGGATTTACCGTTAGCTTGTTCCTCTATTTCAGCTTTCGCACGAATAGTAACAGAACCTTTTCCCGTTTCAAAAGCTTTTCTTATCCCAGATCTGCCAAGGATCATTGCACCTGTTGGGAAATCAGGACCAAAAATATGATTTTCCATTAACTCATCAATCGTTATTTCCGGGTTTTCACTAACTGCTAAAACAGCATCAATGGTTTCTCCTAATTGATGTGGAGGAATATTGGTCGCCATCCCAACCGCGATTCCCGAAGCACCATTGACAAGTAGGTTTGGAAAACGTGCAGGTAGAACAACAGGCTCTCGTTCAGATCCATCATAGTTATCTGCGTAATCAATCGTATTCTTGTTAATATCACGCAACAGTTCCATGGAGATCTTAGACATTTTCGCCTCTGTGTAACGCATCGCAGCAGCTGGATCACCATCGACCGAACCAAAATTACCATGACCATTGACAAGCATATAACGATAACTAAAATCTTGTGCCATTCGAACCATTGCTTCATAAACAGCCGAATCACCATGAGGGTGATACTTACCAATAACATCACCAACGATACGAGCAGATTTTTTATAAGCCTTATCCGCATGCATACCTAAGTCATTCATTGCATATAATATTCTTCGATGAACAGGTTTTAATCCATCACGTACATCTGGTAGCGCTCTAGCTACGATTACGCTCATTGCATAATCCAAAAAAGAAGTACGCATTTCTTTACCAATATTTATTTCTTGTACTTGTGGACGTTGATTATCCACCATACGATTACCTCCTATCCGGATGAGGACACTACTTTTTCACTAAACTGTTAAATATCTAAATTTTTCACATAAACGGCATTTTCTTGAATGAAATTACGACGTGGCTCGACTTTATCGCCCATTAGCATATCAAAAACTTGATCTGCTTCAATGGCATCATCAAGATTAACTTGCAACAGTGTACGATTGTCTGGATCCATCGTAGTTTCCCAAAGTTGGGTAGCATTCATTTCACCTAAACCTTTATAACGCTGTAGTCCAGGTCTTGGTTGTTTCGGTAATTCACCTAAAATTCGTTCTCTTTCTTTCTCATCATAAGCATAATAGACTGCTTTTCCTTGTTGTATTTTATACAATGGTGGTTGGGCAATATAAATATATCCATGGTCAATCAATGGGCGCATATAACGATAAAGGAATGTTAAAAGTAATGTACGAATGTGCGCACCATCGACATCGGCATCTGTCATGATAACAACTTTATGATAACGTGCTTTCGTAATATCAAAATCCTCTGCGATCCCAGTTCCTAGCGCAGTAATCATCGAACGAACTTCATTGTTTGATAAAATTTTATCTAGTCGAGCTTTTTCGACATTAATAATTTTACCACGTAGCGGTAAAATTGCTTGGAAGTGTCGATCTCGTCCTTGTTTTGCAGAACCACCTGCAGAGTCACCCTCTACAATATACAGTTCACTTACTGTAGCATCTCTCGAAGAACAGTCTGCTAATTTACCAGGTAAATTAGAAATTTCTAATGCGCCTTTTCGTCTGGTAAGTTCACGTGCTTTCTTTGCTGCCATTCGAGCACGAGAAGCCATTAATCCTTTTTCTACAATGATTTTTGCTGTGTTCGGATTTTCAAACAAAAACTTATGGAATAATTCACTGAATGAAGAGTCTGTAATCGTTCGTGCTTCGCTATTCCCTAATTTCGTCTTCGTTTGTCCCTCAAATTGTGGATCTGGATGCTTGATTGAGACAATCGCTGTTAATCCTTCTCGAACATCATCCCCTGTTAAGTTCGGATCATTTTCTTTAAAGAGATTATTTTTTCGTGCGTAGTCATTGATCACTCTTGTTAATCCTGTTTTAAAACCAGATTCATGCATACCACCCTCGTATGTATGAATGTTATTCGCAAACGAATAAATATTACTTGCGAATCCATCATTGTATTGAATGGCAACTTCTACCGTAATACCTTGTTCTTCTTTTTCAGCAAAAAATGGTTCATGAAGTACTTCCTTGGAATGATTTAAATGCTCAACATAAGATTTAATTCCACCTTCATAGTGAAACGTTTCTTTTTTCTCTGCTTCGCCACGTTTATCCTCGATCGAAATGGTCAGTCCCTTATTCAGAAAAGCTAGTTCACGTAAACGATGAGATAGCGTACCATAATCATATTCTGTCGTCTCAGTAAAAATAGTAGGATCAGGAGTAAAATGTATTCTTGTCCCCGTAATATCGGTTTCTCCGATTTCCTCTAATTCATGATTTGGAATACCTTTTTTAAAGTCTAGATAATGAATCTTACCATCACGATGCACATAAACTTCTAATGATGTCGATAGTGCGTTAACAACAGAAGCACCAACTCCATGTAGTCCACCAGAAACTTTATAACTACTGCTATCAAATTTACCCCCAGCATGTAATACGGTCATGATGACTTCGACTGCTGGGCGACCTGTTTTTTCATGAGTTCCAACAGGAATCCCGCGACCATTATCAATAACAGTAATACTATTGTCTGGCTCAACCGTCACTTGAATGTGATTACAATGTCCCGCTAATGCCTCATCAATACTGTTATCAACAATTTCCCAAACTAAGTGATGTAACCCTTTGACACTTGTTGACCCGATATACATACCCGGTCTTTTTCGAACAGCTTCAAGTCCTTCTAATACTTGAATCTGATTTTCATCGTATTGTTGTTCCTGTAAATTGTTTTCTTCCATTGCCATTTTTTTCACCTACACTTTTCATTTAGGAGATACAAATGTATGTACGACCCATTTTTTAATTCTAAGTCCAACCTTATGTTTCCGATATATCTAAATCACTATAATCCTCTAAATTACTGATCGTATCCATCATATTTGCTCGCTTTTTAAGGGTTAGGATAGATAAAGGACTATAGTAAATGTATTTTTTGGTAATCACAATGGATTTTGTTTCTTCTTCTTCTAAACCAAACGTTTTCATATTCTTTTCCTGATTTTCCATCATTTCGTCGTTAATTGTAGAAGACTTTATATATTGTTGATCAATAATAGCAACTACATCCTCTGATTGAATGACATGATCTCCACCGATATGAATAAACATTGCTCATCCTCTTTTCTATTATCGAATAATGGTTCCATTTTTCACTTCAAATAATTCAGCTTGTTGAATGGTTTCGTGTTGAATATCACTAACACTTGTTGTGGATACAAATGTCTGAACTTTTCCTTGAATCGTATGAAGTAGATGGGATTGACGATAGTGATCTAACTCGCTTAAAACATCGTCTAGTAAGAGAATGGGGTATTCGCCAACTTCACTTTTTATTAATTCTATTTCTGCTAATTTTAAAGATAATGCCGTTGTACGCTGCTGACCTTGAGAGCCATAGGTTTGCACATCTTTATCATTTACGAAAAATAATAAATCATCACGATGGGGTCCAAACAATGTGCTACCTCGTTCAATTTCTTTATCCATATTATTCATAAAAGCAGATTGATAGCTTGTTTTTATTTTCTCCCTCTCTGCTGTTTCTGATACATCAATCGAGGAGAAATACGTAATGGTTAATCGTTCTTTATCATCACTTATCCCTTGATGAATCGGGATTGCCCATTTCCGTAATAAATCCAAAAATACAAAACGTTTTTCAACAATTATTGCTGCATGTTCAATTAACTGTTCGGTCAAGACTTCTAGCATTGTACGATCATTCGTTTGTCTACGTTGAAGATTTTTTAATAAATGATTTCGCTGTTTTACTATTTTTTGATATTGACCGAGATGATAAATATAAACAGGTTGTATTTGTCCAATTTCCATGTCAATAAAACGTCTTCTGATCTGTGGACTACCTTTAACTAAATGTAAATCTTCTGGTGCAAACATCACTACATTTAAGGCTCCAATATAATCACTGAGACGTCTCTGTTCCATATGATTCAGTTTTGCAATTTTTCCTTTCGTTGAAAATTGCATCTCCATCGGAAAGGTTTGATTTCGTTTAAAGACCGTTCCTTTTATTTTAGCATAGTTTTGTTCCCATTGAACAAGTTCTTTATCTCGGGAAGTACGATAAGATTTAGAAAAGGCTAGTACATAAATGGCTTCCATCAAATTGGTTTTGCCTTGAGCATTTTCGCCAATAATCACATTTACTTTATCAGCAAATGATAACTGTAGATCTTGATAATTACGATAATTGGTTAGGTGCAGATCTTTAATATACATAGTTCTTTCCCTAGTTATTTTGCTCTTTCACAATTTGAAAAGCACCAATATCTTCAATCTCAATGACGTCATCTACGTATAATTTACGACCTCGACGTTGATCTTGCTCACCATTAATAAACACACTATACTCTGATAAAAAAATTTTCACCATACCACCAGTATCAATTACATTTGCTAACTTCAAAAATTGTCCTAATGGTATATATTCTGTGTGAATAGCTATTTTTTCTGTAGCCATAGGTTACCACCTTTCTTTCTAATTCGATTGAACTCCCCTTATAAAAACTAATTCAATTATTTTTGTTTTTTCTCTAGATAAAAGCACGATCATCTTTACCCTGAAGCAACCGTCCATAAGAGTCCACTTCTAAACAACAAGAAGATCCAAGTTGTTTAGAGGGAATAACTCGTAGTTTCAAGACAAAGGCTTCTAACGCCATTATGTCATCCTTTAGGACAACAATCAGTGAGAAAACATATAAAAATTTTCACTGATTGAAGCCTCACTTTATCTTCTCTCTCTATTTTACTAAAGTTTCTGCAATAAGCAAAGTACCCATATTTATATTGGAGGTCTTTATCACGAAAAGAGGATAGAGTAAGAAGTTTTACTCTATCCATAAAAATTTTCAATTTAATATGTTCGTACTGGTAAAATTAATTGTAGAATTTGTTCATTATCCATCGGACGAATAATGAATGGGCGCATGGCACCTGTAAATTCAATCTTAACCCGATCTTCTTGAATAATCTTCAACGCATCAATCATATATTTTGCACTAAAAGATATTTTTAATTCTTCTCCTTCAATAGTATCGGTGGTTACTTCTTCCGTAACTTGCCCAACTTCAGGAGTATTGCTACTAATTTCTAGTTGATTGTTTGCTTTTGTTTGCAATTTCACTACATTATTTCGATTCTCTTTTGCCAGTAAAGAGGCACGATCAATCGCTTGTAAAAGTTCTTTTGTTTTCGTCAGAACAGTTGTTTTACTTTGATCAGGAATCAAACGTGATGTTTCTGGATAATTTCCATCCAAAAGTCTTGATAGGAAATAAAGATTTTTTGTTTGGAACAAAATTTGATTTTCGGTAACACTAATCATAATTGTTTCTTCATTATCATCAATTATTTTATTCAATTCAGCTAAACTTTTACCGGGAATAACAATATTATCAAAATCTAATTGATCATTTTCTGTAGATAATGGTATTTTTCTTGATGCTAATCTGTGACTATCTGTTGCTACAAAATCTAACTGATCATTTTCTAAACGCATATTCACTCCAGTTAAAATGGGTCTTGTCTCCACTGTAGAGACAGCAAATACGGTTTGTCGGATTAGCTCTTTTAATAAGTCATTTTTTAGTTCAAAACTATTATCTGTATGTAATACCGGTAGTTGCGGATATTCTACAGCATCTTGACCATTTAAATGGAATTCTGAACCTCCTGATAAAATCGTTACTTGAAATTGATCATCGGTAACAATTTCAACCGTTTTTAACGGTAATTTGCGAATAATATCTGGAAAATATTTCGCTTGAACAACAATACTACCAGTTTCAATTTCTTCAACATTGATTATTCCATCTTCTTCTTTAGGGATAAAAGATTCGATCGAAATATCAGAATCACTACCAGTTAATTTAATCCCATCTTTTGATGCCTCAATCTTTATGCCAGTTAAGATTGGTATTGTTACTCGTGATGAGATAGCTTTCATTACATGTTGGATACTTTCAATTAGTAAATCTCTTTGAACAACAAAGCGCATGAATCTATTCCTCCTAAGGGAAGTATTATATATATTTTTTTTATAAAAAAATAGTAGTAATAGTAATAGGGGCTGTGAGTATGTGGATAACTAGAAAAAACACCTAGATATTGTTTAATCACAGCCTGTGGATTAATTGTTAATAGGTTTGCACCTCTCGTCCACATTATTCACATGTGGATAAAAGATTCTTTCTATCATTTTATCATTATAGGTTCTTCAATTGTTCTTTAATGTCTTCGATATCTCTATTTAAAAGTTCATCTTCACTTATCATTTTCGATATTTTCTCATGTGCATGGATAACAGTTGTATGATCGCGTCCTCCAAATTCTTCTCCTATTTTGGGTAAGGAAAAATCCGTCAGTTCTCTTGATAAATACATTGCAATTTGACGAGGAAATGCAATTGATTTGGTTCTTTTCTTTGCAGCAAATTCTTCTAATTTTATATTGTATTTTTCTGCAATAACTTCTTGGATTGCTGGGATTGTAATAACTTTCGGTCTAGAGTTTGGAATAATATCTTTTAATGCTTCCGCAGCTAATGATGCGTCTACATCTTGATTAATTAGGGAGGAGTAGGCCACAACTCGAATTAAAGCACCTTCTAATTCTCTAATATTTGTATCAATTTGGTTCGCAATATAAAGCATTACTTCGTTTGGAATTTCTAATCCTTCAGCTTTTGCTTTTTTTCTTAAAATAGCAATTCTTGTTTCTAGGTCTGGAGGTGTAATATCAGTAATTAGCCCCCATTCAAAACGTGATCGAAGTCTATCTTCTAGTGTTGGTATCTCTTTTGGTGGGCGATCACTAGAGATGATAATTTGCTTACTTTCCTCATGTAATGTATTGAAAGTATGAAAAAATTCTTCTTGTGTTTGTTCTTTTCCAGCTAGAAACTGAATATCATCAATTAATAGAACATCTACATTACGATACTTGCTTCGAAAGTTTTCTGCCTTATTATCACGAATCGAGTTAATAAATTCATTCGTAAATTTTTCTGAAGAGAGATAAACGACTTTCGCATTCGGATTGTGATCGAGTACGTAGTGACCAATTGCATGCATTAAGTGTGTCTTACCTAGTCCTACACCACCATAAATAAATAATGGATTGTATGCTTTCGCTGGAGCTTCTGCTACTGCTAAAGAGGCTGCATGTGCAAAACGATTACCAGATCCAATAACAAATGTATTAAACGTATATTTATCATTTAACATAGTTTTTGATGCTTCTTGATTGTTTGTTTCTTTTATGGAGATAACCTTTTGTGCCGCGCTAGTAGATTGATCAATCGCAGTTTCTGTTTCCGGGATAATAAATTTTGTTTTTAATTTTGCACCAGTTACTTCAAATATGGCATCTGATATAAGACTCGTATAGCGGTTCTCTAACCAATCACGAGCAAATTCATTAGGAGCAGAAACGATCAGCGTATCGTCTGTTATACTATCTGCTTTCGTATTTTTTAACCAGGTATCATAACTAGGCTTACTTACTTTTTCTTTAATAGTTACTAGTGTACTTTCCCATAACTCTTCGATATTTTCCAATGACAATTCCCCTTCCTAGTATGAATAATAGATAAATAAATATAAAAAACCTCTCGCAATCTCTGAAAAATGAAGGGAAGATCGAAAGGCACATTGTTTATCTTGTGGATAGATAATCTAGAATACATAGAGAATAATTGATAATATAAAGGCTATCCACAAACATGTGTATAAATAAAATAACAGGGATGTGAATAAATATCCACAGGTTATCCACCGTGTGTGGATAATTGATTTATTTTTCTACAAAATTCACGAGTTAAACACAGTAATGATATCAGAAAAATAGTAGAAGTGCAAGGGTACTTTGGTACTTATCCACATATTTAGGGTATTGTGAGTGAATAACATCCACAAGGGATGAAATTGTGATTATTTTGTCGATAAGTGTTGTGGATAGTATTTTTATGAAAAAAACTGTTCACAGTGGTTGTGGATAAAGAGGTTTTCACTTATGATGTACAAATAGGGTGATTTATCGAGTGATATTCTATATTGCTGTTGACAGATAGACATAGGATTCCGTATAATGTATTGGACTGTCTTTTCTATATGATTTTTAATTCCTCAGGGAGGTGTACTATATAATGAAACGCACATTTCAACCGAATAATCGAAAACGTAAAAAAGTTCACGGCTTTCGCTCTCGTATGAGCACTAAAAACGGACGTAATGTTCTTGCACGCCGTCGTAAAAAAGGTAGAAAAGTATTATCAGCATAGTCCACTGAATTTATTCAGTGGTTTTTTTTCCGTTTTCAACAAAATAGGCTCTCTTTTGAAGTAGTTATGGAGGTAACATTCCATGAAAAAAATGTATCGTTTAAAAGAAAATGAAGAGTTTCAAACCGTCTTTAAAAAAGGGTTGTCATTCGCAAATCGTCAACTAGTTTTGTACTATTTACCTAAGGAAGGACAAGCCCATTTTCGGATTGGGTTGTCTGTTAGCAAAAAAGTAGGAAATGCAGTTGTAAGGAATCGAGTGAAACGTTATTTAAGACAAGCGTTTTTGGAGTTAGAGAACCAGATTGATCAGCAATATGATTTTATTATTATTGCTAGAGTACCGACGAATACGCTCGATTATCATCAAATGAAAAAAAGTTTAACGCATCTATTAATGAAAACAAAGTTGCTTCGTAAATAGTTAGAGAGATACTCTTCTTTTTTCGAATATATCTCTCTGTTTTAGAAACAATACGTAAACGGAGCTTTTCTGGGATGGACGTGGACATGTCCGAAGCTATCTCATGAAATTTCTCTAAAAGATTTTACGAAGAAGATAGAATTGAAGCATAGTTAGTGATAAAATAAGAAAAGATTTTATATATATGTGGGAAGTGAAGGAGGAAAATCATGCGTAAGAAGGTCTTGCTTATATTGGCCTTAATTGGTTTTGTTTTGCTATTAACGGGTTGTGGAGATATAAACGCTGACATAACTGCTGAAAGTGAAGGTTTTTGGGATTCCTATTTTGTGTATCCTTTATCGTGGGTTATTATTAGAGCGGCTAATTTCTTTAATGGAAGTTATGGTTTAGCGATCGTAGTGGTGACTGTTGTAATTCGTTCCCTACTAGTACCATTAAATGTGAAGCAATTAAAAAGCTCAAAAGCGATGCAGGAAATTCAACCAGAATTGCAAGCAATAAGAGAAAAGTATAGCTCAAAAGATGCACAAACTCAACAAAAACTCCAACAAGAAACAATGAAATTATTTCAAGAAAATAAAGTAAATCCGATGGCAGGTTGTTTGCCTATGTTGGTACAGATGCCAATTTTAATTGGTTTCTACCATGCAATTATGCGTACACCTGGTTTAGATGATGGAAGCTTCCTTTGGTTCGAGTTATCTGAGCCAGATCCTTTTTATATCTTGCCGTTAGTTGCTGCGAGTGCTACATTCTTACAGCAGAAGTTAACGATGGCAGGAACGAATACAACTCAAAATGCTGCAATGCCTCAAATGACAATGATGTTGTACATGATGCCACTTATGATCGGTGTAATGTCGATGTTTTTCCCAGCAGCATTATCGCTTTATTGGGTAGTAGGTAACGTATTTATGGTATTACAAACGATTTTCATTCGTAAACCGTTCCAATTTCAACAAAAAGCGGGAGGACAAGGATAGTGAAACAGGTTACTGCTTCTGGACAAACTGTCGAAGATGCGGTCCAATCAGCCTTGATACAGTTAAACACCACAGAGGACCAAGTGGATATCGATGTAATTGATGAAGGTAAAAAAGGTGTACTAGGTATCTTTGGAGCTAAACGTGCAATCGTAAAGGTGAAAGTAAAAGATGATCCGATTGAAGATGCAGCAAATTATTTAAAGCAAATAGCAGCAACATTTGAAAGTGATGTACAAGTTCAAACCACTATAGATGGTAAGTCGATCAATTATGAACTCTCAGGTGAGAAAATCGCCATGTTGATTGGTAAGCGTGGACAAACACTTAATGCACTTCAACATTTAGTTCAAGTAATGATCAATCGATCAACCAATGATCGTTACCGCATCGTTGTTGATGCAGAAGGTTATCGAAATAGACGTAAAGAAACGTTAGAACAATTAGCGCATCGATTGGCGGATAAGGCGATTAAAGTGCGGAAAAATGTGTCGCTTGAACCAATGCCTTCTTATGAAAGAAAAATTATTCATAGCGCATTACAAGATAACGAAAAGATTGAAACATTTTCCGATGGATCAGAACCAAATCGTCATGTTGTAATTAAACCAGCTAGATAAAAAAATTTAATAAGAAATATTTTGTGCCAGTGAGAAGAAACTCACTGGCTTATTTTTATGTTTATAGTATAGACACCTGCTTCAGCCAGAAAATTTAATTATCAATCTTTTATAGTGATGTATATGTTAGTTTGATTAGAAGATTTTAGTAAGAAAGTAGTTGAATTCAAAAAAATATTATTCATGGTAACGATAGAATATAACGATTTTTTTTTACTAATACTCACTTAAAAATCTTCATGCTTAGTAGATATAAAGTGAAACTTCAATCAGTGGGGGTTTTTAGGTATCCCCCACTGATTATTAGCCCTAAAGGATGACCTAAAGGCCCTTGAACCATTCGGGGTGCTAGCGTGCGTTACTCCCACCTAAACAACTTGCTTTTATCGTTGTTTTGAGGTGGGAGTCTTACGCACGATTGCTCCGGGATAAATTGTGATGCAAGTGATTTAATTTCTTCACTTTAATGAGGTTCACATGAGGATGGAGGATCAAAAAGTACTGTAACTTCGTCATAAGATATGATTTTACCTAGGTTGAGGGCGAAAAAATCACATAACTTCATCAAGAAGATCGATCTTGCCTAGGTTGAGAGTAGGAAAAGGCTCTAACCTCGTCAAGATAGCCGATCTTGCTTAGGTTGAGGGTGGAAAAAGGCTCTAACCTCGTCAAGATAGCCGATCTTGCTTAGGTTTAAGATGGAAAAAGCATCCCACCTCGTCAAACCTCATCGAAACGCCCACTATGATCTAGATTCACTTCCTCACAGTTGATAAAAACAAAATAACAGAAAATTGAGGATGGTTGTACTCTAGACATAGATATACTAATTGTAAAAATCAACTATGCACTCTAACAAGCATATTAAATGAAATTGGCAACACTCACTAAATTCTTTTAATGCTTTTCTATGTTTTCTTTTTTCGTTTGATCGTTTAAAGCATGATCAGTTGCAATCGTTGTTGTTGAGTAAAAACTCTTTCTTATAAATCTTCTTCAGTATACTTATAGATTATGTAATCCCCTTTTCAATCAGAATAATCATACATAGAAAATGCGAAAGTCTGGTTAAGCATTAGACCGAAACTTAAAGTTAATGTTAGAATTATTGTAAATACGTATTTTTTACCATAAAAACCTCTCCTGAAAAAAGGCTAACAAGAAATAAGTGGTATTTTAAAGTGTTTTTGAAAAAATCATAGGAGTGTTTTAAAGAATGGATAACCCAAAAATCTTACAATTAATCAGAACTATTATTTTAGTAATTTCTCTTTACTTCTTACTCATACAAGAAGAAATATCTTTTTTTATCGGAGGAATAATCTTTTTTGTAATCTTTGAAGTTTTTATAAGGCATAAGAAAAAAAGGTATAAAAACTAATAGTAGAAAAAGAACGCTTATCATAGCGTTCTTTTTTTCGAATTCAACTACCTTAATGGCACATTATCGCTAAGGTGATTAAGAGTGTCTTTCGTTTTATTCCACTTAGATTTAAGAATAAAAAAAGCAAGAAAGAGGGTGAGACAAAGCAAAATCCCTTTACTCAAAATACGAATAATCTTCTCGCATGAAAAAGTGGAAGAGCACCGCACCTGAAATATACTCACTTTCCGCTGGCACGGATTCAGCTAACTAGGATAAGCAAATTTCGCTTTCCGAGTGGATCTTCAGTTCGAAATGTTCCCGTAGGAGTCTCGCATATTTCAGGTGCTTAATTACGTTTCTCGGAAAAATAACTGAACCATAATTGACTATACCTCTATAATGGTTCGTTCGGTTATTATACTGCTTATTTTTGTCACAGCCTCAGCAAACTTGACTTGTGGATAGTGTGTTGTACACTGGTTATCCACAGGTGGATAACCAATAGTTTGTTGATAAGTAAGTTTTTACTAGTGTTCATTTTTTTGTAGGTGTGATATTCTATTAAGTTAGTGACATTATTTTTTAAAATAGGAATGGTATTAATTTATATATAGATAGAAAAACTAATTTGGAGGTGAAAATAATGGAACTAGATACAATTGCCGCAATTTCAACGCCATTAGGTGAAGGAGCAATCGCGATTGTCCGATTAAGTGGAGATCAAGCGATTTCTATCGCAAACAAAATTTTTAACGGTGCTGACCTAACAACGGTTGATTCTCATACGATCAATTATGGGAAAATCATCGATCCAGATACAGAACAAATGGTAGAAGAGGTAATGGTAAGCATCATGCGTGGACCAAGAACCTTTACCCGAGAAGATGTCATTGAAATTAATTGTCATGGTGGATTAGCGTCGGTAAACCGACTGCTGGAACTTGTCTTACAACTGGGGGCAAGATTAGCAGAACCAGGTGAATTTACGAAACGAGCATTTTTGAATGGACGAATTGACTTATCTCAAGCAGAAGCTGTAATGGACCTAATTCGTGCGAAAACTGACAAAGCGATGGGAGTTGCTTTGAAACAATTAGATGGAAAGCTCTCCAAATTCATTCATCGCTTACGAGCAAATTTAATTGAGTCCGTTGCTCATGTTGAAGTGAATATCGACTATCCAGAATATGATGATGTGGAAGAAATGACTCAGGGAATTATGTTAGAGAAAATTGAGGAAGTCTCTCAAGAAATAGCAAGATTATTGGCGATGGCGAAGCAAGGGAAGATCTTACGAGAAGGTATTTCAACCGCTATCATCGGTCGACCAAATGTCGGGAAATCTTCGTTAATGAATGCCTTGGTTCATGAGAATAAGGCCATTGTTACTGACGTTCCAGGGACAACACGTGACGTGATTGAGGAATATGTCAATGTTCGTGGGGTGCCACTCCGATTGGTTGATACGGCAGGAATTCGTGATACCGATGATATAGTTGAAAAAATTGGTGTAGAACGATCTCGCCAGGTTTTAAAAGAAGCGGATTTAATTTTGTTAGTGCTTAATAACAATGAGCCGTTGTCAGAACAAGATCTACAATTATTTGATTTAGTGAAAGACCTCGAATGCATTGTGTTGATTAATAAAACAGACTTACCAAATAAAGTGGATAAAGAACAAGTAGAAAGTTTAGCAAAGGATTTTCCGATCATTACAACTTCTTTAATTGAAGAAGAGGGGCTAGATCAATTAGAAGAAGCCATTGCAAAGACGTTCTTTACCGGCAATATCGAATCAGATGATTTATCTTATGTTTCTAATGTAAGGCATATTCAACTTTTAAAGCAATCGCTACATTCATTAGCTGATGCTAGGGGAGCGATAGAAGCAGGGATGCCAATGGATTTGGTTCAAATCGATGTAACAAGAACGTGGCAGTTATTAGGAGAAATCATTGGTGATACGGTACAAGATAGCTTAATTGATCAATTATTTTCACAGTTTTGCTTAGGAAAATAGAAAGGCTAAATGCTATTTAGCGAATAAAGGAGAGAAGAAAAATGGTATATGATGCAGGACACTTTGATGTCATTGTTATTGGAGCGGGTCATGCAGGTGTAGAAGCTGCCAACGCTGCGGTAAAGCGTGGGGCGAAGACATTAATGCTTACCTTGAATTTAGATATGGTTGCCTTTATGCCGTGTAATCCATCGATCGGAGGACCTGCTAAAGGCGTTGTTGTTAGAGAAATGGATGTTTTGGGTGGTTTAATGGGGAAAGTAATCGACAAAACAAACATCCAAATGAGAATGTTAAACACAGGAAAAGGTCCTGCTGTTCGTGCGTTACGAGCGCAAGCAGATAAACCTTTATATATTCAAGAAATGAAATACCAATTAGAGAAGTTAGAGAAATTAACTATGAGACAAGCGATGGTAGAACAATTGATTGTAGAAGACGGAGTGTGTAAAGGGGTAATTACAGAAACGAAAGCGGCTTATTACGCAAAATCCGTTGTTATTACAACAGGAACATTTATGCGTGGTCGTGTCATCATCGGAGATATGTCTTATGAAAGTGGCCCGAACAACCAACGACCATCGGTGAAATTATCGGAGCATCTAGAGGAATTAGGTTTTCAGTTGGTGCGATTTAAAACAGGAACACCTCCTCGTGTGAATAGCAGAACGATTGATTATGATAAAACAGAAATTCAACCAGGAGATGAAGTGCCAAGTAGTTTTTCTTATGAAACAAAAACAACGATTACAGATCAAATTCCATGTTGGTTGACGTATACAAATGAGAAAACGCATCAAATTATCAATGATAATTTGGGATTATCTGCGATGTATTCTGGGATGATTAAAGGTACGGGTCCTCGTTATTGTCCATCTATAGAGGATAAAATTGTTCGTTTTCATGATAAACCAAGACATCAAATTTTCTTAGAGCCTGAAGGAAGAGATACAGAAGAAGTGTATGTGCAGGGGTTATCTACTTCCTTGCCTGAATTCGTCCAACATGAGATTTTACGATCTATTCCTGGTTTAGAAAAAACAGAAATTATGCGACCGGGTTATGCAATCGAATATGATGCCGTCGTTCCTACTCAGCTATGGCCGACTTTGGAAGTGAAGAATATTTCTGGATTATTCACTGCCGGCCAAATCAACGGAACTTCTGGATATGAAGAGGCTGGTGCACAAGGGTTAATGGCTGGAATTAATGCAGCTGCTAAAGCATTAGAAAAAGATACGTTAATTCTTGATCGTTCGCAAGCATATATTGGCGTGTTAATTGATGATCTTGTAACGAAAGGGACCAACGAGCCTTATCGTTTATTGACTTCAAGAGCAGAATACCGTTTGTTGTTGCGTCATGATAATGCGGATATTCGTTTATCAGACATTGCTTACCAACTAGAGCTTATATCAGAAGAACGCTACAAAAACTATCAAGCAAAAATGATGATGATTGCTGAAGAGAAGAAGCGGTTAGCGAAAGCAACCATTAAACCTTCGGAAGACTTGGAGAACTTAATGGCTGAAATCGGTGGTACAACGTTAAGGGAGCCAACAAAAGCAGCAGAACTTTTAAAGCGACCAGAAGTTTCGTATGCGTTTATTGAAAAAATTGTACCAGCTGAAAGAGATTTGCCGTATGATGTGAAAGAGCAAATCGAAATTCAATACAAATACCAAGGTTATATTGAAAAATCAAATCAACAAGTAGATCGTATGAAAAAAATGGAGAATAAAGTAATACCAGATAATATTGATTATGATGCAATTAGTGGATTAGCAACCGAAGCAAAGCAAAAACTAAAAACTGTTCGCCCGTTGTCGGTTGGACAAGCATCAAGAATATCTGGGGTAAATCCAGCGGATGTTTCTATTTTACTTGTTTACATTGAACAAGGAAGTATTGCTAAAATATAGTGATCCGTGTAGGCTAGTTATTTCATAAAAAGATATCAATTCGAGCATAGTAAAGAGAAGAGTTAATCATTATTGGAAAGGGTGATTTTATTTGGATGCGCAGTTGTTTGTGGAAAAATTATCGGAGAAGGGCATTTCTTTATCAGAACAACAAGTAGAGCAATTCTCTATCTACTTTCAAACACTAGTAGAGTGGAATGATAAAATTAATTTAACGGCAATTACAGATAAACCGGAAGTGTATCTAAAACATTTTTATGATTCATTAACCGCTGCTTTTTATCACGATTTCACCAAAGAATTACACATTTGTGATGTAGGAGCAGGGGCAGGGTTTCCGAGTATCCCGTTAAAAATCTGTTTTCCGCAATTGAAGGTAACCATTGTTGATTCATTAAATAAACGTATTACATTTTTAAATCATCTAGCCAATCAGTTGGAGTTGTCGGGGGTAGCATTTTATCATGATCGCGCAGAAACATTTGGTCAAAATAAGCAATTCAGGCATGCTTTTGATGTTGTGATGGCAAGAGCGGTAGCAAGAACATCTGTGTTAAGTGAATTATGCCTTCCTTTATGTAAAACGGGAGGAACTTTTATTGCAATGAAGGGTCCGCATGCACAAGAAGAGCTAGAAGATGCAAAAAATGCCATTGCTTTACTAGGGGCTGAAGTAAGAGAAATACACACACTTGCCTTACCGAATGATAACGGAGAAAGAAACATCGTATTGATGGAAAAGAAAAGAAAAACACCAAAACAGTATCCAAGAAAACCTGGTGTTCCGAACAAAACACCGTTGCAATAATGAGAGATAGATTTTTATGAATCAATTACGAATTTGCAGGATTATATGATAGAATAGTAGAAGTATAATATACTAGATCGGTATAGCGGAAAAGGTAAATTTTGTAATAAACTAAAGGTTCAGATCGCTTCATCGGTAAATGCTGAGCTGTTATCGTGGATCAACCGTTCGTAAGGTGCCGACTTCACAACAACAAGAAAATGAAAGTAGTTGTTTTAGTAGGTGGAACTTACCATGCCATCCCGAAGGACTCAAAGACCTTTATGATTAACGAGCAGTGGGGAACACCTAAAAACCCTTACTGGTTGAAGTCCCGATTTACAACATTTCAATGTAAAAATTCATTGCTATACACAAAATGTTTCACGTGAAACATTTTGTGTATAGTGTTTACATAGCAAAGGTTTCATGCTTCATAGGAAGGAATGGAATACGAAAAAAGGTGGTGTTTATTATGTTATCCCCATTCAGTCGAATTTTTGGTATGGGTGAAAAACCAAGTGAGGTTGAGGAGGAATCCTATTTATCTAGCGAGGTTATTCAAATACCAATAAAAGATATTGAGCCTAACCGTTTTCAACCACGTTCTATTTTTAATGATGAGAAAATAGCAGAGTTAGCACAAACGATTCGTACACACGGGATGATTCAACCGATCGTGGTTCGTAAACGTGATAACTTGAATAACAAGTATGAAATTATTGCTGGAGAAAGAAGATGGCGCGCAGTAACTTCATTATCTTGGGAAAATGTTCCGGCTATTATTCGTGATATGAATGATAAAGAAACAGCTTCTGTTGCATTGATTGAAAACTTACAGCGTGAAGAATTAACGGTTATTGAAGAAGCGAAAGCCTATGAACGTCTATTGGAAATCCACCAGTTGACGCAAGAGGCGTTGGCCCAACGATTAGGTAAGAGTCAATCCACCATTGCGAATAAAATGAGATTGTTGAAATTACCAGACAGTGTCCAAAATGCGATCATGACGAAGAAAATAACGGAAAGACATGCTCGAGCACTTATTATTTTAAAAGATGAAGAAAAACAAGAGCTACTTCTAAATGAAATTATCGAAAAACAGTTAAATGTAAAACAAACAGAAGAGCGAATTGAAAAAATGATGAGTGAAACACCGAAAAAGAAAAAACCGAAATTAAAAGGTGTTAACAAAGACATGAGAATTGCCATGAACACGATTAGACAATCATTAAATATGGTATCTGATACTGGTATTGCTCTAGAAACGGATGAGCAAGATCTAGCGGATTATTATCAAATTACGATAAAAATTCCTAAAAACAAAAAATAAATGAAACTGTTTGTAAAAACTCCACTATATAAGTAGATAATGGAGTTTTTTTGTGTACTATAATGGGTTTCGTTTAGCAAATAGATTGATCATTTTTGCAGTTTTTCTATGATTTTAAATTAAAATTCTATCTATCTATAAATTTCAATGTATATTTGAAAAAAAAGTGATAGAATAGAAAGGAAAGAGTTATGATTAGGTAGGTGACACCATGGGGAAAATAATCGCCGTAGCAAATCAAAAAGGCGGCGTAGGAAAAACTACATCTGCAGTTAATTTAAGTGCGTGTTTAGCACATTTGGACTATAAAGTTTTGTTAGTTGATATCGATCCACAAGGAAATGCAACAAGTGGGGTAGGTGTGAATAAAGCAGACATAGACCGGTGTATTTATAATGTGCTTGTGGAAGACATGCGTGCTGACGAAGTTAGTGTTCCTACAACGGTAAAAAATTTAGATGTTATACCGGCAACGATTCAATTAGCTGGCGCAGAGATTGAATTAGTACCGACGATTTCAAGAGAAGTACGATTAAAAAAGGCGCTAGATTCTTCCGTAGAAAAATATGATTTTATCATCATCGATTGTCCGCCATCATTAGGATTATTGACGCTTAATTCTTTAACGGCAGCCGATAGCGTTTTAATTCCAGTACAATGTGAGTACTACGCACTGGAAGGGTTGAGTCAATTGTTAAATACAATTCGATTGGTGCAAAAACACTTGAATAAACATTTGATGATTGAAGGTGTATTGCTAACTATGTTAGATGCGCGGACGAACTTAGGGCTTCAAGTGATTGACGAAGTAAAGAAATATTTTCGGGATAAAGTATATCAATCGATCATTCCTAGAAATGTACGATTGGGAGAGGCACCGAGTCATGGGCAGCCGATTATTACTTATGATCCAAAATCACGAGGTGCCGATGTGTATCTTGATTTAGCGAAGGAAGTGATTGAAAATGGTGAGAGGATTAGGGAAAGGAATTAATGCTTTTTTTCCAGAACTAGAAGATGTAGAAGAAGATAAAATTCAAGAAGTGAATATTAAGGATATTCGCCCAAACCCATATCAACCGAGGAAAACGTTTCAAGTAGAAGCTATTGAAGAATTAAAAACTTCGATCCTTGAATTTGGGATTATCCAGCCATTGCTTGTTAGAGAATCAATTAAAGGTTTTGAAATCATTGCAGGGGAACGTAGATTTCGGGCAGCCAAAGAAGCGGGACTTGAAACGGTTCCAGTCATCGTTAAGAAGTTAACAGATCAAAAAATGACAGAACTTGCATTGTTGGAGAACTTACAACGAGAAGATTTAACCCCGATTGAAGAAGCTCAAGCATATGCAAACTTAATGAAATCTTATCAAATGACGCAAGATGAACTAGCGAAAAAGCTAGGGAAAAGCAGACCACACATTGCAAACTTAGTTCGATTGTTACAATTGCCAATACAAGTAACCGCATTGATTAACAATGGTGAATTATCTATGGGGCATGGGAGAGCGTTATTAGGTTTGAAAGCTAAAGATAAATTACAAGCGGTTGTAAAAAAAGTTCAAAAAGAACAATTGAACGTTAGACAAATAGAACAATTAATTCAACAGCTAAATGAAAAAGAACCAAAACAAAAGAAACAGGCTAACAAAAAAGATATTTTCCTAGTAGAAAGAGAAAATTTGTTGAGAGATCAGTTAGGTACGAGTGTGAAGATCCATCAAGGAAAGAAAAAAGGGAAAATAGAAATTGAATTCTTCTCCACAGAAGATTTGAATAGAATTGTTGATTTGTTTCAAAGTTAGATAATATATTCATCTGGTGTAGGCTTAATTAGCTTCCACCAGTTTTTTTATGAAGAGAACAAATAATACATTTACATAGAATGTTTCACGTGAAACATTTAGGGTGGAGGGATGATAATATGGCATTACTAGGCACCTTAGTCAATGGGTTTGCAATAATTATCGGCACTGTTTTGGGCTTGTTTTTTAAAAATATCCCAGAAAAACAAAAGGAAACAATCTTAAGTGGTGTTGCACTTGTGGTCATACTTATTGGGTTGGATATGGCTTTACAAGTAAACCACATTATCATTGTCATATTAAGTATGATGATGGGAGCCGTGATCGGAGAAGCAATTGATTTAGATAGAAAATTAAATAAGATTGGTGCTAGGGTGGAAAGACTGATTTCGAATAAAGAAATGGATTCGAGAATCTCTCAAGGTTTTATAACCGCAAGCTTAATATTTGTTGTTGGTGCAATGGGAGTTATCGGTGCATTAGATGGCGGATTACGGAATGATCATGGTGTACTACTAACAAAGTCGATTCTTGATGGTTTTACTGCTCTCGTATTAACAACCACCTTAGGAATAGGAGTTATCTTCTCTGCTATTCCTGTCGTGATTTATCAAGGAAGTATTGCGCTATTAGCTACCTTCATTTATCGATGGATACCAGCTACCTTTCTTGACGCCTTTATTGTCGAAATGACTGCAATAGGAGGGCTTTTAATTGTCGCCATTGGATTGAACATGCTTTCAATTACGAAGATTCGTGTGGCAAACTTACTACCTTCATTACTAATTGTAGGTATGCTGTTGTCGATCTATCAATATTTTTTCTAGATCAGCTAAGACGTTTATACAACTTTCGCTCAATTTCTGCAGCATAATTTCGATGGAGGTGATGTAAAGATTTTGAGATAAGTTCTGCTAACTCCATAACAAGATGTAAGCGAGTGTTTTGCAAAGTTAAATAGTCAACTGGAGTACTTGCGTTCACAATACCAGTTATATGAAGATCTCCAACCGGTGGTAAATCCTTTTTTAGTGCAAGGCCAGGTCGAACTGCTCCAATGCCAGCTTTAATGGAACCAATAGAAGATTGTCTGCCGAGACAAGCATCTATCGCGATGATGAACGGTTCTTTATGATTATTACGAATGGCTGTTAAAGTGTCTGCCAAATTTAGGGCGTGAACAGGTTTTTTTAATGTACCGTAAATAGAAAAATGAGGTTGTTTCCACCTAGATAATAAAGAACCAGTAATTGGTCCAAGGGCATCGCCAGTCGAACGATCTGTACCAATACAAACAATAACGATTTCTCTATCTTCATCCGGTAACCATTGCATTACAAAATCACTGATCGAACGATAAATGAGGGGTGTTTGATAATGCCACCTCTCTTCCGTTTGTTTCGGTTCATTTTGATTACCTAGATTCATAGTTCGGCCTCCTAAAACATATTTGTATTAGTATACGGAAGAATGGCTCTTTCTATACACGCAAAATTTAGGAGTGAACAAAATGGTCAAATCAGGATTGAAATGGGTGTTTTTAATTGTAGGTACAATGATTGGTGCCGGCTATGCATCAGGTAGGGAATTATGGCAATTTTTTGGCCCGGAAAGTGGACTAGCTATACTCCTGTTTGCGGTTCTGTTTATCATCAGTTGTCAGTCCATCCTCATGATCAGTTATCGTTTGAAGACAACGCACTATTTACCAGTGTTAAGTAATTTAGTAGGGAAGAGGTTTGCTAAACTGTATGATGGGATGATCATTATTTATCTCTTTTCTACTACGGTAATTATGTTAGCTGGAAGTGGGGTGACGGTACAAGCTTATCGTTTGCCAACATGGTTTGGTATTTTGTTAATCGCATGTTTGTTGATTGTTGTTTTTCAATGGGATATCAAAGGTGTACTTGTACTTAATAGTTTTATTTTACCCTTGTTAATAACAGGGCTAGTAAGTGTACTTATTTCTTTTGTAAGTAAAAATGGTTTTGTATTCGAAAACTTATTAATTAATCAAAGTAATTGGTTAGCGGCATTTCCCTTCACAGCTTTAAATATCTTGCCACTGATAGCTGTAATCGGAGCGATTGGTTCTCAAATCGAACATAAAAAAGAAACATATGTCGCCAGTATAGGAAGTGGACTTATTTTAGGTTCAATATCCATGCTGTACAATAGTAGTTTGTTGCAAATTGCTGATCAGATTATATCGTTTGAAATGCCATTGTTCGGAATCCTTGCTTATTATCCCTATACGATGTTTCTATTTATCACCGTTTTATTATGGTTCGCCATTTTCACTACAGCAGTGACAGGCACACTAGGATTAGTTACACGAATCCACAATACGTTCCCAATACCTTTATCAAAATTAGTAATCATTATTGTGATCTTGATGTTACCGTTAACGAGTTTAGGGTTTCAGACATTAATAGAGGTCTTATATCCGTTATATGGTGTGTTGAATCTATATGTTTTAGCAAATTTATTGCTTTATCCAATACTTCACCGATACAAACTTGCTGAAAAATGATAAAATACTAGTGGATACGTATTGTTGTAAATGAACGTTTTGAAATAGGAGGTCTTGCAAGATGGAAAAACACTTTCAATTGAATGATGTTGTTCAGATGAAAAAGCCCCATCCATGTGGGGAAAACCGATGGAAGATTATTCGTATGGGGATGGATATTCGAATTAAGTGTGAGGGTTGTGGACATAGTGTAATGATCCCTAGAAAAAAATTTGAAAGCAAGCTAAAAAAAGTCCTTCATACAGCTGAGTAAGATTGTTTCACATGAAACATTTTATAATCAGTATAAAATGAACTTTTTATGGTCCTTCATCAAATGATAATTGTAAAAGCGTAAGTAGAAAATAGAGAAGTGAAGAACAAAATAGATATGAAAGTTAATTTTTATTCACTTGTCAATTGGATTAGCAATAACTATAATTGGTATGAATTAAACGTTCATATGAGCGGTATACCCTTAAGGAGTGAAAGTTTTATGGCATTGACAGCAGGAATTGTTGGCTTACCTAATGTAGGGAAATCAACGTTATTTAACGCGATTACTCAGGCGGGAGCTGAGTCAGCAAACTATCCATTTTGTACAATTGATCCGAATGTAGGTATCGTTGAAGTACCAGATCACCGTCTAGACAAATTAACGGAATTAGTGAATCCAAAAAAGACGATACCAACAGCATTTGAATTCACAGATATTGCAGGAATTGTTAAAGGAGCGAGTAAGGGAGAAGGACTAGGAAACCAATTCTTGTCTCATATTCGTCAAGTTGACGCCATCTGTCATGTCGTTCGTTGTTTTCAAGATGATAATATCACACATGTTTCTGGGACGGTAGATCCGATTGCAGATATTGAAACGATTAATCTAGAATTGATCTTAGCTGATCTAGAAACGGTCTCGAAGCGATTGCAACGCGTCGAGAAATTGGCACGTCAAAAAGATAAAGAAGCGGTAATTGAATTTGATATTTTAGCAAAATTAAGAGATGCATTTGAAGAAGAAAAGCCAGCGCGTTCGGTATCTTTCACTGATGAACAACAAAAATATGTAAAAGGTTTACACCTGTTAACGAGTAAACCAGTGCTTTATGTAGCTAATGTTGGGGAGGACGAGCTGTTAGAAGCAGAAAATAACCCGAATGTGCAAAAAGTACGAGAATTTGCAGCTGAAGAAAGAGCAGAAGTAATTGTGATTAGTGCAAAGGTTGAATCAGAAATTGCGGAACTAGATGGTGAAGAAAAAGAAGAGTTCCTTGAAGAGTTAGGGATCCCTGAATCAGGACTTGATCAACTAATTAAGGCAACTTATACATTATTAGGATTGGCAACTTACTTTACTGCGGGAGAGCAAGAAGTTCGCGCTTGGACATTTACAAAAGGAATCAAAGCACCTCAAGCAGCCGGAATTATTCATACAGACTTCGAACGCGGGTTTATCCGGGCAGAGACTGTGTCCTATTCAGACCTTGTTGAAACAGGATCCATGAGTGGTGCAAGAGAAAAAGGGAAAGTTCGGTTAGAAGGTAAAGAATACTTGGTGAAAGATGGAGATGTTATTCATTTCCGTTTTAATGTGTAAGCCTGGATCATTATTCAGTTAATCAATCAGATGTATGTGTTATTTGGTAAAATTTCATCAATTTCTTGCTTATTTACTAAACCTTTGCTATAATAATTGCTTGTGAGTAATGAACAATTATTACTCCTTGTTCTTCGTGAAACGCGGAGAGCCGCTAAGACCAAAAGGAGGTGCAAACGGATGAGAAAATATGAAATTATGTACATCATCCGCCCAAACATTGAGGAAGATGCAAAAACTGCAGTAGTTGAACGTTTCAACAAAATCCTTACTGATAATGGTGCGGAAATTGAAAAAGTTGAAGAAAAAGGCAAGAAGCGTCTTGCTTATGAAATCAATGATTTTCGTGATGGTTACTATTTAGTGATTAATTTTAAAGGCGATGAAAAAGCAATTAATGAATTTGATCGTTTAGCGAAATTCTCTGACGATATTATTCGTCATATTGCAATTCGCGAAGACGAACAATAAGGAGGGGTTCTCATGTTAAATCGTGTCGTACTTGTCGGCAGGTTAACGAAGGATCCAGACTTACGCTATACTGCAAGTGGAGTTGCAGTAGCTAATTTCACCATAGCTGTAAATAGACCTTTTTCGAACCAACAAGGAGATCGAGAAGCAGATTTTATTAACTGTGTCGTTTGGAGAAAACCAGCAGAAAATTTGGCAAACTATATGAGTAAAGGGAGCCAAATTGGTGTAGACGGACGTATTCAAACAAGATCTTTTGATGGACAAGATGGGAAACGCGTGTATGTTACAGAAGTGGTTGCAGACTCTGTACAATTTCTAGAGTCAAAAGGCGGTAGTGGGTCTAACACGAATAGTGGCGGACAAGGGTCTGGAAGTTATCGTTCAGAACAGAACCAAAACCAAGCGCCTAACCATAACCAACAACAATCTTCAAATGGTTCTAGCCCGTTTGATAACAACGCAGAACCTATTGATATATCAGATGATGATTTACCATTCTAATTAGTAAAGGAGTGTTTTAGATGGCAGCTCGTCGCGGTGGACGTTCAAAACGTCGTAAAGTGTGTTTCTTCACAGCGAATGGAATTACACACATCGATTATAAAGATGTTGACTTGCTAAGAAGATTCGTTTCAGAACGCGGAAAAATTCTTCCTCGTCGTGTAACAGGAACTTCAGCAAAATATCAACGTAAATTAACAAGAGCAATTAAACGCGCGCGTCAAATGGCTTTATTGCCATTCGTAGGCGAATAATACGAAAAACCATTCAATACTGATAGTCTACCTTAGACCATCAATAATTGGATGGTTTTTTTTGCAAGATAAGAAAGTTTGAAAAAAATTAGCTTTATGGTGATATTTTATTGTGTTTTATTATTAAATAGATGCCAATAGATTTTCAAGTATCACAGTAGGGTCTGATGGTTGCTTTATAACAAGATAAGAAAGTTTAAGAAAATTAGCTCTATGACGATATTTTTAGGTGGTGTTTTTCTTTCAATAGATGTAAAAGAATTAATAGTATAACAATAGGGTATGATAGTTGTATTCTTAGCATTTTTTTTTTTAAGATATCAGATGAAAAATTCCTATTTTGATAAATTCCCACTAGTTTCCGTAATATAATGAAGACTTATTTATTCAAATCTGAACAAGTTCATGTTAAAATTTATAGGAATGCTAATTCTAGCAATAGCAGACTACGTATAATTGTAGTGTGGAATTTGTGTTACTAACTTAAAAAAAATTCACAGATAGAAAGGAAGGGTGTCGCATGTTTCTTTTAAAAGGAAAAAGAGAAGGCGCTCAAACAGAAGAGAGGAAGCACCGTACCGAGCATAGACCGATCGAAGAGGCTTCTGTTCCATCAACATTGATTTACCCACTATCCATGCACATTGGAGCCCCAGCAACACCTCTTGTTGAAGAAGGAGATAAGGTGAAAATTGGCACGCTAATCGCTGAAAAAGCTGGATTTGTTTCAGCGAATATTTATTCCTCCGTTTCAGGTGAAGTAATCGAAATCTCAGATATGAATACGACAAATGGAAAAGGCCCATGTATTGCAATAAAAAATGATTTCCAAGATGAATGGGATGAACCTCTATTTAATGAAGGGGAAGAATTAGATCGCGAGCGAAAATTGAAAATTATCGAGAAAGCTGGGATTGTAGGTATGGGTGGTGCGACTTTTCCAACGTCTGTGAAATTATCACCGCCACCAGAGAAAAAAATCGATACGTTAATTATTAATGGAGCAGAATGTGAGCCATATTCAACTGCTGACCATCGCCTTATGGTAGAGTATGCAAAAGAATTAATAGAAGGGGTTCGCGTTCTATTAGAAATTGTCTCTGCAACGAACGTTTATATCGCAGTAGAATCTAATGGTCACGAAAGTGTTGAAGCATTAAAAAAAGCGATAGGCGATTCAGATTACATTCAGGTCAAAGAACTACCAACGATTTATCCTCAAGGATCAGAAAAGAATTTGATCAAAAATTTAACAGGACGTGAAGTTCCTCCTGGTGGACTGCCAGCAGATGTTCACGTAATGCTTATGAATGTAGCAACAACTTATGCAGTATATGAAGCTGTTCGTTTAGGGAAACCATTAACGAAAAGAATTACAACGGTTTCAGGAGAACCAATCAAGGATCCAAAAAACCTATGGGTACGAATAGGTACGCCAATCGAAGAATTAATCAAAGAGTGCGATGGTTTTCAATCAGCACCAGGAAAAATGATTCATGGTGGACCGATGATGGGGAAACCAATTACATCTGGAAGAGTACCTGTAACTAAAGGAACATCCGTAATTACCTTCTTAGAACCTGAGGAAGTAACCACAGATGAACGAACGGCTTGTATACGCTGTTCGGAATGTTTAAATGTCTGTCCAGTAAGTCTCCAACCAATTCTTATTAGTAACGCATACGAAAATGGAGACATTGATCAAGCGGAACAACTTGGAGCAATGGACTGTATTGATTGTGGTAATTGCTCATATATTTGTCCTTCTAAAATTCCGATTTTGGATAACATTCGATCAGCTAAAATAGAGATCAGGTCAAGGAAGGAGAAAAAGTGATGGAGAAAACTCAATTGTTAAATAAAGATAAATTATCAATCGATGCTGCACCTCATTTATCGTCTAAACGTAGTTCATCTTGGATTATGCAACAAGTATTGATTGCATTGCTCCTTCCAACAGCAGCAGCAGTTTACTTTTTTGGATGGCGCGTGTTACTAATGGTTGCTGTAGGTATCCTATCTTGTGTTGGATTTGAATATCTTTTTCAAAAATGGAAAAAGCAAAAAACAACAATTAAAGATTATAGTGCTGCTGTAACTGGGATGTTATTAGCACTAAGTTTACCAGTGACTGCTCCTTTATGGTCGCTCATTGTTGGTAGTGCATTTGCCATTCTTATTGTAAAACAATTGCCTGGTGGGATTGGAAGAAATGTATTTAATCCAGCAGTTGCAGCACGTGTTATGTTGAAAGTATTCTTTTCACCGTGGATTACAAACTGGATAACACCAGTACCAGATGCTGTGTCTACAGCAACTCCATTAGAGTATATCAGCGATTTCACTCCTTACGTACCAGCAGAAGTTCCAAGTTTAATGGATCTATTTCTTGGTATAGGCCTTGGAGGAAACGTTGGAGAAACTTCTAAATTAGCAATTATATTAGCATTGATATATTTAGCTGTTCGAAAGATCATTAATATAAAAATTCCGATACTCTTTGTTGCAACAGTTGCTATTGTTACATCTATTTATGGAAATTTTCAATTCGACTATATGATGACACATGTGTTAAGTGGAACATTAATCTTTGCAGCTACATTCATGGCCACTGATTATAGTTCTGGACCACTCACCCCTGATGGCAAGACGATATTTGCAATTGGTTGTGGAGTGTTAACGGCAGCCATTCGGATTTTGTTTAACTTCCCAGGCGGGGTTGGTATTGCAATCTTAATTATGAATGCTTGTGTACCAATGATCGATAAACATCTAGCACCGAGAATTTACGGGCATAGAAAACGACCTGTCCGACAACGGAGTGCATAGTTTAAAAGAAAAAACACAGGCAGCTTTTGTTTTAAAAGCTGCCTGTGTTTTTTTGGTGGAATGAAGAAGTCTTGCGTATTTGTGAAGATTGAGCATACCAAGAGACGAGGGATCGATGCACGTAAACTTCAGAGAACGCACGCAAATAAGAAAAGTCGCACGCAAATCTCGCAGAATGCAAACAAATTTCAAAAAAACGACCACACCTCTAGCGTTCCTTATTCAACGGCCTCGATCATTGAATTTCTTTTATAGATAATTCCCAAGCGTAATAGGAAACCGATAGCAGCTCCTGTTAGCCCTAATGATATGCCAATCCAAAAACCAAAAGGTCCGATATCTGTGAACCCAGCAAGTCCATATCCAACCGGAATACCAATGATCCAGTAAGAGACAAAAGAAATATAGAATGGAATTTTCACATCTTTATAACCACGAAGTACCCCTTGCAACCCGGATTGGGCAGCATCAGATAGCTGATATAGAATAGCAATCAAAAACAACTGACTTGCTAGATTGATAACCTCGGGATCATTGGAATAAAGCATCGCGATTTGTTCTCGAAAGAAGAATAGAAAAATTGTAGCAATACCTAATATACCAATTCCGCTAAATACACCAAGAAAGCTGTATTGTTTTGCGGCTTTTAATTTTCCAGCTCCTACAGAGAATCCTACAACAATCGTCAATGCCATCGAAAGGCTAAGCGGAATCATAAATAGTAAGGTGGTAAAGCTTATTACAATTTGATTTGCTGCAATAGTAGTTGTCGAAAACATCATCCCTATTAACAAGGTAACTACCGAAAAAATACTTGCCTCAAAAAAGATCGATAAACCGATCGGAATTCCTATTGATAATTGTTCTTTCCAAGCTGTCCATGATGGTTTTACCCATTTGATAAACAGTTTGTATCCTCTAATTGATCCAAGTCTAAATGTCATCCAAACACTGCTAATAAAGATAATCCAATAGGTTAACGCGGTGGCGTAACCAGCACCAATCCCACCTAAAGCAGGCATACCAAATCTGCCGAAAATCAAACTATAGTTGAACAGAATGTTAAAAGGTACCGCTAAGATAGTTATAAACATTGTAATACGAGTAAAACCTTGCCCATCATAAAAATTACGCAATACGTTAGATAAGAATAGAGGCACAATACCTATCGAAAGACCACCTAAATAGTGAAAAGCAATATGTTCTACTTTTGGATCTAAGTTCATGATCGTTAAAATAGGTGATAATACAATGGTGCCGATAATGATAATCATCAGCGCAATCGTAATCGCTAGATAGATCGCTTGCATAACGGTGTTATGAATTTTATGGTGTTCTTTTTTTCCGATAAAATGAGCGATAATCGGAGTGACGGCAAGCATAATACCGTTCATTCCAGTAAAAACTGGTGACCATAAACTTCCACCAATTGCAACTCCTGCTAAATCCTCTGTACCTACTCGACCAGCCATAATCGTATCAACGAGATTCATCATTGATAAGCTAACTTGGGTAATCATAATTGGCCAGAGGATTCGTAAAAATAATCGTAATTTATCAGTAAAGGTATCTGCATGATACATACAATTACCTCCTTTATTTTCTAATCGTTACGTGTTGGAATAAGACATTCTTGATGTTTCTCACGCATAGAATCATCAAAATAGCTTAGCAAATTTATCCTAAAAAAGCAATGACAATTAAAGGGTTAGGATAAAAATAAAAAACTAGCTAAGTCATGATAGACTTAGCTAGTTTAACGGTTGCTTAGGAATATGGGTAACTTTTTGGAAAAGCTATATTCACGACCAACTCTGAGCGCAAAATACTAGACAACTTCACGAAGCATCTTTGATAAGTAATTAGCAAGACAACCTATCTCGATTCATTCGATTCAGTTGCTAGGCTTTTAATTAGCGTTCACGCTCTTTATAACGTCTAATGCTTCAGTAAGTGTTTTTACTTCATAAGTAGGAGAAACATCTTCAATTAACTGACCATGATGATTAATCCAAATATTTTTGATACCCGCTCGGTTAGAACCGAGAATGTCTGTCATCAAATTATCTCCAACCATAATTACTTCCTTTTTCTCGACCTGAGCTTGCTCAACTGCATAATCAAAAATAGAAGGATCAGGCTTTCCTCGTCCAAATGATCCGGAAATAATAATATGATCAAAATAGCTCTTAATTTCAGGAGTAATCAAAAGTTTCTTCTTTTGCAAAGAAGGCGAGCCATTGGTGAGCAATAATAGTTGATACTCCTCTTTTACTTGCTCTAACACAGAAAATGTATCTTCATAAACAAAAGGATGTTTCTCACGCTCGATAATGAACTGTTCCGCAAGCTGCTCACCTAGAGTAGCATCATCAATTCCACAAGTTTGTAGCCCCTGAATCCATGCGTCTTTTCGATAGGTAGGAACGATCTTATGCATTTGTTGAAAATCTTCACCAGGATCATCAAAGTTTCCCCATAAACCTTCAAATGGATTGATACCAATCATCTTTGTGAAAGGATACGTCGGATAGCTTGCATAAAGTTCTCTTGCAGCTGATCGGACAGCCTCTTCTAATTTTTCTGAATCTACTTCATATTGTTCTTTTGCGATTTCACACGTGGCTTCAAATGCTTTTTTGACACTTTTTTTATCCCAAAGTAATGTGTCATCTAAATCAAAGAAAATAGTTGTTATCATCGGATTTCCCCTTTACGATATGTTATGATATTTATTATAACAAGGATCTATTAATTGTGGCATTTTTTTCGAAAAAGTCCGACAATTAGCAAAGCCTGTTTTGATTTGTCATTTTCGAAAGATATCGCTATAATTGTGGTTACCATAAGAACAATTCCTGAAAAACAGTTGAATCAAGCACAGCACTCCAGCTGTGCTTTTTCTAAGCAAGGAATAGAGGAGCTTAACCTATGCAACAAAATCATATACATCAAATAAAGGAAGGCGTATTATTGGGACTTATTTATCTCATCTTAATCGCTCTAACTTTATTTATACCCGCAATTGAATTAGTAACATTCGTATTATTACCGGTCCCAGTTGTGATTTTTACGTCACGATATGGACAAAAAAAAGCCTTAATATTTGGGCTGTTGATTGCAATTACAACACTACTTTTTACTGTATTTATTTTCTTGATTTCGTTGCCGTTAATATTTTTATCTCTATTAAGTGGTATAATGATGGGAATGGCGATTTATCGTCAGCGTCACCCTTATGAAACATGGGCACAAGGAACATTAGGTATGGCAATTGGGCTTGTCGCATTGTTTTTGCTTGTAGAAACCATAGCAGAGGTTAGTTTCATTACACAATTTCAAGAGACGGTTCGCGAGTCGCTTGCATCGACACAACTCATGTTAGAATCGATCGGCATGCCACTGACAGAAAATGAATTAGCCAGGTGGGAAAATTCAATGCTAGGAATTATTGATTTATTGCCCACGCTATTCCTTGTATTATCGATGGGAATTGCTTTTGTCTCCCAATGGGTTAGCTATCAAATAATCAATCGCCGATCAAAGAGAAACTTAACTTTTCCACCGTTTCATACCTTTTTGTTGCCGAAGATTCTTCTTTGGCTCTACTTTATCACTATTATTGTTAGTTGGTTTAATTTTGGGGAACAAACAATGACAGCAATCATCGTTATCAATGTATCCACATTTTTAGGCTTGTTATTTTCATTACAAGGTTTTTCTTTAATCGTATTTTATTGCAAAATGAAAAATAAACCGAAAATCGTTCCTATCCTAATTATCATCTTTAGCATTATTATTCTCCCAGTAGGTCTTTATCTTGGGAGAATGTTAGGTATAATTGACGTAGGGTTCATGATAAGAAAAAAGCTAACGAATAGGAAATAAAGGCTTTGCATATTTAGGAGCTGACTCACATGAAAGGTTTATTTCAAAAACCAAATTTCAGTAATCACATCGTAATCATCTATTGTCTATCTTTCTTACTGTTAGGTTTTACTTGGTATGTTCAGTGGATGCTTGGGATTGCTATGACAATCGTACTCGGTTTTTCTTTATATTATAGCATTCGTTCAGAAAGGCATTTGCTTAACGAACGAGAGGAATATATTACAACCCTTTCTCACCGTGTAAAAAAAGTAGGGGAAGAGGCATTATTAGAGATGCCAATCGGTATCGTGTTATATAGTGAAAATTATCAGATTGAATGGACAAATCCTTATTTGAATCAATTTGCTGAAGCAGAGACGTTTGTTGGTCAGTCATTAGATGAATTATCGGAAAAACTGGTAAAAGCCATAAATAAAGAAGAAGACAATGTCTCAATAAGTATTGGTTCTTGTAATTTTCAAGTAACAATCAAAAAAGAAGAGCGATTGCTCTATTTCTTTGATCGAACACAACAAACAGAAATTCAAAATCTCTATCATAATGAGCAAACGGTATTAGGGATTATTTTTCTTGATAACTATGAAGAAATCACACAGGCTATGGATGATACTGCAAAAAGCCAAGTGAATTCACAAGTTACCTCTATTTTAAATGACTGGTCAAATGAGAAGGGCATTTATTTAAAGCGAATTTCACAAGAACGATTTTTAGCCATTTTAAATCAGCAAATTTTGAATCAACTAGAAAAAGTGAAATTTGAAATATTAGATGAAGTAAGAGAACTTATATCAGATAATAAAAATGTGCCTTTAACGTTAAGTATCGGGATTGGTCTCGGTGGTGTTTCACTACCATCACTTGGTGAATTAGCGCAATCAAGTTTAGATCTAGCTTTAGGTCGAGGTGGCGACCAAGTTGTTATTAAAGATGATCAAGGAAAAGTAAGATTTTACGGTGGGAAAACTAATCCGATGGAGAAACGTACGAGGGTAAGAGCTCGTGTTATCTCACACGCCTTAAAAGAACTAGTTCAACAAAGCGAGCAAGTCATTGTCATGGGACATAAAGCGCCAGATATGGATGCGGTTGGTTCAGCCATTGGGATTTTAAAGGTTGCTCAAGCAAATGAAGTCGAAGCGTTTGTTGTTTTGGATGAGAACGACATGGATACAGGTGTTTACCGGTTAATGGAAGAGGTAAAAGAAACGGATTTATGGGATTATTTTATTTCCCCAGCAGAAGCACAAGAAATGGTGACAAAAAACACGTTACTTGTTGTCGTGGATACACATAAACCGTCCCTTGTTGCCGAAGAAAAACTACTGAATAAAACAGAGTACGTAGTTGTGATCGATCATCATCGACGAGCGGAAGAATTTATTGAACACCCGACGCTTGTTTATATGGAACCATATGCATCTTCTACCGCAGAGTTAGTGACTGAACTATTAGAATATCAACCAAACACATTAAAATTAAGTAGGTTAGAATCGACCGCTTTATTAGCAGGAATTATCGTTGATACGAAAAGCTTCACTCTAAGAACGGGGACGCGTACCTTTGACGCAGCATCCTATTTGCGATCAAAAGGAGCAGATACGATTCTTGTCCAACGTTTTCTCGAAGAAGACTTAGAAGTTTATATTAAACGAAGTCGATTAATTGAAAACACCATTATTTACAAAGATAATATTGCAATTTCACGTGGAATTCCAGGCCAGACATATCATGCAGTTGTGATCGCGCAAGCCGCGGATACTTTGCTAATGATGAGTGGAATTGAAGCATCTTTCGTTATCTCTGACAGATTGGACGGGAGGGTAGGTATTAGCGCTCGCTCTTTAGGAGATATCAACGTCCAGTTAATCATGGAAAAAATGAACGGTGGTGGGCACTTAACCAATGCTGCTACACAGCTAGATGGTGCTTCCATAAATGATGCTTATGAACAATTAATAGAGATAATCGATCATACTGTTGAAGGAGGAGAACAAGAATGAAAGTGATTTTTCAAAAAGACGTAAAAGGTAAAGGGAAAAAAGGAGAAGTTAAGAACGTTTCCGAGGGCTATGCTCGCAATTACCTACTAAAAAACAATTTAGCTATCGAAGCGACTCCCGGAAACTTGAAAGGCTTAGAAGCTCAAAAAAATAAAGAACAAAAACAAGAGCAAGAAATTGTTACAGAGGCAAAACAATTGAAAGAAAAGCTCGCGAATATGGAAGTGGAAGTAAAAACAAAAGCTGGTGAAGGTGGACGATTATTTGGATCGATTACCAGCAAACAAATTGCAGAAGAGTTAAAGAAAAAGCACCAAATCAAAATGGACAAACGTAAGATTGAATTGGATCAACCAATCCGATCACTAGGCTATACAAATGTCCCAGTAAAACTTCATCCTGAAGTAACGGGAACCATCAAAGTCCATGTAATCGAAGAATAAGAGAAACGAATGGGAGGGGTTATTCCCTCCCATTCCGTGATTTTTATGAGAGAGGAGCGGGGTTACATGAGTGAAGCATGGAGTGAACAACGCACACCACCACATAATATTGAAGCGGAACAGGCAGTTCTAGGCGCAATATTTTTAGAGCCAGATGCAATGTCATCCGCCTCGGAAATTCTATTGTCGACTGATTTTTACCGCGCTGGACATCAGCGTATTTTTAAAATAATGGAACAATTATCAGATCGTGGTGAACCTATTGATCTAGTAACGGTAACCACCGCTTTATCTAACGAAAAATTACTAGAGGAAATTGGTGGCGTGTCTTATTTAAGTGACTTAGCAAATGCCGTGCCAACCGCAGCAAATGTTAATTATTATGCGAAAATTGTGGAAGAGAAAGCATTACTAAGACGTTTAATTCGAACAGCAACAGATATCGTAACAGAAAGTTTCACAAAAGAAGACGAAGTGGAAGAAGTTTTAAGTGAAGCGGAGAAAAACATTTTAGAGGTTTCAAATCGAAAAAATGCTGGAGCATTTAAAAATATTAAAGACGTATTGATTGATGTTTATGATAATATAGAGAAATTACATCAAAGCAGTGCAGATGTAACAGGAATTCCAACAGGCTTTCGAGACTTGGATACTATCACATCAGGATTTCAGCGAAACGATTTAATTATCGTAGCAGCCCGTCCTTCTGTGGGAAAGACTGCATTTGCGCTAAATATTGCGCAAAACGTAGCGATTAAAACTGATGAAAATGTCGCGATATTTAGTTTGGAGATGGGTGCTGATCAGTTGGTGAATCGTATGCTATGTGCGGAAGGAAATATTGATGCACAAAGACTACGTACTGGTAGCCTAGAGGCAGACGATTGGGGAAAACTAACGATGGCAATGGGGAGTTTATCCAATGCCGGTATTTTTATTGATGATTCACCAGGAATTCGGGTCAATGAAATCCGCTCCAAGTGTCGTCGCCTCAAGCAAGAGCATGGCTTAGGTATGATTTTAATTGATTACTTACAATTGATTTCAGGAAGTGGAGCAAGTGCGAAAGAAAATCGTCAACAAGAGGTTTCAGAAATTTCTCGTTCCCTAAAAGGGTTAGCACGGGAGTTAAACATTCCTGTCATTGCGCTATCACAGCTATCTCGTGGGGTAGAACAGAGACAAGACAAGCGTCCGATGATGTCCGATTTACGGGAATCAGGAAGTATTGAGCAGGATGCCGATATTGTTGGCTTCTTGTATCGAGATGACTATTATGATAAAGAATCGGAAAAACAAAATATTATTGAAATCATTATTGCGAAACAACGTAACGGCCCGGTAGGAACAGTAGAACTTGCATTTGTAAAAGAATACAACAAGTTCGTAGATATCGATCATCGTTACCAAGAGGCAGATATTCCACCTGCATAATGAATAATACAGAAGAAGCGTCTCGAATGAGGCGCTTTTTTTGTTATATAGCTTAGAAAAAAGAATTTATAAGTCGCCGAGGCTAGAAAACGGAATAAAAGTCGAACAAATACAGCGTAAACGACTAGTAATGTTCGTTAGTTGATTGACATTCCTCCTATAGCTTGGTAAACTATTTGTGGCAATAAAGTAGAATGAGTGGAAAATAAATCATAGAAAAAATAATTGTAATATAGACTGGCGGAGGTGCCGAATATGTCATCAGTAGTAGTAGTAGGAACACAGTGGGGAGATGAAGGAAAAGGTAAAATTACCGACTTCCTCTCACAAAATGCAGAAGTAGTTGCACGTTATCAAGGTGGAAATAATGCGGGACATACGATTAAATTTGATGGGGTTACCTATAAGTTACACTTGATACCATCAGGGATATTTTTTTCGGATAAAATTAGTGTACTAGGAAATGGAATGGTTATTGACCCGAAAGCAATTGTTGAGGAATTAGCTTATTTACATGAGAAAAATGTAAGCACAGATAACTTGAAAATTAGCAATCGAGCACATGTGATTTTACCTTACCACTTGAAATTGGATTTACTACAAGAAGAAGAAAAAGGAATCAACAAAATTGGTACAACCAAAAAAGGTATTGGTCCTGCTTATATGGATAAAGCTGCACGTGTTGGTATTCGTATTGCTGACTTGTTAGATAAAGAAACATTTCGTGAAAAACTAGCGCAAAATTTAGCAGAGAAAAATCGTTTATTTAAGAAAGTATATGAAGTAAATGAAATTCAAGTAGACGACATATTAGAGGAATATTATGAATATGGACAACAGATTGCAAAATATGTTGTCGATACATCTGTTGTTCTAAATGATGCATTAGATCAAGGTCGTCGTGTGTTATTTGAAGGGGCTCAGGGGGTCATGCTTGATATCGATCAAGGAACCTATCCGTTTGTTACGTCATCGAACCCAATTGCTGGAGGAGTAACGATTGGTTCAGGTGTAGGTCCATCAAAAATTAACCACGTGGTTGGGGTATCAAAAGCATATACAACAAGAGTTGGTGATGGCCCATTCCCGACAGAACTACATGATGAGGTTGGCGATACCATTCGTGAAGTGGGAAATGAGTACGGCACAACAACAGGACGCCCTCGTCGCGTTGGTTGGTTCGATAGTGTCGTTGTCCGCCATGCCCGCCGTGTTAGTGGAATTACTGATCTTTCACTAAACTCTATTGATGTTTTGACAGGTATTAAAACGCTAAAAATATGTGTCGCTTATCGTTATAAAGGTGAGATCATGGAAGAATTTCCGGCAAGCCTAAAGGTATTGGCAGAATGTGAACCTGTTTATGAAGAATTACCAGGTTGGGATGAGGATATTACAGGTGTGAAGAATTTGAATGAGTTACCGGTAAATGCTCGTCACTATTTAGAACGTATTTCTCAATTAACACAAATACCATTATCGATCTTCTCTGTTGGACCAGATCGAAACCAAACCAATGAAGTAAGAAACGTTTATCGTTTGGTTTAATGTAGGTACGAATAGAAAGAGTACAACCTCCAATTATGTTTAGAGGTTGTACTCTTTCTTAATGTCTTATCATTTTTATAAATATCTTCAATGAAAATTCTTGATGCTTGATGATGAATCTATCGTGCTTGTCTTCCTAACCCTCTCGTTAGCACTACAATACTTGCCACCGTTTAGTACACGTTGCATTTTTTATCACCGATCTAAGTCTTGAGATAGACGAATCATATCCCTGCAATGAATCCCATTTTCAAAAATCTTTCCTGGATAATGCTTAACAAAAAAGTCGATATCGACACCAATAATTCGAAACCCACATTTTTGATAAAGAGACAGTTGTCCTATGCTTGAATTTCCAGTACCTATTTCAATTTTTTTGTAGCCTTTTGCCTTAGCGACCGTAATTGCATTCAATACCAACTGTTTCCCTATCCCTCTGCCCTGCTGTTTTTCTAGGACTGCCACATTCACTAGTTCAACTGTCTCTGGTCTTGTTGGAAGTAGTACATAAACTCCAACAATTTTCTGTTTACATTCGGCTACGAAACAATCACCCCTGTTGATATAATCTTCAACAATTTGTTGGGAAGGGTCAGCCAATAGCAACAATTCCATTGGAGGTTTTTCCTCTTTGTTAAGTTTTCTAATTTCCATTTCAATCCCCTTTAGCCCATTATCACTTACATAGAACTGCGTTATTATTAAATCTTCCACGTAGCTAACGTAAGTGTATCATAGGTTGGCGTAGTAAGGACATTACGTATACTCGTCATTGCTGTTGCTCTGCTAGTTTGAAGATCTCACACTTATTATCAACTTTCATCTAATTAATCCTATTAAAGAGCATTACTTTCTATCTAGTTTCCTTATCAACAAAAAGAGTGAAGAGTCTTTCTATTAGAGATTAAATTCTATTAATACGTTAACAAAAAATGAAATATGGCCGTAACATAGTTTGATAAAAATAGGAAAACAACCACGAAAAAGCCAGTATATTGGAAAACATCTGGTAGCAATTATACAGTTTCGTTACATTGATAGAAAAGGGGTTTAAAAACTATCATTCCCTATGGTAACCTACAATAGGTATTTAGAACGATTAATGAACGTAGCGTATCAGGGGGATTTATCTATTATGGTGAAAAAAAGTAGAAATCAAAATAAGCAGCCCAGCTCTTTATGGATTGTCGCAGTACTAATAATGATTATTGGTGTAACACTTACCTTGCAAGAAACTTATGCAGAGGAAGATAACGACAATCGGTTGGAGACAATTTATCATGTATATCTAAATCAACACCATGTTGGATCTGTTGATAGCAAAGAAGTAGTCGCTACCTTTATTGAACAATCCATCGAGGAGAAAGAAGAAGATGGAGAACATTCTTATGCATTAAAACAAGAGATACACTATATACCAGAACGTGTATTTCAACACAATACAAGTAACGATCTAGTTTTAGATCAACTAGAAGAAGAGATTATTATTCAAGTTGCAGCTACTGGTATACAAATCGGTGATGAAATAGTTGGTTATTTTGCTGAGCTTGAAGAAGCTGAACAAGTAATTCATGAATACAAAACACAATACGTTGATGAAGAAACACTAGCTATCCTTGATGGGGATCAAGAAGAAAAAAAACTATCAACCAATGGCTCTATTATATTAGACGTTACCTTGTCCGAAGAAGTTACATATGAAGAGGCAGTAATTTCAGAAAAAGATCTATTATCGATCGAAGAAGGTATTGAACTATTAAATAAAGGAACGTTAGAAGATCAAATTCATGAAGTTGTTGAGGGTAATACGTTATCATCAATAGCAGCAAACTATAATTTAACGGTAGAGACATTAATAGAATTAAATCCATCGTTATCAGAAGAGAGTCTACTACAACTTGGTCAAGAAATTAATGTAACTGATTATGCACCATTTGTGGATGTCATCGTGATACAAGAAGAACTTGTAGAACAGACCATCTCTTATCAAAAGGAAACGAAAGATACAGATGAGCTGTTTCGTGGAGAATCAAGCGTAACACAGTCAGGTCAAGATGGAAAAAAAGAAGTTCATTATGAATTAGAAATAGTGAATGGTAAAGTTACAAATAGAGAAGTGTTAAACGAAGAAATTGTAAAAGAAGCAGTGAATGAAATAACGTTACGAGGCACAAAAGTTATTCCATCAAGAGGGACAGGTGATTTTGCATGGCCAGCAGTTGGCGGTCGAGTTACAAGTCATTATGGACCAAGATGGGGAAGCCACCATGACGGAATCGATATTGCAGGTGTGTCTGATCGATCGATCATAGCCTCTGATAATGGAGTGGTTGAGTATGCAGGATGGCACAATGGTGGCTATGGAAATAAGGTAATAATTAACCATAACAATGGTTACAAAACCGTGTATGCTCATCTCGAGTCCATTGATGTTAGTGTAGGTCAAACAGTCCCTAAAGGAACTACAATCGGGATTATGGGAACAACAGGTAGATCTACTGGTATTCATTTGCACTTTGAAGTATACCGAAATGGTTCAACCATTGATCCAATGAGCGTATTACAATAATGTATCTTCATAAAGTGAAACTTCAATCAGCATGGATTTTAGGTATTTCTTCACTGATTGTTAGCCTTAAAGGATAACCTAGAGGCCCTTGAATCATCCGGGGTGCTAGCATCTGTTGCTCTGGTATAAAAGAAAACCCTTGTCATAAAATGGTGGCAAGGGTTTATCTGTATTCTTTGGAGCTAAGGTTAGCGTATTAGCATCCACATGCTAATACAAACTAGTCAGTGAAAAAACGGACGATTCCACAAAATTGAAGTTTTTCTTTCTGGAAAAGACTTTTTCAAGGAAATGAGATAGAATAGGAAATGAAGAAATTTTTTCTCAATGATAAGGAGGCTTAACCAATGAGTCAAAAAATATTAGTAGTTGATGATGAGAAGCCGATTGCAGATATATTAAAGTTTAATCTAGAAAAAGAAGGCTATGATGTAGTATGCGCCTATGATGGAGAACAAGCAATTGAACTAACAAAGCAAGAGAATCCAGATTTGTTGTTGCTTGATATTATGTTACCCGTTATGGATGGTAATGAAGTTTGTCGAGAAATTAGAAAGACACACAACATGCCAATTATTATGTTAACAGCAAAAGATTCAGAAATAGATAAAGTGTTGGGATTAGAATTAGGAGCAGATGACTATGTTACGAAGCCTTTTAGTAACAGAGAAGTCATTGCACGAGTGAAAGCGAATTTACGTAGACAGCAACAGCCAAGTGGTGACCAAGATAAAGTTACGAAAGACATCCAAATTAGTACCCTTGTTATTCATCCCGACGCCTACGCAGTAACAAAAGAAGGAAAGAAAGTCGAGTTAACCCATCGAGAGTTTGAATTACTGCACTACTTAGCCCGTCATATCGGACAAGTAATGACAAGAGAACACTTGTTAGAGACCGTTTGGGGTTATGATTATTATGGGGATGTTCGTACAGTTGATGTAACGGTTCGACGCTTACGGGAGAAAATTGAAGATACACCAAGCACCCCGCTTTGGATCATTACAAGAAGAGGTGTAGGTTATTATTTGCGAAATCCTGAACAGGAGTAATTGCTGATGAAGAAAGTTAGTTTTTTTCAGTCTATTCAACTAAAAATCATTATTATTATGATCTTGTTACTTTTATTAGCCATTCAAGTAATCGGTGCATATTTCGCACAACGATTGGAAAATGACTTGAAAGGAAGCTTCGAAGAAAATATCGAAGAGCGACTTAGTGTACTAAACTATAATTTACGAGAATCGTTTATGCAAGAGCGACCGGAAGATGGGGATATGCCTACCCTACAAGAGGATATTGAAAATATTGTTTCTTTATATGGACAGAGTGATATCTATTCCAACCTTCAGGTAGTTGATCGCCAGTTCCGAATCGTTGGTTCCAATACGCAAGAAGAAAATATCGGGAAATTAGTAACTGGTGATAGTAGTGTTCGAACAGCGATCATGTATGGTTCATCGATACGAATGATTATGCGTGATGGACATACGGGAGAGCGCATGTTAATTCGCACCATTCCAATCCATGATCCGGAAGAAGAACCAATCGGGGCGATTTATTTAGAAGCATCAATGGAAGAACTATATGCTCAGCTAGCGAGTATTAATAATATTTTTTTAAATGGGACCTTACTTGCAATCCTTGTCTCAGCAATGGTGGGAATTCTAGTAGCTCGGGCAATTACGAAACCAATTACAGAAATGCGGAAACAAGCACAAGTTATGTCACAGGGTGATTTTTCTCAAAAAGTAAATGTCTATGGAACGGATGAAATTGGACAATTAGCTATGACATTTAATGATATGAATGAAAAAATAAAGCTAGCCAACCATACCACAGAAGAAGAACGCAGAAAATTAAGTTCTGTCCTATCGAATATGTCAGATGGCGTGATCGCTACCAACGAATATGGTCAGATTACGTTGATGAATGATCCAGCAATTACTTTGATCGGTAAAAACTTTGAAGAAGCAAAAGGAAGATCTATTTTTGAAGTGCTCCAAATTGAAGAGCGTTCCGTGGACTTAATGGATATGCAAGATTCTGGTTCGATAACGATCGATTTTAGTGATGACGAACAGTTCTTCTTAATTAAGGCAAATTTCTCGATTGTTCAGGATGAAAACGAACAATTTTCTGGATTAATTACTGTAATTAGTGATGTTACGGAGCAAGAAAAAGTAGAGAAAGAGCGTCGTGAATTTGTTTCGAATGTTTCTCATGAATTACGCACGCCACTGACAACGATGAGAAGTTATTTAGAGGCGTTGACAGATGGGGCTTGGGAGAACAAAGAAATTGCACCACAATTTCTAGAAGTTACCCAGAGTGAGACAGAGCGAATGATTCGCTTAGTCAACGACTTATTGCAATTGTCTAAAATGGATCATAAAGAACAAGAGATGATAAAAGAACGTGTCAATGTGGTTCCGTTTTTCCACCATGTGTTGGATCGTTTTGAAATGAACAAGCAAGAATCCATAAAGATTGATCGCTATATTCCAAGAGACAGTATTTTTCTTTGGCTGGATAAAGATAAAATTATTCAAGTGATTGATAATATCATGTCAAATGCTATGAAATATTCACCAGAGCCAGGTACGATACGTTTTCGAATTATGAGAGAAAGAAATCGGATCAAAGTTAGTATATCTGATCAAGGACCTGGGATCGCTCGTGAAAAACTGGACAAGATCTTTGAACGATTTTATCGGGCAGACAATGCACGGTCTAGACAACTTGGTGGAACTGGATTAGGTTTAGCGATTGCGAAAGAGATTATTCGTGCACACCATGGTCAAATTTGGGCTGAAAGTATGGAAGGAAAAGGGACAACCGTTTTCTTCACTTTACCGCTAATCAGTCGGAAGCGGGGGGGATAATGATGAGTTTAGAAAATTTAAAGTCGATTTTATTATTTTTCTTAATCATCTCCAGTTTGTTATTAACCGTTGCAATCTGGAATTATCAACCGGATTTTAGAACGACACAAACAGAAGACGACCTAATTGATGCACAACTTAATGGGAACACATTGACAAAGAGAGAAGTGATTTCTCCTGGACAGATTGTGTTCCATACAGGAGATGTCCCTGTTGGTTTATCGGAAAAAGCAAACGAACAAGAGTTATTTCAACAAATGATGGAGTGGTCTCTCTATAATTTTGATTTTACCATGATACCGGAAGATGAAGAAATAATGGAAGGAAATCATTTGGAAGTTGTCTTTTCCACAAGTATACCAATGGAATTAGCTTATGACTTGTTTTCAGTGGATAGCGAGATAGAATTACCAGACACATCTTTTAATCGTATCTATATCCAGTTAGACAGTGATGGAAGCGATCAGGATTATCAATTATTATTCGTCGATTCTAGAGAAAACCAAGCAATCCAAGCAAATATGCAAAACTTTAGTCAAGAAATGCAACAAATTATGAGTTTATTAGCAGATAATCAATTTAACACCTTTCAATCGTTTGTTAATAGTAATGGGAACCGGATTTATTTACCTGAGGAAGTTGAAATGAATACATTGTTGTTTTCTTATTTACAATTACCGATTGAGCCTTTTCAAAATTTACTCTTTAACAAACCAACCAATGTTCGTAGTTCTTTTACAGTAAACGGGAACATCGTGTATACAGATGGAACAAGAATCTTGGAGCGAGAGCAATTAAGGGTAAGCTTCACGAATCCAATCAATGAAAACAGTGCAGACAACGTAATAACGGAATACCAACTTTTAGATCAAGTGCAAAATTATTTGAATACACACGGAGCCTTTACTTTTGAAGAACCGTTTAGTTATTTTCTGTCCAATGTTAGTACTGCTACTCATACAAATGCTGTCGAGTATACGTTATCTTATCGAGGATTTCCGATCTATGATAAAGAAGAGATCACCACGATATCCGTAAATTGGCACAACCAAGATGTCTATCAGTATAATCATCCGTTTGTTCAAATATTGGATCAACGAGGTGTAGATCAAGCTTCCTATCAGCTACCGTCAGCGGAACAGGTCATTGAAATTTTAGAAGGAGAAAATTATCATGGAAGTATGATTCATGATGTTACGTTGGGATATCAAGTAGAACAACACACGGGTGGACAAGGTCAAGTTTACCGGTTAACACCCACTTGGTATGTCAGAGGGGTTCGCGGTTGGCAACCCTTGCTAGTGCCAGACGAGCAAGTAGGGGGAGATTACGATGCAATGGGCACAAATTAAAACACTTTTTATTATTTGTTTCTTGATCTTAAATATATTCTTAGTCAGACAATTGATAGATCGACAGGAAGAGAATTTGTCCTTTATCCCTGAAGCAACCAGAGAAGATGAGTTGGCTCTAAATCTTAGTGGTTTAGATAACTTATCTGATCAAACGTATTCTGCACCTTTAATTTATGCAAAAAATTATCAATACAATGAAGAAACCTTAGAGGAAGTGGACGCACTTGATAATCAACGAGCAGCGGTGATCAATTCAACGCATCTATTCTCTCGTTTTGATCATCCGATTGATGTAAGCATGGACGACCCACAACGTCTGAGAGAAATCATCGATAACAATATTTTGTATGGTGAATCGTATATGTTTTGGGAAAGAGATGAACAAGCGAATGTACTAATCTTCTTTCAACGCATAGAAGAGCCGGTTTTTTATAATCAGCATGCAGTTCTTCTGATTCAATTGAATCGTGATGGAGAAATGGTTCAATATGTCCAAACGCGACTTCAGCAAGAGGAGGATTCAGAAGAAGAACAAGACCTCATCCTACAGTATGATGCGGTATCTAGGTTGTATTATAATTCTAATGAACTGAATACCGGTGATACTATCGATTCGATTCGATTAGGTTATCATAACTTAATTTCACTGCCAAATGGCGAGCAAGTCCTCAATCCAGCATGGAATATTCAAGTCAATGAGGATAGAAACTATTTCATTAACGCCATTGAAGGTCATGGTTATCCAAGAAATCGAGATTTTCTTCAAACGACGGTCGCTAGTTTTACGGATGTGATCGATAATGCAAGTGAAAATAATTTTCAATTTATTCATACGGAAGATGCGGAAGAAGAAGCACGGCTTTTAAATACGATTAAGCAAAGCTTGATCTCCGTTTATCATACAATTATAGAGGTGGAATCTGAATGACATTAAGATTTTCGGTACTTGCATCTGGAAGTTCAGGCAATGCCTTTTATATTGCAACAGAAAAAGAAAAAATATTAGTTGACGCTGGATTAAGTGGGAAGCAACTCGATCGGTTATTTCAAGAAGCGAACCTTGATCCAACAGTGATTACCAAAATATTAGTTACTCATGAGCATAGTGACCATGTAAAAGGATTGGGGATTATTGCACGTAAATATAATTTACCAATCTATGCAAATGAAAAAACGTGGAAAGCAATGGAAGGCTCCATTGGGAAGCTAACAGTAGATCAAAAATTCGAGTTCGGCTGTGAAAAAGTGAAAACATTTGGTGACATGGATATCGAATCCTTTGGTGTTTCTCATGATGCTGCCGAACCGATGTTTTATACGTTTCATCATGAAGGGAAAAAAGTAGCATTAGTTACCGATTTGGGTTATGTTTCGGAACGAATCAAAAAAACAGTAGAGCAAGCAGATGCGCTCATTTTTGAAGCCAATCATGATGTCTCGATGTTACAAATGGGACGCTATCCTTGGAATGTGAAACGACGCATTTTAGGAGATTATGGTCATGTTTCTAATGATGACTGTGCTTTGGCATTAGAAGATATTATTGGACATAATACGAAAAGAATTTATTTGGCTCATTTGAGTCAAGATAATAACATGAAAGAACTCGCTCGTATGTCTGTTGAGAATCATTTACGTACGGCAGGTTTTCCTATTGATCAAGGTTTAGAAATTCTTGATACGGACCCAAATTCTCCAACAAGTTTATATCAAGTCGTTTAAAAACACCCGATTATAGGTAAACTATCGATAGAAATCAAGGGAGATGATCGAATGGTTTATTATGACGATGGGACAAAAAAACGGCGGAAATCAAACAAGCGTAACAATTGGCTACTTACATTCGTCGTTGGGTTCGTGTTAGGTGCCTTCTTGTTTGCCATCCTTTTACCGAATTTAATTCAGCATGAACTTTTGCCTTATCAAATCATTATGCCGAACAATCAATCGCGGGCCATCAATCAACAAGAACAAGGGGGAAATGAGTTCCCTACACCACTCGCTTCAGGAATGAGTGTAGATATCTCCACACAGGTTACTACGATTGTAGAACAAGTGATGCCAACGGTTGTTGGTGTAGAGAATATACAGGCTTACTCATCAGGATTTTGGGAACAAGGCTCATTTGGTGCAGGAACTGGTTCTGGGGTTATTTACAAGATTGAGAACAATCGAGCTTTTGTTGTTACCAATCATCACGTGATTGAAGGAGCCGACGAGGTTGAAGTAATATTGTTTGATGGAACAAGAATTTTAGCCGAAATAAAAGGCTCTGATTTATTCACCGATTTAGCAGTACTAGAGATGGATGCCGAATTAGTAGGAGGAGCAATCGAATTGGGCAACTCAGACATTGCAAAAGTGGGCGAGCCTGTTATTGCGATCGGAAATCCGCTAGGACTAGATTTGTCTGGCTCGGTGACGCAAGGGATCATTAGTGGGATGCAACGCTCGATCCCACAAGATTTTAGCGGGGATGGGCGAGCCGATTGGCAATCAGAGGTTATTCAAACCGATGCAGCGATTAACCCTGGAAATAGCGGTGGTGCGCTGATCAATATGTATGGACAATTAATTGGGATCAATTCGATGAAAATCGCGCAATCAGCAGTAGAGGGAATTGGTTTTGCCATCCCGATTGCATCCGCGATTCCGGTTATTGATGAACTTGAACGTGAGGGACAAATGACACGTGCTTTTCTTGGAGTAGAAGCGTATTCTTTGTTGGATATTCCGCAAACCGAGTGGAGACGGAGTTTAAACTTACCAAGTTCAGTTACCGGAGGAATCTATCTACAAAGTATTGAACCGAGATCACCCGCAGAAGAAGCAGGTTTACAAGCGTATGACGTGATTGTGGAATTGGATGGGGAAGAAGTAGAAACAATTGTTGATTTACGAAAACATCTTTATGAAGATAAACAACCAGGAGATCGAATGAAGATTGTTTTCTACCGAAATGGAAGTTTACAAGAAGCAGAGGTACAGTTGAGTACACAATAAAAGGAATAATAAAGTCGTTTCTCTGATTTATGGAGGAGCGACTTTTTTGTTGCAATAGGGAGAAAACGAATGAGAGTAGCAAAGTGCTGTGTACAGCAAAAAAATAAATGCAACTGGTTCACCCTAGTTATCCACGAAAAAAACGCTTTTTTTCAATAAAAGAGGAAAATTGAGCATTTATAGCCGAAAAAAATGTGTATAAACGATAAAGTTATTCACAACCTGTGCATAAGTATGTGTGTAACTTTCTAGATATAGTAGAGAACGTATATTCTGACACAAAATAGCAAATGCAGTGAAAAAAATTCACGTGTTTTTTGTGGAAAAGCTGTGTTTAAGTTGTTGAAAAGCACTGAATAGAAAAAATATAGCTATATTGTGCATAACGTTGTGGATAACATGTAAATCAACCGAGAAATCAACACTTGTGGATGGGATAAAAAAAGAACAAGGAAAAGTCCTTGTTCTTAATCTTTCACCCTAAAATATCATCAATCGCTTTTAATTCCTCTTGACTGAACGCGAGGTTGTCCAGTGTAGCTACATTTTCTTCAATCTGACTAACTCGACTAGCTCCAATAAGTGCAGAGGTGATGGTTTCTTCACGTAACACCCATGCTAATGCCATTTGAGCAAGTGATTGGTTGCGTTCTTTCGCAAGCTCATGGAGGCGCATTACTTTATTTAGCACTTCCTCCGAGATATCTTTTTCATTTAAGAAAGGAATATGATCCTTGGCTGCACGAGAATCATCGGGAATTCCTTTTAAATATTTGTTAGTTAATAATCCTTGAGCCAAAGGTACAAATGCAATACAACCAGCACCTGCTTGATCCAATACATCGGTTAAACCATCTTCGACCCAGCGATTAAACATCGAATAAGCTGCTTGGTGAATAATAAACGGTGTCTTATTTTCTTGAAGTATCTCGATCGCTTTCGCTGTATCTTCTGCATTATAGTTAGAGATACCAACATATAATGCTTTTCCTTGACGCACGATTAGATCCAAAGCTTCCATCGTTTCTTCAAGTGGTGTTTCTGGATCTGGACGATGATGATAGAAGATATCGACATAGTCTAATTGCATCCGTTGCAAGCTTTGATCCAAACTAGAAACGAGATATTTTTTTGAACCCCAATCTCCGTAAGGACCATCCCACATCGTGAAGCCAGCTTTTGTTGAAATAACGAGTTCATCACGATAGTTAGCAAAATCCTTTTTTAGGATCGCTCCGAAATTCTCTTCAGCAGAACCTGCAGGTGGTCCGTAGTTATTAGCTAAGTCAAAGTGAGTAATGCCTAAATCAAATGCGCGTTGTAACATGGCACGTTGATTTTCGATCGGATCTGTTCCGCCAAAATTGTTCCATAAACCAAGGGAGATGGCAGGAAGCTTTAACCCGGATTTTCCAACTCGGTTATATTGCATGTTTTGATAACGTTCTTTTGCTGGTAGATAATTCATTGGCTGATTCTCCTCGTTTGTTCTCGGATTTTTTAAATTCTTAGATGACCGTTAGGCATAAGGTGATTAATAGCCTACTTGGACGGCTGCATTAACAATGTACATCAAATCATTTTTATCAGCTTGTTCTTCTAAAATAATGCCACTTGTGGTTGCCAATCCACCGTCAACTACTTCCACAGTTACCTCACCATAAGGAATTTCTGCTTTGACTTTTTCTACATCAACAATTTCTTTGTCCGCAGGCACAGCCAAAACAATGTTTACTTTCATCTGATGTAAGGACTGTTCAGGCAAATAATCTTTAATCCCTGGCATCGAGTTATAATGGATCGCATTTTCTACTGCGCGAATCGATGCTTTTGTTACGTCTTGGCCATGTGTATCAATTCCCACACCTGTTTCGATAAAGATAATTTTTTTCATATAAACCCTCCTATTTGATTTCTTATTTCCTGGGAAATAACAAAAAATATTACGATATCAATTGTTCTTAATGGAAAACGTTTTCTATTGCTTTCATTTTAGCATAACGAGTCCTATTGATAAAAACGTAACAAGAAACATTCTTATCGGGTTGTTAAATAATATGTAAATACTCAATAGAGAAACCTGTTTCAAGGATCGAAGTATTTCTCTTATCGGTTTATGAATCTTAAAGAGCAATCAATCAAAACCATTATAATTAGTTAAACAGTGAGCCATACGCAGATCGCTGTTGTTATAGGACTAATGGGAATTTTATATATATCAAAACGAATGTTTTTTTCTTCAAATAATTGATAAATGACCTTATAGTCTTCGATTAGATAAAATTGTTGGATAGTAGGCTTTGGGAAGATCGATGATTTATTTTTCATTATGATACGAACTCGAGTCCTTGTATGTTCATTGATCAATTTCGCGTGATCAATCTTATCCCATTTCAACCGTTTGACAACAGATCCCTTTAACAATACATGAAAGCCTTCATGGCTGATCCCTTCTGAGGTATTGCTTGTTATGAGCATAGTGGACGCTAAAAGGGCAATAAAGTAACCACCGAAGTCCGGTTTAAACAAATAAGCAAGCGTAAAAAAAACAAAGCGACCAAGTGCAATGATTATCCATGTTGTCGTTTGTAATTGGACTTTCACTATATGTTTTCTAGCTGTAAAAATGTTGATAAAAATCACGATAGTAAACAAGGTACTAAGAAAGATCGTTCCCCACAATATAAACCACTCCTGTTCCATTCATAGCCCTATGTTCTCATAGACTTCTCTATTGAACAAGAGAAAAGACATGCTCAACGTCGTGAACATGTCTTCCTCCCCCCTTTATGGGATATGCGGAAAATTTGTTAATGACTTCTTATTCTTACCAAACTGTTACGTCTCTGACGATCTGAACTCGTCGTACTTGAAGCTCGGTATGCCATCTCTTATATTCTCAATAGAGAGAGGCTTCACTTGCACTTTCCGGAAAAACATTCTACTAGCTGTCTTGCAAAACGGTTTACTAACGCTTACAAAATCATTAGCCACGTTCCTGACGAGTGATATGTCGTCAGCGAATCAAATTTTCCGCCAAGGCTGTGCAGTTCACATGTGATGTGAAACCTTAATCAAATATTCAAACCGATGATCAAGTTACGCGAACAAAGGCTTTACGAAAAAAATATAAGCCAAGTTCTCCTAATCACATGTATTTAGCCTTGTAGTTATCTATACCCGAATGGAAGCGCTCTAAACACATTTGTGATTGATTTCTACAGTTTTTTTTATGCTATACTATGGATGTTGTTTTTGAAAAAGTGTTTAAAGAATACAGAATCAATTAGTATTCATTATAGATGGATTTATGCTGTTACGTCGTGGGTGTTTTGTAATGAGTATCATCAATCAGAGGACGAACTACAAAGGAAGCATTGTCCGATTTGAATATCCGGTTTAACGAATTGATGATACGATTAGTGGATGGCGAAAAGGCCGGTGTTATGAGTAGAGAGCGAATTACGATGGATTAAGAGAGTTCATGTTTTGATTTGTATGGTTTTCATCAAGGAATCCATATGCCTAAACAAGAGCAGATCACGCGCGAAGGTAACGTCATATACTATCAGTTAAGAATTAGGAGGTGTTCTATGTTTATTATTTATCTACTTATTGGACTGTTAACCACTATGATTGGCTCCATGGCAGGGATCAGTGGTGGGATTATCATGAAACCAGTTCTAGATATGTTCGGCCATTTTGACTTAGCAACAATCGGCGTGCTATCGGGTGGTACTGTGTTGGCTATGTCGAGTGTCTCGATCTTTACAGCTTATAAACAAGGAATATCGATTGAATTCAAACAAGGCCTGTTGATTTCGATCGGCTCCATCACAGGCGGTACGATAGGCAAAGAAGTCTTTAATCAACTCCTCGTTCATGAACAAGTTGCTAAACAAGTCGGTTGGATTCAATCCATGATCCTTGTGTGTATTCTTGTCGTCATTTTTTTATTTATGCGCTATAAAGATTTCATCACAACCCTTAAATTACAAAATCCATTAGTCGTGATAGTCGTCGGAATGATTTTAGGTTTTTCAGCAGCTTTTCTAGGAATTGGTGGCGGACCTTTAAATGTGGCGGTACTTGTTTTATTATTCTCCATGGACGTTAAAAAAGCAGCCGTAAACTCGATCTTTATCATCTTTTTTGCTCAACTATCTGGAATTTTCATTGTTTTGTTTACAACCGATTTAAGCAGTTATGATTTATCGATGCTTCCATTTATGCTAGTTGGAGGAGTTAGTGGAGGTTTGATCGGATCTAGAATACGTCCATTTTTATCTGTTAAACAGGTCAGTATTTTATTTAACGTACTAATTATTAGCATTATCGTAATCAATATTTATAATATCATTCAGTATTTATAAGATCATTGGTGAATGGGGGTTTTCTTCTTTTTTATCTTTGCTCAAATAATAATATGTTTGTTAAATGAATGTATTGTCATGGTGTTTGAAAAAAAGAAATCGAGCTGGTACAAGTGGTGCAGAGTATGATGTGATCAACCTTACCAAATAACAGTTATGGGGAGGATCTTATTGCGGACAAAAGATGGAGTTTGACACGATGGAAGATAGTGAAGCTTAGCTAGGGATTGGAGGAATTTAACCGATGAATATCACAATAGTTACGGTTGGGAAGTTAAAGGAAAAGTATTTAAAACAAGGCATTGCCGAATATGTGAAACGATTGGGCGCTTATGCTACGATAAAAGAAGTGGAAGTCCCTGATGAAAAAGCACCGGAGAACTTAAGTGAAGCGCAGATGGAAGAAATAAAGAATAAAGAAGGCGAGCGAATTCTTGCGAAGTTACAACCCGATACCCATGTGATTACGCTAGAAATACAAGGGAAGCAAGTGACTTCAGAACAATTGGCTAAAGAGCTTGATCAACTGGCTACACACGGAAAAAGCAAAATCGCCTTCGTGATTGGTGGGTCATTAGGATTAAGTGAAGCTGTGATGAAGCGGAGTAATTATGCTTTGTCCTTTTCAAAAATGACCCTACCACATCAGTTGATGCGTTTGGTATTGGTCGAACAGATTTATCGAAGTTTTAGGATTAATCGGGGGGAACCGTACCATAAATAGTGGTAAAGCAAGGAGTGGAAGTTGAATTAAGTAAAACTCATATTTGAAAAATAAATTAATAAATTTATACCCCTTGGACTATATGAAAAGTTTAAGGGTTTTTAATTTGGGCTAGAAAAACAAGTGAGAAGGGAATAAATGTTCTGCTTTTGATTAACTCTTTCATGTTTAAATGGTATAATAGTACATATTATAATTTCGAAAAAAGAAGGTAGAGCAATGTTAAATAATATTAAAACTGTGATCTATCAACCAGAGGGTATCGATGTAGAAATAGAAATTTAAATAGGAGTCAAAAGAGTTTAAATACTACTAATGAACATATGAAAAATTGGAACAAAAAGATTGTCTAAATTACTATACGATAGTGAAACAAGAAGTCCCTAGAAAATTAAAAGGAAGAGTTCACATTATAATCTAGGCGTTATTTTTACTATTGCTATCAGGGGGCAGTATTTTGAAGAATTTAATAAACTAATAAATTTTGCAAACGCAAATGATGTAAGTACTGAATTTTAGTGCTTATACCGATCAAAGAGTGGAAAATTGTTAAAGAGTATTTTAGATGGTGTTGTGGATATTGATACACAATTCAAAGTTGAAGAATATATTGTAGATTTTTACGTATCAGAGGTCGGATTAGTATTCGAATATGATGAAAAACACCATAAAAAACAAATTGATGCAGATGAAGAACGTCAAAAATTATTGAGGAGAAATTAGGGGTTGAATTTATAAGGGTTAATGAAGGCGAGGAACTTTATGGCCTCAACCGTGTTATTAAGTTTTTAATGAAAAAAGAATTACAAAAATCAAATGGGGGTGAATAGAGTGCATAATGAAACCAATATACTAATCTACCAAACAGAAGAAGGTAACACAAAAATAGATGTTAGATTAGAAAATAAAACAGTATGGATGACACAAAAAGCAATAGCAGAATTATATCAAACCTCACCTCAAAATATTACGCTTCATATTAAAAATATTTATGAAGAAGCAGAATTGCAGGAAGAGCAAACTTGTAAGTATTACTTACAAGTTCAAAATGAAGGTTCAAGAGAGGTGAAAAGAAAAGCGAAACACTACAACCTTGAAATGATTATCGCAATCGGCTACCGAGTACGCTCCCACAGGGGTACACAATTCCGCCAGTGGGCGACAGAGCGTTTGAATGAATATCTTGTTAAAGGTTTTACAATGGATGATGACCGACTAAAAGAAATGCGTAACTTTGGACAAGACTACTTTGACGAGTTGCTTGAACGTATCCGAGATATTCGTACTTCGGAAAGAAGGTTTTATCAAAAGATTACGGATATATATGCAACGTCAGTTGACTACGATCCGAAGGCTGAACAATCACAGGAGTTCTTTGCAACGGTGCAAAATAAATTTCACTTTGCCATACATGGTCATACAGCATCAGAACTAATTGTAAGTCGAGCAGATGCTACAAAGGAAAACATGGGCTTAACGTCATGGAAAGGTGATAAAGTACGCAAGCAAGACGTTAGAGTTGCAAAAAATTACTTAAATGAAAAGGAAATGAAGCAACTAAATCGTATTGTAACGATGTACCTTGACTATGCAGAAGACCAAGCAGAGCGGAATCAACCGATGCATATGAAAGATTGGGTAGACAAGCTAACTGCTTTTTTACAATTCAACGGGCGTGAAATTCTTGAAAATGCAGGCAGGGTATCAAAAGAGGTAGCTGAAAAGTTAGCAGTAAAAGAGTATGAAAAGTTTAATCAGAATCGCATCGAAAAGCGTGATAGTGGTGATTTTGATGACTTCATAAAGAAAAATGAGTTGAAATAATACCGAGATAGAGAGTACTACAATTGGAAATATATTTAGAGATTTTATCTATATGGTTACAGAGTGACTTAAATTAATAGTTGCTCAACTAAATCAAGGTTTAATCGAAGGGACATCCAAAACGGTTACTGACACCGATGTAGGTAAAATAAACGCAGGAGTAGATTTTTTGAAGATATTGAAAGACCGCCAAGTAAAACATTACAATTTTCTACTCATCGATCTGATACACTTTCCACCTACCAAAAATTACACATTATGATCTTTCACACGGTAAATATCACCATTTAAATGTATAATGACAACGCTTTCTTTTTGGTGGTAAAATAAACAAGAATACTTATTGTGGTTGTGTTGCCAAAATTGACATTGCAATACGCTAGAAAACAAAGCTCTTTACTCGTAGTCAAGTAAAAAAAATTAAAATCCAGGTGGTGTTTGTATTGAAAAAGCAAGGCTTTAATCCTTACCTTCCTTCATGGGAGTACATTCCTGATGGTGAACCTTACGTCTTTGAAGATCGTGTTTATGTTTATGGATCACATGATCGTTTTAACGGCCATGCATACTGTCTGAATGATTACGTCTGTTGGTCTGCTTCAGTAGATAATTTAGCGGATTGGAAGTATGAAGGTGTGATTTATAAAAAGACCGATGATCCAATGAATGCAGAAGCTAACATGTGTCTTTATGCACCGGATGTCAGCGTTGGTCCGGATGGTAGATATTATTTGTACTATGTCTTAGACAAAGTACCCGTTGTCTCCGTGGCGGTGTCAGATACACCTGCTGGTAAATTTGAGTTTTATGGTTATGTTCACTATTCAGATGGAACGCGCTTAGGAGAACGAGCAGGTGATGAACCACAATTTGATCCAGGTGTAGTAACCGAAGGCGATAAAACGTATCTTTATACGGGATTTTGTAGTCCTGGTGATCAATCAAGAAGTGGCGCGATGGCGACAGTACTTGATAAAGATATGCTAACGGTTTTAGAGGATCCAGTCTTTGTTGTGCCAAGTCAATCGTATAGTGCAGGAAGCGGCTTTGAAGGTCATGAATTTTTTGAAGCTCCCTCAATTAGAAAAATAGGTGATACTTACTATCTTATCTATTCTTCTATTGTTATGCATGAGTTGTGCTATGCAACGAGCAAACACCCAACAAAAGATTTTGTGTATGGTGGTGTGATTGTAAGTAATAATGATCTTCATATCGACACGTATAAGCCTACTAATAAGCCAATGTATTATGGTGGTAACAATCATGGAAGTATCGTTACTATAAAAGGCGATTGGTACATATTCTATCATCGTCATACCAACGGATCTAATTTCAGTAGACAAGGATGTATGGAGCCTATTGTGATACAAAATGATGGCACCATTCCTCAAGTAGAAATGACTTCCTGCGGCTCTAATGGTGGTCCGCTTGAAGGTAGAGGAGAGTATCCAGCCTATATTGCGTGTCACCTCTTCTGCGATGATGAGGCGGTGTATACAGGAGACTTGTGGATGGATACCCAATTTCCTAAAATCACACAAGACGGCAAAGATGGTGATGAAGAAATAGGCTATATCGCCAATATGACCGAATCAGCGACAGCAGGCTTCAAATATTTTGATTGCCAGGACATTAGAACGATCAAAATTAAGGTGAGAGGTTATTGCAGTGGAGCATTTGAAGTGAAAACAGCGTGGGACGGAGAACCACTAACGACCATTCCAGTAGCATTTACAAATGTTTGGACAGAATACCAATCAGATGTGGTTATTCCAGATGGCATTCAGTCCCTATACTTCACGTATAGAGGGAATGGTAGGGCGAGTTTAGCTTCGTTTACACTTGAATAAACGTTAAGAGTGGGAGGGAAACATGAACTTCCACTCTTTTTAATTATTTCATCTAATTCTTTTTTCGATAGCGAGTACGAATTATTGTGTTGATTAATGCATTGAGCAAAGTAAAATATCCTTAAATTAAGAAAAACCTGCACTTAGTAATATTAAGGTGAACCATATGAACCAAACCAGTTCTATAGATGATTTGTCTGTTTTTGGCATAGTTAACATTAATATTGTAATAACACCCTGTTAATGTAATAATGTGGATGTGAGGCTGATACAATAAGACTTCAATTGAGAGTTAGATAGTAAGAAAACCCGAAAAATAAAATTCAAACATTTGATAAATAAGGGACGATAACAATGATAAAAAAAGAATTTATGAGGTATATGAGATCAAAGTTTCATTTCTTGCTTCTATTAATTTTAGTATCAATTGGATTAGCAAGTTATTATTTCTCGTTTCTGGAATTGGAGTTATTCCGAGGCCAACTAAATACTGTTAGTCAAGATCTTAATAGGGGTGCTCTTCAAAGCCTTATTGATAACTTTGGGTCCATGGTATATTTCACAGATTTTATTTTCTCCAATGATTTTTATCAATTGTTTATCATTATTCTATTTTTAGGGATGGGTGTTTCTCTTTCATCAACTACAATGCGTTATATGAAGTCTGGACTAGGAAATACTGTTGTTGTGAGAACAGGATATAAACGCTTCCTTAAGGAATTAATTATTGCCCAATCTCTTTATATTGCAGTACTTATCATGATAGTCATGAGCCTATTGTTTATAATTGCTTTAATCATAAGCGGAGGTTCATTGAGTCCGGTTAACTTGGGAGAAAGTTCATTTGCTTTTGTACAGATGTTAGGTATTGTTATAGCTCATATAGGGATACTTATCGTTTTTTCTGTAGTAGTCAATTCAATCACGTTACTGACCCCGTTATTTATAAAAAATTTATATATAATTCAATCATTTCCAGCAGTGATGTTCATCGTTATTCCAATCATTTTAGGGTCTACTTTGGCAAACTTATCTCCTTTTCTCGGGCAGGTTAGTTATATTATGATTCCTTTTATTACACTTGCAACCATACCTGATTATTTCATAACAGATATCTCTAGCACCTCTGCAATGATCCAATTGATACCAATACTATTTTTAATTATCCTAGCATTTATTATTTTCCGATTAAATGTTTATCGGTTTTCTAAAGAGTACTTATGAAAAGGGGCAGAGGAATTGTAATTATATTTTCGTTTTTTTCCTAATTATTATTTATTCAGCTATGGGCGATGTATTTAAGCGAAGTGATTTTTCGTCTCACCTTATCTAAATAATGCCCAAAAATACTAGTTTAACTGATTTGGAAGTATATATCTAAATTACACACTTATATGTAAGGATTGTTTAACATGATAAAGCGCTATTTCATATATTCGACTTGCTATTTTATCCTCCTGCTAGCTGTTGGAGAGGATGAGGGAGTGCACTTAACTTTTAACTCTATTCGATCGCTAATCATTCCCTATAATCAAGAGACTCAAGGTATCAGCGTTTTTCTCCTAGTATTAAATTTAGGATTAGTTTTGCTTTTTGTCGATGTTATTATTAAGGGAACTGATGATTTTTTTACACTGAGCCCATACGCTTTAACAAGAGCGGGAAAGGTGTATTTTTTCTTCCTGTATATAAAGCAGATAGGCAGAATGCTAGTTATTGTTATCGCAGCTAAACTAATAATAGATATGGTTATAGCTTTACCAGATTTTAATCAATTAACGGCTGTCTTTGCTTTCGCAATATCTACTATACTTACTGTATTTTTTTTGACGATGTCGGTATTTTTAATGCGTCTAAAAGGGCTGGAATTGCAGTTGATTTATTTCCTTCTATTGCTTCTTACGTTAACGACTCAAATCCTTTCGTTCTCCATTGAGTTTTTTGGGATATTTGTTATTGCATCGTTAGGATTTTTGGACAATTTTTGGATTATTATTTCAGGAAAAATTGTTTTATGTCTCATACTAATTTTAATAAATTATGTTTCCATAAGAAAATATGAATCTTTAGGGAGTTGATTTCGATGATTGATATTAGAGATGTTCACAAAGATTTGAAAGATAAAAAGGTCTTGAACGATTTAACGATAAATTTTAAAGAACAGAATGCTTATTTACTTAAGGGGCATAATGGTAGCGGAAAAACGATGTTACTACGGTTGGTTTGTGGTTTGATAAATCCGTCTAAAGGCAAAGTAACCTATAATAAAAACTACAGGTTTGGCATTATAATCGAAACACCTCAGTTTTTGAATAATGAAACGGCTTTTTACAATCTGAAATTTTTAGCAAGTATCAACAAAATTATCGGTGATGAAGAAATTGTTCAAGTTCTAAAGAGATTGAATTTATATGAATCGAAAGACAAAAAGGTTAAATCTTTTTCTTTAGGTATGAAACAGAGACTGGCGGTTTGCCAGGCGATTATGGAAAATCCAGATGTGCTATTACTTGATGAACCTTTTAATGCGATTGATGATGATAACATAAAGGTAGTTTTAGAAATCATTGATGAGTATAAACAAGAGGGGAAACTTGTTATCGTTGCAGCTCATGGATTAAACGATGCCGATGTCCAAGTTTTCGACAAAGTTATCACATTACAAAATGGTGCAATTCAAGGAATTACGAAAGTAAACGCCATGTGAAAAATTGATTTTGATAAAAGAGAACTCACAGAAAAAAAGAAAAGCAATCAAAAAAAGTTGGTGTAGAACCCCACGTCAACTGCTATGGATGTATAAGTCCAATAACCTCGTTTCCGAACAAAGTTTATATTATATATTTTTTTCTTTTACAACCCCTGTTTAATTTAGAAAATTAAACATTGCACCTTCATGGAGTGGATTTCATCATTCAGCTGTTCTAACGGTGGGTGTATCCACCTTATCATAGGTATCACGACTCTACCACAGCAAGATTCAAGGGTTTTTAATGCTTGGGTATTACAGCCGAGTTAGATGTAACCCATCATTTACATAAAAAATATCTATCCTCAAAAACAAACTTGATTCCTATTATATAATGAAAAGACGGAGCATATTTTAGTTACAGTAAGAAGACAAACTACTTCACGACTATACCATTATAAGTAACAATTCTAGTATAGAAAGGACATGGTTATGAGTGTATTAGATTTGATAGATGTAGAGAAACATCAGCAGGATAGAGTTGTATTTCCCTCGATTTGTTTGAAGGTTGGTGAAGGCGAGGTGGTTGCCATTCACTCGACGACAGACATTCGCAAGTGTTTGTTGCATATTTTTACTGGACAAGAGCATATTTCAAATGGTGAAGTATGGATAGAGCATGAAGTGATGAAGCATGGGAAAATCTCTAAAAAACAAAATATTGGTTATTTCTTTTTAGACGAAGGACTGTATGAGCGTTTAAGCGTAAAGGACCATCTGCTGTTATTTAAAGGATTATTCACATCATCGTTAAACGTAGAAGATATCTTACAACTGGTGAGATTGGAGGCGAAAAAACAAACAAAAGTAAAGCAGTTAACTTTTTCTGAGAAGAAAAGACTGCAGATGGCGAAGTTGCTTATTCAAGATCCAAGTCTCTTTATTTTGGAAGAACCAGATCAAAATGTCGACATCGAAACAAAACGAATTTTTATCACGATTACAAACCAATTAAAAACGCAAGGAAAGGCGATAGTAATTCTAACAAGTAATATGGAAAGTGCGATCACATTTTCTGATCACGTATATCGACTTAGCGAAGAAGGTTTGCTTGCAATAGAAATGCCCGCTACCTTAGAAGCGGAAATTCAGGTGCAAGAATCTGCGGAGGAGGCAGATGCAGTAGTGATTTCTTATAAAAAAATCCCTGCTAAAGTGAGTGATAAATTAATTTTGTTTAATCCGCCAGAAATAGATTATATTGAAAGTCACGACGGACAATCCAATTTACATATTCGAGGGGAAAGCTTTCCGTGCATGTTCACTTTAAATCAATTAGAAGAAGAATTACAATCGTTTGGCTTCTTTAGATGTCATCGTTCTTATATTGTTAACTTGCAAAAGGTCAGAGAAGTGGTGACTTGGACGAGGAATAGTTATAGCTTGATATTAGAAAACGCAAGGAAAACCGAAATTCCGTTATCGAAAAACAAAATGACTGATTTAAAGGGAATACTCGGCTTAAAATAACTCCTTTTAACCGGTTAAATACTCTTTTCACCGTGAAAATGCTGACAATGCGTGTGGTGTCTCTTATTCTTTAGTTGCAAGTATTGTGACGAAGAGGAGGAGTACGATGGAAAACATACTCAGTGTAAAATCATTAAAACATGTTTTTTCGAAAAGTACAGCTATCGATAATATGAGTTTCGAAGTACAAAGAGGTGAAATATTCGGTTTCTTAGGTCCTAGCGGTGCGGGAAAAACGACTACAATAAAAATATTGACTGGTCAACTTCATCCGACGAGTGGAACGGCGTTGCTTTTTGATGTTCCTTCCACACAGGTAAATCAACCGAAATATTTAAAAAAATTTGGGGTGATGACAGATAATAGTGGGCTATACAATAGACTTAGCGTATATGATAATCTCCATTTATATTGTGAGTTGTATTCTGTGGAAAATAAGCAGAAAAGAATTGATGAGGTATTGGATATGGTAAATTTAATGGATGAGAAAAGAAAGGTGGTTTCCAAGCTTTCAAAGGGGATGTTGCAAAGAGTAACGCTCGCGCGCGCATTGTTGCATGAGCCAGAATTACTTTTTCTCGATGAACCAACAGGTGCGCTAGATCCTGCTAATTCGAGGCATATCCACCATGGACTTCAGGAACTTAACCGCAGAGGCACTACAATATTTTTAACGACTCACGATATGCTAGAAGCAGAGTCTTTATGTCATCGAGTGGCATTCCTTAACAAAGGGAAAGTTCAATTGTTGGATGAACCGTCTAAGTTACGGAGAAAATATTCTGATGATACCTTGACGGTTGAGTTAGTAACCGGAGAAAAACGAATTCTAGAAAACGGTCCAAAAGGCGCGCAAAAGCTGTATGAATATATGTCAAGCGGTCAAGTCGTCACCTTGTTTTCAAATGAACCGACATTAGGAGATATTTTCGTGGATGTAACAGGGAGGTCGTTAGTATGAGTTTCTCATTGAAGCGGATATACGCCATTTTTTACAAAGATCTCAAAGATTTGATGAAGAATATGTTCGTGCTGACCACTGTTCTAACACCGGTTCTTTTTGCTGTTTTGACTGTACAATCAGAGCCGCTTCATTTTGATGTACATTATCTCATCATCAATCTAGTTTTCATTATGACGACAGTATTTTTACAAGGAGCAATCATTGCAGAGGAGAAAGAGAAAAACACGCTACGCGGATTAATGATGTCACCAGCAACAACGACTGAAATATTGATTGGAAAAAGTGGGCTAAGTGTATTACTAACGATAATAACATTAGCGCTCTGTATTCGAATCACAGGCTATGAATTTGTTTATGCAAATGCGTTATTTTTGGCGCTGTTTCTGTCATTCATTCTATATCTTGCGATGGGAACACTGTTAGGGCTGTTAGCACGAACTGTTGTGGAAGCTTCTTTGGTTCTCATGCCTCTCATGTTTGTGTTTGGACTGGGATCGCTTTTGTTAGAAATTATCTCTGATTATCCGAGTTTGGTATTTTTGGAATATCTCCCTAATTTTCATTTGCAATTTTTAGTCGAAGCGGTGGACGCAGGGAAAGCATTTCGGGAGGTTACGGGAAATTTAATCGTCATTGCACTTTGGATGGTATTCGTCTGCTTTTTAACCGTCATGGTTTATCGCAAAAGGGAGGTAGACGGGAAATAAGCAGGTTGTTCAGTCACTTTTAACGGACAAATGTCCACTTCGAGGGTCTGATTCGAGATCCAAGCTATTGACATTTTGTGAAAAATGAATAGTCTTAAACCTGAGTTTTGTAGATAAAGAACAACTTCAATCAGTGGGGGTATTTAGGTATTCTACCACTGATTGTTAGCCCTAAAGGATGACACCTAAAGGCCCTTGAACCATTCGAGGTGCTAGCGTCCGTTACTCCCACTTAAACAACTTGGTATTCTCCTTGTTTTGAAGTGGGAGTCTTACGGACGGTTGCTCCGGGGTAAAAAATAAAAACAGCCTTAACCCATTGTGAACATTGGGTTTGAGGCTGTCATTTTTTTTGCTAGTCCACATTCCAGGAAATAGCAAGTTTTCTTATGTCTTGAAAACTATTTCACAAAAAATTACAATGAATCAAAATAGATATTTAACATAGGGATCATCTTCTATTAGCTTAATCTCTTTTTTCATAGTGTCCTTGACATAGATGCCAGTTTAAGGGAAACTTTTCTTTAATAAATGACATTGTATTTAAAGACCTAAAAAACAGAGCCTGCAATAAATTACTATTACAAACCAAGTGGGGGAGGAGGAACAAAGATGAATTTAAGAAAGTACGGAGAAAAAGATTATAAGATAGCTGTGATTCATGGGGGACCAGGTGCTGCGGGAAGCGTAAAGCCTATATGTGAGGAGCTATCTATGTTTTGTGGCATATTGGAACCTCTTCAAACTGAACCGTCAGTAGAAGGACAGCTCATGGAGTTAAAAGGAATATTAGAAGAGAATGCTAAGGACCCGATAATTTTAATTGGTCATTCATGGGGAGCTATGTTAATTTACATGTTTGCAGCAAAATACAATCATTTAGTAAAAAAAATTATCCTTATAGCAAGTGGCTCTATTGAAGAAAAGTATTACAAAGATTTACAAGATAACAGAGAAGGTAAGCTGACAGAAGATGAGAAGATTGAGCTAAATAGATTACAACAGATTTTCTCTAATCCCGTTGGTCATGACATGAATAGGGTGTTTGCAAAGTTTGGTGCACTCATGGATAAGCTTGACAGCTATGCCCCGATGGAAATCACTAATGATGATAGTCTGTATAACTATGAAATATTTGCAAAAGTCTGGCCTGAAGCTCATGTTCTGAGGAAAAGTGGTTCTATGTATGAAATAGGAAAGAATATAAAATGTGAAGTTGTTGCTATTCATGGGGATTATGATTCTCATCCAGCTTATGGTATTAAAGCATCTTTAGAAAAGATAATTGCTAAATTTAAGTTTTATAAATTAGAAAACTGTGGTCATAGCCCTTGGACAGAAAGCTATGCTAAAGATGAGTTCTATAAAATTCTAAAAGATGAGATTTTATAGAACTATAAAGGAGCTGAGGAAGGGTTCAACTCCAAGCTATTGACATTTTGTGAAAAATGAATAGAATAGTCTAAAATACATGTTTAAATTCAATGACAAAGAGAGTAGTTATTTGAGAAAGCAAAGCGAATCAGGGGTGGTGGGAGCCTGGTCAAGGATCAAATAATGAAACGCACTTTGTAGATGCTTTCCTGAACAGGATTATGTAGGGGGAGTCGGGGTGAACCTCGTTATCAAATGGAGTGGTTTTTTATAAAAACAAGTAGAGTGGTACCACGGGCTAATTTAAACTCCCGTCTCTTTTCATACGAAAAGAGACGGGAGTTTTTTTATTATAGGAGGGAATAGGAATGGATAATAAAACCGCTTTTGTTGATGTCCTATATGATCAGTTAAAAGATCATTTGGACAAAAGTAAGTTGAATAGTATGATTGAGAAACCGAAAAAAGAAAGCATGGGTGATTTGGCATTTCCTTGTTTTGAATTGGCGAAAGTGTATCGAAAGTCTCCTCAAAACATTGCACTTGAACTTACAAAGGAAATGACGTTGCCCAATCTCTTTCAGAATGTCGAAGCTGTAAATGGTTATGTTAATGTGTTTTTAAACAAAGAAGAAGTATCATCTTATACCATTCAAAAAGCCCTTTCGAAAAAGGAGAACTATGGAAATGTAAACATTGGAAACAAAGGTGTAATCACGATTGACTTTTCCTCACCCAATATCGCTAAACCTTTTTCAATGGGACATCTCCGCTCAACGGTGATTGGCAATGCATTAGCACGAATCTCGGAAAAATGTGGGTATAACGCTATACGAATTAACCATTTAGGTGATTGGGGAACACAGTTCGGAAAATTAATTGTTGCTTATACATTGTGGGGAGATGAACAAAAGGTAAAAGAAAATCCGATAAAAGAGCTGTTAAAATTGTATGTGCGTTTTCATGAAGCGGCAGAACAAGATGAAAAATTAAATGACAAAGGGAGACAATGGTTTAAGAAATTAGAAGATGGGGATGAGAGAGCCTTAGAATTATGGAGTTGGTTTAGGGAGGAGTCATTACAAGAGTTTACCAAAATATACGAGCTATTAGGTGTGAACTTTGATTCAACGCATGGGGAGGCATTTTATAACGATAAAATGGATAGAGTGATTCAGTTATTGGAAGAAAAGAAATTGTTAAAAGAATCTGATCAAGCTAAAGTAGTTGAAATAGACGACGATCTACCGCCTTGTTTGATAAAGAAAAGGGATGGAACTACTCTTTATGCAACACGTGATTTAGCAGCCGCCATTTATCGTCAAGATACGTATAAATTTGTTCGGTCATTATATGTTGTAGGAAATGAACAAACGCTTCATTTTAAGCAACTCTTTCTTGTTTTAGAAAAAATGGGGTACAAATGGCACAAGGGACTGAAACATGTTGCTTTTGGCATGATGTTAAAAGACGGGAAAAAAATGTCTACACGAAAAGGAAAAGTTGTATTGTTAGAAGATGTATTAAATGATGCGATTACTCTAGCCAAGAATAACATAGTAGAGAAGAATCCAACTCTCGATTCTAAAGACAATGTTGCTCGTCAAGTGGGGACAGGTGCTGTTATTTTTCATGACTTAAAGAACTATCGTTTAAATGATATTGAATTTTCATTAGAGGATATGTTGAGGTTTGAAGGGGAAACAGGCCCATATGTTCAATACACACATGCACGTGCCTCGTCTATTTTAAGAAAAGGCGATTATCAGGAAAGTAATGATGACGTAAACATATCAGATGTTGAAGCATGGTCGATAATAATAAATTTATTGGATTTTCCAGATGCGATAAAGCGTGCTTATGAGGGGAGCGATCCTTCCCAAATTGCGAAATATGTACTCGAACTTGCAAAAGCATTTAATAAATACTATGGATCTGTTCGTATTTTAGATGATAAGGAACATAAACAGTCAAGATTGTCCCTTGTACATTCGGTTCAAATTGTCCTTAATGAAGGATTACGACTTTTAGGCATAGAAGCACCTAACGAAATGTAGTAATAGAGAAATTAGACTTTATTAACGCAATTTTTATTGAAAAAACAGTAACGAGCTTGTGGACTCAAGCTCGTTAAATTTGTAATTTCTCTTCATATAACCACAGTAAACCATAATATAAAGTGAAACTTCAATCAGTGGGGGTTTTAGGTATTCCCCCACTGATTGTTAGCCCTAAAGGATGACCTAAAGGCCCTTGAACCATTCGGGGTGCTAGCGTCCGTTACTCCCAATTAAACAACTTTATATTCTTGTTGTTTTGAAGTGGGAGTCTTACGGACGGTTGCTTCGGGATAAATGGTGGTAAAACAGAGGAGATAAATAGAAGTTACCAATGCTGTTATTTGGTTAAGTTAGTTAGTGTATTATTACATAAGAGAAGTAGAATGAGAGTAAGTTAGATCATAGTAAAAGTTGTGATCGCACTGCAGAATGAGGTAGACATCTTAATCGATCAACACATTATCTTGACCAGTGAAAAAAAGATAATGGAGATAAATTTGAATAAAACATATACATGCATTTGGAGGAACTGGCGAGGTATGATTTTTCTGACATACACCAATTACTGCATTTACGAACAAAGATATTATACATTATATTACTACTTATATATCGGCTTAGATGGATAGGTCCAATCAATAATTAGAAAAATATAAAAATCCACGAATTAAAGTTCATTATGGAAGTAAAGTCTATCTGAGAATCAATATCTACAATAGGAGGACACAGTCAACCTACTATTTGGAGTGCAAAACAATGAAAGCGTTAACATTATTCTATATAGATGTAACTTTGTTCTATTCATGAAGAGTTGTCTACGATGTAAGCTATAAGAGAAGCAAAACTTGAAAAATAACTTCCTAGGAGGAAAAATGATGAACAAGACATTTTTAAAGTTTGGTGTTGTTATTTTCGTTAGTTTGTTTTTTATAGTGGCTTGTGGAAATGAGAATGATGAAGGTGGAGAGGAAACGGGCGAGTATGCTGTTAACGGAGAAGTCACACTTGATTTTGCAATTTGGGATTCCAATCAAGAACCTGGACTTAGACAAATTGCTGATGCATTTGAGGAAGAAAATGACGGGATTCGTATTAACATTACAGTAAATGGATGGGCTGATTATTGGACGATGCTCGAGGCTGGAGCGACAGGTGAGTCATTGCCTGATGTGTTTTGGATGCATTCAAATGAAATTCACCGCTATGCTTCTAATGACATGCTAATGGTACTTAATGATCAGGTCGATGCCAGTGATCAAATTGATATGGCGAACTATCCAGAAGGTCTTGTAGAAATATATACACTGGATGATCATTACTATACGATACCAAAGGACTATGACACGATAGGGCTTTGGTACAACAAAACGATGTTTGACGAAGCTGGTGTTGACTATCCAGATGAAAGCTGGACGTGGGATGACCTGTATGACGCAGCAGTCGCGTTAACAAAAGATGATGGGGAGCAGTATGGCATCCTTACACCACTTCATAGTCAAGAGGGCTATTATAACTTTGTCTATCAAAATGGTGGAACGATCATTACTGATGATAAAGTATCTGGGTATGATGATCCAAATACGATAGAAGCATTAGAATTCTATATTAATTTTGTTCGTGAAGGCTTGTCTCCACAAATTTTCGGCGATGCTGAGCGTGCGACGGTGCTTGAAAATGGTCTTGCTGCAATGGGCTTTTTCGGCTCTTGGAATTTAGCGGGATTTTCAGAAAATGAGTATATGGCTGAGCATTTTGATGTAGCTGTCTTGCCTGCCTCTAATGACGGAGGAAGAGCTTCAATTTTTAACGGGCTAGGTAATGCGATTGCATATAACACGGACCATCCTGAGGAGGCTTGGCGCTGGGTTGAATATCTTGGATCAGAGGAAGGTCAGAGAATGCAGGCTGAACTTGGTATAGCGATTTCTGCATATGAAGGAACAGCGGATGCCTGGGTTGATTCCAATGATTTATTTGACATAGAAGTTTTTATCGACATGGTTGAGTACGGTCAAATCAGGCCATATTCGAATACGACAGGAGTATGGGAAGACCGAGCTTATGAAGAGCTCAATGGTGCTTTTACTGGAGATAAGACAGTAGAAGAAGCGGCCAATGACGCCGCAAGGGTAATGAATGAAAGCCTAGAAAGAGAAGACTAGTGAAATAGGTGATCATGTCGGTGGCATGATCACTTCCTATATTTCGACAATACAAATATGTCTTTAAAATATGGCCAGTTAGGAGATGATCGTGTGCTACATTCAAGCAAGGCCGCTCGAAAACCGAACAAGAAGAACTTGAACGAATGGATGTGGGGCTGGTTCTTTATTGCGCCAACGATGATAGGTTTACTCATTCTAAATATTATACCGATTTTTCAGACGCTTTATTTGAGCTTGTTTCAAAGTGGTGATTTTGGAAGAGGAGATATCTTTGTTGGGTTTGATAATTATATAAGAATGTTTAATGATCCGCAGGTATGGCATGCGGTAAGAAATACACTTGTTTATACGTTACTTGTCATTCCAATTTCTATTGCTATCTCTTTAGTCATTGCTGTGTTGTTGAACGAAAAAATAAGAGGAAGAACAATTTACCGAACTATTTTCTTCCTTCCGATGGTTGCAGCTCCTGCAGCTGTTACTATGGTATGGCGTTGGATGTATAATAATCAATTTGGTTTTTTTAACTATTTATTAAGAAGTGTCGGCTTAGAGTCAGTCGATTGGATTAACAGCCCGAATGTTGCATTGATTTCAATCGCAATTATCGGTATTTGGAGTATTATTGGCTATAATGTTGTGTTGATGTTAGCGGGTTTACAAGAAATCCCGAAGGACTACTATGAGGCGTCGATGATCGATGGAGCGAGCTCTATCTATCAACTTTTTAAGATCACGATCCCGCTATTGTCTCCAACACTTTTCTTTATTACTGTCACAACAATTATTCAGTCGATGCAGGTATTCGATTTTATTTATATGATGGTTGACGTAACAAGCCCGGCTTATAACAGTACGGTGTCCTTAGTTTATTTATTTTACAACAATTCATTTAGATACAGTAATCGTGGTTATGGATCAGCAATTGTTATGTTATTACTGGTAATAATTATGATTATTACGGTATTCCAAATGAAAGCCCAGAAGAAATGGGTTAATTACAAATAGAGGGGTGGAAAAAGTGGATAAGAAAAGTAAATCGATTAATAAAATTCTGCTTCATAGCTTTCTAATTTTAGGATCGGTTATTATGATATTCCCATTCGTATGGATGCTGCTTACTTCTTTTAAATCCGTAACAGAATCGACGTCAATGAATCCATTTGTCTTCTTTCCATCCGAATGGAGATTTGAAAATTATGTAGAAGTGATCAGACAGAATAATTTCTTTGTTCTCTACTATAATACGCTGGCGATGATGTTCTTCCGTGTGTTATTTGCAATCATGTTTAGCGCGATGGCTGCATTTGCCTTTGCGCGCCTAAAGTTTCCCGGAAGAGATTTTTGCTTTGGGCTCGTTCTTTTTCAAATGATGGTACCACCGCAAATATTTATTATCCCGCAATATCTAATGATTGATGCAATGAATATGCGTAATACGATTTTTGCATTGGTTTTTCCGGGGCTCGTTAGTGCTTTTGGTACGTTTTTATTGCGTCAATTCTTTATGGGTCTACCGAAGGAGCTGGAGGAAGCAGCTATTATTGATGGAGCTAATTACGGACAAATTTTTCTGCGCGTCATGCTGCCTTTAGTAAAATCAGGCATGATTGCTCTTGGTATCTTTACCGCCTTATTTTCGTTTAAAGATTTAATGTGGCCAATCATTGTGAACCCGAATGAGAATGCGGCTGTTCTATCATCAGCTTTAGCTCGGATGCAAGGCGCTTACTCCGTCCATTATCCACAATTGATGGCAGGTGCAGTCCTGGCAATCTGGCCAATGCTACTTGTCTATTTACTATTTCAAAGAAACTTCATCGAGGGGATATCCACATCTGGTGGAAAACTATAAGTCGTAGGAGGATATTATGCCAATCCAATTTCATGAAAAAGAACAAACCTTTCATATTTTTAATGATGAAATCAGTTATATTTTTAACATCCTGAATAATAATCAGTTGGGACATCTCTACTATGGTAAGCGAATTACGGATCAACCGAACTATAGCCACTTAACTCGAGTTAAGCATCGCTCTTTATCCGCGTATATAGTTGATGAAGAAAACCCAAATTCACTATCATTGCACCATACGATGCAAGAGTATCCAACATATGGGACAACAGATTTTAGGTACCCGGCTTATGAGATTATACAGGAAAACGGAAGCTCAATTACTAACTTCGAATTTAGCTCGTATCAAATCTATCGTGGAAAAAAAACGATTGATGGATTGCCCGCAACTTATGTGGAAGAAGACGATGAGGCAACGACTTTAGAGATTGTTCTAAGTGATAAATTAATTAACGCGGAGCTTATTTTAAGCTATACCATTTTTGAAGAGCTCCCTGTTTTAACAAGACATAGTCGCTTTGTCAATAAAGGGACCGCCCCGCTAATGCTAACGAAAGCAATGAGCAGCGTGATTGATTTTCCAGATTATAATTATGAGATGGTACACCTTGCAGGTGCTTGGAGTCGGGAGCGACATGTAAAGGTGAGGAAACTTGAACAGGGGGTTCAAAGTATCCACAGCATGACTGGTACCACAAGCGCTGAGCATAATCCTTTTATCGCATTAAAGCGTCCTCATACAGATGAGAATAGCGGAGAAGCATTTGGCTTCAACCTTGTTTATAGCGGCAATCACCTTGGGCAGATCGAGGTTGATACTTTTGATCATACTCGCATTTGTCTTGGTATACATCCAGACACGTTTGAGTGGAAGCTAGCTGAGGCTGAGCAATTTCAGACACCAGAAGTTGTAATGGTCTATGCGGACCAGGGATTAAACAAAATGAGTCAAGCCTATCACAAGCTTTATCGAACAAGACTTGCTCGAGGGAAGTGGCGTGATAAACCTCGTCCAGTTCTCGTAAATAATTGGGAAGCCACCGAGATGGAATTTACTGAATCACAAGTAGTGGAAATCGCAAAAGCAGGGAAAGCACTTGGAGCAGAACTGTTTGTCTTGGATGATGGGTGGTTCGGTGATCGTAATCATGATCGAGCAGGTTTGGGTGACTGGAATCGGACGAATTTGACCAAACTACCTGAAGGGATTCCGGGTTTAGCTAGTAAAATTGAACAGTTAGGTTTGAAATTCGGTTTATGGTTCGAACCAGAAATGGTTAATAAGGATAGTGAGCTATATCGGGCGCACCCAGATTGGATCATACAGACACCAGATCGAAGTGCTTCCCCTTCGCGCAATCAGCATGTGCTTGATTTTTCACGTACCGAGGTGGTTGATTATATTTACGAAGCGATGAGAGAAGTGCTTGCAAGTGCACGAATATCTTATGTGAAATGGGACATGAACCGTTATATAACAGAGTGTTTTTCACACGGTAGAGCAGCAGTTGAGCAAGGAAAAACCTTTCATAAGTATATATTGGGTGTGTATAGCTTATATGAACGACTAATTAATGAATTTCCTGATATTTTATTTGAGTCGTGTTCAAGTGGTGGTGCTCGTTTTGATCCAGGTATGCTTTATTATGCACCGCAGGTTTGGACCAGTGATGATACAGATGCAATAGAGCGGTTGAAAATTCAATACGGCACATCTTATGCTTACCCGCTCAGTAGTATGGGTGCTCATGTATCAGCCGTCCCAAATCAACAGGTAGGTAGAATAACACCTATTGAAACAAGGGCGAATGTCGCCATGTTTGGGGTTTTCGGCTATGAATTAGATTTAAATTTACTTTCGGATAAAGAAAAGCAACAAGTTAAGCGCCAGATTGCGTTTTACAAAAAGCATCGAAAGCTAATCCTAGAAGGAAACTTTTATCGAATCACCAGTCCGTTTTCAGCAGGTGAAACAATATGGATGGTAGTATCTGAAGATCAAACGGAAGCGATATTTGGTTTTTACAAAACATTAAATCAGCCCAATAAGCCGATCAAACGCTTCAAGATGGTTGGTTTAGACCCAGATCAAGCTTACCAAATCAATGAGGATACGAAGCAGGTTTATTATGGAGATGCACTCATGTATGCGGGTATTATAATTGATGATGCACAACTATGTGAAGATGGTGCTGACTTTTCATCAACTATTCTACACCTTAAATCTATTCGCTGATAAAAAACAAACAGCCCCAAAGCATATCAATGCTTTGGGGCTTAACAATGTTATTCTTTTTTATTTGAGTAAATGGGTTCCTGCTGTTGGGTTCGAAACACAGTCGGACTTACCTCATAGAAGTTTTTAAATACTTTTGAAAATGTTAACGGATTATCGTACCCAACTCTCGATGCAATGACACCGATCGGCAAGTCAGTAGTCTTCAATAAGCTACAAGCTTTTTCAAGCCGATATTTAACGAGATATTCTTGCGGTGAGGTATTAATGGTTTTTTTAAAAATGGTCGTTAAATAACTGCGATTAATCCCGATATACTGGGCAATATCATTTACTTTGATATTTTTTTCATAATTATGCTTAATGAACTCTAACGCGTGATCCACGTAAATTTGATAGGGGTAATCATAAATATCCGCTTCTTTCGACTTTATATCATATTTTTCCTGAACTAGAGCCGATAGGAACAAGTAGAGATAGCCTTCTCGTTTCAGATCGTTAGCATATGTTAGTTTACTCGCATTCAGCATCTTGTTAACGATAGCTATCAGATTTTCTTTATTGTAAAACTGATTTACACGATTTTCTTTACTAAAGGAAGCATTCGTTAATGCATTTTCAGCTTTTATTCCATTAAATCCAACCCATATATAAGACCACGGTTCTGTTTCATCCGCTTGATAGTAGGTAGTTTCATCTGGGTATATCAAAAAAGCATCATGCTCACTAAGATGATAACTTTTGCCGTCAGCGTTAAAAACGCCTTTTCCTTTAATGACATAATGCAATAAAAACTCGGTCCTACTTATTGGACCATAGGAATGACTAGGATCACAATCTTCAACGCCACAATAGGATAAGTATAATTCATATGAATTTTTCTTGAGAAACTCTAAGCACTTATACCTTGCTGATTTCGTTAATTTAGGTCGCATAGTCCATCCCCATATCACGTTTAATATGATAATTATACTATTATTTAAAATAACTGTCTAACTGGATGACGGGTGCCCATGAACTAGAAGAGAAACAAGTGAAACGCCAGTAATAGAGAATGATGACGAGGCAAAAAAAGAAGCGATTAAAAGAGATTAAATGAAAAAAAGGGTAAAGTACACCTTCAGCGATGTGACTTTATCCCTCTTTTTTAAAGAACCTAGAGATGTGCTAATAATGATGACTGTTACTTAAATCATCTTTGATTCTCTCGAGTTTCTTTCCTATTGTCAAAATTATAGTTGTCTTCAATGTTCTCAGGTGCTATCTTGCTATTAGTATTGCGAATGTCTTTAAATAACAAACTTATACCCGCTACTGTAACAAGGATTATTCCGCTGCATAAGAATAACAGAGTTGGCGAGATGATTTCTAGTAACCATCCAACTACTAAAAAGGTAATAGGCTGAATACCTGTAGAACCCAAAATTTGTAGACTCATTACTCTCCCGGTTGCTTCAGGAGGAGAGTAGAGTTGAACCAACGTAATAACAACAACGTTTAGCATTCCAACAAAAATGCCACTGAAGAACAGAAAAAGAGCAGTGAGGTATAAAAACTCTGGAACTAACCCAACAAAAGACCAAAATATACCGAGAACAATGGTGATCAGCATTACTGTTAGACCTTTTGGAGTGAAATTCTTTTTAAATCCAATAATAAATGCCCTGTTAGCATTCCAAATCCTAAACAAGACATCAAGAACCCAAGATGATCAGTGCCCCCCCAGGTAGTTGCTTTGCAATATAAGGTAGGCCGATCTGGTGTGGATCTATAATACTGAAATTTAACAATGCTGAAATAATAATAAGTATGAATAATAATTTTCTTTTACTGATAATTTTAAAACCATCAAGCACATCTTTGATTAAAATGAAGAGATGTAATCTCGACTGTTTAGATTGATTTAACGATAACTGCTTTGCCACGTTTGATATTAGTTCCTTTGGTCGGTGTCTTGTTTGATCGAATTAATCCAAAAAAGTTACTGATTATAAATATTTCAATGCTTGTATTAAGTACAAGTATTTTTACCATAATGATTTTCTATTTTTTTTGGTATATCATCGACCCTACTTTTGCCCACCTCCTTCGCTTTAATTTCAAAATTAGTACCAAATGAGTATTTTCAACCTGCTGACTCTTTTTTTTAAAAAAAAAGGGGTTTCTCTAGAAAAATGCTAGAAACATTGGTAAAATGAAAACGCATTCATTTCTGTTTATGAATTTACATGAAATGAATAAAAAGCAAAGCTGTGAGAGGTTTTGCCTATTTAGGAGGTGTTTCCTCAAAGGAAAAGAATTAAGTTGCTAGGTCGGTTCACTATATTTCCGACAGCGGATTTTTTATTCATTCACGAAACCCCTTTCGTTAAAAATCGAAAATTCGAACTAGTGAACAAGGAGAACTGATTAACAAGCACAAAATTCGAGGAGGTAACAAAATGAAGGTTAAGTTAAGGCAATCAGTAGCAGTAATGTTAACGTTTATTCTAGTATCATCTTTGTTTGCACCAATGGTCAGTGCAGAAGAAGATGACGTTGATTTAGTAACTCCAATCGAGATTGAAGAAAGGCCTCATGAATCAAATTATGATAAATATTCGGCATTACTCGATGAAGGACTAGATGAAAGAAGACCTACAGAAGCTGGTGCATTACAGCTAGTAGTAGATGCGGAAACTGGTTACACAACATTAGCTGACCAAGACGGAGAACCAATTCAATTACGTGGTATGAGTACACACGGTTTACAATGGTTCGGAGATATCATAAATGAAAATGCTTTTTCAGCATTAGCTAATGATTGGGGCTCTAATGTTATTAGATTAGCGCTATATATCGGAGAAAATGGTTACGCTTACAACCCTGATCTTATTGAAAAGGTGTATGAAGGAATAGAATTAGCGAAGAAAAACGATATGTATGTTATTGTGGATTGGCATGTTCATGCACCTGGTAATCCTAATGCAGATATTTACCAAGGTGGCGTTAATGAAGACGGAGAAGAATATTTAGGAGCGAAAGACTTCTTCTTACACATTGCTGAAAAGTATCCAAATGACCCACACGTTATTTATGAGCTTGCAAACGAGCCAAGTTCAAATAGTAGCGGTGGTGACGGGGTAACTAATGATGAGGATGGATGGGAAGCAGTTAGAGGATATGCTCAGCCTATCGTTGATGCACTTCGGGAGAGTGGAAATGCTGATGATAATATTATTATCGTAGGTAGCCCAAACTGGAGTCAAAGAATGGATTTAGCAGCCGATAATCCAATTGTTGATCATCATACAATGTATACACTACACTTCTATACTGGTTCACACCATGGTACAAATGATCGTTATCCAGAAGGTACGTCTAGTGAGGATCGCAGTAACGTAATGGCTAACGCCAAATACGCACTAGATAAAGGAAAAGCAATCTTTGCAACCGAGTGGGGAGTTAGTGAAGCCGACGGTAATAACGGCCCATACTTAAATGAAGCAGATGTCTGGCTTAATTTTCTAAATGAAAGCAACATTAGCTGGACTAACTGGTCTTTAACAAATAAAAATGAAACTTCTGGTGCATTTACACCATTTATTTTAAATGAATCGGATGCAACGGAGCTTGACCCAGGTGAAGATCAAGCATGGTCTATGGAAGAATTAAGTGTTTCTGGTGAATATGTACGTTCACGTATATTGGGAGAAGAATATCACCCGATTGACCGTACGCCAAGAGAAGAATTCTCTGAAGTGATTTGGGACTTTAATGACGGAACTACGCAAGGGTTTGGGGTGAATGCCGATAGTCCAGTTCAAGTCACGTTAGCGAACGAAAATGATGCTTTACAAATTTCTGGCCTAGATGAAAGTAACGATGTAGGAACAGAAGGTGAAACATATTGGGGCAATGTACGACTTTCTGCTGATGAATGGGACGGGTCTGTAGATGTACTTGGTGCGGAAAACATAACCATGGATGTTATAGTTGATAGTCCTACAACCGTTGCCATTACTGCTATCCCGCAAAGTGAAAAATATGGTTGGGCAAATCCAGAAAACAATGCTGTAGTGAATCCAGTTGATTTTGAAGAACAAGAAGATGGCACATACAAAGCACTCTTAACCATCACGGGTGAAGATGCACCAAATCTTGCAAACATAGCAGAAGACCCTGAAGATAGTGAGCTTACTAACATTATTCTTTTTGTAGGTACGGAAGATGCTGATGTCATTTCTTTAGATAATATTACCGTAACCGGAGACCGTGAATCAGTACCAGAACCAGTGGAACATGACGCTTTAGGAGAAGCCACTTTCCCATCAGATTTTGAGGATGGTACTCGCCAAGGTTGGGAGTGGGATGGTGAATCTGGTGTAAGAACAGCATTGACGATAGAGGAAGTAAACGGTTCAAACGCTTTATCGTGGGAGTACGCATATCCTGAAGTAAAGCCAAGCGATAATTGGGCTACAGCGCCTCGTTTAACCCTTCATAACGATAACTTAGTTCGTGGAGATAATGAGTTCCTTGCATTTGATTTTTATATTGATCCAATTGAAGGCCGTACGACTGAAGGATCCATTGATATTAACCTTGTATTCCAACCGCCAAGTGAAGGTTACTGGGCACAAGCTTCTGAAACATTTGAGATTGATTTAGAAGCATTTGATACGGCTACAGTTACAGAAGACGGTCTTTATCATTTTGAAGTTGAAATCAATTTTGAAGATATCCCGAGTGACATCGATCTACGTAATATAATGCTCATCTTCGCTGATGTTGAAAGTGACTTTGCTGGAAGAGTGTATTTAGATAATGTGAGATTTGATGGTCCTGAATCTGATTCAGAAGACGGCGAAGTTACCAAACCAGTTGACGAACGCCAATCTGTAGTTGAAGCAAAAACAACTGTAACAGACAACAGAGCAACGGTCTCAACTGATGATGTAAAAAAAGTAGCGGAAAATGGAACGTTACATGTTAATTTAAGTGCTACTAATGCAACCGAATTGTCACTTACTAGTGAACAAGTTCAACAGCTAAGAGAAACCAATGCAAAAATAAGCGTGAGTAAAGAAAATGTCGTTGTAAATATACCTTTTTCTCTATTTACAAATGATAAAGAAATTGTATTTACTGTTGAGGAGTCAACCAATAGTGAATTAGTAAATGTTGATCACACATTAAGTTCTATTTATGACTTTAACCTTACCCAAGGTGGAAAAAAGATCGAATACTTTGAAGGTGGAATAGAACTTAGCTTTACAGTTGATTCTAGCAAAGTTAAAAACCCAGAAAATGTTAAAGTTTTTTATTGGAATGAAGAAGAGAAAGTATGGGAGCTTATTGGTGGAACATACGAGGATGGCGTTGTGACAGTAACAGTTGAACATTTTAGTATTTTCACAGTGTTTGAGGCATCAGCAGAGGAATTAAGCGACGATGATTTTGTTCCAGGTACTGAAGAAGAACATCAAACTTCTCAAGAAGAAAAAGAAAGCGATAGATTACCTGATACTGCTACAAACACATTCAATTACTTAATAATGGGTATGTTATTATTCGTGAGTGGCTTTGCATTCTTTATTATTCAAAGAAAAACAGCAAGTAAAAACTAATAGATATTCGATAAAAGAGGCTCTCTGTTCTTATTAGACAGTAGAGCCTTCTATTTTATCATTATCTTTGTTTGTAATTTTCACAAATACGATGGTTCTGTAGATGCTCAGAAGTCAAAAGCACATAGAACGAAAGGGCCTACGCTCATCCTTTCTTTTTTAATACATTACCAAAAGAAGTCGTTTAGTACATATTGAGTCAATGCTAGGAGAAAATCAGCATACTTATACTAGATAAAACGGAAAGAGTGGAAGAGAAACATGAACTTCCACTCTTTTGCATTTTCCTATTTCTTTTTTCGATAACTGCCAGCTTCACGTGCTGTGATGTCCCCTTGGCCAGCGCTTATGTCTTCTTGAATCTCTCGTTTTACTTTCTCCGTATTGGTTTTGGATTCAGGTAGTAGTGGATCCTTTTCTTTCTTAAAAAAATGCATCAAATACCTCCTATTCTTTTATTGACAATTCTATTGTTTACCAGAAAACAGCTAATTATGATACGAATAGTAAGGAGCGTGTCGAATGGAAAAGATACGATCCCTTTAGGTAAGGAGCTACAAGAAAGAAATATTTACCCCTTTTGATAAAGCATCTTCCGTATAGGATCAATAAGCGATTTAGAATAATGTTTTGTAGTAACGCTTTTTTTTGAAAAAGATGTTAAATGTTCCTTTACTTTTAGAGTGCCCACAGCATATAATAAAGATGAATCGACAAAAATATACACTCTTCTACATATGTCGACACAAATTAGACAAGACGGGATACCGTGAAAGCGTTTTTAATCAATTCTTTTGGGTATCTGGAGTGATCTTCTGTGTATATTTAGAGTCAAATATCAAAAAGGGAGTGAAGTAATGAAAGAGAAGCGAACGATGGGGAGTTTCTTTAAGACGCTAAAGTTTAAATTTATGTTAACCATGCTGTGTATTGCACTAATTCCACTTTTAGGATTAGCAATCATGCAATCGATCCAGTTAAGTAACACGTTACAAAATAATATTAAAGAGCAGTCCATGTCATTGGCCGAACTGAATAGAAATTCACTAAATGATTGGCTTGATACCAAGGCAGCACAGCTATCGAACATGTTGGAGGCCCACCCTGAGTTTCAAGAGATGGATATGGAATATATAAGATATGTTCTAAATTATATAGAAGTAAGTAATTCAGATGTTGAGCTTGCTAGTGTCGTCGACAAAGATGGGAACATCGATACTCCAGGCATTAATTTGCAGGAAAGAGATTACTTCGTGGAAGCGAAGGAAACAAAAGAATATGCAGTTAGTGATATCATTATAAATAGTGAAACAGGCAACGAACAAATTGTAGTGGCATTACCATTACTTGATCAAAGCAATGATTTTAATGGCTTGATAGCCAGTTATGTTGGGTTGGATGTATTTTCAGATACGATAGGTAAAATAAGCTTTGCAGAAACGGGATTCGGCTTCTTGATGTCGGCCCAGGGTAATATCATTTATCATCCGGATGATAACATTGCCGGTGAGAATTACACGAATCTTGATTTGAATGATGAAACGATGCAAGCTTTTGAGCAAGAAATTTTGGGTAAGGAAACGGGATTCGTAACTTATACAGATAATCTTGGTGATGAAAAGATTGCTGCATTTTCCAGTGTTCCTAAAACAGGATGGAGGATTGTGGTAACGGCTCCTACTAGTGAAGTGTATGCAGAAGCGCAAGCAGTAGCTCAGAAGTCAGTATTTCTTATCATGACCGTAGTTATGCTTGTTATCGTCATAGCGTTCATTTTAGCTAATATGTTATCCAAGCCAATTGTGCAGGCATCTAAACACATTAACGTACTAGCGAATGCTGATTTCACACAAACTGTACCGGAAAAATTAATGAAAAGAAAAGATGAGATTGGTGATCTCGCCCAATCGATGAACCAAATGCAAGGTTCTTTACTAGATTTAATCAAAAGTGTTTCCGGTGCAACTAATCAATTGTCAACAAGCAGTGAAGAATTAAGTCAATCAGCAAGTGAAGTAACAGAAGGAAGTAAGCAAATTGCCACAACCATGCAAGAGCTTTCTTCAGGAACGGAAGCACAAGCAAATAGCTCTGGAACCATATCAGAGTTAATGGAAGCCTTTGTTGGTAAGGTAACAGAAGCAAATAAAGGTACGATGCATACGAGTAAAGAGTCGCAAAGTATTATTAAGCAAACGGATGAAGGAAAAGAATTGATGGAGCAATCTGTAACGCAAATGCAAGTGATTCATCAAATCGTTCAAGATGCAGTCCAAAAAGTGCAAGGACTTGATCAGCAATCAAAAGAGATTTCTAAATTAGTAGAAGTGATTCAAGGGATTGCAGAGCAAACGAATCTCCTTGCACTCAATGCAGCAATTGAGGCTGCTCGAGCAGGAGAGCATGGTAAGGGCTTTGCAGTCGTTGCAGATGAAGTTCGAAAGCTAGCGGAAGAGGTTACCTCATCGATTGGTAATATTACAAACATTGTCAATGGTATCCAGAAAGAATCAAACGAGGTAACAAATTCACTACAAAATGGTTATGAAGTGGTTGAAGAAGGCTCGAAGCAAATTGCTGTCACTGGTGAAAAATTCGTAGAAATAAATCAATCTGTGAGTAGCATGGCAACGATGATCCAAAGTATATCCGTTCAGTTGACGGAAATTGCAGAGGATAGTGGGAAAATGAATGAATCAATCGAAGAGATTGCCTCTGTTTCTCAAGAGTCAGCTGCAGGAGTCGAACAAACATCTGCTTCTGCGGAGCAATTACTTGGTTCTATGGAAGAAGTCACAAACAGTGCTGATCACTTAGCTAAACTTGCTGAGGATCTATCTGTGCAGGTTAGTCAATTTAAGATTTCTAAAGAATAATTGCCATACAAACACCCCGCACTTTTATAAAAGAAGTGCGGGGTTATTTATTGAATGTGCTATTTTTCTTGCGATATCCTCGTCTGTTCTTCAAGAAGCCCTTTATGAACACTATTGTCTTAAAGATATAGGTGAACTTCTCTAGTGATGCTTATCCGTGAATTTTTTTAAGGGTTATAATAAAATCGATAAAAACGATGTTCCTGCTGGTGGTTTTTGATTGATAGAATTTCCAAAAAGCTCCCCCGTTGATTGAAGTATCACTTTATTCGTTTTTTTGCTGTGAATGATAGAAAAAAGAAATTTAATTCTATACCATCGTATTTTAATGGTATAATTATACATGTTGAAAAGAATGACGTGCTATGCTCAAAAAAATCATTAAAAAATATTGGAAAGAAAATAGTTTGGCTCTGGTCTTAACAAGCATAGAATCAGGAGGAATTATTCTTTCTACTGTCTATTTAGCTATGATTATGAATAGTTTAATTGATAGAAATCAATCAGAATTTATTCACGCTTTTATCCTGTCTTTATCTGCATGGGGAATAGCGCTCTTATTTGGCTTTATAAAACAGCAACAAATTATTGCTTTAAGAAGAGAAATCGTCAATAGGATTGTGAAGAGCTCATACAAGAAATTTCACACAAGAAACCCTAATGAATATATTTCATGGTTAACCAATGATATGAACATTATTGAAGAGCAGGGTTTCGGTAATTTCTATGGTGGCATGTCTAGTGTGACATTGCTGATATTTTCTTCAATTGCTATATTTAATTTTCATTGGATTTTGTTACTTATTTCTATTGTTATAGCCTTAATTATGTTTGTCATTCCAAAATGCTTTAAGCAACGCCTAGATAAAAAGAATATTCAAGTTTCCAAAACGCTCGAAGACTATATTTCTAAGGTAGATGAATGGATAAAAGGTTTTGATCTATTATTATCCTACAATAAGACGAGTATGATTATGAAGAAATTAAATGCTGTCAACCAATCCGTAAAAAAAGAAAAAATTTCCCTGCAAAATGAGAAAGCGATCATCAATGTATTAATAAGAGGGGTGTCTGTTATTGCTCAGTATAGCATCATATTAGTGACAGGAATCATGATACTGTTGGGTGAGTTAAGAGCTGGAGTAATTTTCGCTATCGGAGATTTAACAGGGAACTTTTTTGGTAATACGAGCTTTTTCATCGAACAGATCACTCTTTTTTCTTCAGCTGTGACGATTACAGATAAAATGGATGACTTTGTAAAACGTTTAGACGAACATCATGACGTTAATCAGAGCCCTTACGCTTTTTCCAAAGAATTGAATGTTTGTAACGTGTGTTATTCGTATGGAGAAAACCGTATTACCATCCCTAATATGACGTTTAGAAAAAAGGGGAAGTACGCCATTATCGGAAAAAGTGGAACAGGAAAATCAACTTTTTTAAATATATTGGTCAGAAATTTATCTGGTTATGAGGGGAAAATAATGATCGATAACAGGGAAATATCCGAAATTAATATAGCAGCTTACCGAAACCATATGGTGTATGTTCCACAAAGAAACTATGTCTTCGATATGACGTTAAAGGATAACTTAACATTAGAGGACGATTTTTCGGATAGTCGAGTTAAGGAAATAGTAGAAAAGATGGATTTGAATCAGCAATACATAAATAGCGAGAATAAATTAGGAACCTTAGGAAGTCATCTTTCCGGTGGTCAAGCGCAAAGAGTCGAGCTTGGGAGAGGGCTTCTTCATGCGAAGGATATTTTAGTCATTGATGAAGGAACCAGTAGCTTGGATGCAAAAACATCATATTTGGTTGAAAAAAATATATTGTCTGACGAAGATTTGACCGTAATTTTTGTTACCCATCACCTAAATACAGAGCTTCAGCAGTATTTTGATAAAATCTATTCTTTTTCTTAATCAGGTCTATTAGAAAGAATTGAAGACTTAACGGATGTTTTCATAGAAATGAATAAGGCTTCCCTAAATGTACAAGTTATGCGTAGAAAAATCAGTGTAGAGCCCGTTCCAATTTATTCTCCATAAAATGTTAAGCCAACCCCTCTTTGTAGTGTATTTCTATAAAGAGGGGTTGTTTCTAAAAAATGATACTATTCGATACTTTTAAGTGCTTCAGTCATTTTAATTCTTTTAATCTTTTTACTCATTATAATATTTACTACAATAACAATCCCAAAGGTAAATAGGAAGGCTATGACAACACTAGCTAAATTGATGATTATAGAAAAATCCAATTCATCTCCCATACCTGCATTGGAAAAGATTCGTTCATGCAATAAGAGTCCTCCTGGAATCCCGATTAATATCCCTAGTATTGATAAAAATATGTTTTCTAAAACTAATAGATATCTAAGTTCATGGTAATAAAAACCTAACACGGATAAGGTAGCTAAATCACGTTCTCTTTCCGCAAAATTTAGAATGCCTAAATTATATAAAACCAATAAAGCTAATAAAGCAGCTGCCAAGATCATCATAATTGAAATAGACAATGTGCTATTCATGCTTTCCATAAAATCGCTCTCTTGAGTCTGTGTCTTTATACTTTTTAAAACATAATTCTCAGGAATTTCTAGTGAATCGTCTTTTGTAATAAATGCAGTTGGGATCAGCTCTTGTTGGTGTATTTCTGTCCACGTATATTCATTGATATAAAAACCTTGGCCTATATTCATTTTTACAATATTTGAAACTTTCATATCTAGTTCATCATCGAAAATCGTCTTAATGCTAACTTGATCACCAATAGTTAAATTGTAAATTTGTGCAGTTTTTTCGGTGATTAAAAGTTCATTATTATCTAGACTGACTTTATTATCATTATCATAAAAATGTATTAAATCACTAGAGTTTTCCAATACATGGAGTGTCCCCATTTTCCTCTTTGTTGCGGACTGAACAGATAGGTTTCTCTCTTCTATACGCTCCCCGTCTTTCGATTGAAGGATAGTATAGAAGTCATCATCAATACTCTGAGGGGCGATATATATTTTTTGGGCGTACGTATAGTTCTCTCCATAAACATTGGCAGCAACTCCGTTTACCGTATCTCGAATCCCTAGAGAAGCAATTAACAGAGCAGAGCAACCTGCGACGCCAATGACCGTCATAAACAATCGGATTTTGTTTTTAAGTGTTTGTCTAAATAGAAGCTTTTTGGTAACGGAATTTCTATTCCAAAGATAAGGAAATCTTTCAAGAAAGATATGATTTCCTTTTGTATCTACTTTGTTTCTTAATAGATTAGCGGGCGCTTCTTTTTCATTTCTAAGACAGATAATTAGAATAGCAATTACTGTACTTAAAAGAGATATTACCGAAATAATAATTATCTTCGTTTGGGATAGAACAATCGAGGCTTCTTCTAAAACAAAGAGTTCCTCGAAAAATCTCCAAATAAATACGGGAACAATTCGCCAACCTAACAAGATGCCTGTCACAACACCGATTACACTTACGGATATACCATACGATAGATAGTGTAATATAATGCGGAGTTCACTAAATCCAAGTGCTTTTAGAATCCCTATTTGTTTACGTTCATTAGTTATTAATCTTATCATGGTGGAAAAAGTCATTAATATTACAACAGCGAAAAATACGAAAGGGAACAAATTTCCGATTGATTGATACTGTGTAATTTTTTGTTGGGTTGCTAAATCATTAAGGGTTTCTTCTCTAGAAAAGTTACCAATGATTATATCCTTGTACTCGTTTTCTATTATTTGTTTAACAGAATCAATATCTTGATTATGATCAACATCAATTAGCACTTTATTTACAACGGTCTGCCCATTTGTGAATGTAGTTAGAGTGCTGATATCGGTGTATAAAAAGCCGAATTTTTCATGATTGGGAACCACTGTTGTTGAGTCAGGTGTGGTATAAATATAGGATGAACTGACAGCCAACGCTTTTACGATTACCGCCTTCGTAACACCGTTATAGGATAGTGTTAGCTCGTCGTTAAGCGATATGTTATTTGCTTCCGCAAACGTTTTATCTAAGATAACTTCATCAGTATGGAGAGGTTCTGTTCCCTCTACGATGTCATATTGACTAATCGTTAAGCTATCTGCGAACCCATTCACTTCTAATTCCGCTCCTTGTTTATTTACTAGCTCGGCGGTGAAGCTTAACAACTCTTGATGCCCATTAATTTCGGAGTGCTCTAGAAGAGAATCGAAACTATGCTTAGGAACTATATTTGTATACAATTCAATATCCGCAATATTGCTAGTTTGATAACGGTCTTCAATGTATTCTTCTAAACTTCTCCACGTACTATCTAGTCCAATAAAAACTCCGACACCTAAGGCAAGTGTTATCGTAATTGATAAGAGTTGCACTAGATTGTTTTTTAATCCTCGGTAAAATTTAGTGCGTAGCGCGGACTTTACCATTCTAACGCCTCCAAGTGAAGCGGATTTTCTACAATGTCAATTTTTTTAATCCTTCCATTTTGCATATGAATTACTTTGTCAGCCGATTTAGCAAATTCAGGATTATGGGTTACCATAATCAAAGTGTGTCCAAGTTGGTTCGCTACTTCTTTTAGAACCATCATTACATTTTTACCAGTTTTGGAATCCAAAGCTCCTGTCGGTTCATCACATAATAATAATCTGGGGTTCTTCGTTAATGCTCTTGCAATAGCTACCCTTTGCTGCTCTCCACCAGATAGTTGACCGGGGAAGCTCTGTAAACGTTCACCCAACCCAACTTTATTTAGCATTTCAGTTGCGGATAAAGGGTTATTAGATATTTCTGCACCTAATTCTATATTTTCTAGAGCAGTTAAATTCGGAACTAAATTATAAAATTGAAATACGAAACCCACATCGTTTCTTCGGTAGTCTGTAAGCTTTTTCTTACTGAAGTTTGAAATTTCTTGATTATCCACGGTTATCTTTCCTGAAGAGGTAGTATCCATTCCACCTAATAGGTTTAATACAGTTGTTTTTCCCGCGCCACTTGGTCCCAAAATAACGACAAATTCTCCTTTTTCAATTTCGAATGATACTTGTTGAGTAGCGCTAACAGCTACCTCACCATTAGTATAGTTCTTCGATACTTCTTTAAAAGTAATGTACGCCATCTACCTCACCTATCCTTAAGTTAGAGTTTATTGATTCCGCTAACGCATAAATATTTTCTTTTTCAAAAATGGTTGTATGGTCTCCAGTCACTTGTTGTTCTACCCACCTACTGACTGTGTGATCTTTCCATTGTTTATACCCAGGCACTACCTCATCTTTAGCACCAATATATAAAATGGGTTGTTCTATTACTCGTTTGGTTGTATAGGTAAACCTTGTGTGTTCAAAACTTCTAAAGAGATTAACATAGTAGATAAGTTCTCTAGGATTGTTTTCTCCGAAATAAGGAATTAGTCTAGAAAGTTCTGGAGGAATAATAGATAGCAACTTGGGCATTAATGCTAAATTATTTTCTAAAAGATCTAAAACCGTTTCCCACAACTCTTCAATGGAAAGAATTTTTGAAACATCAATATTGAAGTGTTTAGACACAAATAGTTTTTCAGCAAATAGATTGTTTTTGAATACTGGTTTTTCTTTTGTTAAGGGAGGGAGCGTATTTATTAATAGTACATTTTTAATTTTGGAATTTATATTTGCGATTTCAAAACCAATTGCTCCTCCGATACACCATCCCCCGATCAAATCAATAGTGTTAAAATCATCCAAAAGTGAATTGTATTCAGTAGCTAAACTTGCAAAATTAAATTCTCTTAATGAAATATCAGAATAATTCTTGTTGAACTTGATTGCATAGACGTTGTATTTTGAGTCTATCAGTTTAGCTAATTCAGTATAGATACCTATTTCTCCGCTTCCAGCATGAACTAAGATAATATTTTTATTTGAATTGCCTTTGGAAAGTTGGACTAATTGTTTATGTTCTTCACCCTTTATTTGTTTTGGTGTAGAAGCTAATTTTTTTAAAAAAGTGGCTTGTTCGGATAAAGTAAAGTGATTTAATAAATCTTCAATGGTAATAGAAACCTTATACGTTTTATTAATTGTGTATAATAGTTCAGGGAGTAATATGGAATCCCCTCCTACACCAAAGAAAGTATCTAAGCTAGTTATAGAAATCGAATTGTTATCACAATGTTCCAAAACTTGCATCCAAATATTCAGTAATTCTTTTTCTTCACTTGATAATTCAGTAGTAGCCTTTTCTTTAATCATTTCATTAATTTTTTTGGTATCTACTTTTCCATTACTAGTTAAAGGTATCTGATTTATTCGATAAAACATGGATGGAATCATATAACCAGGTAAGTGCTCTTTCAGACTATTTCTTATCTTTTCTACTTCAATGGATTGTTCACTCTTCGTTGTATACACTGCTATTAAACTGTTTTTGTTTGCATGGTTTTTTCTAGTTGAAACTTTAACATCTGTTATGGTTGTAATTCTTTTCAAGGCATTCTCTATTTCTATTAAGTCAATCCGATAGCCGTTTATTTTGAGTTCATTTTTTATACGTCCAAGAATAACCATGTAACCATTATTGTGGAGATAACCCTTATCCCCAGTCCGATAAATCTTGCCTAAAGATCCGTGTGAATAGAAGGTTCCGTCATTATCATTAGTATTTAAATAACCATTGGCTAACCCTTCTCCCATTATGCAAATCTCACCAGTGGTAAAGGGTTCAGCTAGTTTGTCTATACTATCGAGGATACATAATTGTTGATTAGCTAAAGGATATCCATAGGGAATTCTCTCTTCGTTAAGTCTGTGTAAAGGATAATAGATCGACCAGATAGATGCTTCTGTAGCGCCTCCTAAACTGTAAATCTTTAGTTCTTCATTTGTTGCAACATTGTTGATGTTTTTAACAAGCTGTTTCGGGATAAAATCGCCACTAATTAAAATGGATTGTAAATTTTGCAATGGATGGGTCAGTTTATTTAAAAATACTTGCAATAGTCCTGGAGTCGAGTTCCATAATGTGATTTGGTTGTAAAAAATACGATAAGCTTCAAGTTTCTCTAATTGGTTATAAATGACCGTTTTACAACCAAATAGTAAAGGGACTAGTAAGTCGAATATGGATAAATCAAAAGTCAGTTCGGAAATATTAAAAATAACATCGTTTGAACATAAGTTTGTTTTATGTTTAATATCGAAAATCGTATTTAATACTGCCGACTCATTAATTGATATCCCTTTAGGTGTTCCGGTTGTACCGGAAGTGAATACAGTGTAGAGTTCTTCATCAAGAATGGGAACAGAAAATATGGTTTCGTGTAGATGTATTTCACCATTTTTGATAAGAAGTTGGTAATTCGTCAAACTTTTTACTATTTCTAACCTGCTATGCGAAATGTCTGGTGATAGAAAGCAAAAAGAATCTTTTAATTTTATCGTAGCAAGCATGGCGATTACGCTACCTAAGTCCTTGGTTCCAATTATCGCAATTCGTATTTTCTTCAGGTTTCTTTCTTTTTTAATTTTCAGAATTTTATTCTTTAAAATATCACTTTGTATGTTTAGCTCGTTGAAGGTTATGCTATCATCTTTCGTGACATAGGCAACTTCATTCTTCAGCAAGTGTAATGTTTGGTAATAATTATCTAAAATGTTTTCGTTTTTTTTCATAATTTTTTTAGCGGTATTGTTATATGCAAGATAAATCTTCTCTGTCGTTACATTTTTCTTGTTATCAACGGTCGCTAACGTTTCTTCAAGATCGTTTATCATATTGTCAAAATGCATAGTGAAATACTCAAACATGCTACTGATTTGTTGTTTATCAAATATATCTTCAAGATAATCCCAACTAATATGCAGATCACCATTGATAAGTTTCAATTGGCAATCTATATATGCTTGAGGGGTTTGTGAAAGCCAGTAATCAATCTTAATGAAATCGTTAAAGTTATCAAATTCAAATAGCATAGAAGTGAATACATAAGGCATTAATCCAGTCTTTTCAGGGTTTTTACTTATCTCTCTAAGTACTTCAATACCCTCAAATGCGGAATTTCGAAAAGCTTTAAACAACTGACTTTGGATTTTTCTAGCATTATCACTTAGATTACGTGTATTATCGATAGAACTTTTAATCAATAAAGTACTTGTGAAATCCCCAATTACTTTTCTATACTCTTCTTTTCTTGGCCGCTTAAAAGTTGTCATATTAATAGTAAAATCTTTATTCTCTGACCACCTTTGTAGTGTAGAACAATAAAATGTCATAAAAATGCTATTTAAGGAAAGTTTTAAATGATTAGCTATTTCGACTATTTTGTCATAATGCTCTTTTGACAAAGTATGTTCTAATCGTTCGAACTTACTAATATGAACTTTCTCTTCGTTTATTAAAAGAGTAGGTGCATTTGGTAGCGTATCTAATTCTTCTCGCCAATACTTTATTGCTTTATCATATTTTGCTGTTTGTTTTTCCTTATGATACTCTGAATGGATATAATCCAAGTTTTCTTTCATATCACTAAGAATATAGTTATCATTCATATAGCAATTTTTTATTTGATCTAATAATTGAAATAAGCTCATTCCATCTGCTATTAGTAAATCAAAGCTAACAAAAATAGTATAAGTGTCTTTCTCTTCTTCTAATGCTTCAATGGTAAAGAAGGGATAATCAGAGGAAGAATACAGTTTGTGTGATAGTTCTTCTCTTTTGTCCTGTATCGTTTTTCTAATACCCTCATTAGAAGCGTGAATAATAGCAATAGAATAATTTAACTGTTCGCTAATGCAGAAATGCTCCATATCATGAACCCTTGCTCGTAGCATAGGCTGTATGCTAATCACTTTGTTTAAAGCTTCATTAAATTTATTGATATTCCCTTTGAATTTTAGTTCTGCATAAAGGTGTGTTCCTGTTCTTCCGTTGAAAACCCCGTTTCGTCCTAACAAATATGCTTTTTGAACTTCAGTCATTTTTATCATAATAATCACTCCCTATTTGATATGCTATGGCAAGGAAACAAGTTGACCCAGATAAAGTTGAAACATGGAGATCTTCTAATCCAAAATGCCTTACAATATAATGATTATTTTTCACTTTTTCAAGACTTATTTGTTTAAAGTCCAAAAACAACCCCTTCCTTAAAAATTTTGCGTAGGCTTCTTTTATTGTCCAAATTTGCAAAAATGAGACCCCGGATTTCAGAAGTACTTGATCGTTATCATTACATGAGAAATGGATAAGTCTATTCAAGCGGTTTTCATTTAAACTTCTTCTTTTTTCAATATCGATAGAAATGGGGAAATCTGATAATACTGCAACACCGTAGTTATAAGAGTAAGATCTAGATGAATAAGTATAATTGCTCAATGTTGAACATAAATTTCTTAAATGCAACTTCGGTTGGTCGAAATCCCCATTAGAGAAAATAAATAATATTTTTATACAGCATGCCTCCTTTTTAAAACATATGTAAAATAAAACATATGTCAATATTAACATATGTTTTTGATTATTCAAGTGTTAAATTTTTTTTTGTGATATAATAAAGTATCAAAATTTTGGTTGCATCAAATTTTTATAGAGATAGGGAGTAAATAAAATGGATGAGCAGGAAGGGAATAAACAACTAATATGTTCAGATGAAACAATTCACAATGATATTGTTGATTATGTAGAATCTGTTTTAAATGTAAGCGAGGATTATAATACTATATCTGAAATTTTTAAAGTTTTAGGAAATCCAACTCGTCTGAAAATTGTTAGGATATTGAGAGAGGCAGAAGTTTGTGTGCATGATTTAGCTCATTTATTGTCAGTAGAACAATCAATCGTTTCTAATCATTTGAAAGTTTTAAAAAGGACAAATCTTGTTAAATACAGAAGAGATGGTAAAATTGTCTATTATCAATTGGCAGATCACCATGTAGTAGAGATATTAGATTTGGCTTTTCAACATGCATCTGAAGGTACGAGTTAGTTACTTTGAAGAGAAAGCACCCATTATTAATTAGCAAACAGTGCATCTGGGTCAGTAATAATTTCATTTAGCCTAAATAACTTTACTTAACAATCAAACATTCAATGATAGAGTACAGTCTTCGGTTTGTATTCTCATAGAAAGAGGAAAGCACAAGCTTTCCTCTTTGTTTTATCAATAAGGATCCTGATATGGGTAGGAATCAAAATTAACTATAATAAATCGATCAATTAAAATGAATTACTATAAATCTTCTCAATTAACTAAGATTCTCTAAACAAGTCGACTCGCCCCACTTTTAATTAAAAAATAACCGCAAATAAAAACCATATAATCATCATGAATAGAATGACTACTTTGGCAAAAGCGCCTCCCAAAAAACCAAGCAATGATCCGATTGCTGCTCGAAAGGAATCCTTCAGATCTTTTCTTTGAAGCAACTCTATTACAAGTACGGCAAGAAAAGGTACGATGATAATGCCAAAAGGGGGGAGAAAAGAACCTATGATTACACCTATAGCCGCTATTCCTTCCCCTAATTTACTGCCACCGAACATCTTGACAAAATAACTACTTGCAATAATGTCAGAGACGATTAGCACAATAGTTAAAATAATCATAGCTGTCCAAAAAATCCAAGACAAACTTTCGCCATCAATAAAGAAGACATATAGTAGAAAACCGATCCACAAAACGAGTGGGGATGGAATTAATGGGAAGATGATCCCCGCAAAACTTAATACAAAACATACGAGAATAAGTATCCACACGATAATCTCCAATAACTGCACCTCATTTCCACAGATTAACAGCACCGACGTAATGCTTTATGTACGAGTATACCAAAAAAAGTCCCTTCTTAGTTGGAAGGGACGATAAGTTACGTTTACTCTCCTCGGTTCAGAATGGAGAAAGCCATCATTTAGTTGCTACTTGAAACGGCCACTCTTCTTGAGTATAAGCCATTTCCCAAAAAGCGTATTCTAATTGACAACTTTTTATAAAGGCTTGTCTTGCCTTATCTTTTTCCGTTTCTCCAACGTTCTGTGCCCATTGGTCTAGTTTTTCACGAAGTTCGGTTGTGATTGATTCCACTTCTTCCGTGGCATAAAAAGTAATCCAATCATAGAAAGGATGATCCGGTTCTGGTTTATATTTATCGATTAAATAATGTCCGATTTCTAGATATGTCCAAGGACATGGTAACAATGCAGCTAATAACTCACCCATACTCCCTTGTTGCGCAGCACTTTTCATATGACTTACATAATGATCGGCTGTAGGTGGAAGGGGATAGCCTTGTAAGTCGTCATAAGCTACACCAGCTACTCGGCATAGGTTGTTATGCGGATGTACTTCACTGTTTAATACGAAACCAATTTGTTCATAAAAATAAGCCATATCTTCTCGGTTTGAGCTCTTCGCAATCGCTAATCCGTAAATATTGATAAATGCATTCAAATATTCAAAATCCGCTTTCACATAATGGATGAGCGCTCCCTTAGGTACATCCCCCTTACCCAAACCATCGACATAGGGATGTTCAAATATCCCTTGAAAAATAACCTCTGATTCTGTTCTTAGTTCCTGTGAAAATGACATAGTAACTCCTCCTCATTAATTTGAAGAAAGCCCTAAGTATCGTCGGGATAGATATTTAAAAAATAAAAAAACCACTCTTTAACTGGAGCGGTTTTGTAGACATAGCTATCCCGTCTCCACTTTCCTACGCTGGTATTAACCAGTTCAGGTTCAAAGGGACCAAGGATTATTCCTTATCTCAGCTAATAAAAGCGCCCCTAGTGGACTTCCTATATTCATTTACATCTCTACTAAATCACTAAATGATTCATCTGTCAACTGTAGTACTCCCAATAAGATGAAAAGTAAAAGCATCAAACAAACGTAAAGTGAGTCATCTAGCATGAAGTGGTATGATTATACAGAGTATAAAAAACCCTCCGTTATAAAGTTAAATTATGTTAAAATTAGAGTGCATCAATATAAAGTGAAACTTCAATCAGTGAGGGTTTTAGTTATTCCCCCTCTGATTGTTAGCCCTAAAGGATGACCTAAAGGCCCTTGAACCATTCGGGGTGCTAGCGTCCGTTACTCCCACTTAAACAACTTGCTTTTCTCGTTGTTTTAAAATGGGAGTCTTACGGACGGTTGCTCCGGGATAAACATGCTGAGGATAACCTAGTCAAACACAGATTGGAAATCACTATAATGAATAGCAGATTGAAAGGCAACGTAAAAGTATCATTCTATAAAAGGAGTAATGAGATTGTAGCCGAAAGGGGATAGTGATGAATTTAGTTTGGAAAGGAATTTATAAAAGTAACGATCAGCTTCCGGTGGGGGAACTACCAGAACATGCGGTCAAATTCAAAGAACCAAACACGTTGAAAATGCTGAATTTAGTAGCATCACTTTTTATCATACCAGTGATTATGTTAGTTATTCTAGCCATTATTATTAAGTCTATGTTATGGGGAATTTCGATGGAAATGGTCTATATAAATATCTGGGGCATTTTATTGGCGCTATTGATGGTCCTCCCTCATGAATTTCTGCATGCAATGGTATTCCCTAGAGATAAGGAAGTACAATTATGGGTTAGCCCAAAAGCGTTAACGGCCTTTGTCATTTCCACTGCACCAGTGTCTAAACACCGTTTTATCTTTTTGTCGTTATTACCGAATATTGTATTTGGATTAATCCCGCTCATTGTTTGGGTTTTTATGCCAGAAGGCTTAGTGATAACGGCGATTGTATTTACATTTGCAAGTGTAAGTTTGTTATTTGGTATTGGTGATTACCTAAATGTATTCAACGCAGTATTTCAAATGCCAAAAGGATCTATCCAACAACTTTCGGGGATGAATTCTTATTGGTATATTCCGAATAAATAGATGAGTCATGTTACCCTGTCCACTCCACACAAATAAATCGACAAAATAATACATACTTCGGGCGGTGACAGGCACCGAAACATTTACGAATTGTGACACAGCTTGATTAAGGTTTGTGGTATAATATTACTATAATGTATGCGGTTACACAGAAGGGGCGGAACTTTATGAATAGTAAATGGTATTTAGGTTTTATGGTGTTATTAGTTGCCGTAGGTATTATCGCTCAATTTTATTTCTCTTTTGCCAGTATAATCGTGCTTGTTCTTGTATTATGTCTGTCGTTTGGTAACGAAATTTATCGCAGAAAAGGCAAGCTCGATAAGAACCAAGAAGCGGTTGATTTACTCAAGAGGAAAGACCTTCGTTTAACGGAAGAATGGAAGCAAATTACGAACTCGAATGAAAATATGGCGTATATTTATCAAGTATTCAGTTCAACAATTAAGAGCTTTCAAAATTCAATAAAAGAAATCAAGCGATTGGCTAATGTAGTAAATGAAACGGCATCTGAATCTTCCGAAATATCGAAGTCGATGACGGCAGTTAATCTAGCTGTTTCACAAGGAGCTCAAGAGCAAGCAAGCGATGCGGAGAATAGTAGTCGTACTACTTCGGATTTATCGGATCAAGTTGAACAGATGCTCATCGCTATTGATAACATGGACCAGGAAATAAAATCCTTACAATCATTAAAAGAACAAGGAAATGTCAAACTATCCAATACGATTGATTCGAGTAATGTTACAAAAGAAGAGCTTACGCATGTAATTCAACAGGTCGAGAAGCTCAAAGCAAGCGTAAATGAAATTAATCGTACCATCGGTGTGATTAATGATATTGCGGGTCAAACCAATCTATTATCGCTAAATGCATCGATTGAAGCTGCACGTGCAGGCGAATCTGGAAAAGGATTTGCAGTGGTATCCAATGAAATCCGTAAACTTTCTGATCAAAGTTTCTCCTCTGTTGAAGAGATAGAAAAAATCATTGCAGATGTGAATAAGGAATTTTCTTTAGTTGTAGATTCTATCCAAGTAACCTATGAAAAGTTTGAGGTTCAACAGGAGACAATCGAGCAAGTAAATACATCGTTTGATCAGATAGATTCTACTATTTATAGTTTATCTAGCAGACAAGGTGAAATTCGCAAACAAATGGGAGCACTCGATCGTTCTCGAGCATCGATTATGCACGCTATTACTAATATTGCTGCAGTAGCACAAGAAACTGCGGCCTCTACGGAAGAAGCGGCATCATTAAGTATGCAACAAGAACAGTCGAATCAAGCATTATTTGATCTGTCGAATACTTTAGAAGATGTTGTTGCAAAAGTAGGGGAGACAGTAGACAACTATCAAGTAGATCAAGAAAATCAGAGAACGAAAAAAATGGGATTTGTGAGTAATTTGCATAAAGAACATCCATTTACCAAAGAAATGGTGAGCAATGCTAGAAAGATGGCTCAAAAGTATGGTTATGAATTCGTGGATAAACATATCAACAATAATCAAGTAAAAGAGCAAATAGAAGCGATCGAGCATTTAGTGAAAGAAGGAATCGATTATTTAATTTTAATTCCTGCCGATATCGATAAGCTTGCTCCAATTGTAAACGAATTAGCCGAAAAACAAATCCAAACGATTTGCATCGATAGCGATATTCCTAATTGTAAACGAGTTAGTTATATAGGAACAGACAACTATGAGGCTGGTAAAAATATCGGAGAACTGATTCTGAAAACGGTGCAAGGAAGAGGAAAAGTGTTAGTGAGTGCAACGAACATCGAGGCACATAATTTGTCCCAACGTTTTAAAGGGCTTCAAGAAGTGTTAAAAGGCAATGGAGAGAAAGAGATTGTTGCGGTGCAGTCTGGAATCAACGACTATCATGACCGTCTTAAAGATATAGAAAAAGCATATAATAAACATAATGATATTAATATTATGGTAGGTTTAGATGGTGACTTTGGAAATGTAATTTCTAATCATAAGTTTCCTAAAGAACAGGAAATTACGTTCATTGGATTTGATAATAACCCAGATAACATCGTCCATTTAAATGATGGATTATTGGAAGCAGTTGTAGCACAAAGGCAAATGTTATTTGGTGAAATGGCTGTTAAACAATTCTCTAGAAAAGACGCAGGAAAACAAATTAAGGAGTCTGAATTACTTAACACGTATGTAATTAATCAATCCAATGCAAAAGTTTTAGCGAAAGCATAGAAGGAAGGGGTAAGATCCTATTGATGGACGGTTGTCTATCGAAGGGATCTGCCCCTTTTGTTGTAAGATTAGAAAGCTCAAAAATTAGCTTTATGACAATATTAGCTTGTCCCCATCAGCTCCTTACAAAATAAGCTTCTAATTTGTTTTTTAAAAGAGGCACGGGTGGTTTTTTCTGCTTTATCCTATTGAAATGGTTTTGCCCTTCATTGACGCTTCATTTGATCCTGTGATAAAATTTAAGAATGAATATCATTATCAGTAGAATTAGGAAGCGGCAAGGAGGGAATCAGCTATGAGTTTTATTCAATTCCAAAATGTAACCAAATATTATAATCGAGCAGTTGTACCTGCAGTCGACCATCTAAACCTAGAAATCTCAAAAGGTGAAATTATCACTTTGTTAGGGCCAAGTGGTTGTGGTAAAACAACAACGCTTAGGATGTTAGCTGGGTTTGAGCAACCGACAGCAGGTGAAATTCGAATTGGTGATGAAGTTGTTTATGATGACCGTCGATCGTTGCCGCCCGAAAAAAGAGGAATCGGGATGGTGTTTCAAGATTATGCCTTATTTCCTCATTTAACGATTGAAAAGAATGTCATGTTCGGCTTAAATAAATGGAAAGCACGAGACAAGAAAAAACGTGTTCAAGAAGTCCTTGAGTTAGTTGGGTTAGGTGACTTTGGTCAACGATTACCAAGCGAATTATCCGGAGGTCAGCAACAACGCGTCGCTTTAGCACGTGCATTAGCACCAAACCCGAAAGTTATTTTAATGGATGAACCGTTTAGTAACTTAGATGCAGGATTAAGAGAAAAAATGCGCTTTGATGTTACGAATATCTTGAGAAAAGCTAATGCAACAGCAATCATTGTTACGCATGATCAGAAAGATGCGTTTACAGTGTCCGATCGTGTTGTGGTAATGAATGAAGGTGTGATTCAGCAAATTGCAGCACCGAAAGAAATTTACCGTTGTCCAGTGAACTGTTTTGTTGCGCAATTCGTTGGCAAAACAAACTTAATCTCGGGAACATTGTGTCCGGATTTAAAGCATGTGGAGACCCATTTTGGTCGTGTTTGTGTACCACAACAAACAAATCAAGAAAGTGAAAATGTTGTTGTATCAATTCGTCCAGAAGGTTGCCGCCTGGCAGAGTACGGTCGTTATGCGGGTATCGTAGAACAAGCTACGTACAGTGGTGAATACCAAGAACTTCATGTTCGATTACAATCAGACCACACACCTAACCAACCAATGGTTATTTATGCTCCTATCGAACAAGATATTGAAATCGGTAGTGCTGTTACGTTTAATATAACCCCTGAATTAGTCGCATTAGTAAATTAAAGAATATAAATCATTACACATAAGTGGCCTGCTTTCTTCTTGGAAGTAGGCTTTTTTACACGGGAAAAAGTGAAACCAACATAAAAGGAAAACTTATTCAAATATAAGTATTCGTTGAGACAGAATTGTAAAAACTAAACGAATAGCTAACCAATGATTAAAATCTTATTGACAATGATTATCAGTTACGGTAGACTAAACAATGTTAGTAATTGAGAATGAATATCATTGCAATACAAAAATACATATTTATAGGGGGAAACAACATCATGAAAAAAGCAATAAAATTATTACTGTTTACTTCGCTTTTAATGCTATTCGTACTTGTTGCAACTGCGTGTGATCAACAAGATGAAGAGGAGATTGTAGTATACTCAAGTCGAAACGAGCGGTTTGTACAACCGTTACTGGATAAATTTACAGAGGAAACAGGGATAAACGTAAGAGCTTTACACGAAGCAGATGCCCTTCAATTAAGAGAAGAAGCTGGAAATGTTCAAGCGGATATTTTTATTTCCAATGATATTGGTGCATTAGAATACTTGCGCATGGAAGATCTACTAGCAAGTTTTGACGGAGAAGGCGTGGAAACGATCGATGCACAATATCGTGCGGATGACAATTCATGGATTGCTTTATCTGCAAGATCTCGTGGTTTCATTTACAATAAAGATATGATTACGGAAGAAGAAATGCCAAAAACGATGGAAGATTTAATGGATCCACAATTTGAAGGTCAATTTGCTATTACTCGTGGTGGAAATGGTGGTATGATTGGTAATGTATCTGCACTACGTAACGAGTGGGGCGACGAAAGAACAGCGGAATGGATAGAAGCAATCAAAGAAAACGCAGCAGGAATATATAACGGTCATGGCGATATTCGTCAAGCAGTTGGTGCAGGCGAGCATCCCTTTGGTTTAGTAAACAACTATTATTATCACCAACAATTAGAAGAGCCTACTAATAACAATGTTGGATTCATTTATCCTGATCAAGCTGAAGGAGAAATGGGAGTGATTGCGAATGCAGCAGGTGTTGGACTTGTTAATGGTGGACCAAATGAGGAAGATGCAAATGCATTCATTGAATGGTTGCTTCTACCAGAAAATCAATTAGCATTTGTTGGAGAGTCGTTGGAAATTCCAATCAACCCTGATCTAGACCCTCCATATGAACATGCAGTTAGATTTACGGATTTGAAAGTTCAACAAATGCCATTGAAAGACCTTGGTATCTATTTTGAAGATACGAAAGAACTTATTGAACAATCTGGCTTAGACCTTGAATTAAGATAAGGCAACCCTGATTTTTTCTACTTAGGAGAGGGCGCAAATGAGTAATCATCGTCACCATAAACATCAATCAAATTACGATAAACATGCCAAGGCTGGAGAGCATTCCTCTCCAGCCATTCTCCGTTTTTTAAGAAAGAAGTGGCGAGATAGCTGGCACGGAAACCCACCAGGTAATGTTTTGTTATTATTTGGTTTGTCTACTGGACTGATCATGTCTGTACCAATTATTTATGTCATCTGGCAATCTTTATTCGCGGGTGTTGATCGTTGGCAGCGTTTGTTAGATGACAGAATACCGCAACTTTTATTTGATACTTTCTTGCTAGCCTTTGCGGTTACGGTGTGTGCGGTTGTAATTGGTGTAATATTAGCTTGGGTTGTTGTCCGAACGGATATACCTGGTCGTAAGTGGTGGCAGTGGTTACTAGCTCTCCCATTAGTTATTCCACCTTATGTTGGGGCGATGACATATATAATTGTCTTCGGACCAAGTGGTTGGGCTCGAGACTTTTGGCGCGATACACCTTGGTTAGTGAATGTGCTCGGTGATTATCCAATAAACGTTTATTCGTTTTGGGGAGTCTTTTTCGTGTTAACAATGTTTACCTATCCTTATGTATTTCTAATTGCAAGTGCTTCCCTTCGAAAAATGAATCGTAATTTTGAAGAAATTGCCCGTTCCCAAGGGATGAATACAAGACAAATCTTTTGGAAAGTAAATTTGCCATTTTTAAGGCCAGCAATTGGAGCAGGTGCCATTTTAATAGCTTTGTACGTTTTATCTGATTTCGGAGTTATTTCGATGATGCGCTATGTTACGTTTACAGCGGCGATTTACTTTCAACGAGCAAGTTTTGATATCGCGTCGGCCTCTATATTAAGTCTAGTCCTTATTTTACTAACGGTTGTTATTTTATGGATAGAGGTCAAAACAAGGAAGAAAAGTAAGTACTACCAAACGTCCAATACTTTTAAAGAACCCGATGTTTTATCACTGGGTAAGTGGAAAATACCAACACTTATGTTTGTCGGTGTGATATTTTTTGTTTCGGTAGTGTTACCAATTATCGTACTCGTTTATTGGTCTATTATTGGAATAGGGATGGGTGCGCTTGATAACCGTTTCTTTGGTTTTGCTTGGAACAGTTTGCGAGTATCTTTATTTGCTTCTTTATTGTGTATGGTATTAGCTATGCCGATTGTTTATTTGAAATCGAGGTATCCTTCAGTGATCTCAAGTTCGATTGATAAATTAAGTTATGCAGGATATGCCTTACCTGGGGTAATTGTTGCTTTAGGAATTATTTTTATTTTTAATAACCATATTCCTACTTTGTATAATACGTTCTATATGGTTGCGATCGCGCTTGTTATTCGGTTTTTACCGCAAGCGATGCAAGCAGGGGAAGCATCGTTAAGTTTAGTCTCCCCACGGATTGATGAAGCAGCCCGAAGTTTAGGGCAGCCACCATGGAAAGTTATGTTTAAAGTTATCCTACCTTCCATTTTACCGGGTGTATTGGCGGGTGGTGCGCTTGTTTTCGTTAGTTCGATTAAAGAACTGCCAGCAACGCTAATGCTTCGTCCACCAGGATTTGATACATTGGCGGTAAGAGTGTATATAGAAGCAAATGAATCTTTGTATTATTTAGCAGCACCATCAGCATTGCTAATCATACTTGTATCGGTTATTCCATTGAGGTACTTGTTAAAAAAATATTAACCAGAACTATCATGAAAAGCTGCCCTTATTGCGTATTGTAGTAAAAGGGCAGTTTTTTAATATGGTCGAGAGTGTGGTTGATGTGGACAATAACGAACCTTCAGGGCTATCCAACTTCAATAAAATGAATAAGACAAGTAAAAATTTTCTAAATTGTGGTTGACACAATTAACAAAATGTAGTAAATTGTATCCTAACATTCTATATAATAAGCGATCTTATCCAGAGAGGTGGAGGGACTGGCCCTTTGAAGCCTCGGCAGCAGACTTTTCTTTGTACTGTGCCAATTCCAGCAAGCTTGTAGCTTGAAAGATAAGAAGAGTCGTCAGTATTACTAAGTATCATCAACCTCTTCTTTTATTTAGAAGAGGTTTTTTGTTGTCATACAACCTGATATCATTCTATCTTTACTAAAGTAGTCTCAAAATCGCATATTTATGGATATGTAATAGAATAAAAGGTAAGGTGATTAAAAATGAGTGATGTTTTAAAAGCACTAAAATTGTTGAAAGAAAAAAAGTGGATTGATTTGACACATACTTTCGGTCCATCTTCCCCTCATTTTGCTGCATTGAAAGATGCAGAAGTTAGCACTGCTTTTGATCACAATGATGGTTTTTTTGTTCAAAACTTCTCTTTTCCGGGTCAATATGGGACACATATTGATACACCGATTCATTTTGTTCCGAACCAACGTTACTTAGAGGAAATGGACTTGAAGGAGTTAGTCCTGCCAATGATTGTAATTGATAAATCAGACGAAGTGAGAAAAAATCCTGATTTCACAATCCAAGTTGATGATATTTTAACCTTTGAGAAAGAATATGGTGAAATTGAGCCAGATACATTCGTAGCAATACGAACGGATTGGAGCAAACGGTGGCCCGATCAAGAAGCTTTAGAGAATAAAGATGATGCGAGTGTAGGTCATACACCTGGCTGGTCGGTAGAAGCTTTGTCCTTTTTATTTAATGAACGTTCGATTAAGGCTGTAGGGCATGAAACTTTTGATACAGATGCTGCAAAAGATGTTCAAAAAAATGGGCGTTTAATTGCAGAATATTACGTTTTAGAACAAGATACCTTTCAAATTGAATTATTAACAAATCTGGATCAGATTCCCCCGAAAGGTGCAGCTATCTTTGCACTTGCACCAAAATTTGAAAAAGCTTCTGGGTTTCCAGTTCGAGCTTTTGCTATTTTGCCGTAATAAATTTATCCCGGAGCAACCGTCCGGTAAGACTCCCACTTCAAAACAACTAGAATATCAAGTTGTTTTAGTGGGAGTAACGGACACTAGCACCCCGAATGGTTCGACTAGCAATATAAGTAAAAACCCTCACTGATTGAAGTTTCACTTTATATTCGCAAAACGAAAGGAAGAAGAAAAGGTTATAAGTTTCATATATCTCATAATTAAAAGAAACCTTTGAAGTGATAAGAAATTGTTCGGGACCTACACTCCTTGGATAACAGATATGTTTAAAGAAAATTGATAAAGGTGATGTTATGACACTCCAACAACTGAAATATATAATTAAAATTGTTGAATGTGGATCGATTAGTGAAGCCGCAAAACAATTATTTATCACACAACCTAGTCTTTCAAATGCGGTTAAAGAACTTGAAAAAGAATTACAAATTGAGATATTTCACCGTACAACTAAAGGGATATATCTATCTGTGGAGGGAACCGAATTTCTTTCTTACGCACGTCAAATTATTGAGCAAGCGGAACTTATGGAACGGCGGTATAAAGGAAACAACTCATCTAAGCAACTTTGTTCTATCTCTACTCAGCATTACGCTTTTGCCATCAATGCTTTTGTCGAGTTACTGATGGATCTGAGCATGGATGAGTATGAATTTATCCTCCGTGAAACGAGGACCTATGAAATCATTGAAGATGTTAAGAATTTCCGGAGCGAAATTGGTATTCTATATTGTAGTAATTTTAACGAGAAAATTCTCAGCAAGCTATTAAAAGAATGTGGATTGAAATTTCATTTTCTTTTTGAAGCAGAACCGCATATTTTTATTTATGCAAAGCATCCGCTTGCCGAAAACATAGCAGTAACACTTGAAGACTTGGAGATGTACCCGTTTTTAGCATTTGAACAGGGTGAGCACAATTCCTTTTACTTTTCAGAAGAGATTTTAAGTACTGTTCCTCGAAAAAAAACAATCCATGTCAGTGATCGTGCTACACTTTTTAATTTACTTATTGGTTTAAACGGTTATACAATTAGTACAGGTGTTCTGAGTAGTGATTTGAATGGTGAAAATATTATTTCGGTACCTTTAATAACAGATGAAAGGATGCGTATTGGCTGGATTTCAAACGAAAAATCTCAACGAAGTCAAATAGCACTAGATTATATATCAAAATTAAAAAAATGGATACGAGAGTATGGTTATAGTATTAAATAATATGAAAGAGCCGAAATAGAGAAAAAATAAGATAATAACCGAATCATAATGGAGTTAAGCTCAATTATGATTCGGTTATTTTGCTGAGAAATACCGTTCAGCAACTGGAGTATGCGAGACTTTTGCGGGAACAAATCGTTTCGTTGAAAATAGCAACCGCAGGCCTAGCGCGAGTTGAGTGTTTAGTTGGGAAAAGATGTATTTAGGTTGCAGTGTTCCTCTACGCATTAATTCGAGAAGATTATTGGTATTTTAAGAAAAAAGATTATGTTTTAACTATTCAACAAATAATGAATGAACGGCTTTATGAATCTTATTCGCAATGTATGGATTATTCATGGTATAAAGGTGTATCCCCTCTACCCCCTCTGCTATTAAATCAACAATCTGGTCCACAGCATAAGCAACTCCTGCATCTCTCATTGCTTCAGGGTTATGTTCATATCTATTCATAATGGATAAGAATTTCCTCGGAAGGCTAGCTCCACAAAGGGTAACCATTCGTTCAATTTGCTTCTTGTTTACAACAGGCATGATACCAGCTTGAATCGGTACTTTTATTCCGGCAATCATTGAACGTTCTCGAAAGGTATAAAAGTAGTCATTATCAAAGAATAACTGTGTGATTAGTTGGTCAGCTCCTGCATCCACTTTCTTTTTTAAATGAAGAATATCCTCCACAATTGTTGGGCTCTGAATGTGTCCTTCAGGATAACAAGCACCAATTATATTAAAATCTCCGTTATCTTTTATAAAAGTTATCAAGTCGCTTGCATAATGAAAGTCATTATTAGGTGTTATATTAGGGCTGGAATCGCCGCGCAATGCTAATATGTTTTCAATACCCGCAACCTTAAAACTTTCCAATAGTTCAAGTACTTCTTCTTTTGTTAGGCTGATGCTAGGAAGGTGAGCTACACTCTCAATATGATAGTTTTTCTTGATATCCGAAGCAATGGTCAATGTCTTGGTGTTGTTTTTATTTCCACCAGCACCATAGGTAACACTGATAAAATCTGGTTTAAGCGCTTTTAATTCATCAACCGTATTGTAAATTGTTTGAACCGGTCCTGTTCGTTTGGGCGGAAATATTTCAAATGATAAAACTCTTTTCATTTTAAATATTTCGGTTGTTTTCATACAGGAACCCGCTCTCTAAGTTTTTGTGCCGCGGCTACTAAATTTTCAAGACTAGGGATGGTTTCATTTTCCCCTCTTGTCTTAAGACCACAGTCTGGGTTAACCCATAGCTTTTCCAACGGTATCTTAGTAAGTATTTTTTCAAGTGCTTCTTTGATTTCTTCAACCGCTGGTATTCGTGGAGAGTGAATATCATAAACTCCAGGTCCGACTTCTGTTTTAAAACCAGATTCTTTTAACACATCAACGATACTAAGATCGGATCTTGCTGCCTCGAAAGTAATGACATCTGCATCCATCGCATCAATATTTTTTATAATATCTTTAAATTCGCTATAGCACATATGGGTATGAATCTGAGTGTCAGGCTTTACGCTACTATGAACAAGTCTGAATGCAGGGATTGCCCAGTCAAGATATTCGCTGTGCCAATCGCTTTGTCTGAGCGGCAACTTTTCCCTAAGAGCTGCTTCGTCAATCTGAATAATTCTGATGCCATTTGCTTCAAGATCAAGTACTTCCGCCTTGATCGCAAGTGAAATTTGAAATGCACAATCTTTCAATGAAATATCTTCCCGTGGAAAAGACCAATTTAAAATGGTTACTGGTCCAGTTAGCATCCCTTTTAAAGCTTTTTTTGTCAAGGACTGGGCATAAACAGAATAATTAACCGTAATTGGTTTGGAACGAGAAATATCTCCCCATATTATTGGAGGCTTTACACACCTAGTTCCATATGATTGTACCCAGGCATTTTCAGTAAATAAAAATCCATCGAGATTTTCTCCAAAATATTCAACCATATCATTACGCTCAAACTCCCCATGAACTAGTACATCAAGACCGATCTTCTCCTGAATGGAAACCCATTCTGCGATCTTTTCCTTGTTGAATTGTGTATATTGTTCAAAAGAAATCTTCCCCTTTTTAAACTTCGAACGATTTTCTTTTACTTCTGTTGTTTGAGGTAGTGATCCAATGGTTGTGGTAGGAAGTAAAGGTAAATCAAACGTAGATTTCTGAATCTTTTCTCGTTTCTCAAAGTTAGGATGTCTAACAAAGTCCTGTTCATGAAGTGTAGAGACAACCGACTGTACAGTTGAATTTTGCCCCGCTCTTTTTTGGGAAAACAACTCGATGTTCTTTTTGTATTCATCTGATAATGTAGGGTCTTTGCTCGATAACACGATTTTTAGTTGAGATAATTCAGTGATCTTTTCGTCTGCAAACGCAAAATACTTTTTGTGAGCCTTCAAAAGTTTATTCTCGTTTTTCAACGTATAAGGAACATGAAGTAAAGAACAAGCCGTACTTAACACTAGTTTTTCACAATGTTCAGCGAGCTCCTTCACGATCTTAACCGTAGTTGCATAATTATTCCGCCAGATATTTTTCCCGTTAACTATTCCAACAAATAGCTTTTTATCCTTAGGAAAGCCAAGTTTTTTAATAAGGTTCAGGGACTTATTACCCTCGACAAAATCAAGACCAATACCATCAAAAGGTAAATCGGTAACTTCTCGATAGCAATCCCGAAGATCACCAAAATAGGTTTGTAGAAGTACTTTTAATTTTCCTTTTGTAGAAAGCATTGGACGATATAATTTTTCTACAAGCTTTTTATCGTCTTCATATATATCCATAACAAGTGCTGGTTCTTCAAACTGAATCCACTTTGTGCCTAATTGTTCGAACTTCTGAATAATGTCGACATATGCTTGGATAATATCTGAAATAAAATCTCTCTCTTCTTTCTGTCCGGAAAATTTAGTTAGCTTCAGAAATGTAAAAGGTCCAATAATTGAAGGCTTCGTTTCGATACCGATCTTTTTGGCTTCTAGATATTCATCGAAGGGTTTCGTTCCAGCCAGAGTAATTTTTGTTTCGTCCTCCATTTCTGGAACCATATAATGATAATTCGTATTAAACCATTTCTTCATAGCAAGAGCTTTAACATCCCCTTTTTCTCCTTGATATCCTCTCGCCATAGCAAAATACTCATCAAGGATGTCGAGTCCCAATTTTCTGTAACGTTCAGGAACTACGTTAAGTAAAACAGCAGTATCTAACATATTATCGTAAAAGGAAAAGTCATTGGAGGTGATAAAATCCACGCCATTTGATTGTTGCGTTTTCCAGTGTGCTTCTCTTAGTTTTAAACCAGTAGATTGTAACCTCTCCTTCGTTAAATGATTCTTTAGATAATTTTCAGTAGCAAATTTTAACTCTCTTAAAGCTCCTACTCTTGGATAACCAATAACAGATGTTTCCATGATCATCATCCCTTTCCATTTTTCATAATACTATCATGGGAATGATGGAGTAAGGTAATATTTGTTATTTATCGCTATTCATAGTTTGCGACTATAGCAACAAAGAATCAGCCCCTCATAATAGACACTAGACCATTATGAGGGGCTGATTTTTTTCGATCTATACTATTCCTTGTTCTTCTCTATATCTTCTGCCTTTTCAGTTTCTTCCTTGATGGAATCTGTTACAATATCAACCAGTGCATCATCATGAACTGCTGAAGAAATAACTTCGTTGATAACATGGTCCGTAGTAACTTGTTCCAATACTTCATCAACCGATGTTTCGATTTCATATTCTTGCTTGAGACCTAAGTTCAATGAGTAAATCATTAAAATGAGAATAATCGTAAACGGAAGACCGGTAATAATAGAAGCAGTTTGTAACGCTGTGAGTCCACCACCAATAAGAAGTGTGGCAGCAACAACACCTTCCATGATTGCCCAGAATACACGCTGTGGTACTGGTGAATCGAGTTTTCCCCCTGAAGTCAAGTGATCGACAACTAAAGAACCGGAATCAGACGAAGTAACGAAGAATACAGTTACAAGGATAATTCCGATTAAGGAAAGAATACTAGCTAGTGGTAAATTGTCTACCATTGCGAAAAGTGCCAGTGCTTCATTTTGTTCAATGAATGCAGAAATAGCTCCAATCCCACTGCTTTCTTGAAAAATCGCGGTTCCTCCAAACACAGACATCCATAGAAAAGAGATCACGGTAGGAATAAAAATAACCCCCATGATAAATTCTCTTACTGTTCTACCTTTGGAAATTCTCGCAATAAACATCCCGACAAATGGAGACCATGATATCCACCAAGCCCAATAGAAAACAGTCCAGCCACCTTGCCAATTAGTCGCCCTAAAGGTTTCCGTCCATAAACTCATTTCAAGGAAGTTTGATAAATAGTAACCAATGTTTTGGGTAAATCCACTTAAAATATACACAGTAGGTCCTGCTATGAGAACAAATAAAAGGAAAACACCTGCTAAAATCATGTTGATTTCGCTAAGCCGTTTCACTCCACCATCTAGTCCCATCACAACAGAAATCGTTGCGAAACCTGTGATGACAACGATCAGGAGAACCTGAACGGTAATGCTAATATTAATGCCAAATAGATGATTTAAACCTGCATTTACTTGGGAAACACCAAGCCCAAGCGATGTAGCGAGCCCCATTAAGGTTGCTAACACAGATAAAATATCAATAATATTTCCCCATAAACCATAAATTTTGTTTCCGATAATCGGATAAAATAGCGATCTTATCGTCAAAGGAAGCCCTTTGTTATAAGAAAAGAATGCGAGACCTAAACCAACGATGGCATAGATCGCCCAAGGGTGTATGCCCCAATGGAAGAAGGTGCTAGTCATAGCAGCTTGTGCAGCCGATGCTGAATACGGGTCGACACCACTAAACATGGGGGAAGGATCGCCATAATGTGTGATTGGTTCTGCAACACTCCAAAACAAGAGTCCGATTCCCATACCAGCACTAAGGAGCATCGCATACCAAGCGAATTTTGAAAATTCGGGTTTTGCGTTTTTCCCACCTAAGATGATTTTTCCATATCGACCGAAGGCAAAATATAACGATGCTACAATAAAGATATTCGCAGCAAAGATCATGAACCACCCAGTATTTTTTGTAATACTGGTTAAAATAGTATTGAATAGATTTTCTGCCGTGCTTGGGAACAGTAAAGTAAGAGAGATAAAAATAATCAAAATAATTGAAGCGTAAAGGGTCACTTGTGGATGGATATCGAATCCAAATCTTTTCCAGTTGTTTTCACCCACTTCTTCTTTTCCTGCTTCATCAAAAAGCGAAACGGTGGGTCTAATTTGCAATCCTTTAAATGGTTTTCTGTTTTTGATTGCCTTTTTTCTTGCTTCCGCTTCCGCCTTTTTTAACTTTTTAGCTAAAGCTTGTTGTGATGCAAGTTCTTTCTTTTTTTGTTTATCCATATAACCATACCTTTTGTTAGATTTTTTCACTCTTTAAATTATACAAGTACGAGAGGATGAAAACAATGATAGATCGACAAAAATCGCTTTTTATCATCTTCTGTTTTACTTGGAAGAAGGATTCAATTTGAATAAATGTGAGCAAATCAAGGTTCATGGTTCATCTCGAGGTATTAATGAACAAGCTCTCACGATAGAGATAATACTTGAATAAGGTAAATCTTTCATCTAAAAAATATTTAATTGCTCTTTAAAAGGCTAGCGAGTGGCCCCTTATTCACCAAAACTTTACACTGTCTACACAGAACCTTAAAAAAAAGCTGTTACATTAAAAAAGAAGGATGCACGAACAAAAATAACAGGCAGGGAGTGTATGAAGATGAGAATCGCGATATTTTCAGATACTTACACACCGGAAGTTAATGGTGTTGCTAGAACGTTGAAGCGTTATACCGATTATTTAGAAAAAGTTGGTATAGAATATAAGTTATTCGTACCAGAGAGTAGGACGCCTAATCCAACCGTGCCCCAAGTGGAGCGCTTTACCAGTATTCCATTCGCCTTATATCCTGAGTGTCGAATTGCCCTTCCTAACCCACTATCAATCAACGAAACGTTAAAAACATTCCGCCCTACCTTAATTCATGTATTGACCCCATTTAACCTTGGTATATATGGTGCCCATTATGGTAAAAAAAACAACATTCCAATGGTTGCATCTTATCATACGAATTTTGATGACTACTTAACGTACTATCACCTCCAATTCATGAAAAAATGGATTTGGAAATATATGACTTGGTTTCATCGGCCTTTTGAAAAAGTATATGTTCCATCACCCAGTACAAAAGCTAAATTATTGAGTAAGAGAATGCACCCGAACATCGACATATGGGGAAGAGGGGTAGATGCTATTCAGTTTAGCCCTGAAAAAAAATCGGATAAAATTCGCATGAAGTATCAGATTCAAGAAAAAAATATAGTTCTCTATGTTGGTAGACTTTCACCAGAAAAAGATATAGATATTGTTTTCGATACTTTTCACTCGTTGCCGAAAGAACTGAAAAAAAGCACCCATCTTGTAATCGTAGGAGATGGTCCGCTATATCAAACGCTATCGACTGATCATTGCAAACAAATCACGTTCACAGGCTTTTTGGAACGTGAAGAACTAGCCGAAATGTATGCATCAACGGATGTATTTCTGTTCCCTTCCCCGACAGAGACCTTTGGAAACGTAGTGCTAGAGGCACAAGCTTCGGGTTTACCCGTCATTGGTGCAAATGCTGGAGGAGTACAACACTTACTTCAAGATAATCAAAACGGCTTTTTGTGCAAGCCGAAAAGTGTCAACGATTTTGTGACAAAAACAACAACACTTTTGACAAACGATCAACTTCGCCAGGATATTGGGAAAAAGGCAAGAGCGTTTGCCTTAGAGCAATCATGGAATCGCATCTTTGATCGCCTGATTGCTAGCTTCGAAGATATTTTAGAAGTAAAAACAAGAAAAAGCGCTTAACATCAAAGGGCCATTCCCTGTGGTGGACAATTGTGCATGATAGGGGGGTAGACCCATTTCTATCCCTTTCCCCTATAAACCTTTACAAGTTTGTAAAATTGAATTAGTATATGGAGTAAATATCATTATATAGCAAAGTTGCACTAGGGGAGCTGTGAAAGCGGCTGAGAGGAACTGTATTGTTCTGACCCTTTGAACCCGATCTAGATAATACTAGCGTGGGGAAGTGCAGTCGAATAGGTGTATGAATTTTTATGGATTGATACATGAATTTTTGGCTGCATTCCTACGGGAGTGCAGCTTTTTTGTATAACAAGGAGGATGTTAAGTGTGATGAAAATGTTGAAATTAGGCATGCTAATGGTATTGTTTATCTTTTTATTAGCAGCATGTACAAATGAGGCTGAAGCTCCGTCAACTGTAGAGGATCAAGAATCAAATAATTCTAATGCTGTTGAAAATGTTAATGAAGAAGAAGCGGATGATCGAGCAGATTGGCCAGAGAAGTTTGTCTTCGGAATTCTCCCAACAGAAGACCAAGCCGTATTAGCAAGTCGTTTTGATTCGATGACTACCTACCTAGAGCAAACATTAGGTATTGACGTAGAACTATTTTTTGGAACGAACTATACAGCATTAATAGAAGCGATGGCAAATGGACATTTACATGCATCAAGTTTTGGTTCTTTTTCTTATTTAGTAGCCAACGAACGTGCCAATGGTGAAGCCTTTGCCACGCCGATTCGAGAAGAAGGTGGAACGTTAGATGATATCTATTACTATGCACAAATGATCACTTTAGAAGAAACAGGCATTGATAGCTTAGCAGATGTAGAAGGGCGAACTGTAGCTTATGCCGATCCTGCTTCCACTTCTGGCCACCTGTTTCCAAAAGCAATGTTAATCAACGAATTGGGATTAACCTTGGATAATGTGGATGAATTTCCGTCTCATGTTGTCTTTTCCGGTAGTCATGAAGCATCCCTTTATTCAGTATTAAACGGTGATGTTGATGTAGCCGGCGTTTGTAGTACTTGTATCGAAAGGGTATTTGAACGAGTAGAGGATCATCCGAACTTTAGTCAATTAAAAGTGTTTCATGAATCAGAACCTATTCCTGGTAGCACCTATGTGATTCAAGGAGATTTACCACAATCATTTAAAGACGCTATAGCAGAGGCGTTCTATGCAATGATTGATGATGAAGTAGGGAGAGAATTTTTAATAGGAACTGATTATTTAGGTGGATTTATTCCCATTACGCACGATGAATTTCAAGTGGTGGCTGATACAGCAGAAGCATTAAATATGAGTCCTGAGGATTTACTAAATTAACGTATTTTAGAAAACATCATTCACAAAGAATCGTCGCAGAGGAATGTGTATAATACGAATATTATAAGGTCAGGCTCCTGTCGTGGACAATTACCCATGATAGTAGCCTCCCCTTTTTTTATTAAGACTTGTACATCTTGTTAACAAAAATTAATGATTCTACTTCTTGCTACCATTTTTAACGTTGTCCGCACTCTCTTTTTTTAAAAAGCCCATAACATCTATTCATCTAAAGCAAAAACCAATGTAAAGTTTATGAACAAGTAGTAACATAAATTTTACAGAAACAATACCATCCCTTTATTTCTAGTTAATAGTAATCATGGATAATAGCAGTGTAATACAAAACGAGGAGGCTATTAACATATGAAAATGATCAAATTAGGCGTACTCATGATTTTGTTTATCTTTTTAATGGCAGCATGTGCAGATGAAGAGGAATCGCCATCGTCGGCCGAAGCAAAAACACCAGAAGCTTCTAACGATACTGTAGCAAATGATAGGGAAGAAGCAGATGAGCGAGCAGATTGGCCGGAGAAATTTGTGTTTGGAATCCTTCCAACAGAAGATCAAGCACAATTAGCAAAACGCTTTGATGGGATGAATACATACCTAGAGCAAGCGTTAGGTGTAGAAGTAGAGCTATTTTATGGAACAAGCTATACCGCATTAATAGAAGCGATGGCCAATGGTCACTTGCATGCGTCAAGTTTTGGACCATTTTCCTATTTAGTAGCAAACGAACGTGCAAATGGAGAAGCTTTTGCCATTCCAGTTAGTGAAGAAGGTGGGACGCTAGATGATATCTTCTATTATGCACAAATGATCACATTAGAAGAAACGGGAATTGATAGTTTAGCAGACATAGAAGGTCGTTCATTAGCATATGCGGATCCTGCTTCCACTTCCGGCCATTTGTTTCCAAAGGCTATGTTAATCAATGAGTTGGGATTAACGATGGATAATGTGGATGAATTTCCTTCTCAAGTTGTCTTTTCAGGTAGTCATGAAGCTTCTCTTTATTCAGTACTAAATGGTGATGTTGATACGGCAGGTGTTTGTAGTACTTGTATTGAACGAGTATTTGATCGAGTAGAGGATCATCCGAACTTTGGTCAGTTGAAAATTTTCCATGAATCGGAACCGATTCCTGGTGGACCCTATGTTATTCAAGGAGACCTACCTCAATCGTTTAAAGATGCTGTTGCGGAAGCGTTCTTTGCCATGATTAATGACGAACTTGGAAAAGAGTTTTTAATCGATAATGAATATTACGGTGGATTTATCCCAATTACCCATGAGGAATATCAAGTTGTGGAGGATACGGCAGATGCACTAAATATGAGTCCAGAGGAATTACTGAACTAGACTTCTGTTTCATGGTAGAAGGCAAGTGTATTAATGCTTGCCTTCCCTATCTTTCACGAAAAGTATTTTCTTAATAGGGCAAGGATATAGAAGACACTACAGCGTTCTTTATGACAGGTTGGCGTAAAAAACCTTAGAAATGATAGGCGAGAAAGGGAGAAGAAAAATGGCAGAAGTTATGTTAGAAACAAAAGATGTAAGCATGGTATTCCCTGATGGCACAAAAGCTTTAAAAAATATTAATGTAAAAATTCATCGTGGCGAGCTCGTGTCTGTAATTGGTCCAAGTGGTGCAGGAAAAAGTACATTGTTACGGTCGATAAATCTATTGAATCATCCTACCGGTGGGGAAATCATTTTTGAGGGAGAAAATGTCGCGAAAGCAAAAGGAAAAGAATTACGCCATATTCGAAGAAGAATCGGAATGATCTTCCAGCATTTTAACCTAATCAAACGGTCACCAACACATCAAAATGTGTTGCATGGAAGACTAGGATATATGTCCTCATTAAAAGGTGGTTTTGGTCGGTTTTCTGATCAGGATATGAGTGAAGCGCTTGCGATTTTAGATAGAGTTGGTTTAGCAGATCAAGCATTTAAACGAGCAGATGAATTATCGGGAGGCCAACAACAAAGAGTGGGTATTGCAAGAGCAATTGCTCAATCTCCCTCATTGATTTTAGCCGACGAACCGATAGCAAGCTTAGATCCTTCTTCCTCCGAAAATGTGATGAATTATTTGCAACGAATTAGCCGAGAAGATGGCATTACAACGATCGTGAATCTTCACCAAGTAGATTTCGCTAAGCAATTCGCGGATCGAATCATTGGGATTAAGGCTGGAGAAGTAGTTTTTGACGGAAAACCAAAGGAGTTAACAGAAGGTATCATCAATCATTTATATTATGCGGGTTAATTGTAGAGCTTATTCTAACAATAACAAGTAAGGAGGGTTTCTCATGGAAATGCGAGCTGAAAGACTAATTCCGTCAGTAACAGAAAAATCAAGAACCGATGTATTATCTGATTTAAAAAAGAGAAAGAGAGTAGTCTTGGTGAATAAAGCAATGATCGGCTGTCTTATCATTGCCCTTGTCGTTTGGTCTTGGATTGGGACAAATTTCAATCTGTCTTTTCTCTATACGGGGTTCACAAACATAACAAAGTTTATTTTTACCGATTTGTTGCCACCTGATTTTCGTGTGATTGGCCGTTATATAAATCCGGCATTACAAACATTGTATATGAGCTATGTAGGGATGGTGATCTCTGTTATTCTCTCCATAGTTCTTGGATTCATGGCGGCGAAAAATACGTCCTTTCATCCTGTGCTCGCTTTAATAAGTCGATCAATCATTACCTTTATCCGAGCTGTACCTTCCATTATTATTGGTATGTTGTTGGTCGTAACATTAGGACTTGGGCCATTAGCAGGTACGATTGCTCTTGGTATCGGAGGAGTAGGAATTCTCGGAAAAGCATTCGCGGATCTATTGGAAGGGATTGACAAAGGGCAAGTAGAAGCAATCCGAGCTACTGGAGCGAATTGGTTCCAGGTCATGGGTCAAGGTGTATGGCCACAATTCAAGCCAGGTTTTGTTGCTTGGTCTCTTTACAAAATGGATTTAAATATTCGTGAAGCAGCAGTATTAGGGATTATCGGTGCAGGAGGGATTGGCTATACCTTACAGGGAAATATCAATCTCTTTCAATATAAACAAGCATCTGTAGGGATTCTAATGATTTTCATCCTGATTTTAATCGTAGAATTTACTACAGCTAAAGTTAGGGAGAAGATTCTATGAAGCAGGTAAAGCGTAGTAAAGATCACCTAACCAAATGGATTATTAGAGCTTTAGCGATTTTCTTTTTCCTGTTCAGTTTATATAAAATTGGCATTATTGACCAACGAATTCTGCAAGCTTTCAGCCGAGCGGAACACCTTGTCAAAGGGATGTTTCCTCCCACACTGGATGAACCGATTGATATTGCAGGTGCAGCAATAGAATCTTTACAGGTTGCCGTTATGGGAACATTTTGGGGGATTATTTTTTCGATTGCCTTAGCGATCTTTGCAGCAAAAAATTTATCTCCACATATTAGCATTAGTTATCTCGTGAAAGGATTTGCTGCATTTGTAAGAGCAGTACCGGCATTAATATGGGCCCTATTATTCATAATCGCAGTTGGACTCGGGCCAACCCCAGGTATTTTAGCGCTTGCGATTAATAGTATCGGCATGCTTCTTAAAGTATATGCTGAAGCAATCGAAGAGATTGATCATGGTGTTATTGACGCGATGCGCGCGACTGGTGCAACGAAATTCCAAGTTATTATGCAAGGAATATTACCAAGTATTATGGTTATTTTTGTTTCTTGGTCGGTATTTCGTTTTGATATTAATTTACGCTATGCCACTGTATTAGGCGTTGTCGGAGCAGGTGGGATCGGTTGGGAACTAATCCGGGCTTCACGGGTAATGGCATATGATCAAGTAATGGGCGTTACCCTCGTTATCTTCGGTATGATTTTAATCGCTGAATTGATCACTCGTTATTTACAGAAACGAATGGATATTGTCAATTTGAGAGCGTCTCAGTAATTCCTGACTTATAGGTAGTGAGAAATTCATCTCATTACCTTTTTTGTTTTGGAAACTGGAAAAAAGCCAGAACTGTCAGGGGAAGCATACAAACAAATTACACGAGAAGAAAGAAGGGATTGGATGTATTTAATTGGAATTGATTTAGATGGTACGTTGCTATCTAGTAATGGGACAGTCTCAAGCTATACGAAAGAAATGATAAAAAAAGTACAAAAAGCTGGACATAAAATAATTATCGCTACAGGGCGACACCCTTTATTGACGATTCCTATTCTTAAAGAGTTAGGATTAAAGGATGCGTTTGTTTGTTTTAATGGGGCTTATATTCATTTGTTGACAGATAAACTTCCTATTACATCCTCTTATCACCCCTATTATTTAGAGAGGTTACTGCCGTTTTTGCAGGAAAGAGAATATAAATTTGTTTTCGGTACAGAAAGACGCTATTATCTTTATGCCAAGTTTGCAAAACATTTGGAACATCTTTCTCATTTACCCGTACCGATTCACCTCATTGAAAGTATTGATGAAATGAAGGAGCCGATCTTAAAAACGTCCATTATTGGTAAGGAAAGTGAGCTTATTGAATTAGAGGAAGAAGTACAATCGATGGCAAAAGAACTTACCATTTTTCGCAGTGCAGCAGAATCAATGGATATTATCCATCCGAATGCAAGCAAAGGAAAAGCAATCGCTTATTTAGGAGATTACTACAAAATCGACCGTTCGAAAATGATTGCGTTTGGAAACTATTTTAATGATGTGGATATGCTGTCTTACGTACCGATTGGTGTAGCAATGGATAATGCACCAGACTACTTAAAACTATCTTCATCCTATGTTACAAAGACAAACGATCAAGATGGCGTCGCGTATTTTCTAGAGAAGTTTTTACTAGATTCCGAAGGGGGAGGCCAGAAGTTCTTAGCATCGTGTAGCTCAAGAAAAAAGAGCTTGCTTAGCAATGGTAGGGGGACGGTTGTGTGAATGAAGTTGGTCGAAGAAAAAAACAAGTTACGATCGTTGCTCTTGTTACGGCACTCTGTTTGCTTGGTGACTCAATGTTATATATCACGTTACCCATTTTCTATGAGCAAGTAGGCCTTCAATCTTTATGGGAGGTAGGTTTACTTCTTTCAATTAATCGTTTTGTTCGCATACCAATGAATCCACTTGTCGGCTTTATGTATCGGAAATTCCAGCTAAAAACCGGTTTGTATATCGCGGTTGTGCTTGCTGTCATTACTACAGTAGGATATGGGATTGGTACAGGATTGTTTATATGGGTCCTTTTGCGTTTACTGTGGGGCATAGCGTGGTCGTTTTTACGATTGGGTGGCTTCTTTACGATACTACATGCTTCTACTGACCGAAATCGAGGAGAAAATATGGGTCGTTACAATGGTTTATACCGGTTAGGGAGTTTAGGGGGAATGATTGGTGGCGGTGTATTAGTAAGTATGATAGGTTTTCAACCAACGGTAATAGCATTCGGATTAAGTATGGTCATTGGTATTCCGCTCGTATACAAAGGAATAACAAAGAATCCTTCTCAAAATTTGGTTGTAACACCAGAAATAACTCCGAAGAAAAAAGTGTTTTTCGGCTTAACATGCAAAGCAATCACTACGATTACGAGCGGAATGATTTTAGCGTTCCTTATTCAAGGAATGTTTAACTCATCAATCAGTTTAGTAATGGTGATGCATTTCGGCGAAGAGATCTCCTTATACCGCTGGACGATCGGTATTACAGCTTTGGCTGGTACTTTACAAGGAGTGCGCTGGTTATGGGAGCCGTATTTGGCGGTGCGATTAGGTAGGGTTTCCGATGGCGAGCAAGGAAGGTTACCGTTATTTCTATTGGCTTTGGTTGTTTCTGCTATGGGTTTTGTATTCATTCCCATCCCGTTACCTTTGGCGATTTGGTTGGGAATGATCCTATTCGTAATGGCAGCTTCTACAACGCTAACGACATTGGTAGATGCATTAACCTCAGATGAAGCACAAGGTCAGGATGCCAATCGATTGATGACGATATACAGTGTTTTTCTCGATCTGGGTGCTGCTATGGGACCACTTGTTTCCTATTTCTTATTTTCGATCGGTGGAACAGTAGTACATGTTTTCAATGGAGCCGCTGTAGTCTTTATGATGTTATTTGTGTACTGGAGCGCAATTTATTTTCAAACGAAGAAAGAACAACACAAAGCTTCTATTAATGTTTAAATACGAAATTGTAATGATTTGAGATGTGCTTTCAAGCTAGTTTGAAAGCACATAAGAGCGAAGGGAGAACTACTTTGGTTTATCACTTCTCTCTTACACTAGTAGGAATTTTTTAAAATCCATGTGTGATTAGTTTTTCAAAAGAATATGCTTAATAAAGTAAAAACACTAAGTCATTTTCCTGCTTAGTGTTTTTGCCTTACTTATTAGATATTAAATTGCTGAACAACTTCAGAAAGAGATTCAGATGTCTTGTTTAGCAAATTCGATCTCGTTGACATGTCTTCCATCGCAACGAAAGCTTCTTCTGCTGAGGCTGTTGTTTCTTCAACCCCCGCAGCAGATTGTTCTGATATGGCAGCAATCTCTTGAACAGAATGATTCATCTGCTCGCTTTCCTCTGCTATTTTATTTAGTCCAGACATGACTGAGTTTACATTATCCGTCATGTTTTTAACAGCTTCTTCAATATATTCGAATTTTGTTCCTGTCGATTCAATTTTTTCTGTACCTGTTAAAACTTCTTCGTAACAGAGTTCTAAAGTATGAACAACGGCACCTGTTTCCCCTTGTATTGTTTTTACAATTTTAGTAATATCACCAACAGATTCGTCCACTTGCTCAGCCAACTTTCGCACCTCATCTGCAACGACAGCAAAACCTTTACCAGATTCTCCAGCTCTTGCAGCTTCAATCGCCGCATTCAAAGCTAGCAAGTTTGTTTGACCTGCAATATCTTTAATAACAGCAACCAAATTTGTTACAAGCTTTGACTGCTTGTCTAAACCTTTTACCTTTTCAACCGCTTTTTTGACAATCGTATCGATGTTACCTATTTGATCAACAGATTGATTCATATACTCTTGCCCTTCAGAGGTTTCTGTCAGGACACGTTCTGTTGACTGTGTAATCGATTGACCCTTTTCACTCATTTCAGTAATTTCAGCAGCGAAGGCTTTCATAGAAGTAGCTAACTCACTAGAATAGCTGGCTTGTGATTCTGTACCTTTTGCCAATTCCTCCATTGTTGTAGCAATTTGCTTTGCACCTGACTTCACCTGATGAGCAGAATGTGATAATTGTTCACTTTGAGTGCTAACAGAAGAAGTACTCTGACTAATTTGTTGAATCATGGTTAACAGTTGTTGCTTCATTACATTTATTGAACTAGAAAGTTTACCAATCTCATCTTTTCCTTTGTACGTTAGTGAATCAACTGTTAAATTTCCATTTGCAATATGATCGCTGAGCACGACAACTTTCTTTAAGTTATAGGAAACACGTTGACTAATAAATAGAACAAGAATTACTCCTGTAATGAGTGTAAATAACATCGATGTGATTAACATGATAAATGCGAAGGCTGTACTTTCGTTCGCATGTTCAACGGCGATTTGGCGCTCTTCGTTAATTAACTCACGCAAAGATCCCAAAAATGAAGTCGTTCGTGATGTTAATGTATTTAATTGACTGCTATATAGTTCACGATGTCCTGATGTACCATAACGAGGAATTACTTCATCAAAGAAAATTTGATCCATATCTTCGTTAAATCTCTGTCCCTCAGCAAATAAGGATTCTTGGGGCTCTGTATGTAACTGTTCACGTAATTGATCGAGTAAGAGATTCACCTCCTCCATACGTTCCTCATAATTATTAATATCAACTTCGCTGCCAAACTGAATATACGAAAAGGCAACATTTGTTTTTGCTCGAATTTGTGATTCAAGTTCTGTTACTAAAACTGCCCGATTACCATCGCGTTCCAGAGTTTCAACCGCATTTTCTGTAGCCATCATAGATCGGGCTATGAGAACGGTTGAAGCACATAATAAAAGAAAAATAACCAATAGTCCAACCCCGTATTTCCATCCAATTGATAGGTTTCTAACGGTAAATTTTTTGTGACGCTCCCGTTTATTTTTGAATGTATTCAGGCTAATTTTCCTCATTCCTATCTCCTCCAGTCTGATACAATTTTTAAAGCGCTTTCTTTTCGCGGTAAAAAAATAAGATAAACACTTTGTTCAACGGATAAACAAACTATACTTCTATAGTATATTGTTTCTGGAAAAAATACAATTAAAGAATGAAAAAAATTTGGCTTGAGCACATTAGCGTTACATATTCTTTGATTCGCTATAAATAATACTTAAAATAACTTTTATCCCGGAGCAACCGTCCGTAAGACTCCCACTTCAAAACAACAAGAAAAGAAAGTTGTTTAAGAGGGAGTAACGGACGCTAGCACCCCGAATGGTTCAAGGGCCTTTAGGTCATCCTTTAGGACTAACACTCAGTGGGGGAATAACTAAAAGCCGCCCACTGAGTGAAGTTTCACTTTATTACATATATATCCATATAATTCTATAAAAAAACCTTATCATTAGTTGGAAGGCAAGAGTCCTGTCCAAATGCTAAGTATAAGGAGATATTATGGGCAAGCATAAAGAAAAAACAATACAAACGACAATCATATCAACATTACAAGTTTAATAGCGGCGGTAACCAGAAATTAATTTCCAATTTTGGTAGCATAGAAGATATACTTATTTTATTTTCACATTTTTATAAAAAAGAAGGTTCAGCCCTTTCCTGTGAGAACTGTTGTGGAAAGGATCTGAACCCTTTTTTGTTGTTAGGAACTTTCCTCTGTTTTACTTTGGTTAATCTGATACGAAGAGCTGAACTGGACGGTATTTGCAATCGTATCAACGATCGGGCAATGTGCTTCTAAGAATTCCACAAACTGTTTCACTTTCTCCTCTGAAGCATTCGTGCGAATAAAATAAGAAGCTCGAACATCGGAGAAACCTGGTCGAACATCCGCTTTATCGAAGAAGCCATCTAAGTTGATATCCCCTTCTAATTCCACTTTAAAATCAAGTAAATCAACATCAAATTTCTCAGCATAGGTACGTGCTACAACGGATTGGCAAGATCCTAAGGCAGATAGTAAAAGCTCTAATGGATTCATCGCTTCATCTGTACCGCCAAATGAAGCAGGCTCATCAACAAAAGCCCGGTGTTGTCGTGCTGTATTCTCGATCAAATACTTTTCCTTTAACTGTGAACTTGCTTGAAATGTTTTAACTGACATGTGATTCTCCCCTTTGTTCATTTTTGTAAATACAACTCAGGCAATAATAAAACCTCTTCTCAGAAAATGACGAGAAGAGGCTGCTTCTATGTGTGCAACAGTGCTTCCCATCTATAGCATATCGATGCTTCTGAAATTGGCACCTGGCTTACATCTTAAATAAGCGGTTGCCGAGAGTTCACCGGGTCAGTCCCTCCCTCTCTCTGGATGAGTTGTAATCTTATGAAATTTTTTGCAAATATAACATGGATAATTATAACTGTCAAACGATTTGTTTTTTCAAAAAAGTAAAAAATATAATCCATGAGCATAATTTTACTCCAAAACAATTGATAAAGATAGAACAATAAACAGTGTTTCAAACAGGTTTCGTGCAATAAATTACTGAATGCATCATATCGGATGTAACGAATTATACTAGCTCGTGTTATAATAAACCACTTAGGATACTAACTATGTTCGCTCAGAACAGGTATCCATAAAGACGCATACGAGCAATAAATATGGAGGTATAAGCAAATGAATAAACGATGGACAATTGATAAAATCAAGGAATTTGTTGAAAAAAATTCAGACAGTACGTTGTTAACAACGGAATATCACGGTTTTTCTCAAAAATTACTTTTTAGATGTGCATGCGGAAACCAATTTGAAAAAAACTTTACGAAATTCAAAAATAAACACCAACGAAAATGCGATGTGTGTCAACCGCCAAAACAATCACGATAGAATAACTTAAAATGCCGACTTCAATCATTGGAGTGGCTTTTTTGATTTTTCACTTATCTATATTCTGCAAAAAAAGAGCATTCCCAGCTTAAACCAGAAATGCCCATCTATAAATACTTAAATGTTTTTCTTCATTCCCAACCTTTTTTGTATCATGAAAAATATCAGTACGCCAATGATAAGTAAGACAAAACCAATCAACAAGTTTGTATAGGTGTTTGTCGCTGTATCTGGCATCTGATCCTCATCATCAGCGCCTTCTTCAGAATCATTCACATCTTTATCCGGATCGTCAGTGCTTTCTTCTGGATCATCAGCTTCTTCATCCGAATCACCAGCCCCTCCATCCGTATTGTCAGCTTCCTCATCCTCATCATCAACCCCTTCACCCGGATCTCCAGTGCCTTCGTCCGGATCATCTGTCCCTTCAACTGGATCACCGGTGACTTGGTCCGGATCATCAGCCTCCTCATCTGGATCGTTAGTATCTTCCCCAGGTTCATCTATGTCTTCAGCATAGGTAATATAATTAGCCTCTACTGTACTATTTCCCTCTAGTGTAATATTTAAGAACTGAATATTTTCTCCAATAGGTCTTTCAATAATAGAGGAATTTCGTACAGTTAGATTCTGAACGAGAATATCTGAGTTATTAGGAAATTCTGCTCGAGCGGAAATACGAATGCCATTTTGCCCCTCAACAATTCCACCATTAATGGTAATGTTGTATCCGTTTTCGAGTAATATGGCGTTATTTCCTGTATGAGCGATATCAATTCGATCAATAACGGCTCCACCACTTCTTGAAACACTAAAGATACCTCTACCACCATGACGGGCGATAACTTCCCCTACAAAAATGTTCGGTGTATAGTCATCATCGATATGCCCATTACGGTTAGCCATACGGAATGCCGCATAACCAGTTCCTGATGCTGCTCGATAACCATAAACGGTATCAACTTCTGCATTAATCGTATCATTTAATAATACACCAGAATAGCCAGTGTCTACGGCAGTGACCATGCCAATCTTAATACCATCCACCCCATAGGTTTCAAGACCATGACTGCTCGTTCCTGAAACGTAAACCTCATCTATTTGAACATTACGAACACCGTAAACGCTGTCATCATCACGGCTATCTATTCGAATACCATGCCCGCTGTCAAGACGAAGATCAATGTTTCCTAGATGAATATCCTCTGAAGTTCGAACAAAAATACCGAAGTTCGGACTGCCTGTTACGCTTAGATTTGGAATAGAAACATTTTCAGCATATCTCACTCGTACAGCGGCTGCATGGTTATCATAGCTGAAACCACCATCTGTTTTTTTTACATGAATCGTACCACACACCTCTAAAATTGTGTGACTTGGTAGATCAATAGACTCATCAGCTGACATCGTTCCCGAATCACGAACAAGTACCTTTTCTTGATTTGTTCGATCAGGCGTTAAATTGTCTACAGCTGACTGAACGGCCTCTAGCATAACTTCACCAGAATAGACCACCTCGCCATTTGCTCGAATCGCCTGCCATGTTCCATTAGTTTGGATAACTTCTATATCAAAAGCGCCGGCACCACACTGTTCTCGTTCGGGTAGATCTCTACCTTGCGCTTCAAGCACTTCTGAAATTTCGGAAACTCCACCTTCATTAACTGCTGTAACAAAATAATAATACGGATTTGGAGAATGAATATCACTATCCGTAAAGAATGGCTCATCCGTTATCCCAATACGTTCAAATGACTCGATTGCATTTGGAATTTGCTCAAAATGGAATCGAGAACGATAAACATAGTAAAGGGTAGCATCATTGACTTCACCCCAAGAAAAGGTAACGAGTTCTTCTGATACCCCTTCGCCTAATTCTATTTCTGTTGGTTGTCCTGGAGGTGTCCTATTTTCATCAATCATTGTTACGGTTACTTCATTACTTTTTACTGGTGTAAGTGAAAAATTTGTGACAGCCTCTACAGCATAAGTATACGTATAACCGACATTTACCGTCTCGTCACGATAATTTGAATCGATTGTCTCTCCGATTAGAGTAAAATTGCTTTCCCCTTCTTCTTTTCGGAATACATGATAAGATACTGCAGCAGCTGAACTTTCCCAATTCAGATCAACGAATGTACCTGTTACTGAAAAGTTAGACACTTCCAAACTATTAATGACTAATATAGGAACAATCTCAATCGCATTGATGCGTGCCCATTCGTTGGAGAAAGCAATGGTTATTTGCTCATCTGCTACGTGAATATGGTCTTCGTAAGTAAGGAACTGGCCTGCTTCTGTTCGTGTGCCACCTTGAATTTCTCCTCCTTGAAGTGAGTAGCTTGTGCGGTTATTGTCCCATTCCGCACCGGTAGTTATTAGAACTTTATAGTCCCCATTCGGAACGTCTACTCGAAAGGTATTTCCACTTGCTAAAACAAAATCTCTAAGATGCAAGTCCGTCCCTTGGTCTCGTGCACCAATCATCTCATCAAATCCGTAACCAAGATCACTGCCATAAACGACTAAATTTGATACCTTCGTATAACCCGCTTCGACCGGACTTGTTTCGGTTCCAAAATCAAACAGACGGATGGCTTCATCAGCGCCTATTTCTGTAATTTCTATTGCATTAATCCTTGCCCACACACCGCCAAACATAATCGTTAACTGGCCATCTGTCACCGTTGCAGAATCTTCATAAATAGCAAAATCACCAGCACTTGTATTCCGTCCACCTTCCATGTCTGCACCTTGGAGCGAAAAAGTCGTGCTATTGCTATCCCAGTTTGATCCTGTAAGTATTTCTACAAAATATTCGCCATTTGGCAAATCCACTGTAAAGGTGTTTCCACTAGCTAAGACAAAATCTCGACGCAACTCATTTCCTTGATCTCTTGAATCGCCTGGTCTAACTTCATCAAAACCATAACCTACTTCACGATCATACCCTGTTAATTCTGATATTTTAGTATAGCCATCTGCTGAAGGGCTTGACTCTGTTCCTAAATCAAATTTCAGATGAGGTAAGTCATAATTGCCTTCTGCTGCACTCGTGCTAATAGAAGCGCTAGCGCTAGAAAAAAGAGAAAACACCAATAAAAAAACAATAACGAATGAAAGTTTTTTCTTCACGATTACTATCCTCCTAGTTTTTGATTGCTTGATCGAACGGTTATCACTTGAACCACTAAGACACCAATAAAGTAAGCGCTAACATTTTTTTGTTATGCAAATAATGGTTTTACTATGAACATTTATCCCGGAGCAACGGACGCTAGCACCCCGAATGGTTCAACTAACAATCAGTGAGGGAATAACTAAAAACCCCTACTGATTGAAGGTTCACTTTATTTCACTGTTCACCTCCTTAACTAGAATTTATAAAAGAACAATAACTAGAGCATCATATTCTAATTATTGTTTGTAACAAAAAGCGTATGACAATAAAAGAGAGGGCTTCTAAGTAGCATGAAAATAGCTATAACAAGTAGTATTTATAAACATTAGTGATTGTGCGCTTAAGTATAATCAGAGAATAGTGGTTTTCATTGTAATGGATAACTAAGAGGTTGATCGTAGTAGGTTTTCGATCGATAGGGTGTGATTGCAGCAACCTGCCACCTATCAATGATTATAATTGTAGAGATACTTTACAAACATTGGTAGATAAAAAATGTTAAAAAACTTTTGAAAAACAAAGAAGATCTTCAAGGAGGTCTGATCCCCTCCGTGGACAATTGCTCTTAGGAATAGTTTGCCCCTTAGTAAAATGCTCTTTTCAAGAAGAATCAATAAATAAATTAATTTTAATTTCAAAAAAGGGTTGTTTTCCTGATTGATCAAGTAGTATAATGTAATCAACAAGTGGTGCAATCGATTTCGCATAGTTCTTTACAGTAATTATTACAAAAATCGATTTTTCCACTTAGCGTAAGTGTTTGTAAATAATACTACCTTTTCCCCTATAAACATTGTTTTTTTGATCCAATGTAGTTTTTAATGTTTTAAAAACAGTTTTTGTAAGCGTTTCCCGTAATTATGAGAAGGGGTCGTTTTAATAGATGGGGATATGGTATTATTAACTTGTTTAAACAAACGTTTGCGCGACAATGAATCTATTACTTTTAGTTAAGGGGGAAATGAAATGTTTAAAGGCAAATCATTTTTAGTATCTGTAATGCTATTGTTAGTAATGTCCATGTTTTTAGTTGCTTGTAATGGAGATGAAACGGAAGAGACAAATGGTAACACAGAGGATCAAAACACGGAAAATGTAGGAGACAACACTAATGGTGATGCGGGTGATGAAGACAGTGATGTCCCAGAAAAGCCAGAATCATTAACAATGTGGGTTAACGATGAAGATGCACAATTTGATGCATATGAAGAGATTACGAATAACTTTACAGCTGAGTATGGAATTGACGTAGAATTGATTCCGTATAGCTTTCTTGATCAAATTGATGGACTCTCACTGGATGGGCCAGCTGGACAAGGACCGGATCTTTTCTTTGCACCGCATGACCGTATGGGAGATATCCACTTACAAGGTTTAGCTGCTGAACTTGAGTTAACTGACGATCAACTTGCTAGTCTTGGTGGTTATAACGAAGAAGCAGTGACATCATTCAGTTATGAAGGTGTTCAATATGGAATTCCAGCTGTAGTGGAAACTTATGCATTGTTCCGTAATACGGACTTAGTTCCAGAGGCACCGGAAACAATGGATGACTTAATGGATATTGCACGTGACCTAACAGATGGCACGAACTATGGGTTTTTAATGGAAGCGACTAATTTCTACTTTTCTTACCCATTCCTAACTGCGCCAGGCGGATATGTATTTGCACAAGATGCAGATGGTATCTATGATGCAAATGATATTGGTCTTAACTCACCAGGTGCAGTACAAGGTGCAGAAATGATTGGAACGTGGTTTGAAGAAGGATTAATTCCATCAGGGATTGATATGGATGTTATCAATGGGTTATTTAATGAAGGAAGAGTGGGAATGGTTGTAACAGGACCTTGGGCTATACCAGATTACAGAGATGCAATTGGTGATAGTTTAGCTATTTCTCCACTTCCTACGCAAGACGGGGAGAACTTAAATTCGTTCTCTGGTAATAAAGGTTGGTTAGTGAACTACTACACGGAAAATCTATATTGGGCAACTGAGTTAGCTTTGTTTATCACAAATGAGGAAAGCTCTACTATTTACTTTGAAACAGCAGGTGAATTACCTGCACATACTGAGGTAGATGTTGATGATGAATTCTTGGCACCGATTTTCGAGCAAACATTATATGCTGAACCAATGCCAAATATTCCTGAAATGTCACAAGTTTGGGATCCGATTGGTGACGCATTAGACTTTGTATCTCAAGGTGATAATGCACAAGAGGTGCTTGATGAAGCAGTTGATCAGATTGCCGAACAGATCAATATAATGAATCAATAATGTGAGGAGGGATTGGGAGGAAACGCTCTCAATCCCAAATCTTCTTTAAGGAGGGACGTCTAGCATGTCTACAAATAACCAAATAAAAGATAAACAAAATAACTTAGAACAAAATCAATCGAAACATAACCCGACATTGGCAGCGATACTATCGATTGTTCCTGGTTTGGGTCAAATATATAATAAGCGCTATATTAAAGGTGCGGTCCTATTCATTTTCTTTGCAGCTTTTGCGGTTGTTATGCTTGAATTTATTACGAGCGGTCTACACGGTTTGGTGACATTAGGTGAAGTGCCAAGAGAAGATGATTCCCGTGTATTTTTAAGTAATGGTATATTAGCATTAATCTTCTCTGCTTTTTACATCGCTTTTTATATCTTGAATATTTCAGACGCGCATAAAGATGCGAAAAAAATTCAAGCAGGTTGGAAAGTTACTGGTATATTAGAAGGTTTTAGAAATGCTTGGGATTCAAGCTTCCCATATTTTCTTGTTGGTCCGGGATTAATCTTGCTCATTTTCGTTGTTATTTTCCCGTTGCTATTTATGGGATTTATAGCTTTTACGAATTATAATTTATATAATGCTCCGCCTAGACATCTATTAGAATGGGTTGGATTCGAAAATTTCACTCGATTGTTTACCATTCGAGAGTGGCGGACAACGTTCGTTAGTGTACTTTCTTGGACCTTAGTTTGGACGTTTGTTGCAACAACGCTACAAATTGCGTTAGCTATGTTCCTTGCTATCCTTACAAATGACAAAAGATTAAAATTCAAACGTGTAATTCGAACCGTGTTCATTTTACCTTGGGCTGTACCATCTTTTGTAACAATTATTGTTTTCTCCGCTTTATTTAATGATAATTTCGGGGCGATAAACGTAGAAATTATTCAGCCTTTGTTTAATACGATGATTCCGTGGATGACAAACTCAACATGGACGAGAGTTGCTTTAATTATGATACAAGTGTGGCTTGGATTTCCTTATGTTTACGCTCTCTTTACGGGTGTTCTTACAGGGATTTCTAACGACTGGTATGAGGCAGCAGATATTGATGGAGCATCTCGTTGGCAAAAATTCACAAGTATTACTTTTCCCCATTTGATGTTCGCTACAGCACCGTTATTGATCATGCAATATTCTTTTAATTTCAATAACTTTAACGTCATTTACTTATTTAATGAGGGTGGCCCTGCTTTACGAGGCCAAACAGCTGGCGGAACAGATATATTGATATCGTGGATTTACGGATTAACATTTAACAATCAACAATTTAATATGGCAGCTGCGATTTCCCTTATCTTGGGGTTAATTGTCGCAACATTTGCCTTTTTACAATTCCGTCGTTCACGTTCCTTTAAAGAGGAGGGGACATTCTAAATGAGCCAATTAACTGCAAATAAAACGATGAGTAGAAAAACAAAAAACTTTTTCGAGTTAGCTTTGATCTATATTGTAGTAGCAATAGCGTTTGTAATTATTTTCTATCCTTTGTTGTGGGCACTAGGTGTTTCTTTAAACCCAGGACGAGGACTATATGGCGCGTCTATGATACCGGAAAACTGGTCACTAGATCATTATCGATGGCTCTTTACGGACCCTCGAAGTAACTATCTATTATGGTATCGAAATACATTAGCCGTTTCTGCATCGGTCGCATTTTTTGGTACGTTAATTACTGCATTAACCGCTTATGCGTTTTCACGATATCGCTTTAAAGGAAGAAAAAATGGCTTATATGCCTTTTTGCTAGTGCAAATGTTTCCTGTTTTAATGGCGATGGTTGCTTTGTATATTTTATTAAATACAATTGGTTTATTAGATAGTTTATTTGGTCTAGCAATTATCTATGTTGGGGGTTCAATTCCAATGAATGCCTTCTTAGTTAAGGGTTATTTTGACACCTTACCACGTGAACTAGACGAGTCAGCTAAGATAGATGGAGCAGGACACTTTAGAATCTTCTTTCAGATCTTATTACCGCTGGCGAAACCAATTTTAGCCGTGGTCGCATTGTTTAATTTTATGAGTCCGTTAATGGATTTCATTTTGCCACGTATTGTTATTAGGAGTCCCGAAAAATATACATTGGCTTTAGGTCTGTATAATTTTGTTAACGATCAATTCTCTAATAACTTTACCCGATTTGCCGCAGGCGCTATGCTAGTTGCGATTCCTGTAGCTATCTTGTACTTGTTTTTACAAAAGTACCTTATTACTGGTTTATCATCAGGTGCAACAAAAGGATAAGGAAAACAATATAGTGAGGAAGTTCATGATAACTTCCTCACTATATTTTGATAAAAAAATTTTTAGAGGTTAATGCAAGCGATTTCATTAAGCCGGAAGTGGATATTGAACATAAAGAATAACAATAAAAAAGGAGAAAATTTAATGAAGAAAATAGTAGTAATGCTTCTATCGTTCTTACTAGTATTTAGTTCCGTATCACCAATTAGTGTGAGTCATGCACAATGGAGCGGTGAAAATGAATATGACAGTGTTGTTGTACGTGGTCAGTCCCCGTTAGATTGGAGTAGTAACGACAATCCGCTAACGTTTGACAGTGAAGAAAGGGTTTGGGTTAGTCAACCGATAAACTTACCAGGAGGCATCGATTTTGAATACAAGTTTGTTTATGATGGTGAATGGATGTCGGGTGATAACCTTGTATTTGCTATTCCGCAAGCAGGGGCTTATCAATTTGTCTTTCACCCAAATGACGAAAGAACAGTTGATGTTCGACCTGCTGATGAATATGATGGAGAAGTTACCCTTAGAGTACAACTCCCAGAAGACACGCCAGAATGGGTTAACGTTACTTTGGGATCAAATTTAAACAACTTTAACTATCGTGTAACTCCCTTAACGAGAGAAAGTGAAGGAGTCTACGAAATAACCGTCGAAGGTCGTGCAGGTGAAGAGCTAGAGTATCGTTACGGTTTAGGTGACTCGAAGTTTGTGGAAATGATAGATGGGAATAGAACAGCAACATTTACGGAAGATGGAAGTATCATTGAAGATACCGTTGGTGCATGGACAGGAATTCCAATTGCATCAAATGTAAGACATAATTTTAACCATGATCCGTTTATTCCAGATGAAAATGATGACGTTAACATAACGGTTACTGTTGAACATAATGGACCGATTACAGATGGTGGAATTTACTATACAACGGATGGAACCTCACCAATAGGTGCACGTGGAGAGGCTGCTGAGGGCACATTTACACAATTACATCATGTTTTAACAGATGAGAGTGACGGTCGTTATGTATCAACATTTGAAGGGGCAATTCCAGCCCAAAATAACCAGACACCTGTCAAATATATCGTAGATGTTTGGAATGAAAATACAGAAGGTTCTCAGTTTGCAGATACCAATAGTTTAACACCAGATGGAGCAACAGAATTTGCATATTATGTGGATGATTTTACATCACCAGACTGGGCAAAAGATGCAATCGTCTATCATATCTTCGTTGATCGCTTCCGTGATGGTGACCCTAATAATAACTATGATACCGTTGATCCGGATGAAGTAGGCTTAGAAGAAGCACTAAAAGACTGGATGGGTGGCGATATCCAAGGCGTTATTGATAGTCTTGATTACTTAGAGGAACTGGGTATCAATACAATATACTTATCACCTGTATTTGAAGGTCCATATTCGCACGGTTATCATCCAGCAGACTTTTTTGAAGTGGATCAAAACTTTGGAGATTTGGATCTTTTAAAGGATTTAATCGCAGATGCTCATGGCCGAGAAATGCGAGTAATTTATGATATGGTTCCTAACCATTCGTCGGATGAACATCCATTTTTTCAAAATGCCCTTGAGAATGGGGTAGATAGTCCATATTATGATTGGTATACATTCTATGAAGATGGTTCGTATGACATGTTTTATGGGGTCGGATCACTACCTGAATTAAACAATGATAATCAAGAGACGCGTGATTACATGTTAGAGGAAGTTGTTCCGTTTTGGTTAGAAGAGGTTGGTTTTGATGGCTATCGCATTGATTATGTAAAAGGTCCAAGTTATAGTTTTTGGGTAGACTTTCGTCATGCGGTGAAACAATTGGATGAAGACTACTATATTTTAGGTGAGATTTGGGATAGCAGAGACAAAATCAACTCTTACTCGGGTAAATTAGATGGCGCCTTAGATTTTGGCTTTGAAGGTACATTTAAACGAACATTTGCACACGGTGGTTCCATGCAAAATGTTAGTAATTATTTGCAAGAAAATGCGGAAGTGTATCATCCGGAATATGTTATGTCTACTTTCTTAGATAACCACGATGTTTCACGTTTCTTATATGAAGCAGGTAACGATACAAGTAGACTAATGCTAGCTTCATTTACTCAATTCATGATTCCTGGCTCGCCGATGATTTATTATGGGACTGAAGTGGGAATGTCACAAAGTGCTAACCACAATAATTACTCGGATTGGCAAGATCGATGGTATCGAGAGATGATGCCATGGGAGGAAGAAGATCAAGATTTAGAATTACTTGCACATTATCAGCAAGTTATTGCATTGCGGAATGAATACCCTGCTCTAAGAACAGGTAGTCTGGAAGAGATTTATGTTGATGACAATGTTATTATCTTTGAACGCGAAGACGACAATGATCGATTACTAATTTTCGTAAATAAAGGTGGAGAAGTTACATTTGACCTAACTGAATTTTACATCGCTTCTCCTGATGTTGCGTTAACAAGTGTCATCAATGGTGAGAAAATTGATGTTACTAGTGTTGAGGTTGCTGATCAAGGCTTTGATCTTTTAAAAATTGAAGGTGAGTTAGATAAGATTGAATCAGAAGTAGATTATAAAGTATTTGAAGAAGGTGCTATTCGTGGTGGAGCACCACTAAGTTGGGAAGAAGATCATCCACTTACCTATGATGAACAAGAACTTGTATGGAAATCTGAAGGCTTTGAATTAACTGCGGGTGAAGAAATTGAATACAAATGGGTCATGGATGGTGCGTGGTTGCCAGACGGAATGGAAAACCTTCATTTTACTCCAGAAGAGGCTGGCGTTTATCAATTTGTTTTACATGCTACGGATATCCGGCGTGTTGATGTCCGCTTAATTGAAGGGATAGAGGATCCTCAAGATCCTTCTGATAATGACGAAAAAACCGAAATAACAATTCGAAGCGGTGAGGAATATGTTATCCTGCCTAATCAAATCGTTATCATTGAAGCGAATGGAAAGAGAGCAAGGATTCAAACACCAGCTAATTTGCCAGAAGGAACAAAAATTAGCGCTGTATTTTTAGATGACGATGATCTAGGTGATCCTAAATCAGACTCAGGTAAAGCATTAACTAGGGCTGGAGATGTCCTCTCTGTAGAGCTAACGTATCCAGAAGGTTACGAAGATTATCAAGGTAATTTTGAATTAGAATTAAGCTATGATACCAATGTTGATTGGGCATCAATCTACTATCTAAGTGGCGACACTTGGGAGCGTCAAGGCGGTGAGAGGGATCCTGATGCTGGTGTTATTCATCTAACAGTATCACACTTTTCAACCTATGGTGTTTTCGAAGATGCCGCAGAAGATGTTATTGCAGATCTAGAAAGGGAAATTCAGAAATTAACAGAACGTTTAGAGGAACTAGAACGATTAGGGAAAGACGTTACCGATCTTGAGCAACTAGTTGCTGCATTGCGAGCTGACATAGAAGCACTTAAAGCAAATGATGAGCGACTATCCGAACTTATTGCAGATCTTATCGCACGAGTAGAAGCACTCGAAGCTCAAGTGGCTGAACAAGAAGATCCAGAAAATAGAGAAAACGAGAAACCAACAGATGATGATTCGGAAGGTGATGACGAGTCAGGAGCGTCAACGGAACCGTCAGATGAAGAAGAAGTAGATGAAGAATCTAAAGAAGAAACAGATGGATTACCATCCACAGCAACAGCGCTATACAACTACTTGTTCGTGGGCGCTTTGATTTTACTAGCGGGTGTCGGATTAGCTATCTACGGCTCCAAGCGTAAAAAAGCATAAAATCTAATAAAAACCATCCTATTTGAATGGTAAGTAGGATGGTTTTTACAATGTTTAATTACGAAAAAAAATGAATAGTAAAAAAAATAGTGACCGCTTGGGTTACTAAAAACTATCTATATAGTCTTTCGACAAAGATGCAATCGGCTGCATCTTTGTCGCTTTTTCACTTAATATAAAAAAGAGGTTATACTATCATATTCTTTAACAATAATTATCGAAAAAGGAGCTTATTATGCCGAGCAAAAGAAAAACAAATCGCATCTTTGCAATTAGTATGATTATTATTTTATTACTAAGCATGTTATCAAGTGAGTTCCCGACTAGAACCGCGAATGCAGAAACGAATAACGTAACAGAGGAAAGTCGAGCAAATAATGGTCTTGATGAATTTAAAGGCGAAGCGGACATTGGGGTTTATGCTGAAGTGAATCGAGAATTGCACTATGATCAGCATGCCTTACTTGATGTTGAGATTACGAACAATTCAGATTTAGAGATTAGTAGAATTGAAGCAGATGTTCGTGAACTAGGTGGTTCAGATACGTTATCAATTTCTCCTGAATTAAACCGGGTGACTTTATCTGTTCGTTCAGACATTGAACCTGGTGAAAAAAATATCCCGATCAAAGTGGTTGATGAAACAGGGGGATATTATATAACAGAAGCAACTGCTACTGTTATAGAACGTGAGAAATTAGATGATGAAAAAGATTGGGATGAAGCGATCATTTACTTTATGTTAACGGATCGCTTTGCGGATGGAAACCCTGATAATAATGATCCCTATGGATTAAATTATGATCAATATGATGATAACCCACGAGGGACTTATCAAGGTGGGGACTTTAAAGGGGTAACAGATAATTTAGATTATTTAGATGAATTAGGAATCAACACGATTTGGATTACACCAATTGTTGAGAATGTCGCCTATGATGTTAGTTTTGGTTCAAATGACGGTTCTTATTTTAGCTATCATGGCTATTGGGCAAAGAACTTTGAAGAATTGAACCCACATTTGGGAACATTAGACGAATTTCATGAATTAATTGATCAAGCAGCAGAGCACAATATCGATATTATGGTTGATGTTGTCCTCAATCACGCAGGTTATGGCTTAAAATCAACGAATGAAATAGAAGATCCACCAGCGGGCTATCCAACAAGCGAAGATCGTGACCGATTTGCTGGAATGGTACGTGAACGGTCTGGTGCTGGAGATTTAAAAATGGAATTGTCTGGTTTGCCGGATTTCAAAACGGAAGAAGCAGGAGTTCGCGAACAAATTGTCGACTGGCAAACAGCTTGGCTTGAAAAATCAACAACAGAGAATGGGAACGCCATTACAAGCTATCGTGTCGACACCGTCAAGCACGTGGATGATGTCACATGGCAACACTTTAAAAACGAACTTGTTTCTATTGATCCAAACTTTAAGCTAATTGGGGAATCCTGGGGAGTTAATTACCAGGACGATATGGGTTACCATCATACAGGGACAATGGATAGTTTATTAGATTTTGGCTTTAAAGATCACGCCCGACACTTTGTCACTGGTAGTTTAGAACAAGCAAATCAAGATCTGATCGAGCGTAATAAAACGATGACGAATAATGCAACATTAGGACAATTTCTTGGCAGTCATGATGAGGAAGGTTTCCTATCTCATCTCGTCGACGGTGATGAGGGCAAGCTTAAATTAGCTGCGTCCTTACAAATCACAGCTAAAGGTCAGCCTGTAATTTATTATGGTGAGGAACTTGGACAATCAGGTGCTGATAATTGGCCAGTGTATGATAATCGTTATGACTTTGGTTGGGATTTAATAGATGGAAATGATATCCTTACGCACTATCAAGCAGTTATTCAATTCCGCAATGATTATTCAGAATTGTTATCACGAGGAGATCGAACAACCATTGCTGGTTCCAACAATGACCAATGGTTGGTTGTGGAACGTTCGTATCAAGATGACTCTGTCTATTTAGGATTTAACGTTGCAGAACAATCACAAGAAATTACGTTAGCAGTTTCAGAGGCAGATGTAGTTGTCACGGATCATTACTCTGGTGAAACGTATGAAGCGATCGAGCAAGCAACGGAAAGCGACGAGCGACACTATCATGTGACGCTAACAGCACCGACTCTAGCAGAGGGTGGAACGTTCTTGCTATCTGCGGAAAATGGAACTATTTTATCAACGGAGGTGGAAGTTCAGGATGAAATACCAGAAGATGATAATTCCCGTCTTAATTTTGGATTAGTTGGCGCTTTGATTTTACTAGCTTGTGCCGGATTAGCTTTATCCCGAAGAAACCGTCCGTAAGACTCCCACTTCAAAACAAGGAGACTCCCAAGTTGTTTAAGTGGGAGTAACGGACACTAGCACCCCGAATGGTTCAAAGGCCTTTAGGTCATCCTTTAGGACTAACAATCAGTGGGGGAATACCTAAAAACCCCCACTGATTGAAGTTTCGCTTTATACGGCTTTAAACGTAAAAAAGTATAATAGTGAAGAAAACCCATCCGACTTGAATAAAAAGTAGGTTGGGTTTTCGGTATATTATTTTTTAAAAATTAGGGAAAAGGTTGATAATCAACAAAAACAATAGTAAAATATTCAATGTAAGCGTTTGCATAGGTTGTGACATATTATCTGTGCAATATTTTTTGTCTAAGAATGCAACCGATTGCATATTTGGCGCTTTTTCACTGCATAAAGGAAGGAGGTTGCTATCGCCATTCTTCAAAAATATTATCGTGAAAGGGGTTTATTATGACAAGCAAAAGGAAAATGAATCGCATCACAGCAATGAGTATGATTTTTGTTTTATTACTAAGTATGTTATCAAGCGCGTTTCCTGCTACAAGTGCGTATGCAGAAACGAGTAACGTAACAGAAGCAATTCCTGAGAATAGTTTAAGCCTTTTATCAACGGAGGCCGAAGTTAGTGATGAAATACCAAATGGTTATTTCCGTCTTCATTTTGAAGATGTAGAAGCTAGTTTCTTTAACCAGTTAAATGTAAATGGACTAGATGAGTTGGGCCTTTGGGTTTGGAATGTGGCTAACCCATCGGATAATTGGCCCACAGGAGCTATGCGTTTTTCTAATGCAGTTGAGACTGATTTTGGCCATTATTTCGACATCGAACTAGCAGGTCCGGGAGAGGATTTTGGTTTCTTAATCAATACCAATCAAGGCGCACAAACAGATGACTTTGACATGAGGGTACTCAGTCGGGAGATGAATGAAGCATGGATTACAGTAGATCATGAAATTTATCCATATGAACCCCTTCGCTTGGAAAACGCAATCCGAGTTAATTATCATCGTGCAGACGGTGAATATAGTAATTGGGGCTTATGGACTTGGGGTGACGTAGCTGAAGCGACTGATGGTTGGCCAGATGGCGCTCACTTCTTTGAAGAAGAAGGAAAATATGGTGGCTTTTATGATCTGCCTCTATCTGAAGATGCTGAGGAGATCGGATTTTTACTCTTGAATAAAGCAACCGGTGAGCAAACAAGCGATATGTCGTTTGCTAATTTAGACCAACATAGTCAAATTTTCGTCCGTGAAGGAGATCCGAATGTGTATACAAACCCTTACTTTGCAACGGAGGAAGGCTTGTTACGTGCAGAAGTCTTGTCGGATTCAGAAATCGAATTGACTTACAGTACGGTAACAGGGCTTTCTGAGGAAGAATTATTAGAAGAGCTTGCTATTGTTAATGTTAACGGAGATGTGGTTAAACCAACGAAAGTTACAATTAATGAGGACAATCAGACGATCATAGTAGAAGGTGATTTTTCGTTAGATCATGCGCCATTTACGATTACACATAACGGCCGTGAAGTCGTTGCACGTGTTGGTTGGCGTTTGAAAGATGAAATGTATGCTTATGATGGAGATTTAGGTTTAGATTTACGGGAAGATGGTTCAGCAGCGTTAAAATTATGGTCACCAAGTGCAGATAATATTCGTGTGGTGTTATATGACAAGGATGACCAAGAAGTGGTTGTTAATGATCAGTTAGAGATGACCTTAGGGGATCGCGGTGTTTGGTCCATTGAATTAAATGAATCCAATACAGCTATCGCAGACCTTACTGGTTATTTCTATCATTTTGCTATTGAGCGCGAAGGGGAAACGGTACTAGCGCTTGACCCTTATGCTCGATCCATGGCAGCGTGGGATAGCTCGAACCCAGATAATTATATTGGAAAAGCAGCAATCGTTGATCCGAGTGCTATTGGTCCAGAATTAAACTTTGCAGATATTGAAGGGTTTGAAAAGAGAGAAGATGCAATTATCTATGAAGTGCACGTTCGTGACTTTACATCTGACCCATCTTTAGAAGGTAAATTGGATAGTCAGTTTGGTACGTTTAGTGCCTTTGTTGAAAAATTGGATTACATCGAATCTCTTGGTGTGACTCATGTTCAATTACTGCCAGTTATGAGTTATTTCTTTGCAAATGAATTCAATAACCATGAGCGATTACTTGATTATTCATCAACAAATAATAATTATAACTGGGGTTATGATCCACAAAGTTACTTCTCATTAACAGGTATGTATTCGGAAGATCCTGAAGATCCACAGAAACGTATTGAAGAATTTAAACTGTTAATTGAGGAGATTCATCGTCGTGGAATGGGTGTTATTTTAGATGTTGTTTATAACCATACCGCACGTGTTCATATTTTTGAAGATTTAGAGCCTAATTACTATCACTTTATGGACGCCGATGGCACATCTCGCGAAAGTTTCGGTGGTGGACGCTTAGGAACAACACATGAAATGGCACGTCGCATTTTAGTAGACTCCATCACTTATTGGGTAGAAGAATATAAAGTAGATGGCTTCCGTTTTGATATGATGGGAGATCATGATGCTGAGTCAATCCAAATAGCATATGATGAAGCAAAAGCACTTAACCCGAACATCGTTATGATTGGGGAAGGTTGGGTAACTTATGTTGGAGATGAGAATTATCCGGACGTCCAACCAGCTGATCAACATTGGATGCAGGACACAGAAAGCGTAGGTTCCTTCTCAGATGAGTTCCGTAATGAGTTGAAATCAGGTTTTGGTAGTGAAGGGCAACCACGCTTCCTAACCGGTGGAGCTCGTAATATCCAGCAGATTTATGATAACTTAACGGCAAATCCACATAATTTTAAAGCAACAAACCCTGGTGATGTCGTTCCGTATATTGCGGCACATGACAACTTAACATTACATGATGTTATTGCGCAATCGATTCAAAAAGATCCAAAAGATCATCAAGAAGAAATTCACCAGCGAATTCGTTTGGGAAATTTAATGGTGTTAACTGCACAAGGTACACCTTTTATTCATGCGGGACAAGAATTTGGTAGAACAAAACAGTTTAGACATCCAGATTATAAAGAAGCAGTACCTGCATCAGAGGCACCATACAAATCAACATTTATGACAGATGAAAATGGAGAACCATTTGAGTATCCGTATTTCATCCATGATTCCTATGATTCAACTGATGCAATCAACAAATTTGATTGGGCGAAGGCAACGGATGAGGTAGCCTATCCGATCAACACAACAACGCAAAGTTATACAACAGGTTTAATCGCTTTACGTCGATCAACAGATGCCTTTAGCCGTGGAACAATGGAAGAAATTGATCAATTTGTTTCCATGATTGAAGCACCGGAAATTGGTTCTGAAGATCTAATTATTGGCTACCAGGCTATTGATAGTGATGGCGATATGTACGTTGTATTCGTCAATGCTGATAACAAAACACGTCCATTAACGTTAACAGCAGACTATACAGCAGGTGATATCCTCGTCGATGGTGTAACCGCGGGTACAGAGCCAATCAGTGATCCGGTTGGTGTTACCTTAACAGAAGGATCTATTGAATTAGCTCCATTAACAGCAACGGTTATTCGCTTGGACGCAGAAGTTGCCCCAGATCCATCTGATGACGATGAAAAAACCGAAATAACAATCGGAACTGGTGAGGAACATGTTATCTCTCCTAATCAAACCGTGATTATTGAAGGGGATGACAAGAGAGCAACAATTAAAACACCTGCTACATTGCCGGTAGGGACGAAAATAAGCGCGGTATTTTTAGATGACGATGATCTAGGTGATCCTAAATCGGACTCTGGTAAAAAGTTAAAAAGAGCTGGAGATGTCCTATCTGTAGAGATAACGTATCCAGAAGGTTATGAAAATTATCAAGGTGATTTCGAATTAGAATTAAGCTATGATACCATTGTTGATTGGGTATCGATCTACTATCTAAGTGGCGACAATTGGGAACGTCAAGGTGGAGAAGCAGATCCTGAGGCTGGTGTTATCCGTCTAACGGTATCACACTTTTCAACCTATGGTGTTTTCGAAGATGATGTAGAAGATGTTATTGCCGATCTGGAAAGAAAAATTCAAGAATTAACAGAACGTGTAGAGGAACTAGAACGATTAGGGAAAGACGTTACCGACCTTGAGCAATTAGTTACTGACTTGCGAGCTGACATAGAAGCGCTTGAGGCAAATGATGAGCGTCTCTCCGCACTTATTGCAGAACTTCTAGCGCGAGTAGAAGCACTTGAAGCTCAATTAGGTGAACAAGAAGATGCAGAAGGTGAGACACCAGCAGATGATGATTCAGAAGACGATGACGAGTCAGATGCGTCAACGGAACCGTCAGATGAAGAATCTAAAGGGAAAACAGACGGATTACCATCCACAGCAACAGCGCTATACAATTACTTATTAGTGGGCGCGTTGATTTTACTTGCTGGTGCCGGATTAGCTATCTACGGCTCCAAGCGTAAAAAAGCATAATTTTTCATTAGACGAAGAGGATCAGCCCCTTTCTGTGGACAATAGTCTGTAGGGAGGGGTTTCCTCTTGTTCTTAAGATGAGCTTGTGGGAACGATTTCGAAAAAGCTTTATGAAATTTTAAAAAAGACTAAACGAAAATGTAACGTTTGCTAATCACTTCACAAAAACAGTATAAAGTGAAATGCCGACTTCAATTATTAGAGTGGATTTTTTTGACAAATGATTAACCCAACAACATTCGGGCTAATCAGACAGTTTAGTAAAAAACAAATAGTTGGGAAAAATGAGAACAACGAAACTTGGAGGTGAAAAAATGAGTTTAACGCGGGAAGAACAGAAGTATGTAGCTAGGGAACTAAGAGAGAATTTTAAACATGCTGGTTTGACACCAGAAGTTATTCAGGCTGATCTAGCCTTCAGTCATGAACAATACGAAGAAACGATGAAACTAGGTCCTACCTGTGATGAAAAAGCGATATCTCGTCTTCGTAGTTATTTGGAAGAGAAGTTAGAGGAACAAGGCAAAATACCATACAGCAGTGATTCATACGAAGGATAGGGAACAGAAGTTTCGATTATAAATAAATCAACGGTCAGATTCTAACATAGGCAACCGTCCATAAGAAAGGTCTGACCGTTTTTCTCCTTGCATTCACTTATTCACGACTTCAAATCTTTCACAGACTAACAGCATATCTTCTTGAAAAGGTTTATTTAACTCTTTTAGTTCTTCGGTGAAAAACTTTTCATGCTCTCTCCACCAATATGCATACGTGCCGTCACCTTCGCCTTCAGCGATAGCAAATTCTTCAGGAACTTGATTCATTGGGGAAATGGTTACTTCCACGGTTTTGATAATCACCACAGGCTTATCTTGACTATCTAAGATTACACTATATTCTCCGACAATAGGAAGCGGTTCGTTCTCTACTTCATAAAAGATGAGAGCAGAGCATGTCGCGGTCTTTTTTCCATCGTATACAAGCTGTGCCAATGTATCTGGATCTGCGCCAAACTGCCAAGCGGTATAATTTGCCGGAGGAGTTTGTTTTTTTTCTTGCCAATAATTTTCCCAATACACCGTTGCTTCTTTGTTCATGTTAGAGGCCCCCATAATAACTTCATTCTTAATTTTTCATTCTCATTCTTCTTACACCAATTTTCTGAACACGTAACTGACACGATCAAAATCCATATTCTCTTCATAAAAACGATGCGCCTCGGTTCGCTGTAATCCAGAAGATAGGGCGATAGATGGATAGTTGTGCTTTTTTGCCCACTCTTCAACATAGTGTAATAGCTTAGCTCCATATCCGTTTGATCGTTGGTCTGTAGTAGTTACCAAATCGGATACCCAGACAAACCGCCCATAGTAGAGGGTAATCATTGGTTTGAATCCTACTAGTGCCACCATAACTTCTTCTTGATAAAGCGCAAACAGATGGTACTGATCTCTTTCTTGAGCCTCTTGAACTAAGCTGAGAAAGGTATCTTCATCCAGATGGGTACGGAGCTGTTTCATAATTGGAAATGAGGTTTTGACTTCGCTTTTTGTTTGTAGTGCTTTGATTGTTTGACCCAAGAAATCCTCACCCTTTGCCAGTAATCTGCAAGTAAAGTGTACCATAACTTCGAATAAGGAATCATCCACTTTCTATGGACAGTTGCCCATAGAAAGTGTTTGTGCTCTAAAAATATTGTAAAAACAGAAGGAATAATGCCTAGGTCTGTAGAACTAGTAATCTTAAGTGAACGTTTTTCATTTAACCAATAGAAGGGATTGAAAACCTTGGGAAATAATCTAAGTGTAGTAATTTGTGATGATTCTGTTTTAATTCGTAAAAAATTAAGAAGTAATTTAGAAAAATGTAAATGTGAAGAAATTTACGAGGCGGAAAATGGGAATGTAGCAATCGACTTGGTGAAGGAAAAGAATCCTGATGTAGTCTTCATGGATATTGTAATGCCAGATAAGGATGGAATGGAGGCATTGCAGGAAATAATGGATAGTAGTCCAGAGACGAAAGTGGTTATGGCATCTTCGGCAGGAACGAAAGAACATTTAAAGAAGGCGCTTGAAAAGGGTGCTTATGATTTTATTCAAAAACCGGTTACCCTCGAGGCAGTAACAAACATCATCGGGAAGATAATTAAGGAGTGTGAGCAGGATGTTTAGTCAGTACTTCGGACAATTTTTATTAAATAAAAGCTTTATTACGAGAGAACAGTTAGCAGATGCCCTTGAATTTCAGCAGTCTGTTCATGTGAAGTTTGGGGTAATTGCTATTGAAGAAGGTTATATGACGCCTCTTCAAGTGGAAGAAGTACATGAAAAACAAAAGCAAGTGGATAAGCGTTTTGGAGAAATTGCCGTTGAACTTGGATTTTTAACGGATGAACAAGTACAATTGCTCCTTTCTAATCAAAAACAAAGTCACCTGTTTTTAGCGCAAGCACTGGTTGATCGTGGTTATATGACAATCCAACAATTTAGCGATGCGTTGGAGACGTATAAAAAAGAAAACAGTTTATCAGATGAGCACTTCGAAGCAATGAAGAATGGCAATATTGAAAAATTAATAACCAACACATTGGATCATGCAGGGAATGAAAAATTTGGGAAATATGTGACACTTTTCGCGAAAAATATGATTCGATTTATTGATGATCAAGCATACATAGAAGTTAGTCAAGAAAAAGACTTGGAAAATGATTGGCTTGTTTATCAGAATATTATAGGTGAAAATCCGCTGTTTACCGCAATTTCGGCTAGTGAGGATGTGTTCCTAACGATCGCTTCCATCCATGCAGAAGAAGAACTAACAGAAGTCGACGAGCTTGCACAAGCATCTGTTGCTGAATTTCTGAATTTGCATAATGGTATCTATTTGGTGAACATGTCCAATTGGGGAACAGAACTTCACATGAGGCCACAAGAAGTGGTGAAAGATGCGACCGTGTTAGGAGAGTCGTATAAAATTAGTGTTCATACACAAAGGGGTGTCTTTCACTTAATTCTATCCGATCGACCAGAACAGATCACTCTGAATCCTTCTATGGATAGTGAGTTAGTATAAAATAAAGAATAATCAAAGGATCAGATCCTCTTTGGACTATTGTCTGTAGGGAGGTTCTGATTTTTTTTGTTTATGTTAAAAGTAAATAGTGTGAAATCTCAAGTAATGTATTATATACAGACTTGGCGATGTGATCATGAGCCCTTCTTATGCAAAACGGTTGCGTAAGCACCATAAGGATATGGATAAACAGCAAAACAATAGAAATAAATAGGTAAACGCAGGAACCTAATGATAGATTAACAAACTGATAATCCCCTTGTTTAATAGGATCAAAAGGCACTTTCTCTCATAAAAAGAATTCATTTATCAATTTTTTCATTTTTTTGTTTTTTTTTCAGTTTATTGCGGTATAATGTACTAGAAAATACCAAAGAGAGGGCTAATATGAGAAAACTGTCAGTTTCAGTAATATTAATCGCTATTTTTGCTGTGCTAGTTTCGTTTACCGCCGTATCCGCACAAGAATCATCTGAAGTTAAGCACGACGACGAATCAGAAGTGCTAGAAAACGTCGGAGTGTCTCCCGAACTACCCGCCTACGTAGATGAGGGAGAAGGAGAAATTTCCCCATTGGGTTTAGGTGTTCCGCGTAATGAATGGGATATGAGTATCAGGGGTCAATATGACTTTCAAGGGACAGCACAAAGGTCTACTTTGTACACAGATTATCTTTTGACTGGTCAGAGTTCGTATAGTGTTAGAATTAATAATTCCCGGAGTGACACTTTTAGGGTAGATCTTATGCAGAAGAATGTTATTTGGGACACTACAGTTCGAACTTGGAATGTGAGTCCTGGCGCAAGCCTTTTTGCGAGCCAAACCGGGTTGAGCAGTTCAAATAGCTATTATCTAAAATTTCATGCTCCTAGTAATTTTTCAGGACGCATACGATAAAATAATTAAAATATAGAGTAGTAGAATACTATTTTTCAAACGCTAAAGTTTTTCTTTGGCGTTTGTCTTTATGTCACACATTTACATGAAGGGAGAAAATTCATGACAAGTACTCATCTAAAAATTATTGCACTGATCGCCATGTTTATTGACCATTATGGATTATTCATATCGGGGACGCCAGAATGGATGGGGTGGATAGGAAGGATCGCAGCGCCAGTCTTTATTTATTGCGTAGTTATCGGTTTTAAAAACACGTCCAATAGGATAAAGTATTTGGTACGTTTAGGCGTAGCTGCAGTCGGAATGAGCTTTATAAATCTATTTATAAATTTACGTATTTACTATACAGATTTGAGCGGTCCGTATCTTGAACTGAACTTCTTCTCTACTTTATTTTTAATAGCATTCCTAATTATGCTACTGGAAAATAAGAGGATAAAACTATTTCTATTGTTCTTTGCTTGGCAATTTATTTCTTTTATCCTATTTGGCTTACTGGAAGTTTTTGGGTTTCTACCTACCCCATTCGCAATTTTGGTATGTCAAATTTCTGGGAATGTTCTTGTAGTTGAGGGTGGTCCTCTTTTAATTCTACTAGGTGTTTCCTTTTATTTTGCAAACGATAATAGATGGACAGTTGCTGCGGGTTATAGTTTTTATTGTCTTGCAATGTTTTACTCTGTGCGAAGATGGGGGTGGCGTCTTGATGGATTCTACCAACATTTGTTTGGATTTCCTGGCTATCAATGGATGATGATTTTCGCATTACCTCTCTTACTGTTATACAATGGTAAAAAAGGAATCGGTTTAAAGTACTTATTCTACATATTTTACCCTCTACACATCGTAATACTTTGGTATATAGGCACACTTGTATTACCTAAATAATTATAAATGATGGATGTACACCTGTTGTTCTCGCGGATGTAAATTTTGTGCTGGCAACATTTTTTCAGCACTTTCGATTGCATCAATGATCCTTGCTTCAAGCTCTTCTTGAGTGTTATCGGTCAATAGCCTTTCTTAAGAAAGATTTTATATTAAATAGTTTGACCATCTTTGTTTCTTCTATGTATGATAGAAACAATAATAATCTTAATGGATGAGGGACATGATTACCTCAACGAAAAATCAAATGGTTAAAAATTGGGCTAAGCTCAAACAGAACAAACATCGTAAAGAACAAGCCTCTTTCATAGTGGAAGGAGCACACTTTGTTTAAGAAGCCATCAACAGTGATTGGGCGATTGATACAATAGTATTGCGGAAGGTTTTGAACCAAATGTCGATCTATCAAGCCAATCTGTCGAATATGTGAGTGATCATGTTTTCATGCACTTAGCTCAGACAAAAACGCCTCAAGGAATTTTAGCGATTGTCAAAACAAAAACAGAGGCCAATTTTTCAAAGAATCGGTTATTATTATTAGATAGTGTTCAAGATCCAGGCAACTTAGGGACGATCTTTCATCTACCGATTATTGAAGCAGACCTATATGGTAAAATTGATCAATTAAAAGAGAATGATGTAACGATTTGCGCTTCAACTTTGGAAGAAGCTGTTCCCGTTCAGACTGTTCAATGGCCAGAAAAAGTCGCTTTAATCGTTGGGAATGAAGGAGCTGGAGTCAATCCATCGTTAATCGAAAATTCTGATCTGCTCGTCCGGATTCCGATCTATGGTAAGGCAGAGTCGCTCAATGTGAGTATTGCTGCAGGGATTATGATGTATCAAATGCAATTGAATAAATTAGATTTCAGATAAAAAGAAGCTCCTATACTCGGGAGCTTTTATTATCTTATACCTGCTGCTCTTTCAACCTGTGCTTGATGGGATGCATCGGCCTGTCCATCGACATGTCTTGTACTATTACCAAAATACACATCAAAATGACCCGAGATGCCGTTATTAGAAATATAATCAATATCATGTGGCATGAAACTCATACTTGCTGCGATGCGCCGTCCATCAACTTCAAGAATAATCGCTCTCGGTGTCCAAGAAAATCCTCCCCAAATTTAGAACCTACCAACTACTTACCTGAGAACAAGCGAGAGCGCGGTAGCTGAAAAAACTTACAAAAATAGAGTGCCAGAAATACTGAGACGTATAAAATTTGTGTTCATACACAAAAGGGTGTCTTTCACTTAATTCTATCCGATCGACCAGAACAGATCACTCTGAATCCTTCTATGGATAGTAAGCTAGTTTAAGAATAATCAAGGGATCAGATCCTCTTTGTGGACTATTGTCTGCAGGGAGGTTCTGGCCCTTGAAGTCTTTATCCCGGAGCAACCGTCCCTAAGACTCCCACTTCAAAATAGAATTTCTTTTGACTCTATGTATTTAAATCTATATTAAGGTCATCCCAAGTAAGATACCCTCTTTCATCTTCTAGGAATTTGCTTTCAAATTCACCTTGTTTTCCTGCGCGAAATAACCAAACAGTCATGATACAGATCCTCCCATAAAAAGTAATAACTACAAGACAAAAGATTTGTTAGGTACTTTATTCTAATTGAATGAAAATTTTTATCGATTGTTTTTAACTTGTATCTGTTCAACATGTGCTTTTTTAATCTTGTCATCTACCAAACAACAATTTTTTAGCTTTTTATAAATAGATTCAATTTGATCAGGTTTCAATAGATTATTAAGTTTAGTCTTGTCGTTCTTCATTTGTTTAAGTAGATTATTTCTTTTTATTACCTTAACATTAGCAGACGTGATATTAATTTTTTTCAATGTGCAACGCTCACTAAAAATGATATAGGACTGATAAAGGTGATTATGATCATTTTCTAGAAAGGCACTTAATGCATTAATGTGACCTTTATTCTGCCAAATGGGATTATAAAAACGATTCTTTTCTCTATTTTGCAACGTTTGGGTCCAATTTCTATTCTTCTCGTCACCAAAAATCCAACCACTATAGTTTTTCGATTCAAAGACATAGATGTCAGTTTCAGATAATAGAAGTAGATCAATTTCCGTTGTTGTACCATCTTTTTTTGGAATATAAAGATTACACATTATCTTATTATACCCTTTTAGTCGCTCCAGTTTTAGAAAGGTAAGAAATTCCCCATAGTTCCCCTTATCAAATAATGTTTTTAGAAAACCATTTCCACTTGCTGATTTGTAATTAGAATGCTTAAACTCAAGGTATTTCAGTAAAAAGACTGTAACAAAACCTAGAAAAAATAATCCAAGTAAAATACGCAATGAACAATCTCCTTCCAAAGAATAGTAATCACCTAATATTTGTGAATACTCTTGTCATAACCTTATCATAGATAAGCAGAAGGTAGTAGTCTTTTTATTAAGGGATCTGGCTGTGAGTGATTGTCTGTAAGAGGTACTGTTCTTTTTTGTTTATGTTAAAAGTAAATAGTGTGAAATCGTAAGGAATGTATTATTATAAGAATATATGTAGAATTAAATCGTTTTTTGATTTACGTCTATTTAATTATTTATAATTGTAAAATTTATT
>NZ_JAPRAT010000040.1 GCF_026805325.1 Natronobacillus azotifigens
TTTATATGTGATGCATAAAGTGCCTGGCAACCTATAGGGAAGCAGTCACTTTATGCACGCAGTAAAAAACTTCTATTATGAAGAGTTCCGGTCTTTATCCCTTCGCCGAAGGACTATTCGCTGACATGGAAACAGTCATTACGGTGTGTAGAGATCCGCTCTCTTCCATATCAATAAACACTTTTTCCAGTCCATTAAATATATTGACGACTTCTCCGTCTAAACGAGTGGCATAATGTGTGCCGCTAACTTTCACTCCATGATCTTTCATCGCTTCGATTTGTGCATAGATTTGATTCATATAGTCGCCGCCACCTAACGGATATAAAGCAAATTTCGTCGCAGCTTCTTGCTTGATTGTGTCTGCTTTTTCTTTGTTAAGCACGTGATCATCTTCCGCCATATATACGTCACCAGCAGTATCTCCGGGACAACCTACAGAGTAAGTAGCTTCAAATGCAACGTGTACGCCCGTTTTTGCAGCATGAAGAAAAATTGCTTTTGTTACATCAAAAATATGCGGAATTCTTCCCCTCACTAATGTACTAACATCATCGGTTTGCATCCAAACTTTCGAAGTATCTACCTCTTTAAGTGCTGTTGTAATGATCTCGATAAAATCATCACTCATTGGATGGATCGAAAAACTACACCCAGCTATTCGATTACTACCACAAACAAAATTACCCATAGTATCTTCCTCCATGACATATAAAAAAGCTACACTCCCTGGGGAATGCAGCCAAAATGTATGGTCAATGAAAAATATACGTTTCGACTGCACTTCCCCACGCTAGTATTATCTAGATCAGGTTCGAAGGGTCAGAATAACAGATTCCTCTCAGCCATTTTCACAGCGCCCCTAGTGCAACTTTTATTATAGAATTGTATTTAGTCATCATCGTAAAGCAATCTTGGTAACTTGTAAAGCTATAGGCTGTTTGTAGAACTATCTTCCAATTTCATGGGTGCAGTTAAATTATTTTTTACTAGATATTTTCTTGTTCTGATGGAATTGGTAGCTATGGATTAGCTAATGTCGCAACCGAAGCATGTTCATGTAACTGTCCGTCATTAATTTGAAATACTTTTTGGCATTGTGCAGCAACTTGTTGATCATGGGTAACGATCACAATTGTCATCCCTTGTTGGTTGAGGTCTTTCAGAACGTTAATAATCTCTTGAGAAGTAGCAGAGTCCAAGGATCCAGTAGGTTCATCTGCTAACAATAACTGTGGCTTATTGACAATAGCCCGTGCAATCGCAACTCGTTGTTGTTGACCACCGGAAAGCTGATTTACTTTTTTTGAAGCCAAATCATCAATATTTAATGCAACCAGAGCCTCCATACAGGTCTTTTTCATCGATCTAAAACTGTAATTACGGTCAAAGAATAGTGGTGTTTTCACATTTTCTATTGCTGTTTCTTCATCAATGAGTACAAAATCTTGAAGAACAAAGCCGATTTTACGACAGCGAATCTCAGATAGTTGTTTATCATTAAGTGTGGAAATAGAAGTGTTATCGAGATAATACGATCCGGATTGAAAATCGTCGACACAACCTAACACATTTAACAGACTTGATTTTCCAGATCCACTAGTACCCATTATCGCTACCATTTCACCCGTCTCCACAGTGAAATTTAATTGCTTTAGAATATGAAGTTGATTGGGTTTGTCTTTATGATAAAACTTATTTATGTCTTGCACAGAAATCATCGGCATATTAACGCTCCTTTAAAATCGTTAGTTTACTTTTTCTTGAGATCAATACAAAAGGGAGATAGCTTCCAAAAATAAGAACGATACTAAGTAGTCCAAGTGACTGAACTTGAACTTTCCAGTCAAACTGGTAAAGAAGCGAATCTCGGTCTGTGCTGAAGTCCATTGTTGCAACTCGATTATTCAAAAACCCTAACACAGACCAGTAGATCAAAAAGGATAGAATAATGAGTAACAAGAGATAAACGAGATAGATACTCATAGCCTTTTTAAAGGAACAACCATTAACATAATAGATGGATATTGATTTGATCATTTTCTTTACGTTAAGATAGGTGATGCTAAGCAGGCTAACTAGAGCAATGCCAGCTAAAGAAAAAAATAAAGAGAAATCATTTGCTAGATACTGATTTGCACGCTTTTTCGATAAATTGATCATTTCACTACCTTCTACTACATAACCATAGTTTGTTAAGGTTGCCTTTAATGCTTCAATTGAGTCCTTAGAAGCCTGCTCGTTTAAATAGATAAAAAAATTATCGGTTGAAAAGCGGTAATCAGAAAACAGCTCATCGTTGTACTCCATAAAATAAACCGTTTGATCACGGAAAGGAGTAATTTCTTGAAGTAAACTGTCCATATCGAGGCTGGCGTTCGATTTTATCGTCGAATGTAAGATTCGCGAGTCTGTGCTGTCAATTAATCCCACTACCTCAAATGCTTCGGATCTTTCTTCGATCTCATCCCATTGTCTTGAGGGGGTGCTAAATTGATTGTACAGTTCTAAGTCTAAGATGAGTGTATCTCCTTTGTTGATATTTTCACCATTATAGACGATGACAGGGTATATGTTGTTAGTATCCGATTCAAATAACCATTCACCTTCAACATCTTCCTTCAAGCCGAGATAACCCGCGGTAATATCATCATAAACGAAGACTGCATTTTCACCGTTGTCTTCACTAAAGTAACTGTAGACAGAAATACCTTCTATGTCGGCATGGTCTTTTAAATCCTCGATCAAATCTTGGTGGTAATCTTTTATAAGAGCATCAAAGTCTTCTTCATCTATGATTGTTTCTTCTCTTCCCATAAAAAACAAAGCGTGTTGTATCGGCGAATCCTTATAATCATGATAGGTTTTAAAATAATAATCATAACGGTTTACTAATAAGGTGATTAACAGTAAAGCTAAAGCGATTTCAATAATGATGAGCAGATTAGCGATTAAGTGTTTGCTGAAAAATTTCTTTGCTATATAGAGTGTTTTCATTTTAAACTCCACCTTTCAAGGATCGGACAATACTACCGTTCATCCATTTTCTAATGTATAAAAAGAGGAGTAATATATAGATCATTAGCATCGTAATAAAAAACGCGAAAAAGTCTTTGGATGTCAACATAAATAGTTGTTCTTGAATAACTATAGGTGCAATTAAACCATGAAAAGTGACAATCAATCCATAAGCGATAAAGAAACAAATTGTATAGTTAGCAAGCAGTCCTACTAAGAGGATTCTTGCAATAAATCCTTTGCTTGCCCCGTTTAAGCGATAAATGGATATTTGTTTTTTTCGTGTTTCTAGTATGTAAGAGTATATATAAAGAATATTTGCAATAGCGAAAGCAAATAAAATCAGAGAATAGATTCGTACTTCATTCATAAAATCAGCTAAATCATTTTCAGAAGTTTCTTCATCGATAACTGGTGATTGCAAGAGAGATTCGATGTTGGTAATTAAGCTTGTGCGTGCTTTTGGTTTAAGCGCGAAACCCTCTTCTGTGTAGATTTCAATGGTATTGTCTTGCCCGAATTGATCGAATAATTGTTTCTCTGTGATAATAAAAGAAGCATAGTGCATATATGGTGCAATGCCTATTATCTGATAAGAGGTATGATTAATTTCTACAGTATCACCAATTTTACTATTTGAAAGTAGAGCATAAGGATAGGGAATAATAGCAACGTTGTCTCCGTTTACTTGTTCTTCCTCAGTAAAAAACCGCCCCTGAAATGTGCTGTCAAACACGTAATTCTGCGGGAGCGCTGCTACATGGTATTCATGGCTATAATCATCACCTTCTATAGTGAAAAACTCCATATAGTTTGCTAGTAAGATATAGGATTTAATACCGTCAAGTAACGCTAGTTGTTCTAAGTTATCGCGGTCAGTGTTCATGGTATTTCCGACAATAATGGATTCATTTGCTTGGTATTGTTCATAGTATTTACCGTACATAAGACCAAAATAATAGAGAGAGAAAAAGATGATTGCGATTAAGATGAAACAATGTAGACAAAGCTGTTTATAATTTTTTGCTTCCATTTGCCAAACTAACATATATTGTCGCATGTCTTTGACCTGCCTTTTCGTTATAAAGTAATTGGTTTTGAATGGGGATCGTTTTTAGAACAAATGAGAAAAATTACGGTTATAATTTATTTAACGGTAACTCTAGATGAATCACTTGAATTTGATCCACTTGCATAAGAACCAGAGTGCGCATGAGATGAGGAAGCATTACTTGATGCTGTTCTTGTGCCAGTTCCAGATGATCTTGTCGTGCCGAAGCTCGATGAACTATTTCGGGCTTTATGACGGACGACAGCAGTATTTGTTCCGCTCCCTGCAGCGCGAGCTGAAAACGAATAATTGCTCCAAGGAAGTAATCCGTTTCCACCACTGTAAGATGCAGAGGTATTTCCAGAGCTAGCTGAACCACTTCCGTTGTGGGCAACATCTAAACTAGAAGATCCTGCTAGTGCATTACTTCCAAAAACAACTGCCAAGGTAGTTACTAATAGCGTGAATAGTAAACATTTTTTGATATTTTTCAAGATAAAAACCTCCTCTTATTTTAACAATTAAAGTATAAGGCGTTCCCCATTCAAAACCTCCTTACAATTTACATTATAACAAGTTAACGGTAATAAAAGGTAAACCTTAACAAAATTTAAGTAATAAATTGGAATTAACAATTCAATTATATATTGATTTGTGGTTGCGATGGCTTGTCTTAACTTTTATCCCGGAGCAACCGTCCGTAATACTCCAACTTCAAAACAACGAGAAAAGCAAGTTGTTTAAGTGAGAGTAACGGACGCTAGCACCCCGAATGGTTAAAGGCTTTTAGGTCATCCTTTAGGGCTAACAATCAGTGGGGGAATACCTAAAAACCCCCACTGATTGAAGTTTCACTTTATTCTGAATCGTCGTTATTTAAAATTTGGATTTATAATTAAAGGCTTTGGCTTTGTTAATGAGAGGTATTGAATTCTATCGTGGATAGTACCTTTTGTATGGGAATCGGTTTAAAGCTTGTAATTGCCATAGAAATTAATTGCGCATTGTATAAATAAACACTTTTTACAACAAAAAAATGTATTATTTTGTCGTTTTTTTCTATATATTGAACTTTTTCCAAAAATAACTTATAATTAATAGACATAATAATGATTAGAAGGAAAAGTGATCAATGCGCCTTAAAGTAGATTGATAGATTCCATAAGTATTTTCCCTCATTCTCTTTCTATGAGTGAAGATAACTCATAGAACATCCGAAATGTAAAAGGAAAAAACTATATTATATTTAGTCTAGGCAGAAGCTTGTTTAAATTACCTTACGTATGTGGGAGAAAGCTACGCTTAACACATCATTGCTAACTTTCTATTGGGTACTAGTTTAACTTCTTTTCTCTTATTCTGCATTTTAAAAATTGCGTTACTATCTTTTAGATCTGTATACCATTGTCGAAATAAAGCACTGTTTCAAGCATTCCAATAAAAGAGGTGGCCATATGGGTGGAGAGAAAATTCTTATCATTGAAGATGATGTAAACATTCTTAAAACGAATCAAAAAATGCTGGAGTTAGCAGGCTATCGTGTATTCGCAACAGATACGCTTGAAAGCGCGCATTCTATTGTAAACGATGAAAATCCTGATCTACTGATCTTAGAAGTTTTGCTGCCAAATGGAAATGGATTAAACTACTGCAAAGAGTTACGTCTGAAAAGTGACATAAAGATTTTATTTTTGAGTAGCCTTTGTACGAAAAATGATGTTATAAATGGTTTTCACGTTGGTGGAGATGATTACATGTCAAAGCCTTATGATATGGACGAGTTACTAGTAAGAATAAGAGCTTTATTGAGAAGGGGTAGGCTGATAAAGAGTGAAGAGAGAGTTCTACGCTTAGGTGCATTAGAGTTATCGCTTTCTTCTCGTCGTGCTTTTTTGAACGGGGAGGATTTACTATTAAAACCAAGGGAATTCTACTTGCTTGAAGTTCTTATTAGAAATAGAGATCAGATTTTAACTGCGCAAGAGATTTATCAACTTATATGGGGGAGTGAAGCAAATGATATACGTACAGTCTGGGTGCATATGTCCATGCTTCGTAAAAAGCTGGCAGACAATAGTGTGCCTGATTTTCCGAAATTAATCTCTATTCGTCAGCAAGGTTATCTTTTAACATTAGATGAAGATAAATATGAATAATTCATTGTCAGTCATTTCCTGGAAATTCTCGAATGTTCTTTGATATGCTGGTATTATTTAGATCAATATGATTTACCTTAGCGTGTTTAACGGATAGTTATTGTAAGGAATGCATTATTTCAAAGTAGCAAAAAAATTATATTAAACTGTCCCAACCTGAAAAAATCATTTTTAGCACATTTTTTCTCCGTATTTTAAAAATATATTAAATTTTCATGGTGCTACTGTCGGTAAAAACTACTCAAAGAAAGAGGGAATAACTGATACTAACACCCCGAATGTCCCTACTAGCAATCAGTGGGTGGGAAGCCCAACCCCCCCTAGATTGAAATTTCAATTAATCCCGGAGCAACCGTCCGCAAGACTCCCGAATGGTTCAACTAACAATCAGTGGGGGAATAACTAAAAAAAACTAAAAACCCCCACTGATTGAAGTTTCACTTTGTGCAACCGCAAATTCAAGAGGTAACCTCTTGTATGTTCATGTGATGAAGCGAAGGATGATCTTTGGTGTGCATAGATAGTAAGGGTTTGTTAAGAAGAGAAGCTTGAATTTTTCAAGCTTCTTTTTGAGTTGTGATACAGTAGTCGCGTATTTCTGTTAGCTGTTAGAGAACAAAAATAAATTGAAAAATAACATTTATTTATTGTAAAACGATAAATATATTGGTAAAATATAAGCAGAAAATAAATGGATGAGGTGCATGTGATGAAACGAGGATCAACTGTCTTTTTAAAAATCGCTATTTTTCTAATTGGAACTTCCGTACTAGCTTTATGTATCTTTTTGCTACCAAAAATGGGGATAGAGGCCTTCGAACAAGCACAAAAAGGTGCAGGATTAGCTTATGTAATCGTTGGTTTTCTTATAATCGTGTATGGATCGGCGATACCATTTTATATTTCGTTGTATCAAGCGTTATTGCTTTTACGTTATATTGACAAAAATGAGGCTTTCTCGGAGTTGTCGGTTAACGCACTGAAAAAGATAAAAAACGGTGCCAAACTAATCTTTGGTTTGTATATTCTAGCTTTACCATTGATTTTTATTATCGCAGAGCGGAACGATACGCCTGGACTTATTTTGTTAGGAATGGTTATTGCTGGATCTTCCTTAGTGATAGCGGTTTTTGTTGCTGTTCTTCAAAGGCTTTTGCGGCAAGCGATCGACATAAAATCTGAAAATGATTTAACAGTCTGAGGTGAAAAAAGATGATTATAATCAATATTGATGTGATGCTGGCAAAAAGGAAGATGAGCGTAACCGAGCTTTCAGAGCGTGTTGGGATAACGATGGCTAACCTTTCTATTTTGAAAAACGGAAAGGCAAAGGCGATTCGATTATCAACACTAGAGGCGGTTTGTAAGGCGCTAGATTGTCAACCAGGAGACATTTTAGAATACAGAAGTGACGATGAGGAATAACGTAAATGTAACACGAAGCCGTGGTAATTTTAGTTATCTTAGCAATAGCAGCAGTGAAGGAAATAATTGAAATATACAGATTCTTAGGGGGATGGAAATGGATGATGAAAATTCCTTTTTTGACAAAAAAAGATGAGCAATCAAATATTTATTATGCGGAAGGTACTATACCGGATCATGTAGCTATCATTATGGATGGAAACGGACGGTGGGCGGAGAAGAGAGGTATGCCAAGGTTTATTGGACATAAAACTGGGTTAGCTACTGTTGTAACAGTGGTGAAAGCAGCAGTTAAATGCAAGGTCAAGGTGTTGACCTTGTATACATTTTCTAAGGAAAACTGGAAGCGTCCAAAGCCTGAGGTTGAATTTATTTTGAAACTACCTAAAGAATTTCTGCATGTTTATTTGCCAGACATTCAGGCAAACAATGTACGAATTGAGGTTATCGGTAATATGGAGGGTCTCCCAGCAGCTACACAGGAAGCTCTGCAATATGCCATTGACTCCACGAAAAATAACGATGGTCTTCAGTTGAATCTGGCCCTCAATTATGGAAGTAAGCAGGAGATGCTGCAGGCGATGAAGCGAATGTTCACGGATCTGGTCGATGAGAAAGTATTTCTTGATCAAGTAGATGAAGAACAGTTCTCAAAGTATCTAAATACCGCTAATATTCCAAACCCAGACCTACTCATTCGGACGGGTGGAGAAAAACGCCTCAGTAATTTCCTGTTATGGCAAATGGCCTACACGGAGTTTTGTTTCACAGATGTGCTGTGGCCGGATTTCTCCGAACATGAATTTAAACTCGCCATAGAAGAATATCAATCAAGAAAAAGAAGATACGGCGGCCTGTAACGGTGCCTGTCACCGCCCGGAATTTGTCGAAGGGCTTACTTAGTTTACGCGTGTCCCCAGCTTTGTATTTGGGGTCTGTTTAAGCTAAGTAAGCTTTTTTGTTTGAACACGTTATGAATGAATTCCATCTTGACTATCTTCATGAATCAGGTGTGATGGTGGGTAACCGAGTACTTTCTTAAACACGGAACTAAAGTAAGCGGGGTTATCAAACCCAACAGCTTCAGCCACTTCATAGATTCGGTGATTGCCAGCGAATAACATCTTTCTCGCTTTATCAATTCTATATTTCGTCAAGTATGCTTTAAATGGTAGATTCATATAAGATTTAAACAACTTCCCTAAATAATTTCTAGATATATATAGCTCTTCAGCGATTTCATTCAGTGTAATAGGCTCGCCAATATTCTGTTCAATATAATGAAGTACATCGTCAATTAACTTAGAATGTTTTATGTTATCTTGAAAGACAGCCTCTTTCCTCATATCCTCGATCAGATCGTTAAAAAAACCATGTAATTCAGTCCAACTGTTATATTGCATGAGTTGGTTATAAATTGTAAAAGGTAGCTTCGAATGTGCAGCGATATTGATGCCGAGATCCACGAGTTCATATTTAAAAATTGTCCAAATTTCAAGTCCAATGTGAATGGAAACGGAAGGTAAAAAGGGTTGGTTATTCAATCCGTTAAAAAAGTTGTTCAACGATGTTTTGATTCGTTCCATATCGGCAGTCCGGATCGCCATGGTCAGTTGCGCATTCAGTGATGTTAAATGAACAGCTAGTAGGTTGTCTTCACCTGGTGTGTTAGTCATCAATAGTTGGTGAAGGACGTTGATTGTCTCAGACCATGTGGACTTGATAGCCCCTCTTTCCACATGCGTATTTACCGCAATCACATTCAACAAGTTCTTCTTTAGAAGATTAATAGCTAAACTAGTCTCTGATAATAACCGCTCATGTTCTGTCTCTTCTTTAGGTAAATGAAGGCATAGAATGCTATTCTGTTGATCAATCTTAATATAGTGGTAATCCAAAGAGAATTGGTTCATTGTATCATGAATAATGTTGGTGATCGCAAAACTCATTAAATATTTGTCTGCTAGTTTACTCATTCGATCACTGTCTATTGTAATAAAGTTCAGTTTAATCGGTAAGTGTAAACATGAAGACCACCGTTTTATAATGACTTGCTGGTTCGGTTGTAAAGCGGTAAGATTTAGTTGACCTTTTACAGCTAACTCCATTAACTCAACAGTTAAATCTCTTTCATATTGACTCACTTTGGTCTTGTATCGTTGAAAGTCATCCTTCTTTTTACGTGCTCGATCAAGTTGATTTAACGTTTGTTCAACGGTAGAAATAATTGTTTGTCTTGATGCCGGCTTTGAGAGATAATCTTCAATCTTTAATTTGAGTGCTTGTTTTGCATGTTGAAACTCTGAATAGCCACTTAAAATAATAATTTTTTCATCAAAATCTTCGTCACGTAAGGCTTGAATCATTTCAATCCCGTCAAGAACAGGCATGTAAATATCGGTAATAACTAGGTCTGGTCGTTTTTCCAAAATCATTTCTAAGCCTTCTTTTCCGTTACTTGCTGTCCCAATAACTGTGCACTTTAGGTTCGATTGATTAAGGGTTGCTTGAATTCCTTTAACAACATGGTTATCGTCATCAACAATAGCTATTTTCCAAATCATATTTATCTCCTCCTAAAATGAAGTAAATGCACTAGAATAAATCTGATTTATCCGTTACTTTTGGAATCGTGATTTTAACTTCTACACCACCCTCGCTTCTGTTAGATAAGAAGATTTTTGCTTTATAATTGTAATAGTGATTCAAACGTTCCTTTACATTTCTAATGCCATACCCACCTGTTTTCATCTTTTTCCTAGACTTTTGAAACGACTGCGCACCACTACCATTGTCTTTAATGGATAACACGATATGGTCTTCTTGTTCATGAATGGTTATCGTGATTAGCCCGTTTTTTTTATTGGCTAAGCCATGTATGATTGCATTTTCTATAAAAGGCTGTAATGTTAACTTCGGAATGTACGCGTGAAGAGCTTGTTTATCTATATTGAAATGGTACGCAAAAGATTCTTTATTACGAATCGACTGGAGCTTCAAATATTTTTCTACATAATTAACTTCATCTTCAATAGAGATTATTGCTTCCCCGTTAGATAAACCAACGCGTAACATATCTCCTAATAATTCGATCATTAGGCTCATGTCATCGTCACCTCGTTCAATGGCTCGCCAATTCAATTGATCTAACGTATTGTATAAAAAATGAGGATTGATATTGGCTTGTAGTGCTCGTAATTCCGCTCTTTTCTGTGATTTATATTGTTTAATTAAGGAGTTGAATAATCGTTCGTTTCGATTGATCAAATTTTGATAACCATGAAAAAGTTTTCCAAATTCATTGGTATAATCATTCGGAATAATTTGGTTGGTTCGATTTAACTTGTAATCATTCATTAGTCTAGTTAATTGATGGATGGGCTTCGTTAATTGATTTATGATAAAACTCATTCCAATTAGAAAAACTAGAAGCAGTATGAAACTAAATAGTACGATATTTCTAGCTACTTGATTGCTCGACTTTGTTAGTTCACTATAAGGTGTTATACCGATTAATTTCCAATTATAGGGTTTTATTTCACTTGAGACAATTAACTGTTCGTCTTGGATGAAGTGTGTCGTTGCTGAGTTACTTTCTGATTCCGTTTGTATGTCGTTATTTTCACCGATCGATTTATAATCTGTACTCGCTAATATGTGTTGATTTTCATTGATCAAATACAAAATAGAATCATCAGGATAGGAGCGCAACCAGTTTTCCACAATAAGTGGGTCAAGATTTAAGACAAGAATCGCTTGAACATGGCCTCTAGAATTTTTAAGGATTCGAGCATAACTAATGACGACTTCGTTTCCTGCCATCATTTCAATTGGTCTAATTCCGATCCAAGTCGCTATTTGTTTATCGAGTGAACCAATCCAATTTGTTTCATAGGCTTCATTAATATTGTAATATCGGACTGGATTTTGAATATTATTTGTTGGTGGATTTTCCATAAAAATTTCAATCGAATGAATATCGCCATTGCTGTAGACAGAATTTGAGAAATCAAGTGTTAAAGCATTTCGTTGAAAATGACTGTGGTTACCATGAATCACCTCATGCAAACTGCTTTGCCGTGCAAGAACAACAGAATTATTTTCGATGGATGTAAGCTTTTCTTCAATATTACGCTTGATTAGTTCCAAGTTCGTCTCTTGTTGCCTTGCCGTTAAATCAATAATCTCATTTACCGACACGCGGTGATTGACCAGGATGACTGTAGAGAAAATGATAATCAAATAAAGAGATAAACTAATAAACAATAGGGCGCGAAAGGAGAATTTTTTTATAATATTCAATTACAAACCTCCAAGAAGATTAATTTCTTATTAAGAAAGTTAGTTTTTTATTTAGAAACTACATTTATTATATCTATTATTGTAAGGGTTTTCAATCGCAAAATGGATATTTCGTCTTTGTAGTAGAAAGCTATCATCTGGCGGGAAACAATCAGGCTATAGTTACCTGTCAATTCAGTAGGTGTACTTTCGCTCGCATTCATTAGGGATGTGGATGGTAGGTAAGGTTTTTCGCTCATTTTTTGAAAGCATCATGATATAAATATAAAAAAGCAAGTGGATTGTTTTTTGAAAGTTTTTTCACTTTTTTCATCTACAAGGAACGATTTTATTTCTCTATAATTAATTTGTAAGCGATTTCTTATTATTTAATGAATTGGGGGAGTTACAGTGAAAAAAGGATTATTATTTCTTTTCGTGGCGTTACTATTACTAGTAACAGCATGTGGTGGGAATGATCAAGATGAACGAACAGATGCCAATGATAATCAAGATCAATCATCAGAGAATGAGTCAAATGAAAATGATTCAGAGGATGGTGATCAAGTTTCAATTCGTGTGGCTTGGTGGGGAAATCAAGAGCGACATGATATGACTCTAGAAGCAATTATGTTGTTTGAAGAGTTACATCCCAATATTCTTGTACAACCAGAATATACAGGTTGGGATGGCTATTGGGAACGACTTAACACCCAGGCGGCAGGAAGAAATCTACCTGACGTTATCGCAATGGATAATTCCTATTTAAATGAGTACAACAGTAACGATTTACTAGTTGATTTAGCTCCTTTAATAGCAGATGGTACGATCAATCTGGATGATGTAGAAGATGTTTATCAAGAGATTAATCATGACGGTGATCGTGTACTCGCTGTAGCATCTGGAGCAAATGCTCTTGCACTTGTTTATAATGCTGAATTATTAGATGAATACGGTTATGATCTTGAACCAGGTTTTACGTACGAGGACCTCTATGAATTGAACCTAGATATTAAAAATCAAATGGAAGCGAATGGTGAAGAATACTTTGGTTATGACTTTGCTAATGCAGAATATGAGCTGTTTTTTAATTATGTAAGACAGCATGATATGTCTTTTTATAATGAAGATGGATCGAGTTTAGGTTTTGAAGAGCATGTATTAGTGGATTACTTTGATTGGGTAGTAAGGATGGTAGAAAGTGGTGCTGCTCCATCGCATGATCTGATGATGTCTTACATTGAGGGTGGTAATTCAATGGTTCAAGAGGGCACGTCTGCGATGCAAACAGCTGCGAGCAACCAAATTATTGGGATTGCTCAAGGGACAGATTTTGAGTTGGATTTAACCGTTCTTCCAGTCTTAGATGGTACCCATGCCAACTATATTAGACCGAGTATGTCCTTTTCTGTTACGCAACATTCAGAACAACAAGAAGCAGCTGCAAAATTTATAGATTTTATAACAAATAACTTAGAAGCGAATGAGATTCTTCAAGCGGAACGAGGTGTTCCGATTTCTTCAGCGGTTCGTGATCATTTAAGTGACAAAGTGTCTGAGACTGTTGAAAAGACGTTTGATTATTTAGAAGTTGTAGCACAGTATACGAAAGAAGCTGATCCACTTTCACCTCCAGGGGAGACAGAAGTGCGTGGTGCTTTTGGCCGTACCATTGAAGTGCTGAAATATGGGCGAATAAGTCCAGAAGAGGCTGCTAGTGACTTCATGCAACAAGCAGAAAATATTCTGAATTAAATGTAATAGAGGTGACTAAAAGAGTTTAGTCACCTCCTTCTTTCAAACACTCAAAAGAAGCTCGTAAGCTACAATCAAATTGGTGGTGATATCATGGCAAAAATAAAAACGCCTATAAACTTTTCTTTAGGATCAACAAGCAAAAGAGACAATGTAGCTGGTTACCTAAGTATATCTCCGTGGTTAATCGGCTTTATCCTATTGATTGTTGGGCCGATGGTAGCCTCATTCTATCTATCTTTTACTAATTATAATCTATTATCTAGCCCTACCTGGGTCGGTTTAGATAATTATCGAAATTTATTTAGTGATGATCGATTTTTAAAATCACTAGAAGTAACCTTTAAATTTGTCTTTATCTCGGTTCCACTTAAATTAATTTTTGCTCTTGCCTTAGCAATGTTATTTAATACGGGGCGAAGAGGAAGTTCTTTATTCTCAGCAATCTACTACATTCCTTCCATTATCGGAGGAAGTGTCGCGGTTGCCGTTGTTTGGAGACAGTTATTTGGTCGTCAAGGTGCGATAACACAATTATTATCTATGCTAAATATTACGGATACAAACTTAATTGGTAATCCTGATACTGCTTTATCTGTGTTAATCTTATTGGTTGTTTGGCAGTTTGGTTCACCAATGATTATCTTTTTAGCAGGGTTAAGGCAAGTGCCGCAAGAGCTTTATGAAGCGGCTAGTGTTGATGGGGCAGGTAAAGTCAGACAATTTTGCAATGTCACTTTACCAATGTTAACCCCAGTTATCTTTTTTAATTTAGTTATGCAAACCATTGGAAGCTTTATGACATTTACTCAGTCCTATCTAATTACGGGTGGGGGGCCACTAGATGAAACACTGTTCTATGCTGTTTATCTCTACGAGGTAGCATTTGAGTATTTAAGAATGGGTTATGCATCTGCAATGGCATGGGTTTTGTTAGTCATCATCGCTTTCATTACGCTTCTCTTTTTCTTAACGTCAAAATATTGGGTGTTTTACCAATCAGAAGGAGGTCGTTAGTGTGAATGGAAAGAAAAAGCGGCTTCTGGGTGATGTAATCTTTTATGTTTTTGTTATTGGTTTAGGAATCTTAATGGTCTATCCTATTTTATGGATGTTAAGTAGCTCTCTTAAGCCGGCAACGGAAATTTTCAATAATGCTGTATCACTATGGCCTAGTGAATTTGTGTGGGAAAACTATCAATCTGGTTGGGCAGGTTTTGGTGGTATTGGTTTTGCAACGTATTTCCGTAACTCGCTCATTGTAACATCGACGGTTGTTATTGGAACAATGATTACAGGAAGTTTGGTCGCGTATGGCTTTGCGCGAATAGATTTCAAAATGAAAAATGTTCTTTTTGCTTGTTTAATGGCAACGATTATGTTGCCGGTACAAATTACGCTCATCCCTCAGTATATTATTTTTAATGAATTGGATTTAGTAAATACTTTTGTTCCATTAATGTTACCAGGATTAATGGGGGGACAGCCATTTTTTATCTTTCTTATGATTCAATTTATTCGAGGAATTCCTCGTGAATTAGATGAAGCGGCAATTGTTGACGGATGTTCTAAATTCGGTATTTATTGGAGAATCATTTTGCCGCTTTTAAAGCCAGCCTTAGTTACTGTGGCTCTCTTTTGTTTTATGTGGACATGGGATGATTTCTTGGCTCCATTAATCTATTTAAATGATGCAAGTATTCATACGGTTACCATTGCATTAAGAAATTTCATGGACGTTTCCGGTGGAACTTCTTGGGGACCGCTATTGGCGATGTCGTCATTATCGCTCTTGCCTCAATTACTAATTTTTGTATTCTTCCAGAAGTATTTAGTTCAAGGGATTGCAACGACAGGTCTAAAATAATTTTATCGAACGAATGGAGAGTTAACTTTTGGTTAACTCTCAATCTATTTTATAAAAGCGGGTGATCAGATGGGTATGCGAGCTAGTATCAATTATTTTTTTGAATGGGTTACCGTATTGGCTTGGATCAATTTCTTGTGGGTTGTGTTCACGTTACTAGGATTTCTTGTGTTTGGTTGGGCACCAGCGACTGTTGCCATGTTAAAAGTCTTTAGTGAAATCTATCGGGAAAAAAATATTCAACAACCAATTTTTAAAACATTTTACGCGCAATACAAGGTAAGTTTCTTAAAAGCGAATGCTATTGGGATTATGCTTGTTCTCGTTATTTTATCAATGGCTTATGGATTGTTAACATTACCTTATTTGAATGATTTGGCTTTTTATTTGCTGTTTGGCTTTTATTTGATTATGTTCAGTCTTGTAACTTTCATCATTCTTTTTATTTTCCCTGTTTTAACCCAGTATAAGTTATCTTTCCTTAATTCTATTAAATATTCTATGTTAGTTGGACTTTCCAACCTGCATTACAGTGTAGGTATCGTTATTTCAATGGGAATAATCTATGCCCTGTTTCGTGCTTTTCCGGGTTTACTCCTGTTTTTTGCCGTCAGTATACCTAGTGCAATTCTCATGAAACTTGCTTTAAAAGTCTTTGATCGAGTGGGAATGCAGACAGAAATGGCCAAGTAAAGATCTGTCTAGTTTAAGCAGTAGTTAGAACAAGAGAACGATTTGATTATGGGTATGTGGCTTTGTCTTCTAGGTTTGGATGATTGGTCTATATTAGGGTCTTCAAAAGTTAGGAGTGATAAAATGCTGAAAAAATATGCAATCGTTGGTGTGGGTGGTCGTGCAGAGTTTTTTTATGGGGCAATTGCGAGTGAATATCGAAAGACTAGTGAACTAGTGGCATTTTGTGATAATAATCAGACACGGCAAAACTATGCGAACAGATTATTAAAGGAGAAGTATGATCATCAGGAAATTCCGACCTATTCTAATCTTCACTTTGATCAGATGATTGAAGTGGAAAAACCAGATGTTGTTATTGTTACATCAATTGACCGGACACACCATCATTACATTATTCGAGCACTTGAGCTTGGGTGTGATGTTATTACAGAAAAACCAATAACTGTAGATGAAGAAAAGGCAAACAAGATTAAGCAAGCTGTTGAACAGTCAAACAATAAAGTAAGGGTAGCGTTTAATTATCGCTATGCCCCACATAACACAAAGGTTCGTGAATTATTAGCGGATGGAGTTATCGGGAAAGTGTTTTCTGTCCATTTTGAATGGGCATTAGATACGCAACATGGAGCGGATTATTTCCGGCGTTGGCATCGTAACAAAATAAATAGTGGAGGTTTACTTGTTCATAAGTCAACACACCATTTTGACCTTGTTAACTTTTGGTTAAATACACAGCCGGAGACGGTATATGCTGCAGGAGGTTTGCGTTTTTATGGAAAGGAAAATGCCGAGGAACGTGGAGTGGATGCATTTTACCATCGTGCACATGACAGCGAAGCGGCCAAAGATGATCGATTCGCGATCAGTTTAGCGGACAATGATCATTTAAAGGCGATGTATTTGGATGCGGAGCATGAGGATGGCTATTTTCGTGATCAAAGTGTGTTTGGGGATGGAATTGATATTGAAGATACACTTGGTGTGCTCGTTACGTATAAAGACAAAACAATTCTTACATATTCTCTAAACGCCTATTTACCATGGGAAGGTTTTAATGTGGCTTTTAACGGTAGCAAGGGAAGGATCGAGCTAACTGTTAAAGAACGTTCGTATGTGAACTCTGGTGGTGAGAAGAGTGAGGAGGGGCAAGCTGAACAGACCACTTTACGTGTGCTACCAATGTTCGACGCTCCTTATGAAGTCTCGATAGAAGAAGCTATCGGAGGTCACGGTGGTGGGGATGCTGCACTGTTAGCTCATTTATTTGGTGAAGAAAAAAACGATCCATATCAGCGTTCCGCAAACCACATCGATGGCATCCAGTCGATCATGACAGGCATAGCAGCAAACCACTCCTTAAAAACAGGCTTACC
>NZ_JAPRAT010000041.1 GCF_026805325.1 Natronobacillus azotifigens
TATTAGATAAATTAATTATTAATGGTGTGATTAACCCAATTACAGCTGTTCATCAGATCAAAAATGGTGGGATCCTGACTAATTCTTATCTGAATGAAATTGCATTTGATCTTACAAAGGAAATAGCTCAAGCATTATCAATGGATCCCGATAAACAGTGGGCACGAGTGCAAGAAATTGCCGAACGAACGAAAGGTAATGACTCCTCAATGAAAGTAGATGTTGAGCTTGGTCGACGTACAGAAATTGATGGTATTTTGGGGTATGTTCAAAAACATGCAGCAACACCAGCACCACTAGTTGAGTATTATTATCAATCTATTAAAGCATTGGAATAAAAGGGGGGAAATTCATGTTACAACAACTTTTTGCTTACTTACTAGGAATTATGGTCACCTTTCCATTGCTTGTTACATTACTATTGTATTATTTGTTTAAGAAGAGTACGGGAAACAAGAAATATGCCGTTCACGCAAGTATGCAATATTCCGCTTGCTTTTATTTACTATCATTTTTCGTTATTGTTGATCAGACGTTTGGTTCCAGTTATATTGGATGGACAATTGTGATTTTGCTTACTTTGCTTTTATTCTTTATTATTATACAGTGGAAGTTAATTGGAGATATTATCTTTAAACGAGTATGGCAATTATTTTTACGAACAATTTTTTTCCTCTTTTTTATTATCAATTTTCTAATTATTATCATTGCGTTATTATTGAAACTTGTATCTTAATCATGTTTAATAGGGGTACTAATGGAACCATTAAAGGAGTAGGTGTGTATGCAGATCGATGCCGTCACCATGGAGCAGAATAAATTATTACAAGATTACCTAAGAGGGGAGAATACAATCCTTCAACGGTTTGACTATAATCCAAATGATAAAGGTATTTGGTTGGAACGGTTAAAAGATATCCAGAAAGTAGACTACCAACGAGGTCAGCTTGTTGAAGTGCTTACTAAGTTACATAAGAAATGGGATCAAGATGACCTTGTGTTAGCCAATATTCAGAGATTAAACGATGCAAATAGTGTTGTGGTAATCGGTGGTCAGCAAGCAGGCCTTTTAACAGGTCCGCTGTATACGATACATAAAATAATCTCTATCATTGTTTTTGCAAGGCAACAAGAAGAGATACTTAAGGTCCCGGTAATTCCGGTGTTCTGGATTGCTGGAGAAGATCATGACTTTGCTGAAATCAATCATATATTTCTACCCAATCAGAATGAAATGAAAAAATATCCACTTTGGCAATCAGATCATGAAAAAAAGTCAGTTTCTTCAATAGAAATAAATTATGAAGCGTTGGACGAATGGTTAGATCGTCTTTTTGTGGAACTTACAGAAACTGCTTATTCAAAACCACTATACAATCAATTGAAATCTATTGCTAAGGATTCTGTTACTTATGTAGATTTTTTTGCGAAACTTACCAATCAATTATTTGCACAACAAGGTTTGGTATTAATTGATTCGGGTGATCCAGAAGTAAGAAAAATAGAGACAACTTATTTTCAGCAGTTGATTATGAAACAACCACAAATATCCCAAGGGGTTAATCGAACGTTACAACAGGTTCGGCAAGATGGTTATCTGATTTCAGTTGATGCCGATGAAGACGATGGGCATTTGTTTTATCATAAGAATGGAAAAAGGGTACTATTAGAGAAAGTAGCAAAAGATCATTGGCAGGATAAGCATAAAACCTGTGAATTTACGACCGAAGAATTGTTGGAAATTGCAAGAGAGCAGCCGGGAAATTTAAGTAATAATGTGGTTACAAGACCTGTTATGCAAGAATGTTTATTTCCTACTTTAGCTTTCTTTGCAGGTCCTGGTGAATTGGCTTATTGGTCTATTTTGAAGCCAGCTTTTCATGCGATTGGATACAAAATGCCACCAGTCATACCGCGTTTATCTTTTACGATTATTGATCGAACTATTGAGAAGAAAATAGCAAAGCACCACTTAGAGTTTGAGCAGTTGCTTTCTTCTGGAGCTACCAATGCTAAGCTAACTTGGTTAGCCGGACAATGTGAACCACCTTTAATTCCACTAATTACAGAAGTCAAGCGAGCCATTGATCAAGCACATCAACCATTAAGGCACTTAGCTAATGAAATGGATGCAGATTTAGGGGAGATGGCGGAAAAAAACTTAATTTATTTATATCAACAAATAGATTTTTTACAAAAAGCGATGGAAAAAAGATTATCGGATAAACATAAACGGACATTAGATGAATTTGATCGTGTGGAATTAGTAGTTCATCCTAACAATGGATTACAAGAACGTTGTTGGAATATAGTTAGTTTTTTGAATCAATATGGTAGTGATTGGTTAACTAAATTAATGAAGGAAAATTATCAATTTGGACAAGGGCATTATATTGTCAAATTATAATCCCCCACCATTTACCACCAAAATAGGGGAATGCTATTCAATAGCTAAAAAGATGTACAAATATTAGGTTAAGTGGTTCAGATAATATGGAGAAAATGCTGAATACCATAGTAAATCTTACATTAAAGGTGAATAACAATCACAATTAAATTAGCATATAAAAGCGCTTGGAGCATTTTCCAAGCGTTTTTAAGGTTTAATTATATTCATGGGATGACACTGATTAACTAGTTCTCTTTTTAATTATTTTTTTAACAAACTCTTCTTTGTAATCAGTGTATTCATTTACTCCAGTTGTTGAATTTTTTAGATATTCCAATTTCACCTCTAAATACTCTTTTCTCGCATCTTCGTTGTGATTCAGATAATCCCTAAAGAAAGTTAGATTATCCCAAAGCTCGTTATGGAATTCTACTAAATGTATATAGTGTGTCTTTTCTTCGTATGTTTTATCTGTGAATTTCGCAAGAATGATTTCATTTGGTCTTTCAACCCTCAATCTTAAAAATCCTAGATTCTTTAACCCACTGAAAACCGCTTCATCTACATTCTGTATATCATCAATTCCAACTATAATATCCAAGATGGGTTTTGCTGACATATCTTTAATTGCGGTACTACCAATATGCTCAATACGATTTTCTTCAATGTTTAAGTTTATATTGCTTTTCACTCTATTAAGTTCTTCGTTCCATTCAGGCGTATAATCGACTAGCTTTACTTCATCTTTTTTCACACCTAACTTCACGATTTCAGCCCCTTTGAAAATTTTTTTCCTTACCAATAGTATTCTCACCTTATTAGTTTAACATAAAACCCAAGAACATTAATTAACAGAAAAAGTAAAATACCGAATGACTATATGCGATTTGGTTTTAGCAATTGGTTTGATATTTCTATTGTATCTTCATAAAAACTGAACTAATCAACATTAGGTTTCTACCTCTTCTTTTATAGCTAAGTATACTGTTTTTCTCTATCACAATGTTTGTTTAATCACTACCTAATTATAACACATTTGTAATTTATTAAAATGCATGGTTATATTCACCACAATAAAATGCGAACACTTGTACGTAATTACCATTTTTTCTAAATAACAGGCAATTAATTGTGGTGGATAGTGGGGGGATGTGGTAAGATGGAAAAAAAGGTGGGCGATTATTATGTTTATGGGAGAATACAAGCATAATATTGATACAAAAGGTCGGATCATTGTACCGGCTAAATTTCGAGACGCTCTAGGTGAAGTTTTCGTAGTCACTAGAGGTCTGGATCAATGTTTGTTTGCTTATCCGATGGACGAATGGCGCTCGTTGGAAGCAAAATTAAAAAAGCTTCCTTTAACAAAAAAAGATGCACGAGCATTTACTCGTTTCTTCTTTTCTGGTGCTGTTGAATGTGAAATGGATAAACAGGGAAGAATTAATTTACCTGCTCCTTTAAGAAAATACGCAGTACTTGATAAAGAATGTGCTGTTATTGGGGTTTCTAACCGCGTAGAATTCTGGGCAGAAGATGCATGGAATGGCTATGTGGAAGAATCAGAAGAATCTTTTGCAGAGATCGCTGAAAATATGTTAGATATCGATTTTTAATAGATGATTATTGATGAAAATAATGAAGAAGGTGAATGCATGTTTGAACATGAAAGTGTCTTACAACAAGAAGCAGTAGAAGGACTAAATATTGTGGCTAACGGCACTTATGTAGATGGAACCTTGGGTGCTGGTGGGCACTCTGAACAAATTGTTCAGCGCTTGAATGAACATGGTCGCTTAATTGCTTTTGATCAAGACGAACATGCATTAAAAGCAGCGAAACAACGACTTGACTCATATAAAGATAAGATCATGTTTATTCACTCGAATTTTCGTTATGTAACGGATGTCTTAAAAGAACATCAGATTGAGGAAGTAGATGGCTTTTTATTTGATTTAGGTGTTTCTTCTCCTCAACTCGATCATGGTGAAAGAGGTTTTAGCTATCAAAAAGACGCACCTTTGGATATGAGAATGGATCAAACACAGACGTTATCTGCTTATGAAGTGATCAATACGTGGCCGTATCAAGATCTTGTGCGAATTTTTTATAAATACGGTGAGGAGAAATTTTCAAAACAGATTGCACGAAAGATAGAAGCGAATCGGGAAATCGCACCAATAGAGTCAACCTATCAATTAGTAGAGGTTATTAAAGAAGCGATTCCTGCGGCGGCAAGAAGAACTGGTGGGCATCCGGCAAAACGGATATTTCAAGCCATTCGAATTGCAGTAAATGATGAACTGCATGCCTTTTACGATGTATTACATCAGGCTGCACAAACGGTTCGAGTCGGAGGACGAATTGCAGTGATAACATTCCATTCATTGGAAGATAGGATTTGCAAACAAGCATTTAAAAAATGGAGCACAGAACCTCCTTTACCGAGAAATATGCCGGTTGTACCAGAAGGAAGTAGACCACCGTTTAAGCTTATTACAAGAAAACCAATCATTGCAGATACAGAAGAATTGGACAAGAATAGAAGAGCGCGCTCAGCAAAACTAAGAATTGTTGAAAAAATAAAACCATGGAATCCAGATTTTTTCTATCAGGAAGGGCGGGATAAGGCATGACGAATTCTAGTGAAGCACGACAATGGCAACAAACGATACCGGAAAGAACGAGACGAACGGAACCGCGTCAAAGGCCACAAAAACAAACAAAGGTCAAGTCGCGACGAATTACAACGGGCGAGAAATTATTAGGTGTGATGTATGGTGTGCTTACAGCAATTGCGTTATTGTATATTGTTTCGTTCAGTTCAAATATCGATTCAATAAACCGTGATGTGCAACGTTTAGAAAATCAAATTTCTGAACAAGAGACCATCAATGCAAACTTAGAATATCAAGTCATCGAGTATAGCAATCCAGATCGAATTTTAGCTGTGGCCAAAGAGAACGGTCTGGAAATTCAAAATACACGAGTGAGACAAACAACAAAATATTTTGAGTGAAAAAGGTGGGAACCTAGGTGGTTAAAAATAGCAAGACACAACTACTAACAAACATTTTGCTATTTTTATTCGTAGCAATTTTCTTAGCTCTCTCTGGACGATTTATTTACATACAAGCTACAGGGTCAGTACAAGGAGTAGACTTAAAAGAATGGGCAGCTCGGCAGCGTACCAATCAATATGAGTTACCTGCAAATAGAGGTGTTATATATGACCGCAACGGAATGGAACTTGCAAAAGATATTGCCACTTATAATCTATATGCAATAGTAGACGAATCATATTCTCCAAATCCTGAAAAAAGATTAAATCATGTTGCTGATGTAGACATAACAGCATCTAGTTTAGCTCCAATTTTAGGAGGGGAAGAGAGGGACATTCGAAATACGCTTGAAACGGGAATTGATAATGACAAATTTCAAGTTGAATTTGGAAGGATAGGTAGGCAATTAACCCAAGAACAAAAAAATGCGATTGATGACCTTGAACTGCCAGGGATTCATTTTATCGAGCAACCGAAGAGGTACTATCCTAATGGAATATTTGCTTCCCAAGTGATTGGTTTTGCTCAAGATAATGATGAATCAACAATAACTGGATTGACAGGTATCGAAGCATTATTAAATGATCATTTAACTGGGCAGAATGGTTCTGTATCTTTTCAGAGAGATAGTTATAATATGAGATTATTGGATGCGAATGAGGTAATGGTTGAAGAAGAAGACGGTAATCATGTTCATCTTACGATTGACCAAAAAATTCAAACATTTCTTGAGGATGCTCTTACCCAAGTGATGGAGCAATATGAACCTGAACGGATCACAGCAACAGTTATCGATCCGAAGACCGGTGAAATTTTAGCGATGAGTAATCGACCGAGTTATGATCCAAATGATTTAGGTGAGGTAGAAAATTGGTTTAATGATGTTGTTTCTACACCAATAGAACCTGGGTCCACGATGAAGGCATTTACGATTGCTGCTGCGATCGAAGAAGGTATCTACCAGCCTGAAGCTACTTACCAATCGGGGAGGTTCATGATTGATCAAATTAGTCGACCTGTTAGTGACTATAATCGAAGTTGGGGAGAAATTACGTTCGCAGAAGGTTTTCAAAGATCTTCGAATGTTGCGATGTCCAAACTAGTTTGGGATAAAATGGGTCCGAGCACTTTTCGGGATTATTTAACTGCATTTCATTTTGATCGACCAACTGGTATTGATTTACCTCGTGAACAACAAGGGACAATTCTGTACAATTTCCCCATTGAACAAATAACTTCTTCTTTTGGACAAGGGACGACTGTTACACCAATACAATTGTTAAAAGCAGCTACTTCGATAGCAAATCAAGGGAAAATGATGAAACCATATGTGATTTCTCACATAACAGATGCTTCTACGGGAGAAGTAGTAGAACAAAAAGAACCGGAAGTAGCAGGAACGCCGATTTCAGAAGACACGGCTAAACAGGTTTTAGAAGCATTAGAATCTGTAGTAACATCTGATGTTGGTACAGGGCGTAGGTATGCACTAACTGACTATCGTGCTGGCGGGAAGACAGGTACGGCTCAAATATCAAATCCTGAAGGTGGTTATTTAACAGGTCATCAAAATTATATTTTTTCTTTTTTAGGGATGGCACCTATTGATGATCCAGAACTAATGATGTATATCACGGTTCAGCAACCAAATATTGAAGAAGACGAGGCTGGTTCTGCACCCGTATCTTTTATTTTTCGTCATGTGATGGAAAGTAGCTTGCACTATTTGAATATAAAACCAGATAAAGATCCAGAAGAACAAGTTCTAACGTATCGTTTTCCTGACGTTATTGGTAAGTCGGTTGTTCAAGTGAAAGAGGAGTTAACCGAAGCGGGACTCCGAGTTGAAGTGATTGGTGACGGAGATGCGATTGCAAACGCAAACGTAATAAAAGATGATATTATTACCACAACAAGACGCGTATTACTAGTAACTGATCAACCCACAATGCCTGATGTAACAAACTGGTCACTAAGAAATGTATTGGAATTTGCAGACTTAGTCCAATTAGATATTGAAGTGTTCGGTTCCGGTTTTGCAACCTTTCAAAGTGTTGATGAAGGTTCTGTAATCGAAGAAAATAGTTATTTGGTTGTTGAATTTGCTCCACCAAACCAAAAGACAGAGGAATTTAATGAAGAAACAGATTCTGATCAAAATGGTGAAACAACAGAAGCGGAGGAAGACTTAGAAGAGTCTGTGGATTGATTATGAATGATGGATTCATCATTGTACAGTGTTCTATTCAGCTGTGAATGTCATATATTAGATACGAGTAATTTTCAGTCTTAGCAAAGAGGAGCTGACTTATGAAACGGGTATCTAATGTCACCATTCGCAGAAGAATAGTCACTGTATTTCTTTTTGCAACGATTTTATTTGTTGCAACGATATTTCGATTAGGTTATGTACAGTTTATTACGGGAGCTGAATTAACAGAAAGAGCTCAAGCATCGTGGAGTCGCGATATTCATTTTGAGGCAGAGCGTGGAAAAATATTAGACAAGCATGGGGAGGTTTTGGTTGAAAATGTATCAGCTCCGACTGTTATGTTAGTACCAAGACAAATTAACAATCAGGATTTAGTTGCTGATAAGTTAGGGCAGGTTCTGAATGTATCGAAAGAAAAAATGCTTGAATATGCAACAAAAAACACGAGTATTGTACGATTTAATGAAGGGCGAAAAATATCGGAAGAGCAAGCATTAGCTATCCAAACATTAGGATTTGATGGTGTTTATATTGCGAAAGATACGAAACGACATTATCCTAATGATCAATATCTTGCTCATGTTCTTGGCTTTAGTGGAATTGATAATCAAGGGTTAATGGGCTTGGAATTGTATTATGATAACTATCTTCGTGGAGAACGAGGTAGTTTGTCTTTTTATTCCGATGCAAAGGGTCGAAGGTTACCAGATTTAGCAGACACTTATGAAGCACCTGTTGATGGATTGGATCTTCAATTGACAATTGATGCTAGTGTTCAGACGATTATTGAAAGAGAATTAGATATTGCAGAAGCTACCTATGACCCAGATGGAGCACTTGCTATTGCAGTAGACCCTAAGACTGGGTCTGTATTGGGGATGTCATCACGTCCTACTTTTAGTCCTAGTGATTATCAATCAGTCGAAGCTAGTGTATACGATCGTAATCTACCAATATGGAGTACGTATGAGCCAGGATCAACGTTTAAAATTATCACACTGGCAGCTGCGCTAGAAGAACAACTAGTTGATTTAGAAGAAGATGAATATTATGATAGTGGTTCCATTAAAGTGGGCGGAGCTAAACTGCGTTGTTGGAAACATGGTGGTCATGGGCACCAAACGTACTTAGAGGTAGTGCAAAATTCTTGTAACCCTGGTTTTGTTACATTAGGTGAGGCGTTAGGAAAAGAGACTCTATTTGGGTATATTGATAAATTTGGATTTGGTGAAAAAACTGGTATCGATCTAGCTGGAGAAGCTAGTGGTATTCTGTTCAATCTTGATCGTGTAGGACCAGTGGAATTAGCTACAACCGCTTTCGGACAAGGGGTTTCGGTTACACCAATTCAACAAGTGATGGCAGTTTCTGCTGCAGTGAACGGTGGGAATCTGTATCAACCTTATTTAGTGGATCAGTGGATTGACCCAAGAACGGGGGATATTGTAGAAAAAAACGAGCCTGTATTCAAAGAACAAGTAATCTCAGATGAAACTTCAGAAGAAGTACGATATGCACTCGAAAGTGTCGTTGCAAAAGGGACGGGAAGAGGTGCTTATGTTCCAGGTTATCGTGTAGGTGGGAAAACTGGTACGGCACAAAAAGTAGGAGCTAGTGGTCGTTATTTAGAGAACAACCATATTGTCTCATTTATCGGTTTTGCCCCGGCTGATGACCCGCAGATTGTTGTATATATTGCAATTGATAATCCAAAAAACACCGTGCAATTTGGTGGGGTTGTTGCTGCTCCAATTGTAGGCAATGTGATTGGTGATAGTTTACGAGCTATGGGCGTAGAGCCAAGAGAAGACGGACTGGATAAAGACTATCAGTGGCCAGAACAACCGCTTGTAGAAGTGCCGGATCTAATCGGGTTAGAGCGAGAAGATTTACATCAATATATGACGCAACTAGCAATTGAGGCAACAGGTGAAGGAAATACGATTATCGATCAAGCTCCTAAGCCGGGAACTCAAATACCATCTGGAGATACGGTTCGTCTTTACTTTTCTGATTTAGACAATTAATCGTGATTCCCGTTGTTTTTTTTGCTATACTATAAAAAGTGGTTATGATGACTATAATAGATAAAAGGGGCTCAGTATTGTCTTTTTTTCAATACGAAAGCTTCTACTCTAGCATAAGGAAATTCGCATTATTGCATTAGTAAGAATAACTAAGTCACAGTAGGGATGAAAAGATGAAAACATTAATCAATTTGTTATCAATATTACCAGTTTATCAATTAGAAGGTGAAATAGATCATCAAACAGTTACTGGTTTAACTGTTGATTCACGTGAAGTAAAAGAAGGTGATTTATTTGTTTGTATTCCTGGCTATACTGTAGATGGGCATGCTTTTGTTAACCAAGCGAAAGAAAACGGTGCGATCGCAATTGTGGCAGAAAAAGCGGTTGATGTAGTTGGTATTCCAATCATTTATGTTCGGGATACTAATCGAGTTTTACCGATATTAGCAAATCAGTTTTATGATCATCCAACCAAAAAACTTCATGTTACAGGTGTAACTGGTACAAATGGAAAAACATCAGTTACCCATCTATTAGATGAGATATACCGATTGGATGAGCGGAAAACAGCATCCATTGGTACCATTCAGATGAAAATTGGAAATGAGGTGTATCCTGTTGCTAATACAACACCAGAGGCTTCTTTTTTACAAAAAAACTTTCAAGCGATGGTTCAACAAAAAGTAGAACATGTGGTAATGGAGGTTTCTTCTCATGCGCTTGATTTGGGGCGTGTGAATGGTTGTGATTTTGACACGGCGATTTTTACGAATTTATCACAAGATCACCTTGATTTTCACAAGGATATGGATAGCTATATGCGGGCAAAAACACGACTTTTTTTTCAATTAGGAAATAGTTATGATGCAAAACATCCCAAGTATGCCGTTATTAATCAAGATGATGCATATAGTGATGCGTTTATTCGAGCAACTAGTCAACCCGTAGTCACGTATGGAATCGATCATGAAGCAAATGTTCAAGCTTCCGATATACTACTAGCAGCTACGGGCACATCGTTTCGTTTAACGACATGGATGGGTGAAGTTTTTATTCGTACCAACTTAATGGGGAAATTTAATGTTTACAATATGCTTGCTGCAGCAACTGCTGCCCTTTTATCTGGTGTTCCTTTAAAAACAATAAAACAGTCATTTGAGCACTCTAAAGGAGTAAGAGGTAGATTTGAAGCAGTGGACAGTGATTTAGATTTTGGGGTTGTCATTGATTACTCACACACCCCAGATTCATTGGATAACGTGTTAAAAACTTTAAAAAGCTTTGTTAAGGGTCGAATCTATTTAGTAGTAGGCTGTGGAGGAGATCGAGATAAAAAGAAACGGCCAATAATGGCAGAAATTGCGGATCAACAAGCTGATTTTACGTTTTATACTTCCGATAATCCACGTTCAGAAGATCCTATGCAGATTATTGAGGATATGTTAGTAGGTGTAAAGAGCAAACAATATGAAGTTTGTTTGGATCGCAAAGAAGCGATCGAGAATGCGATTGCGCGAGCAGAAGCAGATGATGTGGTTTTAATTGCTGGAAAAGGACATGAGAACTATCAAATTATTGGAGATCAGGTGCTAGATTTCGACGATTACCAAATTGCGTTAGCTGCTATCAAGCGAAATGATTGAATTGGTGAATATAAAGGAGCAATGAGGATGTTATTTACCACAGATTTATTAGTTGAAATATTCCCTGATTTTCGAGGCAGTGTTAATGATGGGATATCGATAAAACAAGTCTCAACAGATAGTAGAAAATCGTTAGATCATGGACTTTTTATTCCTTTGAGAGGGGAAAAGTTTGATGGGCATGATTTTTTAGATCAGGCGATTAAACAAGGAGCAGTAGCATGTCTTTGGGATAAAGGTGTTCCTTTACCTACGTTTACACCAAATGATTTTCCTGTGTATTACGTGGAAGATACACTGGTTTCTTTGCAAGAATTAGCGCGTGTGTATCGAAATCTGGTGAATCCAACGGTTGTCGGGATCACTGGTTCTAATGGGAAAACGACAACGAAGGATATTGTTACTGCAGTTCTTGAAAAAAAATATCAAACACATTATACATTGGGAAATCTAAATAATCATATTGGAGTCCCCTTAACTATTTTATCGATGTCACCAAATACTGAGGTGCTTGTGTTGGAAATGGGCATGAATCATCTTGGAGAGATATCTGTTTTATCAAATATTGCGAAACCTGATTTTGCGATCATTACAAATATTGGAGAGTCGCATATTGAACATCTAGGTTCTAGAGAAGGAATTGCACAAGCAAAAACGGAAATACTAGAAGGTTTACAGGAGAACGGACTATTTGTTTTTGACGGAGACGAGCCGTTGTTAGAGCCATATCAAGAGAAAGTACGATCGTTATCTGTCGGTTTTGAAAGGAACAACGATTTTGTCATTGAGAACGTTGAATTAAGTGGTGCGGTTACGACTTTTTCTTTACAGGGAATTGATCAATTCTTTCGTTTACCTCTATTAGGGAAGCATCATGCCAAAAATGCGGCATATGCCATTGTGTTAGCAACCGAATTAGGAGTGTCTAATTTTGAGATTGCAGAAGCGTTACAAAAGCTAAAAATGACAAAAATGCGTTTTGAATTAATAAATGGTAAGAATGGTGTTACGGTTATTAATGATGCTTATAATGCATCCCCCACCTCTATGCAAGCATCTATTGAGGTGGTTTCACAAATGAAAGGCTATCAAACAAAGATTCTCATATTGGGAGATATGTTTGAGTTAGGCGATCATGCAAGAGAATTTCACCGGTTAGTTGGTGTGTCCATTCGTGAAGTTGATCTTGTCTGCACGATTGGTGAACATGCGAAAGAAATTAGTGAGTCGACACTAGTAAAAGCAAAGCATTTTCAAGATAAAGAAGCATTAATTTTGTATTTGTCAAAATACGTAAAGGAAAAAACGTTAATCTTAGTTAAAGCATCTAGAGGTATGAAGTTAGAAACAGTTGTCGAATCTTTATTATAAAAATTGTTTGCTAGATAATGTTAGAAAAGTCACTAAGAAATAAGAAGTGCATTCCGAGTTATCTCGGGCTTCTTATTTTACTGACTTTTAACCTGGACTTATGTACAATGTTTATAACATGGATTTGGACGGTTAGTTGGCTTAATCAGGGAGGATATACGAATGAATGAATATCTATTAATAATTACAATGAGCATCGCGTTTTTAATCACCGTCCTTGCATCACCGATTTTCATCCCTTTCTTACGACGTTTAAAATTTGGTCAGAGTATTAGGGAGGAAGGACCGAAGTCTCATATGAAGAAGTCAGGTACCCCTACAATGGGCGGACTGATGATTGTTTTAAGTATCGTTGCAACAACGGTGATTATGATTGGTAAAATTACTACCAATACATTAGCTTCCGATAGTGGTCTGTTATTAATGGTGTTGATTGGATTTGCTGTATTAGGTTTTATCGATGATTACATTAAAGTAGTCTTAAAAAGGAATTTGGGTTTAACTGCAAAACAAAAATTAATTGGTCAAATCGCTATCTCTGTTCTATTTTACATCATTTTACGTACAAGAGAGTTTCCTACATATCTTGGTATTCCAGGAACTGAAATTCAATTTGATTTGGGTTGGACCTATATACTTTTAGTTATTGTTATGATTGTTGGTTCGTCAAATGCAGTGAACTTAACAGATGGTTTAGATGGATTGTTAGCAGGAACGGCAGTAATCGCATTTGGTGCATTTGGTATCTTAGCTTGGTCGATAGGCAATATGGAAGTTACCATCTTTTCTTTAGCTGTTGTTGGAGCTTTATTAGGTTTCCTTGTTTTTAACGCTCATCCAGCTAAAGTCTTTATGGGTGATACGGGTTCGCTAGCGTTAGGTGCAGCAATTGCTGCCATCTCTATTTTAACCAAGATGGAAATATTACTTGCTATTATTGGAGGTATATTTGTCTTAGAAGCATTATCTGTAATGATTCAAGTAGCCTATTTTAAGACGAAAGGAAAACGAATATTCCTTATGAGTCCATTACACCATCATTACGAATTAAAAGGGTGGTCTGAATGGAGAGTAGTAACAACATTTTGGATGGTAGGATTTCTGTTTGCTATTTTAGGCATATATCTTGAGGTGTGGTTAGGATGAATTATTTAAAAGGCTTTCCTTATCAAAATATCCTTGTACTCGGTTTAGCTAAGAGCGGGACTGCAACTTGTCGTGTCCTTGTAAAAAATGGATATCGCGTTACGGCTAATGATTTAAAGGCTACCAAATCAGATGTAGCGGTTCGTGAGTTAGAGGAAATGGGTGTAAAAGTAGTGCTTGGTTCTCATCCGTTAGAATTATTGGATAGGATCGATGTACTCATAAAAAACCCCGGAATTCCTTATGAGAATGTATTGGTAGAGCATGCTATGAAAATAGGGATTCCAGTCCTAACGGAAATTGAATTGGTACCTTACTTGACGAATAATCCTTTAATCGCCATTACTGGATCGAATGGAAAAACAACCACCACTACCTTAACATACGAAATGCTAAAAGAAAGTGAACAAAAAGTAAAATTAGCCGGTAACATTGGAACTGTTGCTATTGAGGTCGCAGAGAAGCTAGACCAAGAAGAAAGTATGGTAATAGAGTTATCCTCCTTTCAATTATTAGGGACAGATAAATTTAGACCAAAGATTTCAATGGTATTAAACTTGTTTGCGGCTCATTTGGATTATCACGGTACTTTTCCTGAATATCAAGCTGCCAAGGCAAAAATTTTTGCTAATCAGACGGAAGATGATTATCTCATTTATAATGCAGATGATCTTAATGTAATTGAAATGGTAGAATCGGCAAAAGCAACAAAAGTTCCATTTAGCGCAACAAAGCAAGTAATATCAGGTGCATGGTGTGATGATTCTTATGTCTATTTTAAAAAAGAGAAAATCATTGCTCGAAATCAGATTCGGTTAGTTGGGACCCATAACTTAGAAAATATTCTAGCGAGTATTGCAGCTTGTATGTTAGCAGGTGCAACGATTGAGGGCATTTATCGAGTACTTACAACATTCGGAGGAGTTAAGCATCGTCTGCAATTTGTTGATCAGTTCGATGGACGTCTATTTTATAATGATTCAAAAGCAACAAACATTCTCGCTAGTTCCAAAGCGTTATCTGCTTTTGAACAGCCAACGATATTATTAGCGGGTGGCTTGGATCGAGGAAATGATTTTGATGAATTATTGCCCTATTTAAAGAATGTAAAAGTAATGATTGTTTATGGAGAAACAGCAGAGAAGTTAACGCAAATTGCTGAACAAGCAAATGTTAAAATTATCAGAAAAGTAGACGGTTTGAAAGAAGCTGTTCCTGCAGCTTACAAATATTCAGCTGAAGGAGACGTCATTTTACTATCGCCAGCATGCGCTAGTTGGGATCAATTTAAAACGTTTGAAGAAAGAGGGGACATGTTTATCGATCTTGTGCATAGACTGAAGTAAGGCTTGTACAATAGCCTCAAATAAATTGATGAATCTATTCATTAGTTATGAAAGTGGGGCAGGAATCGATGAATAAAAATAAATCTTCTCAGTCTACACCAGATTTCATTCTTATCGCTGTCATTTTGTCTCTGTTACTATTTGGGATCATCATGGTTTATAGTGCGTCTAGTATTTGGGCGGATTATAAGTTTGGTGATTCTCTTTATTTTGCCAAACGACAGTTACTATTTGCGACAATTGGATTATTTGCGATGTATGGCGTGAGTCAAATCCCTTACCACACATGGCGTTATTATGCAAAACCAATCTTGTTGGCATGTTTTGTTCTCTTAATACTTGTTTTAGTTCCTGGTGTAGGATTAGTTCGGGGTGGGGCACGAAGTTGGATTGGAGTAGGGGCATTTAGTATTCAGCCTGCAGAATTCATGAAGTTAGCATTAGTCATTTTTTTAGCAACGTACCTAGCAGAGAAGCAAAAATTTATTACTTCACTCAAACAAGGATTCTTACCGTTACTGTTACTAATCTTTACGGCTTTTGGTTTGATTATGCTACAACCAGATCTAGGTACAGGCATGGTAATTGTGCTCACTTGCTTTATCCTGTTATTTGTCGCAGGTGCAAAAATAAGTCATTTCATCTTTTTAGGATTACTTGGTGTTGCGGGTTTTATCGGATTAATAGCTTCAGCTCCTTATCGTATTAACCGGATTACAGCATTCCTAAATCCATGGGAAGATCCTTTAGGAAATGGGTTTCAAATTATACAATCCTTATATGCTATTGGACCTGGAGGATTGTTCGGGTTAGGCATGGGTAATAGTTTGCAGAAGTTTTTCTATTTGCCTGAACCACATAATGACTTTATCTTTGCTATCGTTGCGGAAGAATTAGGTTTTATCGGTGCTGGATTTCTCGTGATTTTATTTTTTCTTTTATTATGGCGAGGGATGAGAATAGGTTTGTCAGCTGCTGATAAATTTGGGTCACTACTGGCAATTGGTATTACATCTATGATTTCTTTGCAAGTAATTATAAATATAAGCGTGGTAATTGGTTTAATTCCCGTTACAGGTATAACATTACCATTCTTGAGTTATGGTGGCTCATCCCTGACTCTAACGTTAGCTTCCGTGGGCATAGTAATTAATATTAGTAAATATTGCAAGATATAAAAAATCACCAGAATATGGTGGTTTTTTATTGGTTTTTTTTGCTTTTTGATTTGAATTTAAAAGCAATCATGAAGCGTAAAACATACTGACGATATTTTTTATTATCGATAAAAATCAATCTTTTGACTCAGAT
>NZ_JAPRAT010000042.1 GCF_026805325.1 Natronobacillus azotifigens
TATCGGTGAAAACCATTGCCCAAATGAATTTTTTCGTGTAATCTTGTCAATGAGATTTGTCCTTTATTAGTGGATTTGGACGGGTTACCACCTGACTTTTCTATTATAAAGGACTTTTTCTTTGCGTAAAACAACTTTATTGAAGATTATGAATGTTTTTAATAGTTAATTTATATTAGTGCAACACTAGTGGAAATAACTATATATATTTATTGTTATTGTGTCCACCTAGTCTAGCTCCGAGTAAGATCATCAAGATTGATGCAAGATCAAATTCCTGAACTGCAAAAGAAATATTTTGGTCGGCAATTATGGTCAAGAAGTTATTTCACTGCCTCAGTTGGGAGTGCTGATGAAAAAAACTAGAAATTATATCGCAAATCAATTGAGTGAAAAAATGAGAGTGACATTTAAGATTGAAGATTGAATTTAGTCAAATTGAAGTTGCTTCAGCATCTGGGTGTTGAGATGACTTCAGTCTTAATAACCAACCATTTTAGTAGTAGAGATATATGTCCAAATCCGCCTCCTTGAGCAGGTGGTCGTTTAAGTTCGAGTCTTATTATTTACCCAATCATTAAGCTGATAGCTATAGGGCTCCAAAAGAGGTTAAAATAAATGCAAGTAAAAATATGAAATCAATAATTTTCGTATTCATTGGTTAGAGAAATAACCATTTGCAGAAGGATAACTCACAGAAAAAAATTTTTGTCATACAATACTCTGACTAAATAAATTAATACCCTTCAGAACGCAGCTTTAAAGACAGCAAGGAGGGGTTTAGACTTGAAAGATAGTGACTATAAGCCGAAACAACTTTTGACTAAACGTGAAAAGGAAGTATTTGAACTCTTAGTACAAGACAAGACAACTAAGGACATAGCAGAAGAGTTATTTATTTCGCAAAAAACAGTCCGTAACCACATTTCGAACACAATGCAAAAGCTTGGTGTAAAGGGGCGTTCACAGGCAGTGGTGGAGCTTTTACGTATGGGGGAATTAAAGCTCTAATGAAAACCGACTTTCTTTTGGGAAGTCGGTTTTTTAGGTAGATGAGCCATAATAATTTTTTGGGGCAAAAATATTATACAGCTATTTTTGGAATGATTACTTTCATTTAGGCATTTGACATTTTAAATCCTTGAATTATTCTTCTAGGCTGTAAATGATAGTTGCTAGTTCATTTTTCAAAAAAAATTGAGAAGTTATTTACATATATGTACCCATTCAGTATATTTGCAGAATATCACATAATTCATTTTTTCATTTTTTTCTCAAGACGCTTTTTTGTGAAAAAAACTTTATTGTTTCTGGAAATCGCATTCTTTATGTTTACGTAGATTGAAATTGCTCATAATCTGATCTGACCTTGATCATAGCCTCTGTAAGCTATAAATTGCTATTTACTTATAATGACAAAATCAAAACTAGGCCTCTGGTGCATTCTAAGTTCGGTCGGAAGTCTTATATAAAACAATAGTGATTTTTGTTAGTCTATAATTAGATTTGGAAGAGATTATTGTTTCGGTGAGATATAAAAATTGTCTAATCGCCTAGAACGATATCATCAGATAAATGTGAAAGTATCGATAGTTATGAACTAGTTAAATCACATCGTACATAGAAAAGAATAGGCTAGCAGGATAGATCGCCAACATTCATCTTGTTATCTTTATTGAAACAAAGTCTTTTGCGGCGAGCAATGTCTTACTAAACTTTCAAAAAATCAAATGAAAAGGGGTGCAAAACATGACAGAATTAAATCAAGAACGGTGGGCAATTGAAGCAACTGGTTTGGCCAAGCATTTTGGCGAAAATCGTGCTGTCGATGGTGTCGACTTGAAGGTAAAGAAAGGAACCATTTATGGTGTGCTCGGACCTAATGGAGCAGGGAAAACGACAACGATTCGGATGTTAACAACCTTACTAAAACCAGATGGTGGTACGGCTAGAGTGCTTGGATATGATATCGTTAAAGATGCAGACCAAGTTCGCCAGCGCATTAGCTTGACGGGGCAGTTTGCTTCATTAGATGAGGATTTATCGGGAATGGAAAATATGGTGATGATTGGTCGTTTACTGGGCTTTTCACGAAAGGATGCGAAGAAGCGAGCGGAAGAGCTCTTAACCGCATTTGATCTTTTTGAAGCAGCAAAACGACAGGTGAAAAATTACTCAGGAGGAATGAGACGCCGCCTGGATATCGCAGCAAGTATAATCGTTTCACCCGAGCTTCTGTTTCTCGATGAGCCGACAACCGGACTTGATCCAAGAAGCCGCAATCAAGTTTGGGATATTATTCGCTTACTCGTAAAAGCTGGAACAACTGTTTTGCTGACAACACAATACTTAGATGAAGCCGATCAATTAGCCGATCGGATTGCCGTTATTGACCATGGCAAGGTGATTGCTGAAGGAACAAGTGGTGAATTAAAAGCCTCAGTAGGAACAGGGAAGCTTCATGTTCGTGTTTTTGATCCAGAGATACGAGCAAAAGCAGCTGAAGTGCTTGAACAAACGATTCAAACAGAAGTGCAGCTTGGAACAGATCCACTGGTTTTAACAGCTCAAGTTTCTGATACCAAGCTCGTATCCAAAGCACTACTAGCGTTTGAGGATGCCAACATTGCCATTACGGATTTCTCGCTTGGTCAACCAAGTCTGGATGAGGTCTTCTTAACATTAACCGGCAAACCAGCAGATGATCAAACGAAAGAGGAGGCGGCAGAATGAGTAAGGTAAATCAAGCGGAAGCAATAGAAAAGGCATTATCAAATCGAGCACGACCGAAAAAGGCTAGCGCTTTATCCACATGCTTAACTTTTAGTGGTCGAATGTTATTAAAAATAAAATATGTACCAGAGCAATTGTTCGACATTACTGCATTTCCAGTCATTTATTTACTTATGTTTACCTATCTTTTTGGTGGAGCAATTGCGGGCTCAACAGCTGCGTACCTACAGTTTGTTTTACCCGGTATTCTAGTGATGACTGTTGTGATGATTACGATGTATACAGGAATCGAATTAAATAACGATATTAAAAAGGGTATTTTTGATCGGTTTCGAACACTTCCGATCTGGAATCCATCCGTTTTAGTTGGTGCGTTAATGGTTGATTTAGTTCGCTATTCAATCGCATCAACGATTATGCTTGTGCTTGGCTATATTTTAGGCTTTCGTGCAGATGGTGGCTTTGGTGGGATTGTTCTAGGACTGCTTATTTTGTTGCTGTTCGCCTTTAGTGTTTCTTGGATTTGGACGACACTAAGCATGATTATGCGCTCAGAAAAATCATTATTGGCAGTCAGTATGATGATTCTTTTTCCTACTACTTTTGTCAGCAATGTGTTTGTCGCACCAGAAACAATGCCGAGTTGGTTGGAAGCTTTTGTAGATGTGAATCCAATCTCCTATTTGGTTCGTGCAGTTCGAGGTTTTATGGAAGGGACACCGGATTACCAAGCTGTTGCATGGGTTAGCGTTATCTCACTTGGTTTAATTGTTATTTTTGGTCCATTAACGATGTATCTTTATAAAAGAAAATAACAGGCGTATCCTATCTGACTAACTTATATCCATTTATTTGCAGTTGAAATAGGGACTGAAATTTTTGTGTACAGGACAATGGTAAAACCGACTTTCTTATCGGAAGTCGGTTTTTCTTTTTAAAAAATGTGCTTGAGATTCCTTGTAAATGAGTAGGAAATCTCAGATGGATACACATTCCATTCGTTAAAATGCACCTCATTAAATAGAAATATTGTATTGTTTAATTTTGTATTCCCCGTTATCCTTCATCTCTAAAAAAGAAAATCGACCATCTTCCTCTTCGACCATTGCTGGCAATAAATATCCGACACATCGATCATGCCATTTATCGAAACATACTATTTGTGTAACGTGATGATGACCAAAAAACCAAAACATTTTCATAGTTGGTTTTTTACTAGCAACTTTGTCAACAACCTGCTTCAACTCGTCTCCTTGTCTGCGATCGAATCTATTACTTAGATGATCCATCGGTGCGTGATGAGAAAGGATTAAGACGATATCCTCCTTGCTTTTGGTTAATTCATCCTCTAACCAACCAACTGATTTTGTGTGCATACGCATGTCCCAATACTTATTGGTATGCTTATCTTCTTCATCAAAATTAACATCGATTGTTATGACTCTTATGTTAGCTGATACTTTAAACGATTGATTAAATTTACTGCCGCCATTTTCTCGAAGTTCGTGCAGATCAAAAATATCCAGCAATTCGTCATAGCTAGTTACATCAAAATCATGATTTCCTACGATTGGTATAACTTGCGCTGCTTTTGATAAATTTTTGTTATAAATATTTTTAAATCTTTTCCAGTCATCTGACCAATCACACATATCTCCCAGTAAAAAAATTGAATCCGGCATTAGTTGCGGTACATATTCATCCATTGTTTTCCTCATTAAATCAGGTGATGTATGATAATGCCTTGTACCATTAATGGTCCGAGATTTGCTAAAATGAACATCATTCAAAAACAAGACTTTATAAGTGTTTGTATCTTGATTATATTGTCTAGGTATTAAAAATGGTTGCACAATAAAATCCCCCTGCATAGAATTTTGAACACTGTAAATCTTCCTATAATTGGTATTCATTTACCGATAACTCAATAATGCTCCATGTTTGATCATGTATTAAGTCTATAAAACACATATTCCTGATCGTTTCAGGATTAAAAACTTCGTTGTTTCATTAATTTTTCAAAGTGCCTGACATGTCTGGAGAAAAGATAGAGAGCTCTGATTCTCTATCTTATGCAATGAAAGGGAAAAGAGTTTTTAGTATAATAATTTTAGGGAATTGTACAAAGTAATGTTTATCCCGGAGCAACCGTCCGTAAGACTCCTACTTCAAAACAACGAGAATATCAAGTTGTTTAAGTGAGAGTAACGAACGCTAGCACCCCGAATGGTTCAAAGCCTTTAGGTCATCCTTTAGGGCTAACAATCAGTGGGGGAATACCTAAAAACCCCCACTGATTGAAGTTTCACTTAATTTTTTTAAAAATAACAACAAAGTACTATCCACCGCTTTTTCGTATAAGGCTAATAACGCTCAATAGGAGGACAAAAAATGAAAGACCTCATTAACTTTAATCGAAATGATTATCCGTTTGAATTGTTCTCTCTTTCTCATGTAAGTATGATCCTAATAACTATTGGATTGTTAATTGCAATGTATCATTGGAGAGATGTTCTAAAAACAAGGCTAAAATGGTATAGTAAATATATTCTAATTATTACGCTTGTTTTTGGAGAGATTTTATATCATTTGTGGTTTCTATATCATGGGCGTTGGGATTTGGATAGTAATTTACCTTTGCAGTTGTCATCAATTTCTTTATATTTATGTGCAATCATGTTACTAACGAAGAGTTACAAAATATTTGAAGTATCTTTTTTTGTCAGTATGACTGGGGCATTTATCGCTATACTTACACCAGAGCTTTTTTTCGGATTTCCACACATGCGCTTTTTTCATTTTTTTATCGTGCACATCGCTATCATTCTCGCCTGCTTTTATATGGTTTGGATAGAAGGGTACCAAGCGACGAGGAAATCTGTGGTGAAGGCATTTATTGTCTTAAATATCTTCGCAGCCTTTGTATATATCGTTAATCAAATGATTGGTTCAAATTATATGTTCTTAGCGAGAAAGCCAGCAAATGCGACAATCATTGATTTTTTAGGACCGTATCCATGGTATATTATTGGCCTTGAAGTTATAGCGCTAACACTATTTGTCTTTCTATATATTGCATTTTTTAAAAACAGTAAAGATACTGATGAGCGATAATGAACAGCTGATATTTCGTATATATAGTGAGGAGGAGAGACATGGTAACTATACTTGCTATCGTGTTATTAGTTATCGTTGGTTTTGGTTTTTTAATCTCACAAAATCAACAAAAGTAATCAATTGTTAGTATAGAATGGCCAATCCTATCAAGTTGGTTAGGATAAAGATTATCTAAACCATTGAATCAACCAAACATAAAGTAGTTTTGGGCTATCTGCTTATTTAATACGTAACCTTAACTCATTTCTCGTTGGATTCTTTGGGATGTCTGTGATGGAAGAGGAACAATTCGGGCATATTCTTGCTTGTTTAGGAATGGACGTACAACAATACGGACATTCCTTTTTTGCCATAACTTCTGACGGATGCTGATGTGGTTTTTTCCACCGATTTACTTGACGAATGACAAGGAAAATGACAAACAGAACAATGATAAAACGAATGAATGAAGTAAGAAATAATCCATAATTAATTGTTGCAGCGCCTGCTTCACGAGCTTCCGTTAAAGATGCATATTCCCCACCACCCAAAACGATGTATAAGTTTTCAAAATTCATTTTTTTAAAAACTAGACCAACAGGAGGGAGGAGGAGATCTTTGACAAGTGAATCAATAAGGCCACTAAAAGCAGCACCTAGAACCACACCTACCCCTATATCAACCGCGCTTCCCTTGATCGCAAATTGACGAAATTCTTGAAAAAGCCCCATTACAATCACCTCCTGAATTTAATCTATGAACAAGGAAGACAAACTATGAAAAGAGAATAAAAGAGTGGTGTGTATCTATCTTAGATCAGTTGCAATTTATCTTTGGATGACTTTCTTAAACGCATCAGGTAAAATAAGGACCAAAGGATTACCAATAAACAGAGATATTTTCACGCATGTTTTGACGAACCGTTCATTGCTGGGATAAAGAAAGGATTATTTTTCTAAACATACAAAATTAATCGAAGGAGTGGTCTTTTGGATGCAAAAGTAAAATTGGATCAAATGTTAAGAGACGGAGCTTCTCAAGAAGAAGCATTTCAATTTTTTGATCAACTAGAAGTAGCTGACTTCGAGATGATGTGGGGTCTATGGAAAGGCTCAGAGATTACGACAGGTCACCCACTCGAAGGATTATTGTCAGCGTCAGGTTGGTTTGGAAAACGTTTTGAGAATCCTGAAACGGTTTATCCATTAATTTTCGAAAATCCAGATCATACACTCTATACAGTCAATCCAACATTACTTCCATTAAACGTTCCAATTGAGAAAATCCCGAAAACAGCGATTTCGATCACTTTGAAAATATTACGGCCGTTTGTGTCTACGGAAAGAAGTAGTGCGAGACTGAGGATGACAGATTATCGAGGAAAGTCCAGTGCTAGTATGGTTTATGATGCAAAAGCAATCATTGATGTTTTTCGAAAAGTAGATGAGAAAACATTGCTTGGTGTCATGGATATCAAGCATTTAAAACCACAGTTGTCTTACTTTTTTGTCTTAAAAAAAATCAGATAGTATTCGACCACAAGAAAGGAATGAAGATATGCGTTCAATTGCCATTGTAACAGGAGCGTCATCAGGAATCGGAAAAGAAATTGTCAAAACCATTGACCGAGAGTATGCAAACATTGATGAGGTTTGGGTAGTTGCCAGAAGAGAGGATAGATTAACAGAACTGGCAGCAGATGTTTTTGTTCCATTAAAGATTATTGCCCTAGATTTGGCGATACCTGCAAGTATTGATGTGTTAAAAGATAAGCTTGCGGCTAGTAAGCCTAATGTAAAATTATTAGTAAACGCAGCTGGTTACGGAAAATTTGGCCGTGTTGGTGAACTACCTTTAGAAGAAGAGGTGGGAATGGTACGTTTGAATTGCGAGGCAATGACCGCGATTACGAGTACGGTACTTCCTTATATACCAAGAGGTGGGAAAATCATTCAGATTGCTTCTAGTGCGGGTTTTGCCCCCCAACCGAATTTTGGAATTTATGCAGCAACGAAAGCTTATGTTATTTCTTATAGCCGGGCACTACATGAAGAATTGCGAGAACGTAATATTACCGTGACAGCCGTTTGTCCTGGTCCTGTGAAGACAGAATTCTTTGATGTTGCAGAGTCTATGACATCTGTACCGTTTATGAGTAATTTACCAAAAACAGATCCGAAGTCTGAAGCGAAACATGCATTGAAAGACAGTCGAAAAGGAAAGCCTGTTTCTACATACGGTCCAGTAGCAAAAGGATTTCGAATTGCAACTAAATTATTGCCTGTTGGTTTGCTATTACTAGCAAGCCGTGCCTATATGAAGGATAAAGCATAACAAGCATATTAGATGATTGGATCTCTTCTTTAGAAAAAGAAGAGGTCTTTTTTTCCTAATGTTGTCGTATGACTTTCACTCGTGTCCTCGCTCCTGCTTCTTGGCGGCTAAAAATTCCCTCCTTAATGCTATCAATTCGGTGGATTTTTCTATTCTGATTATACTGATTAATGAAAATTTTCCCGAAAAACCGTAAAAAATGGTATGATGAAAGAATAGAAGTTTGCTGAAGGAGAGGTCATAATCGTGGATAATGAGACAAAGTATAGACCAATCGCGGAAATTGAACGAGAATTACGCTATATTTCTGGGATCGTTAAACATAAAGGAAGAAAAATTCTGAAAAACTATTGTATTACCACACCACAGTTTATTGCGTTACAATGGTTATTAGAAGATGGAGATTTAACCATCGGTGAATTATCTCATAAAATAAACCTAGCCTTTAGTACCACAACCGATTTAGTCGATCGAATGGAGAAAAGTGAACTGGTTGAACGGAAGCGAGATACGAAAGATCGCCGTGTGGTTCGGATTCATTTATTAGATAAAGGCAAAGAAATCATTCATGAAGTGATTGAAAAAAGACAAGCTTACCTAAGCGCGGTACTTGAAGATGTACCTGCTGAGCGTGTCGATACCTTGCATGATGTATTAAGTATGCTTTTGGAACAAATGGAGCTTGATAAAGAGAGAAACTAGTCGTCAAAAGACGATGCCGAGAAATTTTAGGATAAAGAGGGGATGTACATGGATCAGCCGATTGGAGTGATTGATTCCGGTGTTGGTGGTCTAACCGTAGCGAGCGAGCTTATGCGGCAACTTCCAAAAGAAAAATTGATTTATTTAGGTGATACATTGCGCTGTCCATATGGTCCAAGACCAAAGGAAGAGGTTATTAAGTACACCCTAGAAATGGTTAATTTTTTGCGCGAAAAAAAGATGAAGTTATTAGTGATTGCCTGTAATACCGCAACTGCTTTTACTTTAGATATTCTCCGGGAAACTTTAGATATTCCTGTGATTGGGGTAATTGAACCTGGAGCGCGTGCTGCGATAAAAATGACAAATAATATGAATGTTGGTGTGATTGGAACAGAAGGAACGATTGAAAGTAAAGCATATCCAGCTGCCCTGACAAGCATTCATGCCGATCTATCTGTCTATGATTTAGCGTGTCCCAAATTCGTCCCATTGGTGGAGAAAGGTATGTTTACCGGTGACGAGGTTTATCGTGTGATTGAAGAATCCTTGCAACCTTTAAAAACGATTGCAGAAATTGATACGTTAATCTTAGGGTGCACACATTATCCATTATTAGCAGACACGATTCAAGCGGTCGTAGGAAAAGATGTGATGATCATCTCGTCGGGAGAAGAAACTGCTAGGGAAGTTAGTGCAATTCTGGGTTATCAGGCATTATTATTTGAAGGGGAACGTCATCCAGAACATGAGTTTTATACAACAGGTTCTTCTGATGTCTTTGAACAAATTACACAACAATGGCTAGATATTACAGTGAATGATGTAAAAAAAATCACAATTTCATCCAATTTCTAAAACAAGTAGCTTGTCTACTTGTTTTTTCTTTTTTTTCCTTGGAAAGTATGGTCTAATTTAGCGAACTGCTCGTATACATAATAGTACAAACCATCTTAGGAGGGAATTGCATGAAGATACGAGTGAGTTCGCGAATAGCCCGATTGGGTTTAGTCATGTTTGTACTATTAGTTGTCACAACTGGATGTGGACTGTTTCGTTCGGAACAAACATTGGAAGAAATAGATGTTCCAGTTAATCAAGCTGATAATGATGAAGAAGTTTCGGGTGAAGGTGTGCAAGAGGGTGATATGGAGAGTGACGAAGCGCAAGATCTAGAGACAGAGACAGTAGCTAGACAATTGTATTTGATTAATGAAAGTGGTGTGGTCGTTCCACAAACAGTAGAACTACCAAAAACAGATGGCGTAGCTACCCAAGTATTAGAATATTTAATCAAAGATGGTCCGGTAACCAATATGTTACCAACTGGATTTGAAGCGGTTATGCCAGCAGGTACAGAAGTTTTGGGAGTGAATTTACAACCAGACGGAACGCTAATTGTGGATCTTTCTGAAGAGTTTAGTGAATATCAAGCAGAAAAAGAGCAACAAATTATCCAAGCAATGACGTATACGTTAACGCAATTTGATAATGTTGATAAAATCAAATTATGGATTAATGGTTATGAACAATCAGAAATGCCAGTGAATGGTACACCGCTATTGGATGGATATTCACGAGCAAATGGAATTAATATGTTTCATGTAGATGGGGTAGATTTGATGAACAGTCAAGCCGTTACTTTGTATTATCCTACAGAACAAGGCCAACAATTTTATTATGTTCCCGTTACCCAACATGTGAATATTAAGGAAGATAACCTGCACTTATCGATTGTTCAAGCGTTATTAGATGGACCAGCTTATGACTCAAACTTACTTCATGTATTTAACCCGAGAGCTTCTATTTTAGAAGCTAGTACAATGACAGACGGTGTGTTAGAACTAATCTTTAGTAAAGAAATTTTAAGTGATGTGAATGAAGCACTGATTTCGAATGAAGTAATGGAAACACTTGTGTTAACACTAACTGATCATCCAGATGTGTCTGCTGTATCGATTCAAGTAGATGAGATCGATCAAGTGTTTAATGAGCACGGGGTACCTTATAATGAACCGGTGTCACGAGAGGCGTTTGTGCCGACTGGTAGTATGTAATCGAGAGGCTGAACTAATCAGCTTCTTTTTTTTGTTAAGAAGATGTTCAAAAAGGGGTTTCATTCGGACAGCAAGGAGCGAGAACAAGCTAAACTAGTCCGGAAAAGGAGCATCTTTACCGATTTTTTCTAACTACTTTTTATCCCGGAGCAACCGTCCGTAAGAATCCCACTTCAAAAACAACGAGAATATCAAGTTGTTTAAGTGGGCGTAACGGACGCTATCACCCTGAATGGTTCAAAGGCCTTTAGGTCATCCTTTAGGGCTAACAATCAGTGAGGGAATACCTAAAAACCCTCATTGATTGAAGTTTCACTTTATTATGAGGACAAAGAATGAAATCAGCCAATTCGGTAAAAATATGTTACGATAGGAATGTATTAGAAGGGGGAAAGAAAATGAGACCAGAAGAACGTAGCGTAGATCAATTAAGAGAAATCACAATAGAGACAGGGTATACGAAACATCCAGAAGGTTCTGTTTTGATTACAGTTGGTGATACGAAGGTAATTTGTAATGCAACGATTGAAGAGCGCGTACCGCCATTTATGCGTGGGCAAGGAAAAGGATGGATTACAGCTGAATATGCGATGCTACCAAGAGCAACGGACCAACGAAATATTCGTGAATCATCCAAAGGGAAAGTTTCGGGAAGAACGATGGAAATCCAGCGCTTAATTGGTCGGTCCTTACGAGCTGTCGTAGATTTATCCAAACTTGGAGAGCGAACGATTTGGATTGATTGTGATGTTATTCAAGCAGATGGTGGAACAAGAACTGCGTCGATCACTGGGGCGTTTGTTGCGATGGTTATTGCACTTGGCACCTTAGTGAAAAAAGAGGCGATAAAAGAACTACCAATTACCGATTATCTAGCAGCTATTTCAGTTGGTGTTATGCCTGATGGTGAAGCCGTATTGGATTTACAGTATATCGAAGATGCAAGCGCGCATGTAGATATGAATATTGTCATGACTGGTAACGGAGAATTTGTTGAAATTCAAGGTACTGGTGAGGAAGCTACTTTTACTCCAACACAACTTCAGGAAATGTTACAATTAGCCGATCATGGTTTGAAAGAAATTTTTCAAATGCAAAAAGTAGCACTTGGTGAATTAGCTAATCATATGAATCAGCAATAAGAAAAAGTGGGGAATAGAGATGAAAGAAATCTTAATTGCAACGAAAAACAAAGGGAAAGTTACTGACTTTCGGGCATTATTTGATAAGTATGGGATTGAAGTAATATCTTTAGCTGATTTAGCAGAAACAATCGCAGATATTCCTGAAACAGGTAGTACTTTTGAAGAAAATGCAGTGATCAAAGCAGAAGCAATTGCTAAAATGTTGCAAATGCCTGTATTAGCAGATGACTCTGGATTAGAAGTCACTGCACTAAATAATCGTCCAGGTATTTTTTCTGCACGTTATGCAGGAGAAGAAAAAAATGATCAAAAAAATCTACATAAGGTACTTACGGAATTAGAAGGTGTAGCGAGTGATGATCGTAGCGCAAGGTTTGTTTGTGCCTTAGCTGTTGCAGAACCAGGTCAAGAGACATTTGTTAAACGAGGAGTTTGTGAAGGAGTTATTACCGCACAACCTGTTGGAACTCATGGATTTGGCTATGATCCAATATTTCAACCAATTGGGTATGATAAAACGATGGCACAATTAAGTACAAAAGAGAAAAATAGCATTAGTCACCGAGGAAATGCACTGGAGAAGTTAGAGGAATGGCTAAAGCTAAGGTAGGGAGGGGAACTTTATGCCGAAAGTATTGATTATCAGTGATAGTCATGGCTGGACGAAAGAGGTAGAAATGGTAAAAGCGCGTCATCAAGATCATGTGGATCAAATGATTCATTGTGGCGATTCTGAATTGGATTATGATGAAACACCAATGAATAATTTTGTAAAAGTAAAAGGGAATTGCGATTTTGACGATCAGTATCCGGAAGAAGTTGATTTTTCGGTAAAGGGTCTCCATTTTTTTGTGGCTCACGGTCACATGCATCAAGTTAAAATGACACTCATGCCGATTTCCTATCGAGCGAGTGAAGTGGGAGCGACAATTATTTGTCATGGACACTCTCATATTGCAGCTGCTCAGCGGATCAATGATCAAATTATTATCAATCCAGGTAGCATTCACTTACCACGAGTGCGCAGAGAGAAGACATATGCGATTCTATCTTGGGATGATAATGGAAATTATCAGGTAGACTTTTATGATCTAGAAGGTCAAATCGTAGAAGACCTTTCTTTTGATACAACAATTGAATAACATGGGAATAAAAAAGTAAAACCCGAATCATAAGCGGAAAATACGAAGATTGTGATTCGGGTTTTTGTGCGCGATTAACGGTTGAAAATTTATTTAAAAAGATATTTATAATAAGCTGGAAATTCTCTAATTATTGAATAAAAATCTCTAACTTCAAAGATTTCTGCATGTGCTGAATAAACTTCTTCAAAACCAAGCTTACGAAACGTTAATTTTGTTCGTGATATATGAAAATATTGTGATATAACCATAACTGACTCGAAGTTCAAATCCTTCATTATGGCTCTCGTATTTTCTGCCGTCATGTATGAATTGTAGCCATAACTGTCTTCGAAAATCACCTCAGAGGGAATTCCTCTATTCACTAAATATTCTTTCATCACTTTGGCTTCATCAAAACCTTCTTCCCCTACACCACCACTTACAACGATGTGCTCAAAATATCCTTCTTCATAAAGTTCTCTAGCTTTATCTAATCTGGCTTGTAATCGATTAGATGGCTGACCATCTAGCTCGACTTTATTACCGAGAACTACAGCTATATCTACTTTTGCTAATTCATCATGTAACCCATCTGTTACGATGACGATCGTATGTATGGTGAACCATAATAATAGTCCGATTAACAGGAGTAAGCCGAATTTTATTAGGGATTTTCTTTTCAAATAATCTTCCTCTCAAATGTATTTTAATAAGGATGATACCACCAATGAACTCCCTAATTTTTTAATGAGTAGAAACAAAAAACACCTGAATTATCAAAAATGAAAACATATTATCGTTTTATTGCATCGACTATCAATGAAGGGAACACGAGCACCTCTTTGTTCCTTGGGTCATATTTTTTTGACCTAAAGATTACGCCATTTTTTCCATCCCATTCGTTTGAATGAAAAATCCCATCTGCATCACAATACTCTAATAAATTCACATCAAAACCAGCCTTTTTAAACAAACTAGTTAATGTATTATAGTTATAAACTATTTTGTGACTAGAAGCGGGATGGTCGTTAGGTCCTGGTCCACCTACTTTTACAATGTTTTGATATGTTTCATCTTTGAAATATCCATCAGGAACTGCGCAACGTATATATCCATTTGGCTTTAAGTATTGATAACAAATTTTTGCCGCTTTTAATCCTTGCTCAAAAGATAGGTGTTCCCAAACATGTTCTGCTAAAATAGCAGTTAAAGAATTACTTTCAAATCTATCTTCCCAACTATTTTCCTCTAATAAATGTAATTCATGTTCCTGTGTTTGAATCCAATCAGGATTGTTATTGTATTCACCAGCACCAATTACTACTTTGAGTTCGCTCTGAATTCTATCCAGTTTATCCACCTCGCAAATAGTTTATCGTTTTATCTTGGAGCAACTGTACGTAATCCTCTCGGTTATAAAGATCAAGAAGATCAAAATTGATAATGTAGAAGTAACAGTTACTAGCACTCAGAAACCGTAGTTCTTCAGGCCATCCTTTAGCGCTAATAATCAGTGGGGGGTACTTGAAAAATCCCACTGATTGAAGGTTCCCTCTATTTCATCACTTCTTAAGATTGTAGCATTCTAAATACTCTTCATAATCCAAAACTTCAATTACATTTGACCAGTGTAAAACAGTACCGACAAAATCTTTTATATCAAGATCTTTCATCTCATATGTTTCTCCCGTATTTACTGTACCAGTTGCATCTTCTATAAAAGTAACCCTAAAGCCACGATCAATAGCCGTAATTGCTGTAAACATACAACAAAATTCAGTGTTAAATCCCGTTATAAACAAATGTTTAATACCAAGTTCTTCTAATTTATCAGGTAACCTCGTGTTAAAAAAAGAACTAGGAGTCTGTTTTTCTATAACATAATCAGCATATTCTTTTAAGGAACTGTGCAATTCAGATCCAACTGATTTTTTATATAAAGGACTGTCCTCTGCATCATCAAGATGTCTCATGAAAATAACAGGCATTGCATTTGCTTTGAAATCTTTGATTACATTTTCCATCGTTGATAGTTCTTTTTGAAAGTCCCCAAAACGAACAATTCCGTTTTGCACATCTATTACTAATAAAGCCTTCATTATTTCTATTCGCCTCTCTTCTTAAGATAAGTAAAGTCCTTCGATATTTCTTACTTTATCCCGAACCGTCCGTGAGACTCCCACTTCAAAATAACGAGAAAAGCAAGTTGTTTACGTGTGAGTAACAGACGTTAGCGTCCCTAATGGTTCAACTGATAATCAGTGGGGAAACACCTAAAAACTCCCATTGATTGAAGTTACACTTTTTAATGATAATTTCTACACCATCACTGAAGACTTTTCTATGATTATTAACATCCATTTTAACATATTTTTCTTACTATTCTAGTAGAGAGTACGAATTTTAACATGAGTATGGGATAAAAAAAGACAAGATAACACTGTTTTAATCTGTGTTATCTTCTTTAATCTC
>NZ_JAPRAT010000043.1 GCF_026805325.1 Natronobacillus azotifigens
AATACCTAGAAAACTTATACTGAAAACGATTAGTGCAGTAATTAATAAGCCATTACCGACAATTTGGGACGTTTTATATTTATCATGTTTCTTCGGGTTAAAAAAATTCATCATATCACCAGCTTGAAAATACTTTATGATCGCTCCAAAGAAGGTTAAGATTCCCCCGTTAAGACAGGTGATTATAATAGTTCCCACTAAATCAGCTTCACGCATGAAAAAATCCCCCCTAATGTGTCCATTGAAATATCTAAAAATGGTTTTTATTGGTTGTTATTATATTAATCTATCTTAGCAAAAAGCACAATGTTTTATTTGCTAAGCATGAGGCGATATTTCTGCAGGATAGTGAAATTTCAACTAGTGGGATTCTAGGGGTGATTGCTCTGGGATAGATGAACCCTAATTTTAACATTCTGACAGATCCGCTTTTTTTAGGTTCATTCTGTCCGAATCAAGCTGTGATTCGGACCACTTTGTCTTACATCGGTTCAACTGTGTCCGAATCAACCTCTGATTCGGGCAACTCACTCTTAGACCATCCCTTTAGGATCGATTGCTTGTTGGTTTTCTTCTGTAAATAGTCCCTGATCTTTAAGGATGTCTTTAATTGTTTTATATTCTTCATCTGCTTTCATTCCAATCTGAGAAGCCATATCATATCCAAGTGTTGGACTAAGACCAGTAACAAGGGAAAGACTGGCTTCCATCCACTTTTTGCAGATTTCTTCATTCACATGGATACCACTAATACATTTTGTAGTTAGCGTGTCAATAGCATTAGTCAGTAAATTAATCGAATGAAGAAATGTATGTGCAATCATCGGCATCATTACATTAATCTCCAATTGACTAGCCATGCCTGCAGTAGCAATGGCTGTTTCATAACCGATAATCTGTGAACAAACCATGTGAGTCATTTCTAAAATTGCTGGATTTACTTTTCCAGGCATGATTGTTGAACCTGGTTGGACAGCGGGTAGGGTGATTTCTGCTAATCCAGTTCTTGGTCCTGAGCTAAGTAAGCGCAAATCACTCGTTATTTTAATTAAGTGTATCGCAAGTTCTTTCAGTGTCAACATACACCGAATTGGTTCACTCATATTTTGCATGAATGCAAACATGTTTGAAGGTTGACGAAATGGCAAGTTTGTCCGACGACGAACCTCTTCGATAATCTTTGGAATATATCCTGGTTGCAAATTAACAGATGTGCCGATCGCATTTCCGCCTAAGCCAATCTCATACAAGGCCTGCAAATTATGCTCTAATTGTTGATAAATCATATGAATTGTTTCGGCGTAGCCAGAAAATTCTTGTCCGAGTCGCATCGGAACTCCATCATGTAGGTGAGTACGCCCGGCTTTTAGTACGGGCATAAATGTATCTGCTTTTTTTTGCAGTTCCTCGTGTAATCGACCAATTGCGGGAAGTAGTTCTTGTTTTAAGTTTTCACTAGCTGCAATATGAAGGGCGGATGGAAAGGTATCATTTGTAGATTGCGACATATTGACATGGTCATTTGGATGAATCTGTTCAGAAGCCCCGATAATTTCTGTAGCACGTTTGGCGATTACCTCATTAGCATTCATATTTTGGGATGTACCTGCACCTGCTTGATAGACATCAACAACAAAGTGAGCATCCCACTTTCCCTCAATTACTTCCTCAGCCGCTTGTTTAATTGCTGCACCTAACTCTGGTTTTAGCGTACCTAGCTCGACGTTCACGCTCGATGCCGCTGCTTTAATAATTCCTTGCGCTTTAATAAATTCACGTGGAAGAACAATCCCGCTGATCGGAAAATTTTCGACCGCACGTTGTGTTTGCGCACCATAATAGGCAGTGGTAGGTACCATGATGTTTCCAAGTGTATCATTTTCCATTCGATATTGTTTTTGAGAGGTCATATTCGTCTCCTTTCACTACGCTAATTTATTTTTATTATTACCACGTGATTTTGTGGTTATGTAAATTGTTTGGATTAATAATAGTGCCTGTTTTGGATAAAATAAAGTGAACCTTCAACCAATGGGGGGCGTTGGTTACGCCGAGATGAAATCAAAAAAATAGAAAGTTGGTTAATCAATAATGGAACTTATCGAATTAATTGTGAGGTTGATACTTACTTTTGTTGTTTTATTTACTCTTACACGGATCATGGGAAGAAAAGAAATTAGTCAGATGACGTTTTTTAATTTTGTTTCTGCGATTACTATTGGGTCTATTGCTGCTAATCTTGCGGTAAGCTCAAATCTAAGTGTCCAAAACGGAGTAATGGCATTAGTGGGATGGACCGTTCCGCTCGTTTAGACATGGATGCACTTACAATGATGTTAAGACAACAAAATATATTTTCGATTAAGGACGTAGAGTACGCAATTTTTGAAACGAACGGAAAACTTTCTGTCATGAAGTACGACCAAAAACAAGCGGTAACAAAAGAAGATATGAATATTACAATAAAAGCAAAACAATATCCTTTCTCAGCAGAATTAGTATCAGATGGTAAAATTAATACAAATAATCTGACGAGATTAGACTTAAAATGAAAAATGGTTAGAACAAGAATTGAAAAACGCGGGAGTAGCTAGCGTTTCTGAGTTTTTTATGCGGAAATTTAACAAGACGGTTCGTTGTATATTGATAAGAAAGACGATGATATGGTTCATTAAAGGTTGATGTTGCTATAGGATTTTAAATAATTTAAAGCAATTTATACTTTTGTTATAATGGAGCAATAAGAAGGTGATATTAAGTGACTAATCTAGGGTCTGAGACCGTGATTCCCATGCAACCGGGTGATATTATTTATTCTTCCAAAAGCATGTCAACATTTCTCATAGGTCATTGTGGAATTGTTGGTCACGATTTAAGAATATATCACGCTCATCCGAAAGGTGCATTATCAGATACATGGGAACAATATGTGACACGTCACCTGTTTGATGGAAAAATAATTATACTACGACCACAAAATGGGGCAAATAAAGTGGCTAGTTGGGCAGAAAATAACATACATCTGGTGAAAAAGTATTTCTTTACTCGAGAATTAAGTAATCAGCAAAGTAATTATTGCTCTAAATTTGTTTGGCAGGCTTTCTGGTTCAGCCTGAAAGAAGATATTACAGGTAAAGGTCTGGCGGTTGATCAGGTACGATGGATTTACCCAAAGTCAATTCGGCGAGCAGCTAACTTAAAAGAGGTTGGTAGATGGAAAGTAAGTGATTTAAGGAAATAGGATAATAGCAAAACAAAAGCCCCTGCATAAGCAGGAGCCTTCATTAATTTACCTTTTCCTATCGAACCGGAATGGCTACATCAGAACCTATAGTCATTGCATACGGATCGACATTTGGATTGGCTTCTAATAGATCATTTACAGTTACCCCATCATAAACACTTGCAATTTCACTAAAAGTGTTACCTGGTTGAACGGTGTGATAAACGTACTCGTCTGAATCAGCATCTGAATCTTCATAGTCGACAACGACAATCTCAGAACCGACAGTTAAACTTTCAGGATCTACATCAGGGTTTAAGTTTTCTAAATCATTTACGGTTACCCCATCATAGACGGCTGCAATTTCTGACAAGGTATTACCTGGTTGTACAACGTGTGTTACCACATCGTTATCTTCATCTTCATCCATTGGGATTACGATTTCAGCCCCAACTGGAAGTGCTTGGGGATCATAGTCATTTTCTTCAGTTAAATCGTTTGTAGAAACATTATCATAGTTTTGAGCTAGTCCCCAATACGTGTCACCGGGCTCTACTGTTACTGTGTCGGATGCTGCTGAAACACCGATCGCACCAAAAACCAATCCAGTACCAACCACTGCAGTTGCTACTCTTTTTGTTGCTTTCTTCATGTCTTAACTCCTCCTTAGTAACGGTATATAAAACTATTCCACGTGTGCGAGTGATTAAACATGAAATTCAATTTTCTTTCTAGCAAGACAATAAATCATACAAGATTGTATTGTTCTATTCATTGTCACAATGCCTTTAGTGCCCTTTATCTTAATACCCCGCATATCTTTGAATAGATAAGTTTAATGAGAATTGTATGATTCGATAAAAGCTATCTTATCTTGTATGTTATTTTTCCTGTAAAAATAAATATACACCACCATCAATAATTCTTTGAGAAAAAATATTTATTTAAGTTGACAAACAAAGTTGTCATGGATATAATAAAAATGACAATTTAAGTTGTCATTTTGACAAGTATTTTTTACGATAGGATAAGGAGGCGGTTTTGTGCCCTTAAACAATTCATTGAAAATGTATCGTGCAAAACTTGGTATAAACCAAGCAGAAATGGGGAGATTGGTTGGTGTCTCTCGTCAAACAATAAGTTTAATTGAGCGTGGAGACTACTCTCCATCGGTAACTTTAGCGATCAAGCTAGCGAGAATCTGTGAAGCAACTGTAGAGGATATTTTTATTTATGAGGAGAATGAAGATGAAAAATAAAAAAGATGCGTTAAAATTACTACTGATTATGTTAGTAGGTGGAATCGTCGGAGCAACAAGTAGTACCGTCTTGCATGCACTGGAAATCGATCGATTATCCGATTTAGGTCCTCGACTAATGGAGCATTTAGTAGTACATAGTTTATGGTATCAAATCGGTGCTGTTGTTATTTTTTTCGTTCCAACATTGCTATGGCTATACAAAGCGAAAAAAATAAGTGTTGATGATTCGGAAGATATCGATTTAGAAGAAGATCCAAATAATCAACTATTTGATAAATACTTATATCGTGGTTTGTTGTTTAATAGTGTGTATTTTGTGATCGGGTTTATTCTTTTTGGTTTATCAGCAGATATACGTAATCCGTTTTTTTGGAGCTCGATCGTTGTCTTTTTAGTTTTTATGTTTTTGAGTTCTTATATTGAGGTGAAAGTAGTCAGGTCTATGCAGAAAGCAGATCCGATGAAAAAGGGAGAACCTACCTCTATGAAATTTAATAAAGATTTTTTAGAAAGTTGTGATGAAGCAGAAAAACTACAAATCTATAAATCTGGATATCAATCCTATGCTTTTACACAAACGGCTATTATGATAATTTTTATCATCATGTTCGTATCTAAATTACATTTTGAATTGGGCAATTTGCCTATCTTACTGGTGGGAGGAATATGGTTACTTCAGTTATTATCCTATTTTTACTATGCAGCAAAAAATGAAAAAAATTAAAGTAGTTAGACATTTGCTCAAATAAAGTGAAATTTTATCAATTTCAGCAGTTTGTCTTTATCTGGAAGTAATTGAAATTTTGCTTTATCTCTTTTACAGCATAATGGATAAAAGCATAATTATAAAGGGTATCACCAAAACGATTGACTTTGGTGGTACTCTTTTTTAAAACTTTGAATTTGCAAAATTCGTATGTTGTTAATAATTTTTATGGTGAAATTTAGAATCATCCATCATTCGGTGCAACAAATATTAAGTTTTCATGCCTTTTATCCTGCTCTTTATCCCGGAGCAATCGTCCGTAAGACTCCCACTTCAAAACAACGAGAATACTGAGTTGTTTAAGTGGGAGTAACGGATGCTAGCACCCCGAATGGTTGGTCATCCTTTAGGGCTAACAATCAGTGGGGGAATACCTAAAAACCCCCACTGATTGAAGTTTCACTTTATATAAGCTATGTAGAGGTGTTTCTCTGAAGTGAAAGATAGACTGACATTGGATTTAAATAATGTAACAATTTAACAATTAACCCTTAATTTTACTAAATAAATTAGAATCCCGCCATTTTTTGTCGGTGTACCGCCAAAAAATGGCGGTCAACCGCCAAAAGTTGTCGGTGCGATTTTTGCTTTGTTCATATACTATAGAAATATAGAGGATTTCAATTCGAATCTGAATAAAATTTGATGGTTCTCTCTAGGAGTGATAATAGGAGAAGTAGAGTTGGAAACCACATGTAACTGCATACTATTATCCGAAAATTCTTAATTCTCTAGATGCTATCCAATAGAGCAGTTAAACCACTAATAAATAACTAAAGGAATAGGAGGTTATCTATTGTTATTCAAAAAATGGCCATGTACCATGCAACATGATGCTTCTGATTGTGCTGCAGCGGTTGTGTCAACGGTTATGCTTCGATATAAAAAAGAAACCACAATCATGAAAATTCGGGAAATAATTGGTACAGACGCTTATGGTACCACCGTTAAAGGCATTATGGACGGGCTAACAAAACTGAATTTCAACGCGAAGGCGATTCGTACCACAACGGATCAGATTACAAATGATTTATCGTTTCCAGCCATTGCTCAAATTCACACAGAAGCAGGACTAAATCATTTTGTGGTTATTCATAAAGTGACAAAAAATGATCAACTCGTTGTCGCTGATCCAGACAAAGGGATCGAAAAAATGGATCGGGAAGAGTTTGAGAAGCTGTTTTCAGGGGTCATGATTTTCATGGTGCCGACCAGTGAATTCGAAATGATGCGTCTGAAAGATAAAGGGATGTTTGAATTGTTTATGCGACTCATTCTCCCACAAAAGAAATTAATGGCGGTCATTATTCTTGCTTCCCTGCTTTTAACTGCATTCGGAATTTTCTCGAGTTTTTTCTCCAAAATAATCATGGATGAAATTATTCCGTATCAATTGAGACACAGTCTATACATATTTCTCATTGTGTTTGCGCTCGTTAGTTTGGTTCAAAATCTCGTATCCGCATTTAGGCAACACATTTTATTGTTTTTATCACGAAAAATTGATATCCCAGTCATGATGGGATATTACAATCATATTATCCATTTGCCTTATCGATTTTTTGGCAGTCGTAAAGTGGGAGATATTATCACACGCTTTCAAGATGCGATGACGATTAAAGACATATTCACCTCGGTATCCTTATCTCTAGGATTAGACATCATGTTAGCCCTCTTTAGTAGTTTTTTATTATGGCGTTTAAATGCGCAACTCTTTTTCATCCTTGTTGTGATGGTACTTATTAATATCGCACTTATATATATCTTTAAAAAACCATACAAAAAAATTAATTACGAGCAAATGGAAGCGGGAGCCATGTTGAATGCCCAGTTGATCGAATCGATTCAAAATATCGATACAGTCAAAGCTCATGCGAATGAAACGGAACAAATGAATCATTTAGAACGACGTTTTGTTCATTCCCTCAAAATCGGCTATAAAGAAGGGATTTTACAAAATGTCCAAGAGTTCGTTTCAACCTTCGTAAACTCTTTAGGAAATGTTTTTATGCTTGGTTTTGGTGCGTTAATGATTATTGATGGAGAGATTACGATTGGGGACCTCCTTGTGTTCCAAACGCTAAGTCAATTTTTTATTGAACCAGTACAAAACCTAGTGAGTTTACAACTGACCTTCCAAGAAGCACAAGTGGCGATGAATCGTCTTAGTGAACTGATGTCGTTAGATCGTGAAGATATCCATCAGGAGCAACAACTGTCAGACATTGATTTGAAACAAGAAATTGCCTTTGAGAATGTCACCTTTGCCTATGGATCACGTCCGCCAGTTTTAAAAGATTTTGATTTACACATTAACCAAGGCGAAAAAGTAGCTTTCGTTGGTGAAAGTGGTGCTGGTAAAAGTACGATTGCAAAACTATTGTTAAAATTCATGTCACCACAAGAAGGACAAATAAAACTAGGAAACTATCAATTGGAAGATATTGATTATCATTATTTAAGACGCAAGATGGCGTATATTCCACAAAAGATTGATTTGTTTACGGGTACTATCATTGATAATTTGAAAATTGGAAACCCGGAGGCAACGTATGAGCAGATTATTTCGGCTTGTGAACTAGCAGGAGCTGCATCATTTATCGATCGGCTTCAAAATCGTTATCACACGATGATTGAAGAAGGTGGTGGTAATTTATCGGGTGGAGAGCGCCAGCGGTTAGCCATTGCCCGTGCATTACTTGCGGAAAGTGATTTATTTATTTTTGATGAAGCGACGTCTCATTTAGATTCATTCAGTGAACAAAAAATACAAGAGATTATTTTTAACCGGATCAAAGGAAAAACAATGATCATGATCGCGCATCGACTATCTACTATTATCCAGTGTGACCGAATTTTCTTTATTGAAGATGGTCAAATCACGGAATCAGGTACACACGAAGACTTGATGAAACAAAACGGTCGTTATGCTCGTTTGGTAAATGCACAAACAATGGGGTGTTCGGTCGATCAACCAAGCACGAAAAAAACAAATGATCCGGAAGATGAGGAGGTTTCCTATGACTAAGTTAATGGTGAAAGAAAATAAAAAGCTTGTCTTAAAAAATGTATTAATGAAACAACATGAAAGTATTGCTCTCGATACTCTCGATGAGAAATTAAATACCTTTACGAATCAATTAAAACTGTTTAAGATCCAAACCTTTGGCCCGTTAGTGACAAGAAATAAAGGAACAATTTTTCATGATGATGGAACCTTGACTACCGACTATGAATTGTTCGTTCAAGCACACGATTATAAACAATATCAAAAGCAATTCAAAATTAAAGATCGAATCGAATTTCCACATTGTATTTATGTGAAGTTTAAAGGGAAATTTGAAGACATGCATTATGCTCATTCAAAATTGGATCTCTATTTTTATGAAAACGATCTAACAACAAATGGCGATGTGATTACGGTACTTATAAATGAGTACGAGGATCAAGTAGAGGTTGACTTGTTTAAACCGGTGACGCAACTATGAAACTATTTACCCGCCAAGAATTAAAAGATGCCCGTGTCTTTTTTGATAAGCAACCGCCACGATATATGACCGTCTTTATTTTATTTACTATTGGTGTACTGGTTCTTTCCCTTATCGGGGCGCAAGTAGTAAAACGTCCTTATATCGTGAAAGCTCAAGGCACGGTAACCGTAGAAGGGACAAGTTATCTTGCCGCCAGAACGCATGGTGTCGTGACCGAACTTCATGTTAACTCAGGACAGTATGTCGAAAAAGGAGAACCGATTCTTTCGATATCAACAGGAAACGAAGGGATTCAAGCGTCGGTCGTGGATGCGCAAATCGCGGAACTTGAAGAGACGTTAATGGTGATGGATCGTTATGAAGAAGCGATAGCAACCAAAACGAACACATTAAACAGGGAAGGCCAAGAACTTGAGTATTACGGTAAGATGGCATATTACTTAGATACACTAAATCAAGAAGAATTTGAAACGACGAAACTAGAAAATGACATTCAGGAAAAACAACAAGCGCTTGATCAATTCGTTAAAGAGAATTCAGAGGCAAAAAAAAATTTGGAGCGCGTAATAACAAAGCTTAACGACAAAGAAACTGAACAAAAATCAATCTCAAATTCCTTAGTCGAAAAGGAAGAGAAACATGAAGTCTTATTTCAAGAACTAACAGCGCTTGAAGAAAAGGCGATGGAAAGTGAAGAGGAAACGCTATTTGAAGCATTAGCGGATAAGCAAAAAGAACTCGATCGACTTTCAGAATCGATGGAACAAACACAACAAAAATTAGAATCGGATGATGCGTACATCGAGTTGATGGAGAAAAAGGCGGAATATGAAGCTGCGATTGAATCGAATGACATGGAGATAAAAGGCATAGAAGATGAGTTAAAGCATTTAAATGAAGAAAAAGAAACACCGTATTCACAGGCAGAGCAAACAAGACTTCAATTATTAAGTGAACTGGGAGAAAAGCGTAATCAAGTTTATCACCAGTTAGTGGAATTACGCGCGAATCAAGGTGCAGCAAATCAACAAGATGAAATTCATCAAGTAGTAGCATCCGAATCTGGTGTGGTTCATTATCTCCAACCGTTATCACAAGGAATATCGATCCAACAGAACCAAGTTATCGGTGAGATTGCAATGGAAGATAATAACTTTTATATCGATAGTTATATTAACGCGCAAGACAGGAGTCGTGTAGGAGAAGGTCAATCAGTTAAAGTTCAGGTACTTGGTGTAAATAATTACCGTTTTGGAACTTTAGAAGGAACACTTACCTTTATCGAACCCGGGACAATTCAAAACGAAACCCAAGAAGGCGTCGTCTCTTTTTACCGCGCCACTGTTCAGTTAGATACAACAAAATTACAGAGTAAATCGGATGAAGTGATTGAAATCGTGCGTTCGATGCCAGTAGAAGCTCGCATCGTTTACCAAGAGGAAAGCTATTTAGAGTGGTTACTCAATCTATTAAACTTGATATCTAGTTGATATTACAGCCAATCGCTTTAATATAGATAAGTTGAAGGGGGGAATGCCTTGAAACAAAGAAGATTAAAGAGGGCCTTTATTTAGGAGTATCTTATAATGAAGAAGACCTAAAATACACTCCTGCATACCTAATTCTAATAGATTATATGTAGTGGAAATGTTAAAGTATCTAATCATCGGTGTATACAACTATAGAGCTGGTAGTATCTCAGAAGTTGATGATTTTATTGAACATGGTGCATTATGATGTTATGCAGTAGTGTCATACTTAAACTTAGTATTTAATTTAATCTAAAAACTAATTGATATTAAGGTAGCGCGCACCTTGATATAGATATTACAATTTAAAGGAGGAGAAACAAGATGGAAATGGTATTACCTAAAAAATATGTAGCATTAGAACAAGAAGAAATGATGTATTTGGATGGTGGATGGTCTGCACGTACATTTGGACGTAATTTAGTTGGTATTTGGGGGAGCTTTTGGGGTGCAGAGGCCCTAGTTTCAAAATTAGCTAAAACACTTGGTAAAGTTAGCCCAAGAGCATTGGAGTCTCTGACTGGGACATATAAAAAAATAGCAGCAAAAGCCTCAGTCCAACTAGGAAAAATAGGAGCAAAGCTTGGAGGGATTAAAGGAGCCATAGTAGGAACAGCAATAGCCGCTGGTGGCGTTTGGGCGTTAGGCAAAAAGAGTTTCTTTTAAAAAGGAGATGGTTTCTTGCTAGTATACTTTCTACTGGGGACTGCTTTAAGCATTACACTATATGATTTATGTAGGAAATACGTATGGAAAAGAGAACTTAACAAAGACCTGTTTTATAGTACTGTTTTACTAGTAATGATTTCTGTATTTTTCGAACAAAACAGTATTCAAAGTTCCATGTCCCTACTTATTGTTTTAGTGGGATCATTTTATGGGTATAGTGTTGTTTTCAAAAAGGAATGAAAGAAGTTGTAAAATGAGTATGTGGCTAAGCCAGACAAGATGATTATATGTCTTGTCTGGTGTATGCTGTATATAGCTAAGAGGTGAGTAATTCGGAATCGAAAAAGAAACTATCGATCATAGAGATTATTCAAGGAGGAGGGTTTATAGCGCTTATTTTTTATTCCATCCTTGAAGGAAGTTTTCTATCATACGTTTTATTGATTTTCCCGATTACAGTGATCATTGTAATACTCTTACATGAAATAGGACATTTAATTTCAGGTAAAATACTCCATTATAAGTTAATTGCATTCAAAGCATCCTTGTTAACATGGGAGAAAGCAAACCGCGGATTTCACTTCTCCCTAAAGCAAGGATTTATAGATGGGTTCTGTAGTATGATACCTACGAAAAAAAGTTTGAAAATTCGCAATGTCATCATTTTCACGCTTAGTGGCGTATGTATGAACTTGATTACTGGTGTATGTTTTTTTCTATTGGGTATGAGTATAGAGTCTCTCAGCCACCTTAAAATTTTCAGTTATTTTCTAGGGATATTCTCTCTTCTTTCTGTTTTGATAAATGTATATCCGTGTCTCACAAATGGGGAGCCCAATGACGGTCTGACGGTATGTAACATAATCAAGAGTAAATCATATGCCTGTAAATTCCAGGAATATCAATCTATAATGCTTCAGCTTGATAAAGGATGTAGAGTAAAAGACTTAGCATTACCTATCCAATGTTCTAAAATCATTGATCATTTAGATATCTATTTTTTCTTGCTGGCGTATTACAGAGAAGTGGAGAAAAAAGGAGTGGGAGAAGGATCTATCATAATTAAAGAGATTGAAAATGCGCTTATATTACATCCTGAACTAAAAAATGAGAAATATGTTTACGAGATTATTGTGTTCCATTTGATCAATAAGAAACAGGGGTTAGTAGATAAATATGGTGACTTCTTTACGTTACTGGAAGAAGATTACCATGACAGAAATCCTATGACTTTAAGGGTGAAGGCGTATTTCTCTTGGTATATACAAGAGAATAAAGAAAAAACATTGGAATACATAGAAAAAGCATTAAGTCTAAATACAGAGCTGTTTTATCTTGGTGAAAGAAAGATAGAACAATCATTTATAAATGATTTGAAGAATAGAATTTAGCAAGTTCGATGAATTATGATTGTGCGTTTGGGTCAGGATGAGTGATTGGACATTAGCTCCAAACCCTGTCGGAAGAAAAAATGCTAGATTTGTACGCAAGATAAGGAGACGACCTGTACATTGTAAAACAATACTTCACAGAAAAGAGGCTTTTCAAGTTCAAAAAACTAGTG
>NZ_JAPRAT010000044.1 GCF_026805325.1 Natronobacillus azotifigens
AATTTAATCTAGTAGATTAGGCTTGTTTTGCAAGCTTTCCTCACCTGTTAATAAAGAAGATCTGAACGGACTGCTGAGATTAGTAGAAGGTTTACAGCAACCAGCAGCAGGTAGCCGGAAAAGTGGTGCATCCAGAAGAACAAAAAGGATTCTAGAGCGATAGAGCGAGTACTAGATTTTTTAAGAAGATAGCAATCTGTTGAATGAGGTAAGCCAGGTAAGCCCGTCAAAAAAATTATCAAAAAAACCATCCCAATAGAAGGATGGTTTTTTCTCAGTTCGTGTTAAGGTGTAATGATAATGGAGCGGAAAGTATTATTTTCATTCACTTCCCCTTCTAGTTCCGTACCAACCTCTACAAATGGTAACTGATCACTTAATGTGATCGAAGCTTTATAAATCGAACCATCAATCATGAAGAAGTAGATAGTGTCACCGGAGACCACCGCTTGTGAAATATCGTCAACTTGACCAGAGATAACACTCAATTCTTCCTCTGTTTCTATCTCTTCTACTTCAGTAGGGTCTTCAATATCGCTTGATGCCCCATTCAATTGATCGATTAATTCTTCAACGGTGTTACCCGTAATAACTTTTTGATAATCTTGAGCGTCCACTAACGCATAAGACCGAACTAGTCCAGAATCATCTTTTAATGATGAAATATAGTAAGGCCGATTATTTAAGTTTATTAATAATGGGAATGTTGATGTGAATCGCATCTGTTGTAAACTACCCTCTGCTGATTCCATCGCAGAAGATTCATCGGCGGATGTAACAGGATAGAACTCGGCTCGTTTTGTTCGTAGATTGACAAGGAAGAAGCCGATATTTGATGCATCGCGGTTAACAGATGTTACGCCAGTGTATAAATACACATCATCATTCATTGGTAAGTAATTGTAACCGTCTGTTGTTTGGGTTACTCCGCGTTTTTGAAAGACGCTATTCCAGAAACCACTAGAATATTTCCCGCGATAATTGAGTTGCTCTAGGATGAGTTCAGCAGAATAAATACGGTCCATCCATGTTGGCATGTCATCTAACCCATAGGCACTTGTCTCACCCGTAACTGCATCTAAGATAATAACACCGCTAGGTTCTTGTTGGGCGAACAAGAATCTGTTTTCATATGTAGTTGCAATATAGTGTGGGTGTCCCTCGTCATCTACTTCAAATGACGGGTCCCGGAAGATTAATGTTGGATAATTTCGTCTTAAGTGACGCGTCACATTACGAGAAAACCGTTCTGAATGACTGTATTTGATGTTCTCCTCAAGATCCTCTACGGTTACTTCCCCAGTCACCATATCTACTTTTAAGTAGTGAGGGATCCCTTCATCTCGATTATTAAACCACTGCACGAATCCCGCATACTCAAGTGGTGTCACTCGATAAGGTTCGTTTTCGATATTAATTTGTGTATAAGAATCTGCGGGTGAAAATTGGGAAACTAAATCACTCATCGAACCAATCCGACGGTCACCTAGACGTTCTGCTGTATCGCGGTCCATCATCGGTATTTGATTGGGGTTCATGGCAAAAAAGTCGGTTTCAAAATCTTTTTCTTCAACTTCGATTAACTCTGAATAATCTGTAGCTCGAAAAAACGGACTATTGAAAACTTGAATCGCAAAGGTTACACCAAGGAATAAAATCGGCAACGTAATAAGTATATATTTCACTTGGTTGACGTATTTTCGTTGGCTTGCGATATCGATCATAACTTCAATGGCGAGTAATCCTATAAAAAAGAGTCCAAGAAATAGCCTAAATCTTGGTGATTGAAGCGTAATTGCCGGTAAATACAAATAATATAGAACAAACATGATCCCTACCCATAATGCATAAGCTGAAAATCGTTCCGCGTACTTTTTCATCTAGCCATCCTCATTTCATAACTTTAGTAAGAAAAATCCCTCCAATAGTAATTTTACCTTCTTTATAACAGGAAGTCATTTACTTTTTTCGGTGCCTGTCACCGCCCGAATTATGTCGAATGGTAGATAGAGCTTTGCATAGGAAAGCTAAAACATGTAAAGCACTCTGTTTCTATATATCAGCAGAACAACATATGAATGTAGCATTCGAATTTTTGAAATTAAAATAAAACAAACGCTATAAATCATTGGATTCATATATAATGATAGTAATGTAGAAAGTCTGAGTGCAGACACAGTCAACGGGAACTCATTCATCATTCTCCATCATCTCAAAATAGTTTACAAAGCGAGGCTATCTTATGAAAAATAAATCTTTTGGATTTGATTTTAATACAGCCCCATTTCAAGCACCGTCAAATATTTTATCTGTGGGACATGAGAAACAAACGAGCACAAACTATTATTGGCATGGACAAAAACGACCAGATCAAGGTTGTTATGTATTTCAATATACGTTAGCAGGTAGTGGTCAAATAAAAATAGGAAATCATACATACGATTTGAAAGAAAATGATGCGTTTTGGGTGAAAATACCGAGTGATCATTCGTATTACCTTCCAAAAAAATCTGATTCCTGGGAGTTTATTTATATTACAGTTTATGGAGAAACCGTTGATCAATTGTTTGACACATTGGTTGAAAAACATGGACAACGCTATCAAATCGATCAAACCAACTCCTTAATTGAGCTGCTCCAGATGTTCTTGGATCAACTCCGCCCGGATAATGAATTAACGGTTTACCAAACGTCGGAGATGAGCTATCGGTTTTTAATGCAGCTTGCGCAAACACTGGAGTACAACAATCATGACGGGTTTGTCACGGAGCCGGTTTTGAAAGTGACCGATTATCTGAACCAATTCTATTACAAGGACATAGACATCGATAGCTTAACGAGGATAAGTGGACTTTCTCCTTATCACTTTATTCGAACGTTTAAAGCACATACAGGAAAAACACCAATCGATTATCTAACCGACAAAAGAGTGCGAGAAGCAACCAAGCGTTTAGTTACTACAAACCTAACTATCGAAGAAATCGCAAAAGCTGTTGGCTATCAAAACGGTAACTATTTTACAAAAGTTTTCAAAAAGCAAATGCGCCTTACTCCTTCTGCCTATCGGAAAGAAAAACGAGCACTCGGAGAACGACATTGGTTTATTGAATAGTAGCAGGTAAATTGTAAATCTGCAATGGAACGGTTATCGACTCAGGCAGTGCTGGCTAGTAGCAATATATTACCCTTTTTATTTTTATTTACGATTGATAATTCAGTGCCCTCTAATTATGATGAAGATAAAGTAAACGAGAAGGTGTTGATGCTAGTGAGTAAAATTACCTTTTTAGGTGCGGGTAGTACAATCTTTGCAAAAAATGTGTTAGGTGACTGTATGACGGTCCCCGCTTTACAAAGCTTTGAATTTGCTTTGTATGACATTGATCCAAGTAGATTAGAAGAATCGCGTTTAATGCTTGAAAATATCAAAAAAAATCTCAAGTCTACGGTAACGATTCATGCCTACACTGATAGGAAAGAAGCATTGCGGAATGCGAAATACGTCATCAATGCGGTTCAGGTCGGAGGTTATGACCCGTGTACGATTATCGATTTCGATGTCCCCAAAAAATATGGATTGCGTCAAACGATTGCTGATACATTAGGTATTGGTGGGGTTTTTCGGAACTTACGGACAATCCCAGTGATGCGAGAATTCGCCAAAGATATCAAAGAAGTTTGCCCAGATGCATGGTTTTTAAACTATACCAACCCAATGGCTGTACTGACACGAGTGATGTTGGATGAGGGGATTAAAACCGTTGGGTTATGTCATAGCGTACAAGTCTGTGCAGATCACTTGCTTGATCATCTTGACATACCAAAAGATAACATCCAATGGAAAATAGCAGGTATTAATCATATGGCATGGTTGCTCGAGATTACAAGGAACGGGGAGGATCTTTATCCTGAAATTAAGAAGCGTGCCAAAGCTAAGCAAAAAGAAAAACATCATGATATGGTGCGGTTCGAGTTGATGGATAAGTTTGGGTATTATGTTACGGAATCTTCTGAGCATAATGCTGAATACCATCCGTATTTTATCAAATCAAACTATCCAGAATTAATTGATCAGTTAAACATTCCGTTAGACGAGTACAAAAGACGTTGTGTAAACCAAATCAATGCTTGGGAAAAAATGCGTGATGACGTCGTAAATAATGAAGCACTAACGCATGCACGTACCCATGAATATGGCTCTTATATAATAGAGGCAATGGAAACAGACAAGATGATGAAAATTGGTGGAAATGTATTGAACACGTATGGGCTTATCGATAATCTCCCGCGTAACGCAGTGGTAGAGGTTCCGTGTCTAGTGGACAAAAATGGTGTCCAACCCATTGCTGTCGGTACACTGCCAGAACAGTTAGCAGCACTTAATCGAACCAATATTAATACACAATTGTTAACGATTGAGGCAAGTTATTCGCAACAAAAAGCAAAGATTTATCAGGCGGCATTGCTTGACCCGCATACAGCTAGTGAGCTATCGATGAACGACATCGTTAAGTTATGTGACGATCTAATAGAAGCGCATGGAGACTGGCTACCTGAATTTAAGTAGAACGTTTTTTCCGAAAAATTAACGTGAGAAAGAAGAGGATTCCATGATGAAACATCATCAATATGCTTTAACTCCACCGATGGGCTGGAACAGTTGGGATTGTTATGGAGCAACCGTAACAGAAGAAGAAGTAAAAAATAATGCCGATTATATGGCGAAACACTTAAAAGATTATGGATGGGAATATGTAGTGGTTGATATTCAATGGTCGGAAAGTGGTGCGGTGTCTTCTCAATACCGTCCATTTATCCCGTTAGAGATGGATGAATATTCCCGATTGATCCCTGCAACAAATCGTTTTCCGAGCGCTGAGAATAACCAAGGATTTAAACCACTTGCTGATTATGTGCATAGCCTAGGGTTGAAATTTGGTATTCATATTATGCGAGGAATTCCTCGACAAGCGGTTCATCAAAATACAAAAATTAAAGGAACGGAAGCGGGAGCACGTGATATCGCGCAACCAAATTCGATTTGTCCGTGGAACACCGATATGTATGGGGTTAATCCATATCACGAAGCGAGCCAAAAATATTATGATTCATTATTCGAACTTTATGCGAGTTGGGATGTTGATTTTGTTAAAGTCGATGATATTGCCGATTCAAAATTATATCACAAAGGCCATATGGATGAAGTGAAAATGATCCGAAAAGCGATTGATAACTCCGGTCGTGATATGGTCTTATCCCTATCACCTGGTCCTGCGCATCTTAATGACGCGGCTGTGCTTGAAGAAAATGCGAACATGTGGCGCATGACAGACGACTTCTGGGATTTATGGGAACTGTTAAAAGATATGTTTGAGCGCTGCTATCGTTGGAGCAAAAATGTCGGACCTGGTCACTGGCCTGATGCGGATATGTTACCACTTGGTCATATTGGTATTCGTTCTGTTGACGGTGGCGCGAGCGATCGGATGACACGATTTACAAAAGATGAACAAATTACGATGATGTCGTTATGGTCAATCTTCCGCTCTCCACTTATGTTTGGTGGCGAGTTAAATGATAATGATGAATTTACGTTATCCTTACTTACCAATGAAGACCTTTTACACGTTCATCGCCACGGCCAAGGCGCGCGTCAAGTCTACCGTGAAAATGATGAAGTCGTTTGGCATAGTTACACAAATGATCACGACGAATATGTTGCGTTATTTAATCTTAGTGACGAAGAGCGTACCGTTTCTGTCTCCCTGGAGCAGCTTGGCCTTGATAAAAGCAGTCTCTCAACAATGGTGGATGTTTTTACAAAAGAGCAGGTTAGCGTAAATGGCGACAAAATCGAAAAAACCCTTCGACCACACGCGTGCCAATTAATACGCATCAAACAATAGTTAAAGAATAAGAAGTGCCGGGCCACACGATTTTTGGGTGCCAGGCACTTTTGGATTAAACAATTATAACCATTCTTTCCCTTGTTAAGAAGGCAGGAAATATGAGTTAATATAGGTATCGGCCGACAAACTCTTTGAAAGGGGCGTGAATGAAAATGATTCAGTATAACGAGGTGGCTTCTGCGTAGGCAGAAACCCTAAAAGGTGAGGTCGCTCTAGTAGCGGCCTCATTTCCTATTATATTTAACTGGAAACACAATGTATTTTGGTATACGATAAATAAAAATGGTGTGTAGGCGTTTTTGTAGAACTTACACCCAAACGGAAAGGGGTGTTCACGGTGGACAAATTAAAAAGTTGTGAGCAGGTTGAGCTTACTTTTTTTGAGGAGGACGTCTATGCAATACAAAAACGGAAAAGAGGTGCTTCCCGATAGCTTGCTGAAAGAATTACAGAAGTATATTCAAGGTGAGCTAATCTATGTTCCTAAACAGGCAAGTCAACGTGTTGGTTGGGGAGAAAGCAACGGATCGCGCCAAATAATTAGGCAAAGAAACGAAGAAATCTTCCGACTGTATAGGGAAGGCCACACGTTGGAAGATTTGGAGGAAGCATATCACTTATCGGTGGAAAGCATTAGAAAGATTGTTTCGCAAACGCGCCATCGATTACAAAGGCAAGAACAATAGAATTATTAAAAACTTACACATTCACTCGTGCTTTAGCGAATGTGTAAGTTTTTCTTGTGTTCGGTATTGTATTGAATGCCTCTAAAAAAATTTCAGAAGAGAGAATTCACACTTTTTTAAAAGGGTTGTTATCTAGATAAGTGAATAACTCGACTACACCGGTTCATTACATAAGGATCGTGGGAAACAATAATGATGGTTTTCCCTGCTTGATTTAATCGCATCAATATGTCTAAAACCTTAGCCCTATTTGCTTCGTCTAATGAGCCTGTTGGTTCATCAGCCAGGATTAAATCACAATCTTTTACTAAAAGCCGTGCAATAGCAAGTCGCTGTTGCTCACCTCCAGAAAGCTGAAATACTTTATCATCCAACGTAACATCAAGTTCAAGTTCTTTTAGTAATTCTAGTTTTTTCTTCTTATCTAATCTTCCTTTTTTTACAAATCCGATATTCAGGTTGTAGCTTACAGATTTATCATCAATTAATGCAAAATTTTGAAAGAGAAAACCGATGTTATGTCTAAGTAGTTTTTTGGCCTGGCGAGAGTTTGGTTTTAGATTATCTTGGCCACATACGTTAATAACTCCTGTGTCCGCTTTTTCTAATAATCCGAGAATATGAATAAGAGTTGATTTTCCTGCACCGCTTTGTCCAGAAATACAAATTAGTTCTCCTTGATTGATCTCCAACGAAAAATTTTTTAAGATATGTTTGTCTTCAAATCTTTTATTTATGTTAAGCAACTCGCAATAAGCCATATTAGGCACCTTCTTTCAACATGTTAACTGTATTTTGTTTTTCAAAATAGTTGATCATGGTGATTATAATAGCAAATTCGATAACTATTTTTATTAGAAAGATATGATAAAAGGCTGTCTCTATAATGCTAAGGCAGATTATGAACTCTATAATATTTATAAAAATAGAGACTAATAGTATCTTATGGTATTTGTTTAAGAATGATTGACCAAAAGTCTTTTTAACGAAAAATTCATATCTGTGACGTTGGAATATTAGATAAATATATTGAATTAATGTAATGACAAGTAGTAGGATTAGAGATAACAAAATCGTAATAGTTACATAGATTTCTTCTTTTAAAGTGTTTATTTCGCTCAAAATTAAATCGTTAATCCGTATTAAATATGGGAAATTATCATCTAAACTATATTCTTGTAATATAGGCAACAATTTCTCGTATGTTTTTTCGGTATCTGTTTCGATAAGTCTGATAAATAGTGTCTGATTACTAGTAGATGTATAGAATGTATCTGGTACTAATGCATTGCTCTCTGTTATTACTTGGATAATAGGATCTACGATGATGTTGTAATGATTAGGCATCACATTCGTATTTAAAGAAAATACTTCTTGACCAGTTTTCGTATAAATAAAGGTAACTTCCTTGCTTTTATGTTTGTTGTTTTGTTGGTACAGCTCTTGGTGTAATCGATGAAATCTTTCGCGAGCTGAACCAAAATAGTCCTTATTTTGCTCCTCTTTATCTCTGTACTGTTCTGGGACAAGGAAGACAGTTTCTTCCATACTTTCGTTGATCTCAATTTGTTGCCCTTCTGAATCATATAAGGGATAATTGATAAGATAGTTTGGATTGACGGTAATGGATTTAATATAATCATTGCCAAGATTAACCTCTAAACTATCCGTTGTATAAAGGTCTGAATTAATATAGATCGCCTCAAATTTTTGATTGAGCTCCGGGTACATGAAGTATGATGGGATATCTAAGGGATATTCACCAGCACGGATTAATGCAGCATCCTCACCCGACTTGACTGGATGAAAAACGCCAAGGTCAGCAGTTTCTGCCCAGTTGTTCAATGCCGCTTGCTTTTGTTGAATAAGCGTTAGATCCGAAATTATACTAACAACAATCACGATTATAATTGTGGAGACAATCAATTTGAAAATGCTGTTTAAGAAAGTTATTACACCAATAGGTTTTTTGCCGTTAATGCAATAGGTTGTTTTTATCATGCTTGTGTAAACATAGGAAATAAACGTCAATACACACAAAAGAGAAAAATATAATAGAAAATTAGTCAGATAGACTTTGTATACAAACGCAAAGCTGTTATCTTTTATGAAAAATAAAAAAGGAACGATCAGAATCTGACTGACTAAAAAATTTATACTAAAAAACTTAATGAAAACTTGATAGGAAATAAAAATCCTAGGATGCCCGTTTAATTTCATTACGGAAATGGCTTTTGTTTGAGAGATAAGGTCATACAAAAAAGTTAAAAACATAATAACTAAAAAGAACAGAATAAAGATCAATATATCAAAAACTTCTTGGCTAATGATTCGTTCCTCATCAATGTTATCTTGATACATATCAGGCGTGAATTCTTCACCACTTGATTCATTTATATAGTTAACATAGTCTTGAACAAATAGATTATATTGTTCAACAGAATCGGCCTCTACTTGGTAACTTCCCGAATATCTATAATTAGAAGTTATATGGTCTATAATAGAAATGGAGTAATTTCCTCTTCCACCAAAATTGGCAATGACCCCCACCTGATTAACATTATTGGTATGGTTCGTTGACATGAATTTTTCAGTGTCTGGCATATCATCGTGCGTTAAAACCTCACCATCAGTAATTCTCATTTGCTGAAATAGACGAGTATCTGTTGTTAACCATAAGTATTCTTCTGTGTATGATTCGTTTTTCGCGTTGTCATGGTAAGAAAAGGTTCGAATGATATTTACTTTATTTTTCTTTGCTGCAGCCTTCAACGAGTCTATATTTTTGGGGTCAGCATTAATTATATCTTCAGGAACTTTAAATTCAAATGTATAGGTATCTGAAGCACTAAGCAAAGTCTGATAACTTTCAGTCTGATACGAAAAATAGTTAGCTGCGAATATAACTAAAAACATAACAATCATAAATAATGAAATAAAGCGTTTCACATAGTTAGCCCCCACTAGATTATAATTTTCAAATAACAATGAGTAAGTAATATGCTCGAATGTTTTATGGTATTTTAGCTATTAGGTTACAGGTCGAATTATTCAATGGTAGTAATGAATAAAAAATGATCAACCTTCACGCCTAAAGTCAAATGTATCATTAGGAGCATGAAGCGTATGACCGTTAATTACCACTGTATCATCGTCTAACCATGTAATATTCGCAGTTTCTTCACGATAATTCCAATAGATATTTTTGGTTCTATTATTATTGTTGTTGAATACCAACTCCCCGCGTATAGCATAGGAAGTTGTTGCACCGCCGTTTGTAACATATGCTTTTAACGTGTAAGTCCCATCTGGAGAAGTCTCTTCTGTAAGATAATCACCTGTTGGCAACCGATTCATATCAAAAAACGCCCAATATACTCCATATCCTATAAGAGCAACAAAGATCAGACTTCCAATACATAAAAATTTCAGTATCGTTTTCTTAACTTTCTTTTCATCTTCTTTCAAGATCGTAGTCAAAATGCTCTCCCCCTGTCTTATCATCCATTCTTATATCACCTAATGTATTAGGAATAATAGTATGAAAGTTATTTGAAAAACTCTATATAAAAACAGCAAAAAAAAGCTTTGTTGACAGTATACTCAAGCCATCTACTTCTTTCACTTATTGAAGTAACGCTGACGATAACGATCAGATCAATTAACTCCTCGTTTTCTTGTTAAAACGCTCATCAATCGCTTTCCGTCACTGTCATCTCCCGTGAAATATGTCATGGGAATAAGGGCAGAAAGAATTAGCATGCCTGTGAAGCCAAAAAAATAACCGTCGAGAAAATGGTGATGCGTGGTGTTCATTTTAATTGCGATCAATAGTAATATAGTGATCATGTTGAAAATAACTCCTCCAAGAAGGATGAGCGATAATTTTATCTTGCTATGGTTGGCAGGTTCACTATCGAATCTGCATCGCCCCATAATAAAGAATTGTTTATTTACTTGAAGTTTTCCGATGCTAAAAAGAGGTTCTCCAATACCTACTTCGATCTTATATACTTTTCCTCCAAATAACTTAGCAAAAAAACCATGGCCAAGTTCATGCACGAATACGTTCAACGGCTGAAATAGGAAAAGTGCAACGGAATACCCTATAATTGTTTCAAACACGTGTGTTTCCTCCCTTTAGATAACGGTAACTAGTTTATGCTATTACGCGTAATGGATAATAATGTATGATTCATGTGAGTTTGTGTTTCCAAAATAATCTAATTTTATTATAGCAAAATATCCACAAAATAGTAATGGAGTTTTTAGATAGTTACTGGCTATTGTAATGATTACACAGACCCTGACCATAGGGACAGGATCACCGGTCCCACAATCAGCCCTCCATGCTATCTGTCCTTATCATTTCTTCTATGGACAACTATGTAATTCTTGGCACACTGAATCACCAGCTTAGGTATAATACTAAGCACTGATTCTTTTATATACTGGACCGAAGTGCCTGTCCCTGTGGTCTCCCTGTGGTCTCTAGAAGATGAATCATATCATGTATTGAGCAATTAAAAAAATAATTATAAGGTGTAAAGGATAAAATATGTAAAATAAATATTTTAAGCCTTGCCCTCTTTCTCCATTATAAAGAAGTAAAAAAGGGAGTGCGAAAAACATCATCCATTGATAATTAGAGAACGGGAAAAAATATGTTTGAGAAATAGGGCCAATATTGCTGATTAATCTAATGCTAATAAGATAAAATAATAATATAAAACCACTGTAAAAAATAATTAATCTTAATTTTTCAAACCTAGATATGTAGAAAATCAGCCCAATTACGACTCCTAAATAACTTCCTTCTACAAAAATAATATTTGCAAATATAGATCCCCAGAAGTAGTAAGTCCCCTCTAAATAGTTTAGCTCTAAGATCTGATACCACTCCACTATTAGCACACAGATAATAAAACTTATTATCTGCCAAAAGGATAGTAACAGAAGGTATTTAACTTTGAAATGTTCAAGCAACACAATAACAAGAGCAACTAGAAATAATGAACTAAAAAAATTATTCCAGATATAAACATTTGTCTCATCGAAAATTTGATTTAATGACATGTTAATTATCGCCATAAATAAGGAGAACACATAAAGACGAATTAAGTATTTTTTTTTATTTGAAGTGTGTTTTACCCCTACAACTACAAAATAGATAAAAATGGGCGCTACAATTCTGCCTATCCAATTAAACCATTCAGGAGTGTTGGGCAAAAATTGCCCAACATGATCAATAAACATTATTACAAGAGCAAATATTTTTAGTTTTGTATTCGACAATTTAAATTCTCCCTTTTTAAATT
>NZ_JAPRAT010000045.1 GCF_026805325.1 Natronobacillus azotifigens
GTTAAGAATGATTGTAAGGATACCAAAAATCCGCCCTGATTAACGTTTCACTTTTTCTACATTGTTCACATGAAATCTAAAAAATTATGAGAGAAAGTAGAATGAGAATAGTTTCCTAAATATACTTGTTCGTGTTAAGATAAATACGAGGATTTGATAAAAGGGGGAATTTGCGTGTCCCAGACGAACAAAACACGGACAACAGTTGACATATACGGAAAGTCCTATACGATTATTGGTGAAGAAAATGTCCACCATATGCGCATGGTCGCTAGTATGGTTGATGATAAAATGCGTGCAATTTATGAAGCGAATAAAAGTTTGGACACTACTAGATTGGCAGTGTTAACAGCGGTAAACATGGTGAACGATTATTTGAAATTACAAGAAGAAAATCAAGTATTATCAAAAAAATTAGCAGAGAAAGAGGAAAGTGACAACAATGATTGATCTTTTAATATTGGCTTTATTGGTTTTAGGTGTTTTACGAGGATTAAAACGGGGATTTATCTTGCAATTTTTTCATTTTATTAGCTTTTTTGTAGCGTTTTTTGTGGCGGTATTTTTCTATGGTTCGTTGGCTCAACAACTGGAGATGATTATTCCGTATCCGAGAATAGGAAGTGATGAATGGGCATTCTTTCTCGATTCATTACCATTAGAATCAGCCTATTATAACGCGATAGCTTTTGCAATCTTATTTTTTGTCACAAAGATTGTTTTAAGCATCATTAGTTCCATGTTAGATTTTGTTGCGGAGTTACCGATCCTCAATATGGTAAATGGTTTACTAGGGGCCGTCTTTGGCTTTTTTGAGACATATCTTGTTTTATTTGTCTTATTGTATATTGGATCATTATTACCGATTTCTTTTATCCAAAACTTATTGGAAAGTTCAAGTATGGCAGCATTTATTGTTGAACACACCCCAATCTTTTCTAATCAGGTTCGAACATTGTGGTTTGAACATGTATTAAGCTAGATGAATTTTTGATAGAAAAAACCCTTGCTTATCATTAATGCAAGGGTTTTTCTCCATACGATTAGTAAATCATAAGTAAGGAAATTATTCGTTCAGGTTGGCGTGCAACGTGAATAGAAAAGTCCAAGTGCTAATCAGTCAATGGTTTTGTTTTTTAATGGAGGGAAAAAGATGACAATCGATAAAAAAGATATCATTCACTTATTAGAAGAGATTGCAGTATATCAGGAATTAAAAGGGGAGAATCCTTTTAAAATATCAGCATATCGAAAAGCCGCACAGGCATTAGAGACAGATGATCGGTCTCTAAGTGAAATTCCTGACTTTACCAAGCTAAATGGAATTGGGAAGGGTACGGCTTCCGTAATCGAAACCTATATCGAAACAGGAACATCAGATACGTTAAAACAATTAAAGGAAGAAGTACCATCAGGGCTTGTTCCACTTTTGGACTTACCAGGTCTTGGTGGAAAAAAACTTGCGAAGCTCTATCAAGAATTAGGGGTAACCGATCAATCAGAACTGAAGCAAGCTTGTGAAGCAGGTGAAGTTGCTGAATTAAAAGGTTTTGGTAAAAAATCAGAAGAGAAAATTTTGAAATCGATTGAAGAAGCTTTGATAAGACCAGAACGGCTTCCAATAGCTTTTATGCTACCCATCGCAAGAAAGATGGAAGCCTATTTGGCAACAATTCCATCCGTTCAACAATTTTCACTAGCTGGTAGTATGCGAAGAATGCGAGAAACGATCAAAGATCTAGATTTTATCATTGCAAGTGATCAACCTGAGCAGGTAAAAGAACAGTTATTGCAAATCGACAATACGAAAGAAGTGATTGCAGCTGGCGACACAAAAATTTCGATTGTTTTAGCAGAGAAGTATGCGGTGAATGTAGATTTTCGGATTGTTTCTCCTGCACAATATGCAACGACATTGCATCACTTTACCGGATCTAAAGATCACAATGTAGCCATGCGTCAACGAGCAAAAGAACAAGGCGAGAAGATTAGTGAATATGGAGTTGAAGTACTCGACACAGGTGAAGTGATTACTTTTTCATCAGAAGCAGAATTCTTTGGACACTTTGGTTTGGAATATATCCCGCCAGAAGTGCGAGAAAACAACGGAGAAATCGATGCGTTTGATCAAAAAGTAGAACTCGTAACCGAAGATGCGATCAAAGGTGATTTGCATATGCACTCAACTTGGAGTGATGGTGCCCAATCGGTTGAAGAAATGGTACAACATACATTGGAATTGGGATACGAATATATTGCAATCACGGATCATTCAAAATTTCTAAAAGTTGCGAATGGCTTAGATGAAGACCGTTTGAGAAAGCAAAGACGAGAGATCGAGCGATTGCGTAAGACTTATCCAGAAATAACAATCTTTGCGGGAGTAGAGATGGATATTTTACCAGATGGATCGTTGGATTTCGAGGATGAATTTCTTTCTGAACTTGATTTTGTCATTGGGTCGATTCATTCCAGTTTTCAACAATCTGAGCAAGAAATAATGGCACGTTTATCCAACGCCATGAAGAATCCTCATGTAAAGATGATCGCCCATCCGACGGGACGTTTAATTGGAAGACGAGCAGGTTACCGGGTTCATATGGAACAATTAATTCAACAAGCAAAAGAAACCAATACGATATTAGAATTGAATGCAAATCCAAAACGATTTGACCTTTCGGCTCAATGGGTGAGAAAAGCACAAGATGCAGGTGTGAAGATCGCTATCAATACTGATGCACACAATAAAGCGTCGCTTCGTTATATGCAGGAAGGTGTACGAATTGGAAATAGAGGTTGGTTACGTCCAGAAACGGTTGTGAATACATGGACGAAAGAACAATTACTTAGCTTTTGGCAAAGTAAATAGTAAAAGGGGTTATTTAAGATGAACGAAAGAATCTTTCGTGTATTAGAATTTCATAAAATATTAGAAAATTTAGCAGATCAAGCGGCATCTTCCTTAGGAAAAGAACAAGCGCGTAAACTAAAGCCATCAACAGATTTAGCGGAAGTGATTCATCTCCAAGATGAAACAGATCAGGCAGTGCAGATTATTCGGTTACATGGAAATGTGCCACTTGGTGGTATTGTTGATATTCGACCGAGTCTCAAGCGAGCAGAGATTGGTGGGATCTTAAATCCGCAAGAGTGCTTGCAAATTGCTGGTACGATTTATGGCGGAAAGCAATTACGTCGTTTTATTGAAAAATTAGAAGAACCAGAAGTGCCGATTATTCGAGAATGGGTTACTCAAATCGAGCCATTAAATGAGCTAGAACGAGAAATAAAGCATTGCATTGATGATCACGGCCATGTAATGGATGGTGCTTCCGATAAACTACGTTCGATTCGGTCAAAAATCCGTACAAGTGAAAGTCGTATTCGAGATCGTTTAGAAAGCTTTACAAAATCGAAAAGCAAAATGTTGTCTGACGCGATTGTTACGATTCGGAATGATCGTTATGTTCTGCCAGTTAAACAAGAATATCGTGGCGCAATCGGAGGGATCGTTCATGATCAATCTGCTTCAGGCCAAACACTATTTATGGAGCCCCAAGCCGTTGTAGAAATTAATAATGTATTATCCGAAGCAAAAGTTCAAGAAAAAGCAGAGATTGAAAGAATCTTGAGAGATTTATCGATGCGTATTGCTTCTGATCATGAATTATTACGACAAAATGTGGAAGCATTAGCCGCATTAGATTTTATTTTTGCAAGAGCTAAATTAGCAGAGTCGATGCATGCAGCGATGCCAAAAATGAATGATCAAGGAATTATTGAGATCAAACAAGCTCGCCATCCACTGCTAACGGACGAAGAAGTAGTACCGAACGATGTATTTTTAGGTAAGGATTATCACGCAATTGTTATTACCGGTCCGAATACCGGTGGAAAGACCGTTACACTGAAATTAGTTGGCTTATGTACGTTAATGGCTCAATCAGGATTACAAATTCCTGCGTTAGATGGATGTAAACTTTCTGTATTCGATGAAGTGTTTGCTGACATCGGTGACGAACAATCGATAGAGCAAAGCTTGAGTACGTTCTCTTCTCACATGACGAACATCGTTGATATTTTAACCAAAGTACATGAAAAAACGCTTGTCTTGTTTGATGAGTTAGGTGCCGGAACAGATCCCCAAGAAGGTGCAGCTTTAGCGATGGCGATTCTCGATGATGTTGTCAAAAGAAAAGCAAGAATCATTGCGACGACACACTATCCGGAATTAAAGGCATATGGATATAACCGAGATGGTATCATTAACGCCTCAGTTGAATTTGATGTTCAAACTTTGAAACCAACCTATCGATTATTAATTGGTGTTCCTGGTCGAAGTAACGCGTTTGAAATATCACGTCGATTAGGATTAGAATCTGATGTGATTGATGCAGCCAAAAGTTTAGTCGGCACAGATTCAACAAGTGTAGAAAATATGATTGCATCCTTAGATACTGCTCGCAAAAAGGCAGAACAAGATTACGAAGATGCAGACCAGACGTTACAAGATGCACAGCAATTAAAAAGAGATCTTGAAAAACAATGGCAACAATTTGAGCGTGAACGAGAAGCACTTTATCAAAAAGCAGAAGAAAAAGCCGAGAAAGCACTACAAAAAGCTCGTCAAGAAGCAGAAGATATTGTTGCGACGATTCGCGATATGAAGGGGCAAGCTACACTTAAAGAGCATGAATGGATTGAGGCAAGGAAATTGTTTGATGAAGCTCAACCAGATCTAACGAAGAAAAAAGCTAAAAACACAGCTCCAGAACCTCAAGCAAAAAGCAAAGAGACCTTAACACCAGGTGATGAAGTGAAGCTTCTAACATTAGATCAAAGAGGAACCATTATCGAACAAGTGAATAAAAATGAGTACCAAGTCCAAGTCGGAATTATGAAAATGAAAGTGAAACGAAAAGATTTGCAGCTAATGAAGCGGGAAAATCCTGTAGTAGAAAAACCGATGGCAACAGTAAGAGGTTCAAATTATCACGTCAAAACAGAATTAGATTTGCGTGGGGAACGGTATGAAGATGCTTTACAACAAGTGGAGAAATATGTAGATGATGCCCTGCTCGCTGGTTACCCACAAGTTTCAATTATCCATGGTAAGGGTACTGGTGCACTAAGAAAAGGTGTGCAAGAATTTGCGAAGCGACACCGTCAAATTAGTGATTACCGAGCAGGCTCCATGAATGAAGGTGGGAGTGGGGTAACGATTTTGGAATTTAAATAATTTTTTGTTGATCGGCTCGTTGGTATGGTTCGATTGCTTCAGGTTACACTATTCGTGTGAGCAGAGAACTAGCCAACAAATGCCCCTAGGTGGTATACTAATTTTTGAATAAAAAGAGAAAGTATTTAGGAGGTTTATCTAATGGCAATTGTCAATGCAACAGATGAAACATTTGCAACAGAAACAGGCTCAGGATTGGTTCTCGCTGATTTTTGGGCACCATGGTGTGGTCCTTGTAAAATGATCGGACCCGTTTTGGAAGAACTAGATAGTGAAATGGGCGATAAAGTTAAAATCGTAAAATTAAATGTTGATGATAACCAAGCAACTGCAGGCCAATTTGGTGTAATGAGCATTCCAACACTATTACTTTTTAAAGACGGAGAAGTAATTGATACAGTTGTTGGTTTCCAACCAAAAGAAGCGTTAGAAGCACGAATTAATCAACATGCATAATTGAAAAGATCGTTTGTTACTTTCCAGTAGCAGACGATCTTTTTATTTCAGCGTGAAATGACGTCATTTATGTGAATGATAATGAAACTAATGTATTGCGGTGAGCATAGATTAGGTTAGGGATCTGAGTAAAGCTGCAACCTCGTCGAAAGAAGTGGTTATGCTTAGGTTGGAGCCAAAAAAGAGCTGTAACCTCGACAAAAGAAGCGCTTATGCTTAGGTTGGAGCCAAAAAAGAGCTGAAACCTCGTCAAAAGACGTAGTTATGCTTAGGTTGGAGCCAAAAAAGAGCTGTAACCTCGTCAAAAGAGGTGTTTATGCCTAGGTTGGATACAAAAAAGGGTTGCAACCTCGTCAAAAGAAGTGCTTATGCCTAGGTTTAGGTATAAAAAAGCCGCTAACCTCGACAAGATAGCCGATCTTGCTTAGGTTTAGGTAAAAAAATGCACCCAACCTCGTCCAGATACTAGATTGTGCCGCAAACAGATTAGTAACCTCAGCATAAAGCATTATCTATACACTAATAAACAATTAATGCCCAGTGAATTTACCGTCAATAAACCTGTACGCAGCTGATAGTTAATACACAAGGATCTTTTTTTGTTATAATTGAACTTAGTAAAAGTTATTACTTAAATGATCCTAAATTGTGATGGAGTGTCGTTAGATGTCAAAGCAAATCAAAGAAAAATTAGCAGTATTACCTGCAGAACCTGGTTGTTATTTGATGAAAGATAAACATAATACCGTTATTTATGTAGGAAAATCAAAGCGATTAAAAAACAGAGTACGCTCCTATTTTGCTGGTGCGAATGATCAGAAGACGCAGCGGTTGGTACAGGAAATTGTTGATTTTGAATATATTGTAACCTCATCTGAGATTGAAGCACTTATTTTAGAAATGAATTTAATCAAAAAATATGATCCAAAATATAATGTTTTATTAAAAGATGATAAAAGTTATCCTTATTTAAAAATCACCAATGAACGACATCCGAGATTAATTATTACGAGAAAAGTTGTGAAAGATAAAGGGAAATATTTTGGGCCGTATCCCAATGTGTTAGCTGCGCGAGAAACGAAGAAATTATTAGATCGAATTTACCCATTACGAAAATGTAATAACCCACCGGGTAAGCATTGTTTATACTATCATTTGGATCAGTGTTTAGCTTGTGCTAAAACTCCACCAAGTGCAGAAAGGTATAAAGATATTGTCCAAGATGTGGTTTCGTTTTTAAATGGTGGTCATAAAACAATCAAGAAGACATTGCAAGAAAAAATGCAAGCGGCGAGTGAAGATATGAATTACGAGCGTGCAATGGAATTACGTGATCAAGTCCAACATATTGATGCTATTATGGAGCAACAAAAGATGACACTCAACGATCAAGTCAATCGTGATGTGTTCCATTATGCGATTGATAAGGGATGGATGTGTGTTCAGGTCTTTTTTATTCGCCAAGGAAAATTAATCGAACGCGACGTGTCTATCTTTCCGTTTTTTGATGATGCAGAAGAAACATTTACAACGTTTATTGGTCGATTTTATCTGCATCAAAATCATCCGAAACCAAAACAAATTCTCGTGCCAGCACCAATTGATTTTGAGTTGTTGACAGAATTGTTAGAAGTAGACGTTACGATCCCATACCGTGGACGGAAGAAAGAATTAGTTGAGTTAGCCGGTCAAAATGCGGAAATTGCTTTAAAAGAAAAATTCTCCATAATTGAACGAGATGAAGAACGAACGATTAAGGCGGTAGAGCAATTGGGGGAGAAACTGCAAATCGAAACGCCACATCGAATTGAAGCATTTGATAATTCAAATATTCAAGGAACAGATCCAGTCTCGGCGATGGTTGTGTTTATTGATGGGCGCCCACAAAAAAAGGAATATCGAAAATATAAGGTGCGCGATGTAAAAGGTCCAGATGATTATGATACGATGCGAGAAGTGGTGAGACGCCGCTATACGAGAGTATTAAAGGAAAACTTGCCTTTACCTGATTTAATCTTGATTGATGGTAGTAAGGGACAAATGAGTGCCGCACTGGATGTTTTAGAAAATGAATTAGGGTTAGATATCCCACTCTGTGGTTTAGCGAAAGATGATAAGCACAAAACAAGTGAATTACTGTATGGCTATCCACCAACAGTTGTTCCATTAGACCGAAAATCACAAGAATTTTATTTGATTCAACGCATTCAGGATGAAGTTCACCGATTTGCGATTACCTTCCACAGACAACTTCGAGGGAAAAGTGCCTTTAAATCCGAACTAGACTCGATACCTGGTGTAGGAGAAAAGAGAAGAAAGTTATTATTAACACACTTTAAATCAGTTACGGAAATGAAGGAAGCTTCCTTGGATACCTTGAAAAGGCTAGGAATTCCAACGCCCACAGCTGAGACCATATTGGCTCACTTGAACAAAGAAGAGGATCTTGACTAGTATATCTAGTAAGATCCTCTTTTACATCCCGGTGCATTTGTTTCTAATTATCTAAAATGTTGAACGCGCAATTCAATGTAATTTTTTCTTGGTTTCGCTTCGTCTGTACATTCACATGCAAACCCGTTTAACTTTTCCATTGCGGCTGCAAGAAAGCCTGCTTCTAACCGATATTCGATGGCAATATCTTGTTTCATTCGATTGGTAACCGCTCTTCCTTGAAGGGTAAAGATTTGTTCAGCCCTTTTTTCTTTCGTTGTTTCCAGCGTTCCCCAACCAGTTAGATAGAAAAATTCAACGATTTGTTCGATGGACTTCCACTCGATTTCTCGGGCAATATTTTTTCCTAACACGTAAAGAATCGTATTTGCATCTTTTCCTAATAAATCGGGTAAGCACACATAACGAAGAAGGTCGTAACCTGATCCAGTTGATTGTAATTGTGAAACAACATTTTCTACTTGCTTTAAATTTTCATGCACGTTTCGTACCCCTTCCATACATTAGCCTAACTACTATTATCGCTTGTCTCGCAAAGGATTGCAACTGTGATTTACCCTGATTTGTTAAGCTGTAAACTCAACAGCAAAAATAAAAGAGAATAGGAATAAAAAAATAAATTTATGTTTTTCGATATTTACTAATTAAGTGAAATAACCATTTGGAGCAGGATAACTCACAGAAAAAAATTTTTGTCATACAATACTCTGACTAAATAAATTAATACCCTTCAGAACGCAGCTTTAAAGACAGCAAGGAGGGGTTTAGACTTGAAAGATAGTGACTATAAGCCGAAACAACTTTTGACTAAACGTGAAAAGGAAGTATTTGAACTCTTAGTACAAGACAAGACAACTAAGGACATAGCAGAAGAGTTATTTATTTCGCAAAAAACAGTCCGTAACCACATTTCAAATGTGTTGTATAGTGATTACAAATTTTAAATGTTTCAAACAAATAATTATGTCCAAAATAATATTTTCAATTAAGCAACAGTGAAAACATGAATTTTGTATAAGCTAAAAAAGCCTATTTTCTCAATGCTTAAGCAAGGATTTAGGCTTTCAGATTACAATGGCACCGATTGTATATCATGTTGTATGTTTAGTTAGAAGATCAAATTTACAAAAATAATGTAATCTTTAGGTACCCTCTATTACAAAATATTTATGTTCCTTTTTAATATTTGTCTCATACTCAAAAATCGTCTCAACTTTTATTCCTGCTTTATCGTGTTCACTAACACTAGAAACTTCATTTTCTTCTACTTTAAAAGACTTAGGGATGACTATATCAATAAGACTATTATTACTATAAACATATAACTTCGTTTTCAAATCAATTTCAATCTCTGAGTAGATATCAACTAGCAAAATATTATTTTTAAGGACAGTTTTGCAATTACCAATTATTTTTTTGCTTTGATCAAAAGTTCTAACGAATTCAAGGCAAACCTCTTTAGAAAGGTTTTTACCAAGGAGCTTGTAATATTTAATCCACTCTAATAAAATATCTATACTTTGAAACGTATCTACATGTGCATAATGTGAAACTAAATTTCTTTCTTGAATTAACCTTTTTAGTGCCTGAGATGTTTTATTTTCATGAAATAAACCATTATCAAAGGCCAATTCAAAAGAGTAAACAGCATCTTTCAGTTCACTAATATTGTTAAGTTTATGTTGTATATCAATATCTACTCTTTTAAATAATTTAGAGAGTTCATTAATATCCATATTTTTACTTGTATAAGATACTATATCTTTGTTTAAATCAAAAGAAATCTTTTCTTCATCGATGCTTAAGATTGCAGATTCAAATAAAAAACTAGGTAATTCGTGAAGTCTATATCTTTCTATTATAGAGTTGTTTTCGTAAAAGTCTTGTTTTTTTAAACTAAAGTAGATATAAAATATATCCTTTACAAATGTTTCCCACAAAGTATAGCCACGATTAATTATGGCCCCATAAACAATATCCCTATATTCTCTAAAATTAGCTTCATGTTTATTTTTATTAAATAATGTATACCTTTCTAGTGTTGACAAGTTATCTTCAAATTCTTTGTATTTAGAAATAAAATTTTGCATCTTATTTTCCCTCTAACACTTGTTCGAATACCATTTTAAACAAACCTTTTCTTCTTATGACATCACTTTTGTTATTATTTCTTCCATTAAAATCAATACTGTGACTTTTAAAGAGTTTTTCCATTTTTTTTATGACAACGTCTTTTCTTTCAATCAATATAGACGCCTTTTCTTTTTGATTTACATATTCACTTAATACATTCATTATGGGATCATAAACTAACTTTGAAGGGCTAGCATACCATATAAACTCGCCTTTCCTTTTTGTAAATAATAGAAAAGATTTATCTTCAAAAATAGCCTCAGTTAATTTTAATGTATTATTAAAAAGTTCTTCAAGGTTATTGTGAATTTCCTCATTATAGCTTTGATTAGCTTGCTTTAAGTATAAATCTAGTATGTCTTTTACTTTTGTAACTGAAATATAATCTAGTTGTCGGTAAGCAAAAAAACGCAATACTAATTCGACATCCTCCATTCTTATAAATACTTTTAAGTTTCTTTCCTTTTCTTCAATTATTTCAGAATCTTCATTAACAACTTCATGTTCTTTAAACGGCTTTATTTTCCATAACTTATGAAAGGTAGTATTTTCCCTTGCAATTTTCATACAAAGAGTATTAAAGTCTCCATCAAACAAAGCATTTCTAGTCTCTTGATCTGTTAATTTAGTACCACCTGTATTTAGTCTTTCAAAAACAAACTTCTTTAATATTTGTTCTTCTTTAATGCTTTTAGCTGTTTCATTTAGAATTACAATAGTTGATATATATCTTCTGTCAATTCCTTTTTGTACTTTGTCAGGTAATTGATCATACCTTTTATCGTTAAGTTCTGGCCAAACTTCCAACCCACTAAGAGAAAATTTGTTATCATAAAACTCATATAATGTAGATAATCTTTGTAATCCGTCCATGACCTCATACTTAGAGAATTCTATCTCATATAAAAAAACAGGAGGAACTGGAATGTTTATTATAAAAGATTCGATTAGTCTGGACTTTTGTATATCAGTCCAAACCCTTCTTCTTTGGTATTCGGGATTAAATTTCATATTTTTACTTAGAATTTCCTTTATATTTTGAAGGGGGTATCTCCCTTGTTCCGTTATAATACGCATTTCCCCACGCTGATATTTTTCGTTTATTTCGTCATTTGTTAAGGTTACACTATCTTGATCAGCACTCGAAAAGTCTAGTTTTTCATTTTCTAATAGCATTTTAAAACCTCCTGTTTTTTATGATACATTACTGACTTACTGACAATTAACAGTAATTACCCAATTTTTCCTCTTTAATTATTTTAACATACTACACTACTTTTATATTGTTTTTTTTAACAGTAACTTGGATTTTTAATATCGCAATTTATATTTAATAAATATTCTGACTAACGTTGCACTATAGATTATTGGAAAAGATTACCTTTGTTGAAAATCAATAAAACATATATACAGAAGGTCACTAGTGTTGCACTAATATAAATTAACTATTAAAAACATTCAT
>NZ_JAPRAT010000046.1 GCF_026805325.1 Natronobacillus azotifigens
CACCATTCGCATAATAAAGGTAATGAAAAAAGTAAAATCCTGGTCTTTAAGTTGTTATACATGGTAAATATGTTCAAACTATTCTTATCTGATTAATACTTCCTAATGAAACACTAACTTTTGAGTAAAATAATAAAGTAAGCTATAATTGTAAACATAATATCTGAGGGAGGTATACATATGAATGAAAAGTTAACGATGCTAAAAGAATTAACCGAAGCGAACGGTATTTCTGGTAATGAACGAGAAGCAAGAGAAGTGATGGAGAAACATATTTCTCCATATGCAACAGAAGTTTATACAGATCATTTAGGAAGTTTGATTGCGAAGAAAGTTGGACAAGAAGATGGTCCAAAAGTTATGGTAGCTGGCCACCTTGATGAGATTGGCCTAATGATAACAAGAATTGATGATAATGGCTTCCTTTATTTCCAAACGATTGGTGGTTGGTGGAGCCAAGTGATGCTTGCACAACGTGTGACTGTCACGACATCAAAAGGAAATCTGATTGGTGTGATTGGTTCAAAACCACCACATATTATGCCAGCAGAGGCACGAAAAAAACCTTATGAAATTAAAGATATGTTTATTGATATCGGTGCAACGAGTAAAGAAGAGGCAGAATCTTTCGGTGTTCGACCTGGGGATTCGGTTGTGCCATACTTTGAATTCCATCAAATGAAAAATGAAAAGCTCTTACTTGCTAAAGCATGGGATAACCGAATTGGTTGTGCTATTGCGATTGAAGTAGTAAAACAATTAAAAGATGTCGATCATCCAAACGTAGTTTATGGTGTGGGGACTGTTCAAGAAGAAGTTGGACTGCGTGGTGCGAAAACTTCAGCGAATACAATTCAGCCGGATATTGCTTTTGCTGTTGATACCGGGATTGCAGGTGACACACCTGGAATTTCACCGAAAGATGCAGACAGTAAGATTGGCGAAGGACCGCAAATTATTATTTATGACGCATCGATGATTTCACATAAAGGTGTACGTGATTTTGTCATTGACACTGCAGATAAGCATGCAATTCCTTATCAATATGCATCCATTGCTGCTGGTGGTACTGATTCTGGTGCGATCCATTTAACCGCAAACGGAGTGCCAGCATTATCGATTGGTATCGCAACAAGATACATTCACTCTCATGCAGGAATTTTACATCAAGATGACTTTGATAATGCAGTGAAACTTATTGTGGAAGTAATCAAAGGTTTAGACAAAGAAACAGTTAAAAATATAACTTTTAACTAAATAGTTGACCCAAGTGCGCCATAAAGTGATTGCTGACCATTTACTTTATGGTGCTTTTTTGAAAGATAAGGAAGTATAGAATTTTTAGTTCTATGCCGGTGTTTTTAGGTGTTTTATCTTTAAAAAGATGCAATAGTTTTCTAATATCACAGTAGGGTCTGATGGTTGCTTTCCAACAAGTAAAACGGCAGATGACCATGAATGGTCATCTGTCGTTTTACTTGTTGGAAAGTGTCACGCTATAGCGTGACATGACAAGCGGTAGCTTGTCACCATCAGCCCCTTACAAACTATAGCTTCTTATTTTTTTAAAAAAGTACCGGATGATTTTCCCGGTTTTTCTTATTGTCGAAGAAGAAAATCAGACATGCTCCAAAGTTTTTTTCATGCTATAATGAATAATACCTCTTTATCTATTATCCTCATTTTTCGTTTCCTCTATTAAAACAAATCCTTTAACGATTGGAGCTTGATTATGAAATTATTTGTTGCAGAAAAACCCTCCGTTGCGAAGAATATCGCCGAAGCACTAACCGTTTCAGTAAAGAAGGATGGCTATTATGAAGGCAATGGCTATATCGTTACATGGGCATTTGGTCATTTGCTAGAATTGTATGATGCGAAAGATTACGATTCAAAAATGGCAAGATGGAAAATCGAGAATTTTCCTTTTATTCCGTCCGCGTTTCAATATAAAGTAAAAAGCAATCCGCGTAATCGCAAATATCGTGACACTGGTGCGGTAAAACAATTGAAAATTATTCATTCTTTGATAAGACGTGGTGACGTTAACGCTATTATTTCTGCTTGTGATTACGACCGAGAAGGCCAACTAATTGGTGATAGTATTATTTACAACAGCAAGACGAAGAAACCAGTTTTTCGTTTACTGTTAAACGAATGGACACCACAAGAAATACAGCGTGGGATCGAGAATCTCATTCCTAACGAAGAAATGAAACCATTGCTACATGCAGGGATGAGTCGACAATGGACAGACTGGATAATTGGTATTAATTTAACCTCTGTTGCCACGTTAAAGTTTCAGAAGGGGAGAGGAAAGGTTTTAAATATTGGTCGAGTTCTTCTGCCCACACTAAAAATCATCTATGATCGAGACATAGAAATTGAACAATTTAAGCCAGAAGATTATTTCAAACTCAATGCTACCTTTGAAACAGAAAAACAGCAGACTTACCAAGGTACATATATCGAAGAAAAAGATAAATTTTCTGATAAAGAATATTTAGTGAAAATAAAAAAACTGCTCGAGAACCAAACCGCGAGCATTGCAGATAAACAGGTGGAACGAAAAAAAGAATATCCACCGTTTTTATTCAATCTTTCTAATTTGCAAGGGTATATTACAAATAAATACAAAGGCTGGACATCTGACAAGGTATTGAAAGTTGCGCAATCTCTCTATGAAAAGAAATATATAACGTATCCACGAACATCTAGTACAGCACTGGAGGAAAGTCTTGTAGAGAAAACAGAGAAAGTCGTTCAAGCACTGATTAAAGATTTACCATATAAAGAGGAAGTAAGATTTTACAAAAACAAGCGCGTATTTAATAACGCAAAAGTTGAGAGTCATAGCGCGATTATTCCGACGTATCTTGTACCTAAACGATTGTCGTCAGATGAACAACTTGTTTATACTGCGATAAAAAATCGCTTGGTTATGCAATTTATGCCGATCGCAGAGTACGAAGAGACAATTATTGTTACCGAGGTGCAAAATAGTGAAATAAAAGGAAACTTCCAAACCAAAGGAAAAGTACAGACTGTTGAAGGTTGGAAGAAAGTGGAGCATATCCAGACAAAAGATGTGCTGTTGCCGTTTTTGGAACTCGATACACCTGTAAGAATGATAGATAACGAACTGTCTACCCATAAAACGAAGCCACCTAAAAAACACACGGAGAGAACGTTACTACGTGTCATGGAAACTTGCGGAAAAACAGCAAAAGATGAGGAAACAGAAGAAGGGTTTCTAGGAGAAATATTACAAGGCTACAGTATTGGAACACCAGCGACCCGCGCAGAGACGATTAAAAAATTAATCGATGTTGGGTATATTAAAAGAGAACAGAAACACCTTACCACGACGTCGCTCGGAAGAAAACTAGTAGATACGTTCCCCATTAAACAATTGTTTGACCTAACTTTTACTGGTCGTTTAGAAAAATCATTATTTGATATGGAAAAAAAAAAGATGACGAAAAAAGCTTATTTAGAAGAAGTGTATGCTTTCACGAACCAAGCGGTTGCCACTATTAAAGAAACTGATTCTCTAACGATTAGAGAGGTAGCTCGGACGACTAGATCGAGCAAATCAACCGCATCAAAAGAAGTGGTTGGTAAGTGCCCGGTCTGTGGAAATCCAGTGATCGAAGGAACGAAAGGGTTTGGCTGTAGCAATTGGAAAAGTGGTTGTGCTTTTGTACTATGGAAAAATGATAAATTTCTAGCCGCGATGAAAAAGCGTGTCACCAAGACGATGGCGAAAACATTGTTGTCCAAAGGCAGTGTCTATGTAAAAGGACTAACAAGTAAACAAGGGAAAAAGTTCAATGCTACTCTGACGTATCAGAAGAAAGCAGATAGCAATTATTTCAGCTGGGAAATTCACTTTGATCAGTTGTCCTCAAAATAAAGAGCTAGATCATGATCATGATCTAGCTCTTATTATACGGAATATAGTTGATTCACTTTTCGGACATAATTCTGCGTTTCATTAAATGGAGGAATGCCTCCATATTTGTCTACATTGCCTGGGCCAGCGTTGTAAGCAGCTAAAGCTAACGTTGTATCTCCTTGATAACGATTCAGCATTTGTCTTAAATATTTGGTGCCACCAAATATGTTTTGTTGTGCATTGAAAGAATCAGACACCCCAAGACCTCTTGCTGTAGAAGGCATTAATTGCATGTAGCCTTCAGCTCCAGCATGACTAACAGCAAATTGATTGAAGTTTGATTCTACCTGAATGACCGAGCGAATCAATTTCTCGTCAATATTATATCTGGATGAAGCTTGTTGAATAATTTCATCAATATTCTTTGAGTTTTTAGTTTGTTGGATAGGCGCAACGGAATTCGATCTTATTGCAGACGACGATGTTGGTGTCGATAATAACTCTCGTATCGAAGTAGTATTATTAGGCATACTAGTTATTTGGTTGCGAATAGCATGCTGAAACATCCCTTCAAATATCGACGAATTTGAAGAAGCGTTATTTGGTCTGAAGTTAGCCATTGCCTGTGATTGCAACAAGTTTTGTATATAACGAATATCCATTTCTAATCTCCCTAGACAATCATAATGTTTGTCTTTATTTTAGTCGAATAAGCGCGAAATAGCAAGATGAAAAAACGTTGACCATACAAGATCAACGTTTTTAGAAAATATTTACTTTTGTAAACCTTGTTCCAATAACGAGAGCATTTCTTCTTTTTCATCTGAACTGGATTCTTGCCAAATTAATTCGAATAATACACCTAAACCAGGAAGCATTTTTTCTTCGCCACTTTGAATCGCATCTACAATAGTAGCTTCTAAATCTTCTTGACTGTTGTCAGAAACATTAGCCAAGATCGCTTTTCGTAAATTTAAGTCCAATATATTCACCTCAGTTAAAATATAGTCTAGCTAAAAATAGTTTGACCAGTGTTGTAAAAAATATGTATGATGGTATTAGATTGAACAGAGGATGGTTAATGATGATAACTTCAGTGAAAAATGAAACGATCAAACAATATGCTAAATTACATAAGAAGAAATATCGGGAACAAGCAGGGTCATTCTTGGTGGAAGGATTACACCTTGTAGAAGAGGCATGGAATAGTGATTGGCAAGTAGAAACCATTATTGTCCAAGATGGCTTTGTGTCCCATTTAGAAATACCGACCGAAATGATAACCATGGTAAGCGAAAATGTAATGCAATATCTTTCAAATACGAAAACACCACAAGGCATTATCGCAATTGTTAAGATGCAGGAACCAGTTCTACAAAAGAAAAATCGTTACGTCCTACTAGATGCGATTCAAGATCCAGGAAACCTAGGAACGATTATTCGAACGGCTGATGCGGCAGGTTTCGATGCTGTCGTATTAGGAGACGGAACAGTGGATGTTTTTAATGACAAAGTCATTCGTGCTTCTCAAGGTTCGATCTTTCACTTACCTATTTTGCAAAATGATTTGGTTGATTATACAAAAACACTGCAAGCGGTGGGTGTTCAAGTTTGGGCATCGACATTGGAAAAGGCAGCGCCGATCGGTACAGTATCAATACCTGATAAAATAGCATTGATTGTAGGGAATGAAGGAAGCGGAGTCGGGGTAGACTTGTTGGAACAAGCAGATCAACGCGTTCATATTCCGATCTATGGTCAAGCAGAATCACTCAATGTTAGTGTAGCAACAGGGATTATGTTGTATCAAATTGCTGGTGTTTGTGGGAAGTGATCTTCCTATTGATAAAAAAATTCGAGAAACGGTTGCATCTTATCGGGGAGTTTCCTATAATAAGACAAGATACATATGGATAGAAGCAACGAAAGAGTTCGTAAACTTTTGTATTTTCAATGCAATAGGGAGATAATGCCTTGACTGAAAGCATTTCCGTTGAATAAAAGTTGAAATTTCACTCTGGAGCTGGCGTTTGGGACCTTGCTATGCAAGTAAGAACGTACCGGATGATAAATCCGTTATCAAATTTAAGTGGGCACCAGTATAGGTGTCAACAAGGGTGGTACCGCGAATAGAGCCTCGTCCCTTTCTTTAGGGATGGAGGCTTTTTGTTGTTTTTAGAATTACATGATGCTTGAATGGATCAACCAGTAAAAAGAAAGTTTTCAGTTAAATCGCTGTCAGGCAAAAAAATAAGGAGGTTTTGTACAAATGAAAGAACGATTACATTCGTTACAACAAGAAGCAGAACAAAAAGTAGCGGAAGCAAAAAATCTAGCAGATTTACAGCAAGTGCGTGTTTCTTATTTAGGGAAAAAAGGTCCAATCACGGAAGTATTACGAGGCATGGGTAAGTTGTCCAAAGAGGAACGTCCAGTGATCGGGGAATTGGCCAACAAAGTTCGGGAAGCAATTGCAACAGCGATTGATGAGAAAAAAGAAGCTTTTGAGGCAGCAGAATTAGATAAGAAATTGCAAACCGAGCAGATCGATGTCACATTACCTGGACGTCCTGTCCAAGTTGGTGGTCCACACTTGCTCACAAATATCGTAACAGAAATTGAAGATCTATTTATTGGAATGGGATTTGAAGTACGAGAAGGTCCGGAAGTAGAAACTGATTATTACAATTTTGAGGCACTTAATTTGCCGAAAGATCACCCAGCACGTGATATGCAGGATTCTTTTTACATTACGGAAGAGCTTTTACTGCGCACCCATACATCACCTGTTCAGGCAAGAACGATGAATGAATTCAAAGGCAATAAGCCAGTAAAGATGATTTGTCCAGGAAAAGTATATCGTCGAGATACGGATGATGCGACACACTCTCATCAATTCACTCAAGTAGAAGGGTTGTATGTGGATAAAGATGTGCGCATGAGTGATTTAAAAGGTGTTTTAAATCAATTTGCAAAACAGTTCTTTGGAGAAGAAAGAGAAATTCGTCTCCGCCCAAGCTTTTTCCCATTTACAGAACCATCGGTAGAGATGGATATTTCTTGTAAAGTTTGTCATGGAGATGGTTGTTCTGTTTGTAAGAAAACCGGCTGGATTGAAATCCTTGGTGGTGGAATGGTACACCCTGATGTTCTTCAAATGGCAGGTTATGATCCGAAAGTCTATAGTGGATTTGCTTTTGGAATGGGACCAGAACGAATTGCAATGCTGAAATATGGTATTGATGATATTCGCCATTTCTACACAAACGATATTCGATTTTTAAAACAATACGATCAAGCGTAATTAGGAGGGGTAAACATGCTCGTATCATTAAATTGGTTGAAAAAATACGTGGACTTAGGGGATATTACACCAGAGGCACTTGCAGATAAAATTTCCAAAACAGGAATTGAAGTAGAAAGCATTATGCACATTGCAGAACAAAGTACGAATGTTGTAGTTGGTTATGTAGACAGTTGCGAACAACACCCAAATGCAGACAAATTAAATCTTTGTCAAGTGGATGTTGGAAATGAACAATTGCAAATTATTTGTGGTGCACCAAACATTGCTCAAGGGCAGAAAGTAGCCGTTGCCAAGCCAGGTGCCGTGTTACCAGGAAACTTTAAAATTAAAAAAGCAAAACTTCGTGGGGTAGAATCACAAGGAATGATTTGCTCTTTACAAGAACTTGGCGTGGAGGAAGCGTATGTACCGAAAGATATCGCTGACGGTATTTTCGTTTTTCCTAATGATGTAGAAGTTGGTGCTGATGTTGCTAGCTATTTAAATTTGGATGATGCGATTTTGGAACTTGGCTTAACACCAAACCGTTCGGATGCACTAAGTATGCTAGGTGTGGCATATGAAGTTGCGGCTATTTTAGATGAACCTGTTCAATTACCAGATGTAACGGTACCGACAATAGAGGAAGAAGTAACGAAGCATATTTCCGTGTCCGTAGAAGCTCTTGAAGCGAATCCTTATTATGGTGCTTTTCTCATTAAAGATATTCAAGTTGGGCCCTCTCCGTTGTGGATGCGCAATTATCTAATGGCAGCAGGTATTCGTCCAATCAATAACGTTGTCGATATAACCAATTATGTTTTATTAGAATATGGTCAACCACTACATGCGTTTGATTTTGATAAATTTAACTCGAACCAAGTTGTTGTTCGCCAAGCAAACGAGAAGGAAACAATCGTGACGTTAGATGATCAGACACGTAATTTGAAGCCTGAACATCTAGTGATTACGAATGGAAAAGAAGCAACAGCACTTGCTGGGGTAATGGGTGGTGCAAATTCTGAAGTTACAGAATCAACGACAACAGTCTTACTAGAAGCAGCTTATTTTGATGGGAAGACGGTACGAATTGTTGCAAAAGATCACCAACTTCGAAGTGAATCTAGTACCCGTTTTGAAAAAGGCGTAGATCCGAACCGCGTGGAAAAAGCGGGTTTACGCGCTTGCCAATTGCTTGCTGAATATGCAAATGGTACAGTCTTATCTGGAATTGCCACTTTCGATCAGTTGGATAAATCAGAAAAACAAGTGACGATTACAACCAGTCGAATCAATGATCGTCTGGGCACGACCATTACCGATCATGACATTTCTATCATTCTTGAGCGTTTAGGCTTTACTTTTGAACAATCAGGGGAAACGTTTGTTGTGAACATTCCAACACGTCGTCAAGATATTTCTATTTTTGAAGATATGTTAGAGGAAGTTGCTCGAATCTATGGTTATGATAACCTTCCTTATACGTTACCAAAAGGCGGACAACAAGCGGGACGATTATCGCCAGTACAAAAGTTAAAGCGCCAAGTGAAGCAATATTTTGAAGGTGCTGGTTTGATGGAAGCCATTACGTACTCGTTAACAACGAAAGAACGAGCAAAACTACTAGTTAGTCCAGAAATAAAAGAAAAAGCAGTCACTCCAGTAAGGCTCTCTATGCCAATGAGTGAAGAACATAGTACGCTACGTATCAGCATTTTGCCTGAAATGTTAGCAAGTTTATCTTATAATGTTGCACGTAAACAACAAAACTTAGGTTATTATGAAGTAGGAAGTGTGTTTGTTTCTGAAGAAACCGAAGTTACCAAGCAGCCAGATGAGAAGTTGCGAGCAAGTGGTGCAATTACGGGCAAATGGGTAACACATGCATGGCAACAAGAAGTCAAAGAAGCAGACTTTTTCTTATTAAAAGGAATCGTCGAAGGGCTTTTTGAACGTCTTGAATTAACTGCTACCTATAAGCAAGCGGTTATTGACGACATGCATCCAGGACGAACTGCTCAAATTATCGTGAATAATGTTCCGGTTGGTTTTATTGGTCAGGTACATCCGCGCTTACAAAAAGCTTTTGACTTAAAAGATACGTATGTGTTTGATCTTGATCTAGATTATTTATTTGCAATTCACAGTGATGAACCAAGCTTTACAAAGATCCCACGTTATCCAACGGTTTCCCGTGACATTGCCCTAGTAGTAAGTGAACAAGTGGCAGCGGGAGCGGTGGAAGAGACAATTAAAGCAGAAGCTGGCGAATTATTGCATGATGTTCATGTCTTTGACCTTTATCAAGGAGAGAATTTACCTGAAGGGAAGAAATCATTAGCATTTAATTTATTGTACAGTAATCCAGACCGTACACTTACCGATGAGGAAGTAGAAGCTTCCTACCAAGCGATTCTTGCAGCAGTAAAATCAAATCATGATGCGGAGTTACGCGGATAAAAATCACTGATTCAACATGAGGGTTTCCATTAGAGGAAATCCTCATGTTTTTTATGGTATATGAAAGCATATAACTGGCTCTATAACGGTATTTATAGTTGTTTTATCTTTAAATAGTTGTAACGTATTTTCTAATATCACAGTAGGGGCTGATGGTTGCTTTCCAACAAGTAAAACGACAGATGACCGTTCATGGTCATCTGTCGTTTTACTTGTTGGAAAGTGTCACGCTCTAGCGTGACATGACAAGCGGTAGCTTGTCACCATCAGACTCTTAGAAAATATAGGTTCTTATTATTTTTTAAAAGTACCGGGTGGTTTTCCCGGTTTACCTTATTTCCTTTCTATTCTCCTTATGCTAAAATAAGGATATTCGTAGGAGGTTTGGTTATGATAAAAGACTATGAAACAAGACATATATTTATGGCGATCGCAATTGGGGTACTCTTTTTGTCACCGATCTTTTTGTTGTTGTTTCCCTCACTAATCTCAAACTCTATTCATTTTACGCCAGGAACGTTATTTGTCTTTGTACCAGGGGTAGGATATCTCTATTATTTCTTTGCTCTTCTTTTTTTATTTTGCGCATTTTTCACGCTCTTTCTTTTCGATATACATAAAAAATCCATTTTGTTCTGTCTTCTTTTTTTGCTATTAAGTAGTTTCACTTTTGTGACAGCATCGCAATCATACATTGCTTTTGCAGATCATTCGGTTTCTTTTCGAAAGAACCTTTGGAATGATAATCATATCTATGCTTGGGAAGAAGTAGAGCAGGTGCTTTTTGCACAAGAATCTTATGAATATGAATTCACTTTCGCTGATGGGAACACATGGCGAATTTCTGAAACATCGAAGTTTCGCGAGATTCGATCGGATGTTCTTCGCATGGTAAGGTTCTCTGGTGGCGAATACGACGTTGTATCATCCTTTTGAAAATAGCAAAAAGCAGCAACCTACTTATAGGCGGCTGCTTTTTTTGTGTTAGCAAAATGAATTTTTGTAAATTTGCTTAAAGTTTCTATTCCTTGTTTCTGGAGGATGCTTCCGGCTACACGATCAACCTTTGCGGATGCACCTTTAGGAAGTTCTACACCTGCTTCTTTCGAAAGTTTCTCCATTTCTTGAACGAAGCTAGCACGAGCTAGTATAGACGCGGTAGCTACGGCAATCGAATGGCTTTCTGCTTTCGTCATGAAATAAGTATTTTCTGTTAATCGCTTATTTTCTGATTTCAAATGATTGATATAAATATGTGGTTGTGAAAACTGATCAATCAATATTCCGTCAGGCTTGGCTGGTGCAATTTTTTCTAATAAAAGATGAATTGCATGATCATGAAGCATGGTTTTCATTTTTCCTTGGGTCCAACCTTGCTTCTGCAACTGATTGTACTTAGGATTATGCATAACGACAAGAGTGTATGGAATGCCGATTTGTAATAATTTTTTTGCAATAACTCGAATCGATGCATCGGTAAGGTTTTTTGAATCTTTCACGCCGATTTCTTTTAACAAAGGGATTTGTTCTTCTGTTACATAAGCTGCAGCTACCGTGATGGGACCAAAATAATCCCCTGTTCCCGCTTCGTCTGAGCCGATATGTGAGCTGGTAAATAAATCTGAATCTGGTTGATAGGTATGCCCAGGTTTGGTGGTGTTTTTCTCTGCCGCTCCAACTGGTTGAGCTTGTCCCCATTTATTGGCCTCTGCTTCTGGATCTGTTCCTTGAAATAAAACTTTCCCAGATTTATAGCCGGTAATTGAACTAGTGCTTGTTTTTGCTGCAAAAACTGCTCCTTGTGGTGCGGGTTTAAGCATCATTTGATATGCTTCTTTCATTTCTTCTAATGTACTTTTGGAAACTTGTAATACAATCTGCCCCATAAGCGCTCCTTTATAATATATAATATCTTTAAGTATAACAAAGAAATCCCTAAGTTGCATACAAATGGTGGAAAAAAGGTTAATATACTTTACTTGTCTATGGAATCAACGTAAGATATCGTCTATAAGAGATTTAAAACGTCAATTGATAGCAGTTTTTCACGTGCTAGCAGAATGCATTCTGTGCGGATATTT
>NZ_JAPRAT010000047.1 GCF_026805325.1 Natronobacillus azotifigens
TATAATAAAAAACAATATGTAATTATGTCTTAGATAACAATTCATACCTACCATTCTATCCCTATTGTTACATACAGGGAAAACTCATCACAAACAGCATCAAGGCTTACATGATATAATCTTTAAAAAGATAAAGTGAAACTTCAATCAGTGGGGGGTTTTTTAGGTATTCCCCCACAGATTGTTAGTTGAACCATTCGGGGTGTTAGCGTCCGTTACTCCCACTTAAACAACTTGCTTTTCTTATTGTTTTGAAGTGGGAGTCTTACGGACGGTTGCTCCGGGATAAAATAGTTCAAACGGATGGTGTTATTATGCATACGGAAAAAATCAAATACTTCATTGATCTAGTAGAATGTAGGAACTTTACCGAAACAGCGAGAAAAAACTACGTATCACAGACCACCATAAGTCAACAGATCGCTTCCCTAGAAAAAGAATTTGGGGTGAAATTAATCGATCGAAAAAAAATTCCTATTGAACCAACGCACGCTGGCTGGGTATTTTATGCAGAAGCTAACGTTCTTTGGAAACAATACTCGTATATGCAGAAAAAAATGAATCATGTCAAAAACGATCATCGCCATATATTAAATATTGAATATTCCACACTCACTGATATTCAAGGGGTGCTCTCATTTATTCCATCCTTTACTGATAATCATCCAACCGTTAAACCCGAGTTGAACAAAGTACCATTAAAAGATATTGCCGATTTTCTTGAAAAAGGACTTTATGATGTCGCCATTGCCGTCGATTCTGAATTCACTGGAAAAGAAAAAATAAAAACACACACGTTATATAGTGGTCATTATTGCGCAGTTGTTAGCCGCAATCACCCTTTGTTTCACCAAAAAATGATCACTAAAGAACAGCTCTATCAATACCCTTTGATCATGTTAAATGCGAATACGATCGGTAACTCATACTATCTCATGATTCAAAACGCGCTAGAAGACGGATATCAACCGAATATTGTAAGAACCTCTGAAGATGTGGAGACAGAATTATTTTATATCTTAACCGAAGACTTAATCGGTTTCCTTCCTGATAAATACTGTTTAAATTATCCAAAAGAGGAGGTTCGCTTCATTAAGATTAAAGATAGTCATCATATGTACCGGATTCAAGTTGGCTATTTAAAAGGTAATAGTAATCCAGCATTACAGCCATTTATCCAAGCACTTTACGATTCGTTTCCCCAATAGGTCATTCGATATATCTATTAGATTTTGTTCACTCTTTCACATAAAATAAAAGTGTAAATATTGTGAAGGAGTGAACAGATTATGGGTAAATTATTATTAACAGGTATTGATGGAAACTTAGGTGGACAAGCAGCAGAATATTTATTGAATATTGTCGATAACGATCAGGTGATCTTCTGTAGTTACAACCCTGAAGCTTTGAAACCTTATGCGGAAAAGGGTATTGAAACACGTGTTACAAATTTCAACAAAATGGATGGACTACAAGAAGCCTTTTCTGGAGCGGACAAACTAGTACTTATTTCTATGCCGTTCGTTGGAGAAAAACGTCAACAAGCACATAGAAATGTAGTCGATGCTGCTAAGGAAGCTGGAGTAAAACAAATTATTTATACGTCCCTTGTAAATGCTGGAGATGAGTCCAATCCGAGCGTTGAAAAAATTGATCATATTTACACAGAAGATTATATTAAAAGCGTTGGTTTAGATTATATTTTCCTCCGTAATTCCCAATATGCAGAGGCAATGATTACGAATTACTTCACTTATGTTAAAGGTGATGGCGTACTAAAAAACAGTCAAGGTGAAGGAAAAATGGCTTATATTTCACGGAAAGATTGTGCAAAAGCAGTTGCTTATGCCTTAGCATCAACAGATTATCAAAAAGCAACCTTAAACATTAACGGGTCTGAACTTATGACAATATCAGATTTTGTTGCGATAGGAAATAAAGTGACAGGAAACAACGTCACCTACAAAGAAATCACAGATGAAGAAAATTATCAGATTTTTGATGCGATGGGTGTTCCGCGAACGACAGATGGAAAGTTCAAGGATGGTTCAGAAGCGCCGTTTTCTTCTGAAGGTATGGTTACCTTCGCTCAAGCAATTCGTTTAGGTAAGATGGATGACTTTACTAAAGATTTTCAAAAGTTAACTGGCCAAGAACCGCTTACTGTCGAATATATGTTCTCTAATGCCGAAGAGTTTCAAGTTGGCGATCGTCATTCAATGGATGACTAGTTCATGCAGATAGAACGTAAATGATACTTGGCTTGGGAAGAACATTCTTAACTTTGCGGGGTGCTCTTCCCTATTCTTGCTTATCCCTCTAGTTCACCAATTCTCCCACTTGATCTCGCTAATCTCACGCTATCAGGATAGATAATTCTGTGTGAATTCTATTACAAAACTCGTATGATAATCATCTTTGTTCATTCAATATTCTTATCCCGGAGTAACGGACACTAGCACCCCGAATGGTTCAAAGGCCTTTAGGTCATCCTTTAGGGCTAACAATCAGTGGGGGAATACCTAAAAAACCCCCACTGATTGAAGTTTCACTTTATTATTGTTTTTACTCATACCAAGCTTTTAACGGTCTGTTTTTAGGGAAACCATTTTTTTCTCGATATACCTTTCTATCTTCTGTGAAATCGTACCATTGCTTATTACTCGTAGGGTTGTTCGCATAGTTAATCACACAACGAATTTGGTCTTCAACACAACTATCTGTCCATACACCTAATTGTTGTTCTAATTGGTCAAAAAGTTGAGCTCCATTTTTATCCTTAACTTCCGATAATGAAAAAAGATGCAATTTGAAAACCAACTTTTCAGCTAGCTTATATCCAATCGAAGGAACAGTTTGAAATTCAACCAGTCCTTTTAAAACTTTGGCTTTTCCTTGTGAAATGTTTAGCATTTGCGCTATTTCTTCAACATGATAAGAATCCATGTCACCTATTTTTACTTTCGCTTTTCTTAGTTTTACTTTTTCTTCCTGCGTTAATGGTAATTTGATGTTTGAACCCAAGACTTCTCCCCCCTTAGTCATAAGAAATGTTGTCCTTATCAATCAAAACGCTCAAGAAGTCTGTGATCAGTAAACTTAGTAATCTAAGTGTATCATATGTTTCTCTATTTCGATTGAACTCCTCTTTTATTATCCTATCATTTCTTGTATTTACTAATGCTGGGGGTTTTCTAAAACGTGAGATCACTGAAGATAATTGTTCAAATTTATTGTCCCTAGTTCATAAACATTCTAGTCCAAGTTGTCTTCTTCTATGACAATCAACTAAACTACTAATTGTCCAAAAGCATTTACCCATTACGAAGAAACTATGATAAACTCAAGACGAGTTGCGATAACCGAAAAACAGTCATTTTCTTGTACTGATGGAATAATTACTTAAGTTGAAATCTACAACAATCATACTTTGAATCCATAGAGACATGATAAACTAAAACTGTAGGCAGTGAGGGGTTTTTCGATCTTTCCCTTCTGATTGATAACTGAATCATTCGGGGGGCTAGCTTTTGTTACTCCTACTTTAAAAACTATGATCTTCTTGTTTTTTCATTAAAATTTGAGGGATATTATGAGAGCTGTTATAAGAAAAAGAAATGTTATAGGGGGAACAGTTAAATGTACAAGGCGATTATTGATAAAGATACTTACATTTCCATCCTAGAACCAAAGCACGCAGAGGAATTATATCATTTAGTGGATGGTAGTCGTGTGAATATAGGAGAATGGCTCTCCTTTCCTATGAAAAAAAACAAAGTTGAAGACGCTAAATTATTTATTGAAAAATCCCTAAAAAGACTATCCCAAAATAACGGATATTGGGCTGGTATTTGGCATAAAGGGAACATTGCTGGCTCGATAGGTTATTTGTTTATCGATTGGAGCGCAAGAAAAACTGAAATAGGATACTGGTTGGGTGATGATTTTATTGGAAAAGGGTTGGCTACCTTAGCTTGTAAACAACTCATTGACCACGCATTTAACGATTTGCGTTTGAAAAAAGTAGAAATCAATGTAGCAACTAAAAACTCAAAAAGTAAAGCAATCCCCGTAAGATTAGGCTTCAAGCAAGAAGGAATTATTCGCAACGATGAATACTTAAATGGGGAATATCACGACAGAGTAATTTATGGATTGTTAAATGAAGAGTGGGAAAAGGCATATTCGAAAATATAATTTTGTAGGATAAAAACGCTTAGAACATGCTCCAAGCGTTTTTATCTGCTATATTACTTGTTATTTTAAATGTCAATTATCGTGTTTTTTGCTGTAAGAATAACCATGAAAATTCATTTCTTCCCCACATTATCTGAACTCCTTCTTTATCGTAAAACAAGGAGTGGATGATCACGTCGATACTTCTAAGAAACTGTATCTGTATCTGCCAACTGAAACACATTATTTACCCACTGATTTGCTTTTTGATATGCTTCAAACACCATTGTTTTGTTTAGATTCAACGTTTCTGTTAATTGATCAACCTCTTCCCAATTCACCCACTCATAAGCCATAACGAGCTGAAAGATATCTCTCAAACTACTTGGTTCTCCCTTTAAGGTTGCCTCAATACAGCCATCTAAAGAAAGGTTGCCTAATATTTGATCCAACGACTGATGTAAAATGATTGGTAGTTGCGAGAAATATCCAACTAAAAAGGCCTCTTGTGTTAAGTGTGGGATCAACTGCTTTGCAAGGTTCTCACACATCTTGGCACGATAATAAGAACTTTTCACTAAGGAGTCTATACCAGGTTGCTGCGAATGTTGTAAAGACTCACGTAATGCTAGTACATACAACCACTTTTTTATCTCTTTTTGCCCTAACAACACAACTGCTTGATCAATCGATTTAATTCGCTCCATTCGTCGATAAGCGGGGGAATTAATTAATTTTAATAATTTATACGATAAGGATAAATCTTTTTTAATGGTATTAGAGATCTTTGATAAATCAATTTCTGTCTCATCAATTTGTTCGATTAGTTTAACGTAAGCTAAATAATAAGATGGGATCTCACGAGATTCCATCACCTTAGGCTTCATAAAGAAATATCCTTGAAACAACTGACAGCCTAATTGTTTGGCTTCTTCATAATCGTCGATTGTTTCAACCTTCTCAGCCACTAAAATAATGTTTGGATCGGTTAATTTTATAGCCCTTGCAAGTTCTCTTCTATGATTATTATCTGGGGTGCCCAAAAAATCAATTTTTATAAATGTCAAGTATTTAATCATGTCAGCTTCTTGCCATTTTGAAAACAACAGTGGTGTGACATCGTCTAAAGCTAGTCGATAACCACGATCTGAGAGAGATTGTATTTTCATTTTCATTGTTTCTGTTAACGGAGTATCCTCTAACAACTCAATCACAATATCTTCTGGCGAAAAATGGGTTGCTAATTCTTGGTTGATTAGATTTTCTGTAAAGTTAATAAACACAGTAGACGATCCTGCAAGTCGATCTATTCCAATATTAAGAAAGGCATTAATCATTACTTCAATGGTTGCTAAATCACCATTCCACTCTTCTGTTGTAGTTTTACTTCGATATAATAACTCATATCCATACAAAGATTGTGTCTGAGTCAAAATAGGTTGCTTAGCTATTAATACAGAACTCAAAAAAACACCACCCAACTAATTACTCATAATACTATCAAATATAACCATACATACTAATTATCGGCAAATTCCAGCATATTGTTAGGATATTTTTATAGAAAGTGCCTGTCACCGCCCGGTTTTTGTCGAGCTTCGACAAAAACCGAGCGGTGACAGGCACCACGAAGTTTGAATTTTATGATAGCGGGAAAGGGATAACTAAAGTGAATAATTACATCCCTTCATTGTTAAAGCGAAGTTTAGGGATGGGATTAAAACGAATGAGGGAGGTTTTCATGGGATAATCCTCATCTATGAAACAAAGATAGATAATCCTCATCTATGAAACAAAGATATAACGAATAGTTTGTTAGAAACGCCAAAATACGTTTACCTTAATAGCCGTTTTCTTGATTACTGTTTTTTATCAAAGGAAAGGAGAAAAAGTAATGAAACTACAAAATAAAGTTGCCTTAATTACTGGTGCTAGCTCGGGGATGGGAAGAGCACAAGCAAAACGTTTTGCTAAAGAAGGTGCGGACATCATTGCATTTGATGTCAATAAGGACGGACTTCAAGAATTAGAAGACCACTTTGATTCTTTAGATTCGAATTTTCTTGGACTTGAAGTAGACATTTCGGATGCTCAACAAGTGGAATCTGCTGTAGAAAAAGCGCTTGAACGCTTTAAATCAATCGATATCATCAGCAATACAGCTGGTATCCTTGATGACTTCTCTTCACTTGAAGATACGGATGAGGAGCTTTGGGATAGTGTCTTTAATGTTAATATTAAGGGGATCTATCTTGTCACAAAAGCCGTGTTACCTACCATGTTGAAAAACAAAAAAGGTACCATCGTTAATATTGCCTCTATTGCAGGATTTGTAGCTGGCGGTGGTGGTGCAGCCTATACATCAACGAAACATGCTGTTGTTGGTCTAACCAAACAACTCGCATACGACTATGGTCAAAAAGGAATCAAAGTGAATGCCATTGCACCTGGATACATTAATACAAGCATGACAGAAGATGTGGATCCATCTCTAACAGATGACCTCCCTGAACCAAGACCAGGAGAAGCAGAGGAAATCGCTGATCTCGCAGTCTTTCTTGCTTCAGAACAATCTGATTACATCCGTGGGGAAACAATTAAGATTGATGGCGGATGGACAACTGATTGATCAAAAATAACTACACCTTATTACTATCACCAAAAACAGAACGGTAGATAAAAAAAGCCTATCTAACTGAAAGACTGGTATTCACCTAAAATGGTGGGTACCAGTTTTTGTTTCCGCTTTTTATCTTTCTATAAAGTGAAACTTCAATTATTGGGGTTTTTAGGTATTCCCCCACTGATTGTTAGCCCTAAAGAATGACCTAACTAAAAACCTAGAACCATTCGGGTGCTAGCGTCCGTTACGCCCTCTTAAACAACAGTGTATTCTCGTTGTTTTGAAGTGGGAGTCTTATGGACGGTTGCTCCGGGATAAAGTGAAGTCTTAATTAGATAGAGGGGTTCGGTTATATTATTTCTTGAAGTTGATTATATTAACCTAGTATTATTTTTTCTTCCTTGGTTCTTATCGATTGGTACTTATAGATAAGAAAAAGAGAAAGCGTTTATGCTAATCTCAGCATAAACGCTTATCCCTTACCCCACTTAATTTCTAAAATTAAAGCTAATCTCATTATTACCTGATGTTACTCGATACGTTCGATTGTTTCCACTCTCCCAAACCACATTGCTTCCATCTCTTTTAATTGCTTTAAATGCAAACTCTGTGCCAACTGGTAAATACACAGTTGTACGCCAAGTTGGGTAGGAAGAACTATCAGCAACTACTGCCTCTTGCGGATTCCAGCTTCCGAGTTCAGGTATATCACCTACTATATAAACATTTTGCCCCCAATTCGTTGTCGCATTATGAATTGAAAAAGTGACCGGGACAAGTCCATTGGATGGGTCCCCTCCACCTTGATCATCACCGTCATATAGTACCGCTATACTCCCTCCACTAATCGTGCCTGTAATCCTACCATTGGTTACAGTAAATGTTTCATTACCACTTGCTCGGTTCGTATAGGTACCATCTGCGAGATTAGTTGTTGCATTTACTTGTGCACTACCGCCCAGATTTACGATTGTCATCCCTTTGTTTCCACGTTCAATTAGCATCACGTCATTACTTTGCGGTCTTAAATACTCACTTTCTCCGGACATAGCTTGTCGAAAATGATTTACGGCGACAATATCGGCGTGCTGCCACCAGTTATTCCCCGCTTGGCCTATTTGATTAGCAAATTTTCCACTACCGGCTGGCCTGTTAAAGTATAGCGGAGTAGATTCAGCTCGACTAGCAATCAAGGACCATCCCATTCTCAATTCCCACTCTGTCATAGCCGTTGACTCCTCAGAATCGTTGGCGTACGTATCATGGGACTCAACCCATGTAATAAGTTTATTAGGATCAATGTTCACCCCGTAGTTCTGCATCTCCCGTACGTTACGATTGCTTTGAAAACCAACCGAATGCCTTACACGATCCCCATAGGCAGACGGTGTTACTCCCATATAATCTGCATAGCTTGAAATACGATCCGCTCCACCCTGAAGGACTTCACCGTAAATAAAAAGATCATCACTATTATTTAACGAACCAAGTACACGGGGCCAAAAATTTGATCCACCCACATCGTCTGGCAATTCAATATGCTTAGCTGCATCAAAACGAAAACCACTTGCACCTAATGAGATTGCATCATTCAGAAAATCAATCACCATGTTTTGTAACTCTTGATTTGCTGTGTTTAGATCTGGCAATCCAATTCCCCAATGGGTCACTTGATAACGATTATTCCAATCTTCTACCCCTCTTGCTTCTCGCCAAAAATGAGGATTATTTAATAGCACTGGATCAACATTAGGGCTTGGTGTGTATTGCAAATCACCTCCACCTGCATTTGCAGTATGATTTGCAATCACATCCACTATAATATCAATACCATATTGCTCCGCCTCTTCACATAATCTCCGAAATGCCTCTCTATCACCTAATTGCGTGTTACCAATCTCAAAATTAATTGGTTGGTAAAGAATCCACCATTGACTTCCTGTCATCAAAGGTTCTTTGTTCCCTTGAATTGGCGAAGTTTGTATTTTGTTAAAACCTGCATCAGCAATGGCTTCAAGGTTCTGAATTATCGTGTCAAAAGACCAATTCCAAGCATGGAAAATCGTACTATCATCTGCTTCAGTCAAACTGTTAAGCGATACTGTTTCTAGTGGAGTATCATTCTTAGATTGCGCAAACGTTGGTGTCGAGAGATTCAGCCCATAACTGAAAAGAACGAAGATTAAAGCTATACAGGATAACAATTTAAAGTTCTTTTTCATTAGTCATTCTCCTTTTGGTAATTTTTATTGTACCTTTAAAAATCCTAATGAATCTGTAGCAGCAATGACCTTTCCTTCTCGATGCAGAGCGCTTGCACTTCCTTTAGTCACCTCCCATTCCTCGGTTAGTAAGCATGATAAAAGTTAAGATCTGTTGATCGTTGATTCTCTCATACTCATCACTTTATGCAAACGCTTTCATTTTTTGTGAAAAAAATATAGGTAGATAACATCTCCTTCCCTTTCATTAAATCGCATCCTACAATTTTTGTAAAGTTATTTTTTGAAAATAGTTCTATTTACCCTCTTAGAATCAAAAAATCAATCCCGAGTAACCGTCCGTATTCTTCCCTAGAATAATTGTTTCTATCACACTTGCAGTTCCCAATAAGAAATAATCTAGAAAAGTAAACTAGCACCTATTTTCACATCGATAGTTATAGTATAGTTATAGTATAGTTATAGTAAATAGAAATAATTGGAGGTTTAACTATGGTCGAAGAAAAAAATTGTTCGAGCTGTGGAAATCATACATTCGTTGAAGGAAAATTAGATGGCTATGCGAACGTACGACCAATTGATCGGATTTTTGCTGGGGGTTCTGGAATGATCGTTCGCTTTTGCAACCATTGTGGCGAAGTTGATTCAATCAAGGTAGAAAAACCACATAAATTTAAATAAAAAATCAATCATGGGGAAAAACAATAGTCAATTGAAATAGAACGGTTTTCTAGTGCAGGATGATTATATCAAAAAAAAAACATTTTTTCTGTACTCTTATTTCTATTTTTCCCCACAATTTATTAGGTGCCTGAAGAAGCAATGATTGTGAAAGAAAAGATTTATAATTTATCGAATGAATTGAATAGTCCCATTCTTCCTGTTTGTTACAACTATACGTTCACTTCTTTATTTTGAGATTTTTTCCTTAGTATGTTGGCGAGGGAAAAGCAATTCTCCTTCTCCCCACGCCTGTTTAATAACGTTTTTGAAACACACTTTCCATAAAAACAAATGATATAACTTCCCTATCAACAGAAGATCATTCGACAAAAACCGGGT
>NZ_JAPRAT010000048.1 GCF_026805325.1 Natronobacillus azotifigens
GGCACAACTCCTAATCGTTTGTTGAGATAAAGTGTTTTCCCTTCAGCAACTAATTGAACCTTTGCTTGCCTTATAATACTCTGAGCTGTAGAAACTGGAAACCCCAGCTCGATTAAGTCTTTTTTACAAACTATATTCATAAAACCATCTCCCTGTTTACTCACTTTCATTTTTCTTCAATATGATTTATCAAAAAATCTAAACACATATTTCTACTTGCACTCCCAATCTCACACAAAAAAAATTATATCAAGTACTTCAGTGGTTAATCGGAAAGTTTCACTTCCCAAACCTAATGGCTCTATACAGATAATAGCAGGCTTTCCAATTTCAAGAGTCATAATTTCTTTAACTTCGATTTGCTCACCATCTTTACGCAATCCGAATTTTGGATTTACACGCACTAGTTTTTTAGTGGCTTCCGATATTTCTAAAAAATACTTACTCCCAGAACGAGTAGTAATAAGATAAGTACCGCTAGGGGAGTTATTATCAATTCTGTTCAATTTAAAGCTCCTCATTTTAAAGCTCCTATCATTAGTTACTTTTAAAATAATTGTCATTAATCTTTATCTTTTTATATTTCACAGGATTATCTACGAGCCTACCGTTTCGATATTTTTTCGATACGTATTCAGTTTCATATAGAGTTGATTCTTCATCCAACTCTATACTGTCTTTCAAAAGAAGTTTTGTTTCTTCTGGTCTTTTAAGGTTTCTGGAACTAAGATAAGCTTTCTTTCCGAAGTTTTCTAATAATTCCTGTCCAATACCTTTTTCCATATATTTAACTACATAGCGACCAGCATTTGTTGAATCATCTAAATGATCTAACTTGTTTATCCGAACGGCTCCATGTCTCCATAATTTCAACAATACCTTATGAGGTATAAAGGGAACTTCAAATAATAATAAATGGCTGTGCCAAGCGCCTCTCTTTTGACGTTCTAAAACTGCTAAGTATCTCAATTTACTCTTTTTCGTATCATAGACATGGTAATTAAATCTCTTTATAAATGTTTTTAAATTACTGATGAACTCGTTTCTATCTCGAATGTTTTCTTTCGTAGTCAACGTTAGAAAAGAAGTATTATCACAAAAGTTAGAATCAACAAGTCTAAGTAGTTTCCACTTTGCTTCTAATCTAGTTTTATTCATTCTATTCAAACGTTCTTGTTGTTCATCTTCTGATAATTCCTCAAATGATCTACGCTTACCATTTTTCTTTTCACCTTCATCAACTTGTTCAGTAGAACAATTCTCAACTAGCGCACCCTCTATAAAAATAGGTTTTTCATATTCCCAAATCTCTACGTAAGAACCAGAACGGATTATTTTCTGATTATAACCAGACATAAATAATCAGTCCTTAATGAATTTTAATTTCAAATTAATAATAATGGCTTTCGCCAAACTATTGTTTATATAATAAATAAACTAGGAAGGGAGTTAACACTCCCTTCCGTACCTCTAAAAGCCAATTCCAAGAACAGCCGTTCCACTGACTCGCTCCGCTTGCCGACTCCGTCGGGCAGTCCTGTTCTTGTCCTCGGCTCAAGAGGTACAAAAATCTATTTATCTACTTGGCTGGCAATACATCAGAGCACGAGAACCATAAATTCCCATTAAATTGACCAACCTGTAAGTCCTTCAATACTACAGGAATAGCCTTATTGCTCTCCATATCCTTAAATCCTAAGGTAGGGTTCAAATTTTTCACCTTGATTTGAATTAGCTCCATGAAGAAATCTGAATCTTCTTGTTGTATAGAGACATTCAAGCGAAATGCAGATAAATTTTGAGTCTCTCTATCTTTTATTTCTGAATAGCCTTTTATTGCTACAAATTTATTACCTAGTAATTCTGGCTTTAAGAAGTCATTTAATTTAATCATTTATATTCATTCCTTTTCAATTTTATTTTTCAAGTGCACATCAGCCAAAGAACGGCTGCTGGGACCCGACGTTTCAAGTGATTTTAGAAGAACACTAAAATCACTCGAACCGACGGGTTAATTTTTAATTACAAGAGCTTCTTCAATTCAGCGATAAAATCAAATTTTTTCATATCAACGTAGGGGGATTCCCAATATTTAGCACATTCTTCACCACTACCCTGCATGTACAGAAGCCCAGCGCCTTTTGTTTCAATTGGAGGGATGTTCTCTGGTGTTGCTGAACCGAATATCATGCGATAACCTTCACTAGAGTTTGCTCCTAGAGCAATTCTTAACCCCAAATTATCCCTTAAATCTGTGTTAAGGGTGTTTGCATTCATTTGCTGAGCACTTATTAGGCAAAAAATTCCAGATTGACGTCCTAATAGAATGACTTGTTTTAGTCCATCCATCACTTCATTTACCAATTCTTTAGATTTTTTATCTGTGCCACTAGCCTGGAACGCTCCCATCTCATCAAACACCAGCCAGATAGGGCTATAATTATGGTCTGCAAAGTTACTCCCATACTTAAAATTAGCGTTCATAAATGCATACCGCTCTTTCATCTCTGTAACCACAAGCCTTACCACACGAGCTATATTATTAGGTGTAGTAGCAATTTTTTCATCACCTATGTAATGCGAAAGGCTCCCGAGATCACTAGCCTTCGGATCACAAATATAGACGGTGGATTCACGTCTTATAAACTCTAGCAGTAAAAATGATATAAAAACACTCTTACCACTCCCAGTACCACCAGAGACCAGAATATGAGGGCATTTTACAGGATTATATGTAACGCCATACCCTAGATTAATATCTAATCCATCAACCATACTTATTTCACTTATGACCGATACGTCTAAGCGTTCTGGTGGAGCAATAACTAAATGGTATTCAACGAGCGTATTTCGGTTTACGACTCTCTCAACAGGTAAGCCAAACAATGCTGACAAGCCTTCTTCTAGTTGTGACATTTTAGCAGTAAAATTATCTGCATTCTTATGAGCGTACACAATCAATTTTCTATCTGTTTGCTCGTATGAAAACACAGCAGAATTAGAAATGTATTTTTCTCTGACCGTTTTCCATCGACCTTGATTATCTCTTTGCTCTGACTCTCGGATACCTTCCTCATACAAACTGTTTGCCTTAATGAAATATACCAATCTATCTTTAATGAAATGCTTTTTGGCGATTCGGTTTCTCTTTTTTTTCATTACCTTATGAACTAAAATAGCCACATAAGCTATTAAGGTAACCAACATAAACGACCAAGCCCCAGCAGAAGTTAAAAATATGGTTATCATGAGCAATATAAATAAAATGTGAAGAAATACTTCTAAGTTCTTCATTATAGAGTACCAATCAGTATATCGATCAAGCAGAGAAATCTCTTTACCTTCCATTTGTTATTCTTCTTTTAACCCTAATCATAAAACGGAAAAACGAGCTAGCCTTAAAGCTGTAATACAATCCAACTAATAGCAGAAATCCCCCTGTGAAAACAAGGAAGGTTTGAAAAATAAACAGCGATAGAAATAAAAAAGCAAATCCTAATATAGAAAAAACCCAAGATTTAGCATTATTTGATAGGGACATGCTGAACCTCCTTTTTTTTTCGATTGGCAACAAACATCTCAAGTTGTTTAGAAATAATAAGCACTAGTAACACGAATAAACCTACTAAAAAATACATTTCCCAAGCTTTCAGTTCAAAATCAAATTCATATGCTAAATCATAGGGTGCATAATCCTCTAACCGCCTAATAGCCAACCATGACCTTCCAAATGCGAAATAATCACTCTTAGAAAAAAATAAACTTACTAACATTCCTATAAAGGAATAAACAAGGAGAAAAGGAGTTGAAAAATAAATTATTTCTTTTAACTGTTTCATATAAACCTCCAACTATGTAGGGGAGAAACAAGCTCCCCTATTGTTATTTTTTATAATTATTGAATACGATTTTTTTCCCTTCTCTAATGTCTTGTAACATTGTGTTATTAGTCTCAAAATGTCGAACATCTTGAGCATACTTATGCGAGATTAAGGTTTCCTTAGCATATTTTTGATTCACTCTACCCTCTCCAGAAAAACATGATTCTAAAACAGAGATACCTTCATCAACTTCTATATTATGGATAGAAGGATAGTCTTTGACATTAATTTTTGAAGATTGCTCGTGTAATTTCTTAAGTGTTTTTTCACTTTCATTTTTCATTTTCATTCACCTCCTATCGTTTAACATTACAATCGTAAACTCACTTAGTATTAGGGGCTCTAATACATGTCATAATTATTCCTCCTTTAATTTTGAAAGACACCATTCGATACGTTCTAATGCCAAACGATTACTTTTAACTGCAATATCGTACACGTCATATCCTATAAGGTTATCCTCTTCCAATTCGCGAATGGATTTCTGATAGTATTTATGACTTTTGATTGATTGATCTAGTAATTCTGTATAAAAATGTTTCAGATATTCAGACATATCATTTCAAATCCTTTCAGAAGGCTTATATACCATTACAACTCACATTCCTCAGACCAAATTTCTTGGTGCTCTTCTTGATAATCTAAGTAGTTTTCATAATCCTTTGAGTCATTCTCAATCCATTCACGAATAAAATCTTTCATTGGTCTTCCTCCTAGTTTAAAATCACGAATATACGTTTCATATCTTTGTAAATCTAATATACACTATACATTTGATAGTTGTGTTGAGAAAAAAATAAAACTGTCAATTAAAGTCAAGACAATTTTATTCAATATTAAGAAGCTCATTTTCAAGGTTGGTTGTATACAGGTAGGATTTTTTATCATCTTCCATCCGTCGATTTAAAAAACCTTTATTGTTCATAGCTAACAACAATCTTGCAACATTGGGAGCTTGCCAATTCAAATACTTTCCAATATCTTTAGAAGATCTCTCTTGCTTATAACAGTAATAAGCTACGTTCATTTCAGATTTCGATAAGTTGTTATTTAATGCTAAACTCTCTAACAAACTTAATTTATCCATTTTCATCACCTCGCATATAAATATGATACTATCACGTTGATACTAATTTATCACTTGTTAAAACATAAGTCAATCAAAAATATAAAAACCATTAAATAAATACACAATTGGTAACTTAGCGGTACCCAACTATATTATTATACATACTTTTAAATCGGCATATAAAAATAGAAACATCTTATCTCACCGCATTTAGCAATAGGTTTTTTTACAAGTAAGTCGAGTGGGAGTAAATTTTTCTATAGATTAAATAAAATGAGTCTATTGTTTAGGGATTATCGTTACGATAAACTATTCTGAATAGGCTCATTTTTAAAGAGCAAATAGTATATAGAAAGGATGAAAGTATGAATATCTTAAAAGACTTGAGAAATAAATACTTATTTATTGATAAGATCATTAATTGGTTTATTGATCCTTATATCCGGATAAAGCAAGAAGTAATCGATTTAAATGAGAGAAAAAAAGCAACAGTTAGTAAGGGAGATGAATTAAAGATCTACCACTTGATCCTATTTAATTTAGTTTTTGGTCTTGCCTATTCAATTCTAATATATTTTATCTTTCATATTTTGGTTTGGTCTTTATTTAAATGGTATGTTATATTTTTTGAAATTGTTATAATTTTATATATATTTATTTTGAAAAAATTTCATCGTTTTCTTTGTACCAAAGTGAGGGAATCTTATCTTGAAAATACTAATGCTCAAGTAAAAAGGTGAAAAAAAATCGAAAAGGCTGTTATTTATACAATGATGATTATTTTAGATATTGATGGAGATACTCGAAATACAATCGACAATTATTGTTGGTTGTTTTTTTGGGGGGTTGCAAAGTATAGATGTCATCAGAGATTCCTGAAACAGTACAAGGGGGTTAATGGAACTCTCTAGCTTTCTGGGAGGTAGTGTCAATAGACGGGTTACATATTTTATATATAATCATCGTTTGATAATGATTTTCTGTTAAACCTACTAGCGCATGAGACGATATTTTTATATGGAGATGCTGATTTTTGAAGCTTAACCTTTAAATGAGAGATACGATTCTTTTTCCTACTTGCATACCAATCTATGGAGCGGGATTTTCACTCATCGTTTATAATCTAGGGAAGAGACTGGTTAATCAGATATAATACAGTAATTATTATTGTTGTGTATAGATGTTCTCTAATAAAAAGTTTGCAAAAGGAACAGGCCTCTGTTCCCCTACATTCAGTATTCCGGAAAAGTAAGCAAAAATTAAGATAAAAATAAGTTAGTTCTTTAATAAAAAAACCTACCAAGAAATAATTTTGGTAGGTTTTTTTTCATTGAATTTTGCAATGGAACATTTTCAGTAAGAAAGAGGATGTAAAAATAAATCGGAGCACTTTCAAAAAAAGTTTAGGATAATAAAACAATAATAATATAATGTTAATAAGTAATTATTTATTGACAAACGATAAAAAAGGGTTAAAATTAAATTTATCATAAATAAGTGAGCTACATTTTATGAAAGGAGGAACAACACTCTTTTTAAAGGTAACTGTTTCACTTATTGAAATTACGGTACTTGTTTTGTGTATATTTTTGTTGCCTTGCTAGCAAATCATACCGAAATGTATCCAGAGTTTGCTTATTTGCAATATCCCATTTTAATCACAAAATGATTTACATCCGGTAATAGCAATCATCGGATTAACAATTATTTTTACTTCTGTTATTATTGCAGTTTTCACTACGGTTCATTAAAAAATATTAAAAAATACTTAGATATAAATTCGGAAAACGATTTAACAGTCTGAGGTAAAAACAGAGGCGATTATAATTAATATCGATGTAATGTTAGCGAAAAGATAAATGAGTGTAACAGAATTATCTGAAAGAGTTGGAATAATAATGGCTAACCTTTCTATTCTGAAAAATGGATAGGCGATTATCCTTTAGAAGCTATTTGTAAAGCTTTGGAGTGTCAACCTGATGATATTCTTGAATATCAGAGTGAATCGACTTCAAACACCAAAGAATAGATTTATTTTTTTAGGGGGAAAGATATGGATATTTCAAAATGTATTTTACGAATAGGTAAGTTAGCTTACTACATGCCAACTTTAAGGAGTAGTTTATGAAATGTTCTTTATTTAGATTTATCGACGTTTTTGAGGCGTTTGCTATCTATCTAATCTGTTTTGCTTCAAACTTAACATTTATTTATGTACAAACTTTGAATTTAGAAGGTTCCTTTATTTTAACGTCTTTTTTAAAAGGTATTACAGATTATCAAGTTATAATAAACGTTTTTCTTACGTTTATTATAATAGTATTTCACTATCAATTTTTAAACCGTAGGAAAACAGAAATATCCTGCCGAATACTTGTAGGAGATACAATGGTGAATATTGTGATCCGATATATCTTGAATAGTCTAGCTATCATGGTGTGTAGCTTTTTACTATCACTTTCATTAAACCTCTATTTAGAGGTGGATATAACCAGCAATCTCTACTTAGTTTTAATTTTTATTGTATATATATTAATTAGTGCAGGTCAGGTGAAAAAAGAATGAGAATTTTACGTTTTTTTATAACAAGAGTATTTTTAAAAAGATGGATACTTGTTGTGGGTATGATAATACTACTTTTTTTAGCTAATTATCTTTCTTTTACTGTTGGTCGTTCAATTATTTCAACTTTTCAAGGTTATCAAGAAATAGAAACTCTGAATCAAGAAGGAATTTTTGTTGCTAATCTAGACCCGAATAGTGAAGCTAATTTTGATAAAATTGAAATAGATGATACACAAAAAGTATATGAATATTTAAACAACAATTATACTTATGCTCTACGAGCCGATGGTTTTGCCACTTCTTTATATAATAAATATAAGATGGAAGTTTCTTTCCATTATATCAATGAAGAGGCTTATAAAATAAATCAACTTAGATTATCTCAAGGAAACCAATTAAACTTCAATTATAACTTTAATAAAGAAAAAATACCTGTTTTAGTAGGTGCAGGTCTAGCGACAACATATCCTGTAGGGTCAAATATTGAGATTACAGATCCTGTCACCCAACAATTAGTCAATTTAAACGTTCAAGGAGTCTTGAAGGAGAATGCTCATCGTTCTAATTTTTATGCTCCCAATTCAAAAAATTATTTCAATTTTTCAATTTTTCTACCTGTAAATGAGGAATTTATTCAAAGTGCGGGTTTGGACCTACACGTTAATGGTTTGATGGACATTGTGCTTCTTGATTCGACAAAAGAGAAAGCAATGAATTTAAATGAACATATCCAGGAAAATCTAGGTTTAGAATTTAACTTTTTTAATCAACAAGAAAATTTTAATTACTTTGAAGATTATTATGTTAATTCATTAATAATCATCTGTACTATCACCTTTATTTTACTCATAATCATTGTTTTTCTGGCTGCCTGGAATACGTTGACAAGTGTTCGATTAATGATAAAAGATTTTACAATCAATTTATTAGTTGGATTAAGTTATTCAAAACTAAGAGCCGTTTTGTATAGTTATTTTGGAATATTGTTTTCTATTAATCTAATCATATTATTTGTGATAACCGCTTTCAATAGATACGGTTTTTGGTTAAGGAAAGACTCAATTTTTGCTACTTACGGTATATTTGGCTTAATAAGTATGGATTGGATTGCTTTACTTATTGTTCTCTTTATAGATTTTATTATTGGGTTTACGATTGTTGAACTTACAATGAAAAAAATTAAAGATATTCCGATCTCTGTGGGGGTTTTAACATGAGTAGTATAATTAAACTAGAAATCCAGAAAAAAACATTCAAGAAGAAAGGTTTTTCTATTTTAAATGATTTTAAGTTGGAAGTTGAACCTGGGGAAAGACTATCTATTATAGGGGAGTCTGGAGTTGGTAAAACTTCTTTGCTTAATATTATTGGTCTACTTGACCTACAATATCAAGGGAACTATAAGCTTTTTGATTCATCTGTTAAGGATTTATCACGAAATAAACTAGCTGAGTGGCGTAATCAAAAAATTGGTTTTGTTCTTCAGGAGTCCGCATTAATTAATTCTTTGACCCTAGAGGATAATATTAAATTGCCTCTTTTGTATGCAAACATCGAAAAAGACCTAACTGTTCAAGATCACTTTAAAAGAATTATTAATAAAATTGGAATTGAGTCCATTTTGGAAAAAAAACCGCTTGAGTGTTCTGGTGGCCAACGATCAAGAGCTGTTTTTGCTAGGGCTGTAATTATGAATCCCCAAATAATTTTATCAGATGAACCAACTGCGTCTCTGGACTCAGCAAATAAAGAAAAAATTACTAATCTACTTTTTGATATGAATAAAGAGTTTAATACTACTGTTATTACAGTGACTCATGATTTAGATTTGGCCAATCGTCATGAACGAATAATTACTCTTGAAAGGAATGAATAAAATGGGATTCTATATAATGCTCATATCATTCATACTTGGCATTTTTTTCGCCATTTTGGGTATTTCTCATAGGAAACGTAACTTTTTATACAAGTTTTTCATCGTGCTAGGAATCATTCTCATTCTTTTTGCTGTTTATCTAGCAAGGCCTCACTAAGAATAGGTGCCTGGCACCGCCCGGTTTTTGTCGAATGAATTAGGAAGAAAGTTTGTTGTGCTGATTGATGCTCAACAAGCTTTCTTTTTTGTAGATTTAATCCATTTTGGTTTTTCTTTTGGATCCCTATTTTAACCTTGTAAGT
>NZ_JAPRAT010000049.1 GCF_026805325.1 Natronobacillus azotifigens
TACGTACTTGTCATTGTGTCTGGGCATTAAAATAATGCCGTTATTCCCTATATTGGTACTGGTAAAACAGACTTTTCCTAATGGAAAGAGCCGCTTTTAGTTCGGGTTACCTTTTTTGGCTCTGAGACTGTGAAAAAAATACTATCTAGATTATTGCAATTTCAGAAACTATAAATACCGAATCTTACTTCATTTCAAGCTAAAATCTTTTGAATCAAAATCAACAAAAATGGCACAAAAAAACACTCAAACAGAATAATTCTACTTGAGTGTTTGTGAAATTCACAGATAACATTGTCGGCAAAAATTCTGACCAACGTCTTTTGATATAGAACCTGATTTAATAGTTGTTTAAGCTCCATTCTTTTTTCAAGAGTCGGAGACTGGATCAAACACACGGTTTAAGTTACTAATATTTTTCTCTGTTATGGAACAGGATTACCTCTCATTTCCCTTTTCTTTAAATTAATCAAAAATCTATCCTTAATAATCTAGTCTTACTAATGTAGCCTGAACTTTCAAGAGTCCTTTTACTGTTCTCATTATAGTACCAACAACCAGGCAAAGGTGTTTTACCATTCTCATGACAAATTTGTTTAAGGTTTAGGATAATACTTCTGCCTATGCCTTTTTGACGATGCTTTTCATTAGTGAACATTCCTGTAGCCTGACAATTTTTCATGATAACATTATCCTCTATTAAACCCATTCCTAAAAATTCATTGTTTTCTCTTAAAACATAAAGCTGCTGGTCCTTAATTCGTTGCTCATGATTGTCAACAAAATCGCCAGTTATCGCTACTATTTCTTGTAGATCATCAAGTGTGGCTACTTTCATTAGATCCCTTGGAAATTCCGGTTCTCTAACTTTTTCTTCCGCTTCTTCAAAGAAGTATGCCTGTAAATGAACCTTTGAATGTTTATCAAGGCATAGAGATAAAAAGCTTTCATCACAAGTTGGGACAAATGCACTCTGTATTTCAAACACATTTAAGACTTCCTGAAAAGCTTGTTGCACAAACTTAAAAGCAGATTTTGAAATAAAAAATTGTGTTAACATTTCTTTATTGAAAACACCGAAATATCCAATATGCTCATCTTCCATATAAATTGAATAAATTTCAGACGTCAAAATATGTTCTTCTAAAAAATTATCATACCTTGATGTTAGACTTTCAAGATAGCTATCCCAAAAATGTTTATTTCCTCTTAGTGTTGATTTTTTATAAGCAAACATGATCGATTTCCTCCCTCATAGATATAAAGTGAAACTTCAACCAGTGGGGGTTTTAGCTATTGCCCCACTGATTGTTAGCCCTAAAGGATGACCTAAAGGCCCTTGAAGCCTTCGGGGGGCTAGCGTTCGTCACTTCTACTTAAACAACTTGATATTCTCGTTGTTTTTGAAGTTGGAGTCTTACAGACGGTTGCTTCGGGATATTCTTAAGCTACTCATCTTTAATAGACAACCCTTCAACAAATTTTCGCTCCATTAGGTGTTTTTTCTTCCTGTACTCCTTTGATTTAAAGACAGTATCGAAATCATAGTCCTCGGGATACAACTCCTTTGCCTGTATATATATCGTTAGCCGTTTATGATTAATGGTTTGCTTTTCCCCTTTTACTTGCACAATGTAATTTCCCCCGTCATCAGGACCTTGATAAACAATCCCTGTTTCACCATGGGGAGAAACCTTGACATTATCCCCTTGATTAAATAAGGGAACCGATGTACTTTGTTTCTTCCTCTGGACAGATCTTCCATACTTATTTACAGCGATTTGTTTTTGATAGCTTTTATCATAAATATCATCTTCTGGAAAAGGTGATTTCTCTAGCTTATCAGCACTAGTTAAATTGCGAGCTCTCTCCACTAACGTTGGATGCATCCCTAGCTTTATAGCAATATGAAAAGCCTGACTTTTTCCTGTTTCTCCTAATAGCAGTCGATAGGTTGGCTTCAAGGTTTCAAGGTCAAATTCCATTGAACAATTAATAAATCCCTCCTTTGTTTGTGCAAGATTTTTTAACTGGCTATAGTGTGTTGTGGCTAGTAACGTCACACCTTTATCTACTAACTGCTCCAAAATAATTTGAGCAAGAGCCATACCTTCATTCGGATCTGTGCCTGAACCTAATTCATCTAGTAATACTAAGGTGTTTTCATGAGCTTCCTCGAGGATGTGAATAATATTTTTCAGTCTAGAACTAAAGGTACTCAAATTTTCATCGATGCTTTGTCCATCGCCCATATCTGCATAAATTTTTGTAAAGAGATGGAGACAGCTACCTTGCTCAGCCGGAATCATTAACCCAGTCTGAGCCATCAATGTCAAAAGGCCGACAGTTTTTAATGTTACGGTCTTACCACCTGTATTGGGGCCCGTGATCACTAATGCTCTATCGTCTATTCCCAATCGAATGGAAAGGGGAACGGCCATTTCACCTAGTAGCGGATGTCTCGCCTTCTTTAAATCCACGATATATTCTTCATTCAGGACAGGAATAGTTCCTTTCAAATGTAGTCCATACTTTGCCTTAGCAAAAATAACATCGTAATGATGCATCGTGTCCATGGCAACAGTCATTTCATGTTCTTTTTCCAGAATTAATCCTGTAAGTGTATAAAGAATTTGCTGAAGTTCGTTTTCTTCGGACAGTATCAAAAAATCTACTTCCTCTTGAAGTTTTGCTACATTATTTGGCATGATAAAAACCGTTGCCCCTGAGGCTGAAACATCAATTACTTGACCTTGAACCTTATTTTTAAACTCTTTCTTAATAGGAAGCGTATATTGTCCATTTTTTTCAATAACATGCTTCTCTTGCAAAAACGTAGTCACCCGTTTAGAACGTACCATTTCTTCTGCTTTCCCCTTTACTTCCACCTGTTTCTGCCGAAGATGTCTTCGAATTTTAGCTAGTTCTGGTGTTGCATAATCATCAATCTGACCATGCTTTAAGCTACGAGTTAACTCGTCCTCCAATGTTTGAAGATTTTCAATGGATAAGGCATAACTTGTGATGATTGGTGCAACTGCTTCTTTATCTCGCATAAACCTCTTTAGCTTTTTACAATGCTCTAGGAAAGTAATTACCTTTGTAAGCTGATCTGGTTTTAAATATAATCCTTTTTGCGCCTGCACAAGCGAGGACGCAACCTCATCGAGAGAATGTATTGGTACACTGGCAGTTATTTTTAATATCTTAGCTGCCTCTGCTACCTCCAGAAGCATCTGGTCTATTTGTTTTTTATCTATAGATGGTGTACTCGACATTAGTGTGTTTTTTGCTTTGTTTGTTAAGGCATAGGATGCAGCCTGTTCCAAAATTCGGTGATATTCCAAAATATTTATCGTATTTTTATCCAATGGTAATTCCTCCTGGTTAATTTTTTCATCAAAAAAACCGCCATAAGCATACGCTTAAGACGGTTTTGGCCCCTTCACTCCATGTGAAATAAATTGGTTCCTTAATATGAAGGTTTAACGATTCCCTACACAATAAGGTACACAAAAAAGCCATGACACGCAGCCATAGACTTTTTAAAGGTTGCCCTTTATTATCCGCTTGGTAGCTTGTTCTTAACGTATACTTAAATAAGGCATAACGAAACAAACCAGCCAAACTGGTTTATTTTACCTTATCAAGTCGTATCCAATTTTATGGATTAGTTAAGAACACTCGCACTCATAAAAAATCTCCTTTATTGTGAAGGGGTTACATTTTCTGTCTATAATATTAGTTATATTATGTATAATTGTCAAGTGTCTTTTATTCTAATTTTGGATTTAAATAATATCCCTGCCAACAAATTTAAATCAACTTGTATTTTATAGTCCTGAATCAAAGTACAAAGTTATTAGTAATACGAATGCAAATATAAGCTACTAGGTGTATTTTGCAAGCAAAAAGTTGAGAAAAATGCAAAGAAAAGTTTAGAACTTTGCCACCAGCCCTCTTTTTCATTACGAATGATGATTTGATAGTGCGTGTTTTACACGGTAACTATCTCCAGTAAAACTCAAGATATGAGCGTGATGAATCACGCGATCTACTAATGCAGCAGTTAGGCGTGCATCTACAATTATACGGTTCCATTGACTAAACTCTAAATTAGACGTAATCACCAGGCTACACTGTTCATACCAATCCGAAATCAGTTGAAACAATAGTTCTGCCCCATCCTTACTAAAAGGCACGTAGCCCATTTCATCTAAAATTATCATATCTACTTTCTTAAACTTGTTACGTAAGGATTGGAAGCGTCCTTCTCTCCACGATCTTTCCAGTAAATCTACCAAATCGGCTACCCGATAGAAACGTACTTCATATCCGTTCCTACAAGCTTTTCGGCCTAATCCTGTTACGAGATGCGACTTTCCTGTGCCAGGCGCGCCTGTTAAAATCACATTCTCTTTTCTGTCGATAAAATATAAAGATTCGAGCGTTTGACGATCCAGTTGTGGAGGAAAGCGTATATGGCTACTCCATTGGTAATTCGTTAATTCTTTTTCATTCATAAAATGTGCTTTTTTGATTAACCGTTCTCCCTTTGCTGCTTCTCTTAGCTCTAATTCTTGTTGTAATAATGCAGTTAAGTATTGTTCTGGATTCTCAAAAGGGATTTTTTCATAAATATCTGCAATATATGCTAAGCGTAGTGATTTGCATTTTTCTTTGATTGGATCAAACATTTTACACTTCCTCCTTTGCTAAGGAATCATTCAAAGGCTGAAGAGAATCGTATATGTTCCAATTCACGTCATAGGGGTGTTCAATGGAATCGGGAAAGCGTTCTATTTCTCCCTTTTCCACCTTTAATAATTCATAAAATCGTTCATCTATTTCCTGCATATCATACTTTATAATCAGGCTTACTAGCCACTGAACACGTTCTTTTCTTAACTTCATGGACTCTACATTTAAGTAATGAGCGATTCGACCAGGGAGGTATGGAAAATACCGAGAATATACAATCGATCGTGGTTTCCTCAACCAATTTTTCAAGATGGATTGCCATGGAATTTCTCTCGTTTGATTCATATAGGGCCTAGGCCCTTTAGAAAGTACTTCTCCGTGTTGAGAAACAAGTTTATAATGATCCCAATATACAATCAAGTGTAGTTTGTTATAGTGATAACTATTTGGTACGTGAATGGCCTTTCCATCAATCGTTACTTCACCATATTTGTTAGCCGTTACGATTGTTTCTTTAAATACAGGATATTCGTAAGCGCCAAATCATCAGGTAGGTCGGCAACACAAATAGCCTTTGCTACAATTGTACGTAGTAAAGGCTATTTACATTGTTCCTGAATTTCAGTTTGCCATGGAAAGAAGTCTTTCATGTTCATCGAAATAGCTGGATTTTCACGATTCGGCATTTTTTCAAACAAGTAGGTAAGGTATTTGAAAGGATCAAGACCATTATCTTTTGCTGTTTGTATGATGCTAAAGATAACTGCGCTTGACCGAGCACCATTGGAACTGGTAGAAAAATACCAAGCTTTCCGTCCAACAACGAGAGGGCGAATGCTACGCTCTGCTAAATTATTCGATACATGCAGGTTGCCATCTAATAATACATTCATCAGGTACGCTTTCTGATTCTTAGCGTAGATTAATGCTTTTCCTAAAAGCGATTGTTTGAGTACGTGCATTTGACTTACCCACGTAAAGAATTCTTCAAAGAGAGGGAGAGATTCTTCCTTTCTCTTTTTTAAACGTTCTTCCCCAGAAAGGTTTTGCCACTTTTCTTCTAATTTGAAAAGTTGATCGCAATAGCTTCGCCCAACTTTGGCGGCTGAAGCTGTTTTGGACTGTTCGCCTTTCGGGATAGCTTCATGAAATTTGCGTCGAACGTGAGCGAGACACCCAACACGCGTAACGTTAGGGATTGAATTATACCCATCGTATCCATCGCAGTGAAGAAAACCACGAAAATTCGCTAAGAAAGCTTTCGGGTGTTTGGCTGCGCGGGTCGTTTGATACTCATACAATACAATCTGTCGTTCCGTATGTGGTCCCGTCCGATAAAGCCACATATAAGATTTAGACCTCGGCTTTCGATCTTTTTCTCGCAAAACTTGTGCTGTCGTCTCATCCGCAAAAAGAATGTTTTCTTTCAAGAGCTCTTTATGAAGCGCTTCATACAATGGCGTTAACCAGTTTTGTGAAACATTCACGGCCCAATTGGCCATGGTTGTTCGACTGAGGTCGATGCCATAACGTTGCCATTCCTTTTCTTGTCGATGAAAGGGCATAAACTGTTCGTATTTCTGATGCAATAACCAGGCAACCGAACTAGGTGATGCTAAGCTCTTCTGAATGACAGGTTTTGGTGTTGGAGCTTTGACAATAACGTCTTCTCCATCTTCCTTACATGTCGGACATTCATAAGCGTGGCGATAATATCTCATTCGTTTGAGGGTTGCAGGGATAAACTCAACCTCTTCTCGAACGAATTCTCGTCCGATAGGGCGCAATACGGTCTCGCACCATTCGCATTGACAGCCTTCTTCCAGATAACAATCCACTTCTTCGATCGGAAGTTCTTTGATGATTTTTGATTGCTTTGTTCCTTTTTTTCGTTTGTATGTAATGGTCTCTAAACAATCAGGTTCTATCGCGTCAGGATCACTTGCCGTCTCGACTTCGTTAAAGATATTTAAGTCATCATCGGTAAACAAAGCTAATTGATCTTCATCATGGGGAGGTGTTTTCTCGCTTGAAGGATTATAGATTTTGCTGATTAGAAAATTAACTTGTTCCGTTAATACTTCGATCTTCTTCGTAAGTTCTTCATTTTCACGGGTTAATTTCTTCTCGAGTTCCGTCATCCTGATCACCTCACCTCTTAACAATTTTCCTTGTTATTATACACGATAATAAAGAAAAGAGAGTGAAAAAAAGGTGTAAATTTACCTTTTTTTCACTCTTTAGCAGAAAGCAGCTGGTGCTACTTTTTGGATTGCTTTTGGTTGTTCTAAAGTTAACCCTTCCAATAACCAGCGAAGCTCTCTTTGTGAGATATTTCGGACCTCCTGGGTTGTCCGGGGCCATTGAATAACTCCACCTTCAATCCGTTTATATAACAATAGAAAGCCATCCCCATCCCAATGCAACGCTTTGTATTTATTGCGACTTCCACCACAGAAGAGGAAGAGGCAATTATCAAATACATTGATGTTGAATTGATCTTGGATAATGGCTGCTAGGGCATCAATCGACTTACGCATATCCGTTTTGCCACAAACCAAGTAGATTTGTTCAACTTTCGTATAATCAATGATCATTCGTTTAACTCTTTAAGCAGTGTGTATAGGATGAATTTATCCACGCCATTGTACACGCGATAAGTGGTTTCCTTCTTCGTACATTGAAAGGCAACGGTTGGTTTCGTTTGCGACTTTTGGTTTTTGTTTGGATATGCTGGTGCATCACTTAGATGAACAGGCACAATATCCTGCTTGTTTTTCATGATATCTCCCTCCATTTAATTAAGTTATCCTAATTATAATTGGAGATTGATCTGGTTAATATCTACCCGTTGTTTTGGCGCTTACTCTTAAATAATATGATCGTTTGATTGTACCAAATTTGTAACAAAAATTTTTAATTAGTATCGTATTTCAATTGAACGACCTAAATAGAAAAAACCTTATAAATATTGATATATCAACATTTACAAGGTTTCTATACTTTATAATCGTAACGTTATTTGACTTGATAATACCGGTGGTCGGGGTCGAACCGACACGTCCTCGCGGACACGGGATTTTGAGTCCCGCGCGTCTGCCAATTCCGCCACACCGGCATAATGTTATGGAGGCGGTAACCGGATTTGAACCGGTGATAGAGGTTTTGCAGACCTCTGCCTTACCACTTGGCTATACCGCCATTATATAATATATCTAAACCTATATACAAAATGGAGCGGAAGACGGGATTCGAACCCGCGACCCCCACCTTGGCAAGGTGATGTTCTACCACTGAACTACTTCCGCAAAATGGCTGGGCTAGCTGGATTCGAACCAGCGCATGACGGTACCAAAAACCGTTGCCTTACCGCTTGGCTATAGCCCAATAAATTTGCAAATAAAAAAATGGGGCGACCGGTGGGAATTGAACCCACGAATGCCGGAACCACAATCCGGTGCGTTAACCCCTTCGCCACGACCGCCATAATAAATTTAGAATAAAAGCAGGGGTAGTAGGAATCGAACCCACACCGGAGGTTTTGGAGACCTCTGTTCTACCGTTAAACTATACCCCTATATATAAAACTTTAATATAATTTAATTAAAAAATGGTGGAGGGAGTAGGACTCGAACCTACGAACCCGATGGGAGCGGATTTACAGTCCGCCGCGTTTGGCCAACTTCGCTATCCCTCCAAAAAAAGTGGTGGCTCGGGACGGAATCGAACCGCCGACACACGGATTTTCAGTCCGTTGCTCTACCGACTGAGCTACCGAGCCAACTAATTGGAAATGATACAATAATATAGTGGCGGTCCGGACGGGACTCGAACCCGCGACCTCCTGCGTGACAGGCAGGCATTCTAACCAACTGAACTACCGGACCATATATCATTGTATTTACATAAAGTCATTCAATTATTTGCATGAATGAATTGGTTGCGGGGGCAGGATTTGAACCTACGACCTTCGGGTTATGAGCCCGACGAGCTACCGAACTGCTCCACCCCGCGATAATAAGAAATATTTTCTATGAACTTAGATGTTCATGGTGGAGGATGCAGGGCTCGAACCTGCGACCCCCTGCTTGTAAGGCAGGTGCTCTCCCAGCTGAGCTAATCCTCCAGATGAAATAATGGTGACCCGTACGGGATTCGAACCCGTGTTACCGCCGTGAAAGGGCGGTGTCTTAACCGCTTGACCAACGGGCCCAACATGTAAAAAAAAGTAATTATATAATAAGGTGGCGGAGAGCGAGGGATTCGAACCCTCGAAACCACGTTAGCGGTTTACACGATTTCCAATCGTGCTCCTTCGGCCACTCGGACAGCTCTCCATTATGGCTCCACAGGTAGGATTCGAACCTACGACCGATCGGTTAACAGCCGATAGCTCTACCACTGAGCTACTGTGGAATGGATGATATGCCTGGCGACGTCCTACTCTTGCAGGGGCAAGGCCCCAACTACCATCGGCGCTGAAGAGCTTAACTACTGTGTTCGGCATGGGAACAGGTGTGACCTCTTCGCTATTGTCACCAGACCTCAAAGCGTCTTTCTATTGTTGCTTATTTTTTCAATGACAAGGAATATTATACTTGTTTTTCAGAAAAAATCAATAGTTTATCAAGATATTTTGCTTTTAAATTTCAAAGTATATATCTTCATATGTAGGTGCAAATGCACCTTCAAAACTAGATAAGAATCAGACAATCACATATCAACTGTAATAAA
>NZ_JAPRAT010000005.1 GCF_026805325.1 Natronobacillus azotifigens
TACTTAGAATTATAAGAAGCTTATAGAACATTTTCTAAGAACTGTGAGGTAGCGATTCTAAGTTTAAGTGAGCATTCCTATGAGGTTGTAGCATTTTTTTGCCCTGAACCTAGGCAAGATTTGCTATCTTGACGAGGTTAGACCCATTTTTGCCCCCAACCTAAGCAAGATCGGCTATCTTGACGAGGTTACAGCTCTTTTTTGGCTCCAACCTAGGCATAACCACTTCTTCTGCCTAGGTTGCAGCTCTACTCAAATTCTAACCTCATCATATACTCGCCACTTCTTACGTTAGTGGCATTAACATTCATACAAATGACGTCATTTCACTTAGAACCAAAAAGATCGGCTGCTACCGGAAAGTAACAAACGATCTTTTCAGAAAGCTCTCCAAGAAGACATGGATTGAGCTAAGCAATCACTTCTTGAAAGAGCATATAAGTTCGAACTATTTAGCTTGTTTCGTGCACACAAAGAATAACCGTTGTGCTTCCTCAATCTGATCTTGATCGAGCACTTCTAGAGAAAAATCTCCATAAATACCTTCTAAGATAAAACCGGCTGATTCTAAAATTTCTTTGTAAACAGTATAGGGAAAAGTATATTGATGATGCCGTTCATCAAATCGATCATATTTACCGTCTTCTTCTACAAAAAAAGTGAGATCGTGAAACATTTCTCCCTTATTCTCACTTCCTTCACAAAACCATATATAAGCCAGATCATCAAAGACTTCCGAGAAAACCTGATCTTTTAATGCATTTTCAACATAACTCATACTATGAACATCGAAGATAAACAACCCATCGCTCGTTAATAAGTCATAAACATTATCAAATGTTTTCTTAACTTCAGCCTTACTCGTGAGGTAATTTATAACATCGCAATAACTAACTGCCAAATCGAAATCCGCTAAACTAGACAAACTCCGAAGATCTTGTTCAATCCATTGAATGGATAAACTTTCTTCGCTCGATCTAGCAGCAGCTTGACTTAGCATATCAGGCGCTAAATCAATACCTGTCAGCTGAAAATCAGCTTCCGCGAGTTGGCAAGCAATTTGACCAGTACCACAACCCAAATCAACGATTTTATTAACTTGATTTGGGCGATACTTATTAATCATGTGAATCGTAAAGTTACACCACTCTTCATAAGGAGCTTGCTCCATAAACGTATCATATACCGCAGCCATTTTATTATATGTCATTATTTTTCCTCGATAGAAAAGTCAAACGAAACAAGTGCCGCATCGCCCCATAAACGTTCTAAATTATAATAATTTCGTTCTTCCTGATGGAAAATATGACATACAACATCACCTAAGTCTATTAAGATCCAACGTGCTTGATCCAATCCTTCGATACGTTTTACTGGAATTTCATTTTCTTCTGCTTGCTCTTTAATTTCCCTTGCAATAGCTTGTACTTGCCTCTCGCTATTTGCATCACAAATCAGAAAATAATCTGCCATCACAGAGACATCTTGCATGTTTAAAGCAATAATATCATTTGCTCTTTTATCATCTGCCGCTTTTGCGACTAATTTTACAACTTCCTCATTATCCATTCTTGTGATCCCCCAATTTTTGATTTAAATCATTATACATGAAAAGCGTATCTGGATATATTAACCGCTCTTTATTCAATAAAAAACAGATAGAATTACGCACCGCTAAAAAACATGCATAATCTAAATTATTTGTTGAAAATTGCCGAACTTGATCTAGTCCTGGAAAATCCCGGCCTGGTTCAATATAGTCAGCTAAATAAATTATCTTATCAATCGGCTGCATGTTTATTGTACCCGTTGTATGCCATCTGATTGCACTTATAATGTCGGGATTATCAATGCCGAATTCTTTACTAATTAATAGTGATGCCACAGGACCATGCCACAATTCATGATGATAAGCTAATAAATCATTTGGCAAATCTGAATCAGCGATAATTTTTCGCATTTCCTTTTGATCCCGATATTTTGCGTAATCATGAAAAACTGCGGCTAGCATAACAGCTTGTTCTGATTCATCATATATTTTTGCTAACCGGATCGCAGTATCTGTTACACGTTCTGTATGCGCATAACGTTCTTCTGCAAGATGTGGCTTTACTAATTTTAACGCATCATGACGATTCATATAATTTCCGCTCCTTAATTACTTCCAAGACCTTCTCTGGGACAAGGTAACGAATCGAACGATTATTAGCCAGTCTTTTCCGAATTTCTGTCGAAGAGATGGCTAATTCGGGAATATCCAATGCGATAATTGGATAAGTCGTGTTTAATTCATAATCCGGCCTTTTCACACCAACAAACTGTACTTGTTCTATTAATTTATCTATTCGGCTCCACTTTGGCAAATATTCAACCATATCAGCTCCGATAATAAAATAAAACTGGTTATTAGGATATTCTTTCAATAATGCTTCTATCGTATCTACCGTATAGGATTTACCTAAACGATTGACTTCAATGGTATTGATTGAAAAGTGGTGATTATCTTGGATAGCACTTTCAACCATGTCCACACGATCACGAGCAGATACACTAGCTTTTTCTTTATGAGGTGGTTCTCCAGAAGGAATAAACCATACCTCATCTAATTTTAATTGTTCATATACTTCTTCTGCAATGAGAAGGTGTCCGAGATGAGGTGGGTCAAACGTTCCTCCCAACAAACCTACTTTTTTCATAGTCTACTCCTTATGGTAATTGAATCTGTTTATTCTCCATTGACTCCTTGTACAAAATTACGTTATTACCGATAATCTGAACCAATTCTGCATCAGTTCCATTGACCAAATCATTTGCAACTTCATCTTTATCTTCTAAACAATTTTGCAAGATACTAATTTTAATTAATTCTCTTTTTTCCAGAGCCTCATTGATCTGCGTAATCATATTTTCGTTCACACCATCTTTACCTACTTGAAAAATAGGACGTAAATGATGTGCTTTTGCCCGTAGAAATCGTTTTTGCTTACCTGTTAACAAAAAAATCATCCTTTCTAGTTTCGTACATTTTTGATTTGTTCCATAAATGCTACTTCAATTTTTTCCGCATTAACTTGCTTGCCACTCCATAATTGAAATGCTAATTTCGCTTGGTAAAGAAGCATCTCGTGACCATGATGTATCCTAGCTCCTTGCTGTTTAGCGTCATCTAATAAAGAGGTTAAGAATGGTTGATAAACAATATCACTAACCACTACACCTCTTTTTACATTATTCATCGAGATAACTTGTGAGTTAACATTAGGTTTCATTCCTACAGAGGTTGTTTGAATGATAAGATCATACTGTGACAGAGATTTTTCTGCATCTTCGTAAGTGCATGTTGTTACCTTAATTTGGTTTGAATGATTTAAAATCAATAGTTCATCTGCTCTGTCAAGAGTTCGGTTAGCAATATCAATAGCTTCAAATGGTTCTTGACAGAGAGTATAAAAAATACCTCTACTTGCTCCTCCTGCACCTAATAACAATACCCTTTTGTCCCCACTAAATAACTCCGGGTATTTCGTTTTTAGTGCTGTAATGTAACCTAGCCCATCCGTATTATACCCTATCCATCGATTATCTCGTTGTAAAACTGTATTTACTGCACCAATTTGTTCTGCATGAACATCTAATTCATCCAAATAAGGAATAATCATTTGTTTGTATGGTACCGTAACATTAAACCCATTAATACGTTCAGCTTTCATTTGACTTAATTGTTCAGCTAGCTGGTTTTGTTCAACTTCGTATAATTGATATGTTCCCGTCATTTCTATTTGTTGCATAAACTGCTTATGAATCCACGGTGACAATGAATGTTGAATGGGATATCCAATTAAACCTAACTTCATCGCACTTCTCCCCTCCTCCTGATTACCTTATTTATCCCGGAGCAACCGTCCGTAAGACTCCCACTTCAAAACAACAAGAATATCAAGTTGTTTAAGTGGGAGTAACGGACGCTAGCACCCCGAATGGTTCAAGGGCCTTTAGGTCATCCTTTAGGGCTAACAATCAGTGGGGGAATACTTAAAAACCCCCACTGATTGAAGTTTCACTTTATATGACTAAATCTCTCTCGAGTCCATTATGTTACCTGTTAAATAAGCGCATCTCTTTTCGATACAGGTACTTCATACGGAGAGGAAGCAGAAATTGTTACACTTTCTCCTGATAACGTAATCCACCCTAAACCTGGGAAAACAATATCTGTCTTGTTGCCTGATATTTTAAATGATTTCTCTTGTAAAGCTGGAAATTGATCCAAACTAGCTTCGTTAGGTGGTGTCAATAACCCTCCTAAATGTTTTTCATATAAAGACTCCGCATTTTCTAATTTTGTCCGATGTATTTCAATCGAATTCGCGAAATAGCAAACAAACGATTGTTTCTCTCCTTTTACAAAATCAAAACGAGCTAGCCCACCAATATACAATGTCTGACCTGGTTGCAATTGGTATACACGTGGTTTAATCTCTTTGTTTGGTGTAATTTGCTTAATATCTTCATTGGATAAGTAATGCGTGATTTGTCCACGATTGATCACTCCTGGTGTATCATAAAGAGCAGTTTTGTCATCTAAAGGAATTTCGATAAAGCCTAGTGTCGTCCCAGGAAAATAGGATGTTGTGATCGCATCCTTTGTACCAGAAGTTTCATCAATCAGTCGATTGATAAAAGTAGATTTACCAACGTTTGTAGCACCGACAACATAAACATCTTGACCTTTCCGATAAGCTTCAATAGCCTTTTTGACCTCATCAAACCCACGTCCGCTATTTGCGGAGACTAAATATACATCTTGTACGACTAAACCTAAATCAGCAGCAGATTTTTTCATCCAATGCTTCAATTTATTTATGTTTGTTGATTTTGGTAATAGGTCTACTTTATTTGCTACTAAAAGGATCGGGTTATTCCCAGTTAATCGGTGTAAACTCTTAATAAAACTACCATTAAAATCAAACACGTCTACAATTTTTAGAATCAGACCTTTTGTTTGACTGATTCTACCGATCATCTCAAGAAAATCAGCGTCTGTGTACGGGACATCATGAACTTCATTATAATGTTTTAACCGAAAACAACGCTGACAAATGATGATGTCGTTTTTTAATGCCGAAGCGGGAACAAATCCCGGTTGTGTTTTATCTGTTGTTTGAATATTGACACCACATCCTTGACAAAGCGTCTCTTCGTTCTCTATTCCTCCCATGTCACCCACCCCTTTTTCTTCATTTTATCCAAAATTCTACGTTCCATCTTACGGTTGAATTTCGTTATCTTATCATCTGTCTTTATAATTGGCACGACTAATATTGTATGAAATCCAGCTCGATTTCCACCGAAAACGTCTGTCAAAACTTGATCTCCAATAACAACAATTTCTTCCCTTTTCAACCCCATTTCTTTAGCAGCGCGAATAAATGCTCGTTTTAGCGGTTTACGTGCACTGTGAACGAAGGGAGCCTTTAACGGCTCAGAGAATATTCGTACTCGAGACTCTTTATTATTCGAGATAATAGTAACTTTAATATCGTTTTCTTCCATTATTTTAAACCAATCAATAATGTCTGGAGTTGCATCTGGTTCATTCCAAGCAACTAACGTATTATCTAAGTCTGTAATGATTCCTTTCATCCCTTGCTTTTTCAAGTCTGATGGACTTATTTCACTAATACTTTTTACGTGCTGATTAGGCAAAAATTTTTTTAACAAATTATTCTCCCACCTTAAATTAAACTAGAAGTAGTTTATTGTACTTATTTATCATAAACAATTTATCGCTTTGTTTCAAAACTATTCGTGAAAAAAACCAAAAATTATTATTATATGCAAATATAACTAGTAAAAATTACAATAAATCGTTCGACAAATTCCATATTTATTCGAGTCTGTGGATAACATTATACACAAATCTACCCCTGTCTTTACACCTATTCTCATAGTTTTTCTATGTATTGTTAACAGGTTATCTACAGGTATTTGTAGATAACTTGTATCTTGTGTCGATCAAATTTATTTGTTATGTTATGAATAACTTAAAGAATCGGCAGAAGCAATAGACGAAAACTATGTGATTGGAGGGGAGTAAGTTGAAACAGTTATCCGATGAATTATTAATTGAGTCGTATTATAAAGCTTACGAGTTGAAACTCAACCCTGAATTTATTCGCTTGATCGAACAAGAGATTCAACGAAGATTGCTTTCCCATCGCATCCAATTCATTGCTAATTAAACATCATTTCATCAAATATGGTTAGGACAGACACATATTGCACCTCTTTATCATAAAGTACGGTATAGGCAAAAGCCCAAATGCTTTGGAGGTGCAGATTTATGTCCACTATCTTAAGTGCACTCGCTTTAATTATGAAGGATGCGCTTTTTTTTGTTTCTTATGTAAAGAACCATGCGTTCCCACTCCCCTTAAATAAAAAAGAAGAGGCACACTATATCAAAAAGATGCTAGCGGGAGATCCAGATGCAAGAAATAAGCTCATTGAACATAATCTACGTCTTGTCGCACACATTGTAAAAAAATTCGAAAATACCGGAGAAGACACGGAAGATTTAATTTCGATTGGAACGATCGGTTTGATTAAAGGAATTGAAAGTTACTCCACGGATAAGGGTACCAAATTAGCTACCTATGCTGCTCGTTGTATAGAAAATGAGATCTTAATGCATTTACGTGCTATGAAGAAAACAAAAAAAGATGTCTCCTTGCAGGATCCCATAGGCCAAGATAAAGAGGGAAACGAAATAAGCTTAATTGACATTCTTCAAGCAGAGAACGATGATATCGTTGAATTTATTCAACTGAATATGGAAGTCGCCAAAATTCAAAAGTACTTATCCATTTTAGACAAACGCGAAAAACAGGTGTTGATTAGCAGATACGGATTAGGTGGCGAAAAAGAACGTACCCAAAAAGAGATAGCCAAAGAATTAAACATTTCAAGAAGTTATGTATCACGAATAGAAAAACGAGCATTAATGAAAGTCTTTCATGAATATTATCGTAATGAAAAATAGAGAAAGTAGTAAAATACTACTTTCTCGTCATCACTAAAATTTCGAAACAACTTCTATAATTAATTCTGCAGCATGCTTTGCTGCTTGAGTTAAAAACTTATCGAAAGATACTGAGGATTCTTTCCCTGCAATATCAGATAATGCCCTAATTATGACAAAAGGTGTTTGATATTGATGACAAACTTGTGCAATTGCAGCGGCCTCCATCTCCACAGCAATTAATGATGGGAATTTCGAACGAACAAATGCTACACGATTAGGATCTTGCATAAAAGCATCCCCAGTTGCGATAACACCTTGTTTGCTTTTTACTTGATTAAAATTCGCAATCGAATTTTCGACAAGTGTAATTAATTCTCGATCAGCTGCGAAAGATTTTGGCAAACCAGGAACTTGTCCATAATCATACTGAAAAGCAGTTACATCCACATCGTGATGAACAACTTCATTCCCAATAACAATATCACCTACATCCAAATCAGGAGCAAAACCACCAGCAGATCCCGTGTTAATAATTGCCGATGGTTGATATCTTTCATGTAAAATCGATGTAGCCATAGCAGCATTGACTTTACCAATTCCAGATTTCAACAAAACAACATGTTGTTTTGCCATTTTACCTTTAATAAAAATACAATTCGCTACTGTTTCTTCACTATCTATGGTCATGCTTTCCTTTAATAACGCAATTTCTTCGTCCATAGCACCAATAATACCAATTGTCACAATTATTACCCCTCTTTATTCAACATTGTCTTCTTCTACTTCTGAAGAAACACGATCAGAATCAAAGCGATGAAGCTGATCATGCTCTCTTAATAACTCCACTTTTTCTGGTTTCCATCCTTGATTTTCTATCCATGTTAAGTAAACTCGATAATGATTATCAAAGGAACCATCAGAAAATGTGGCGATAACACTCTGTGGCCCATTACCAGAAACCCATAAATAGTACATTTCCTCCACTTGAATCCCTGTTGCAAGTTCAGCAGCTTGCATCATTTCCTTCCAATCCTGTGAGGATTGCTCCCAAGTAATAGAATGAGGCTCTGATTGAATTGTTTGAATCGGATTCCATGTGGAAGTATATGCTTGAATCACATTGTCATCATCACTTTCCACTAACTCCAATTGAAAATCATCTGGGTTTTGATAGTCATTATCAGTTGTATTCGTATCTGTCTCGCCCTCTGGATTGTCTACTTCATTGCTATCTGAATCTGATATGGGATCATTATTGTTATCTTCCTTTATGGAATCATTTTCTCCATTCACCACTTCTGCTTCATAATCTTCATTATCCCCACTAGGAAAAATAAAAATTCCAATTAATACAACGATAAAAATAGCTCCGATTGTTATAAAAACAGATAACCATTTCGTGTTTTTTCGTTTTTTTTCAAATCGCGTTAAACGAGTGTAGGATTGATAGTCATCTTCCATCCAGTTCTCCCCTCCTCTTCTTTGCTATTATATTATATTCTGGCAATAGAACCAATAATCCTAGTATATTTAAAAATTATTTATAAAATGGTATTTATTCCAATAGAAAAATAAGTATTTAGTCTAAAGTTCGAACCCTAAAAAAGCTTGAATTAGTTATTCTTTCATCTAATCGTTTGATTTCAATAGCAGTTGCATCGGACTCTTTTAAAGACAGTTATTTCGATAGTAACAAGAGGAATCTAATAGCCTAAATGAATCCTCCATTAGCATCTATACATAAAGGGTAACCTATTAAATAGGTCACCCTTTCGTTACGTAGTATGAAAAAAATTGCAAATTAATCAATTCTTACGATCTTTACTCGCATTTCGCCAGCTGGCGTTGGTACAGAAACTTCTTGACCAACCTCACATCCAATTAAGCTTTTAGCAATTGGTGAATCATTCGAAATACGCCCTTCAAATGGATCCGCTTCAGCACTTCCTACAATCGTATACGTCTCCTCATCACCATCAGGCAACTCTTGAAAGGTAACAGTTTTCCCTAAAGACACAATATTTGTTTCTGAGTCATCGTTTTCTATAATTACTGCATTTCGAATCATATTCTCTACCTGAGCAATTCGGGATTCAACAAAAGCTTGCTCATCTTTCGCTGCATCATATTCCGAATTCTCAGATAAATCACCGAAATCACGTGCAACTTTTATACGCTCAACCACTTCTTGACGTCGTTCTGTTTTTAAAAACTCTAATTCCTTTTCTAGCTTTTCTTTTCCTTCTTGTGTCATATAATAGCTTTTCTCTACAGCCATTCGATACACTCCTTTAATTCCAAGCCAATTTTCAATTATCTTTTCAATATATCTAGTTCAATCTATTCTTAAGTAAGTTCTTATATGTAAAATTCACTTTAAAAATAGCGTAACTAGTCAATGAAAGTTACTAACCAATACTATGGCAGATTTTTGATTTAATTTCAATACTTTTATTAAGAAAAACTTTGAAGATGCAAAATTTTTTAATTGAATTCTATAATTAGATAAATTTACTTACTTCTTTATTCTTTGCTAAAATCATCTCGACTTTCGTTGCTAACAGGTCAATAGCAACCAAGTTCTCTCCACCTTCAGGAATTATAATATCTGCATATCGTTTCGTTGGTTCAATAAATTGCAGGTGCATTGGTCGAACAACAGTTAAGTATTGTTCAAGTACAGAATCAATTGTGCGACCACGTTCCTTCATGTCGCGTAATAGTCTTCGTATAATACGTAAATCAGCATCGGTATCAACAAAAACTTTAATATCCATTAAGTCAACCAATCTTGGGTCTTCTAGTACAAGAATCCCCTCTAATATTATTACTTCTTTTGGCTCTACAGATAGCACTTCATCAGATCGTGTATGATTTTTGTAATCATATATCGGTTTTTGAATTGGTTGGTGTGCTAGTAATTGTTGAAGATGATCAATCAATAAGTCATTATCAAAAGCAAATGGATGATCGTAATTTGTGTTTAAACGTTCTTCAAAAGGTAAGTGAGATTGATCTTTATAATAAAAGTCTTGTTCCATAACTAAGATTGTTTTATCTGTAAAACGCTGACAGATTGATCTTGTGACGGAAGTTTTCCCCGAACCAGATCCACCTGCTACGCCAATTACGATTGGTTTTTGCTTTTCATTCATTGTATAGCCTAACCCCTTTACTTTCTTTTCGTTGTAATTGCTATTCCATCCCCTATAGGCAAGATAATCGTATGATAATCTTTTTGATTCGCAATCCAATGATTATATTTAGAAATTTTATCTGCGATTTTTTGTATTCGTTTGTTTTCTTGATTAGGTTCAGCAACAAAGCCTTTAAATAACACATTATCTGTTACGATAACAGCATCTTCTGTTAACATCGGTGTATATAATTCAAAAAATCGCTGATATTGACCTTTTGCTGCATCAATAAACAACAAATCAAAAGGAGCATGGTTTAAGACTTGCCCCTCAGTTTCTAAAGCATCCCCAAATATTAGCTCAATTTGTTGCTCGAACCCTACTTGCTTAATATTTTCTTTTGCTTGATCAAATCGAACTTGATCACGCTCAATCGTTAATACTTTTGATTCTGGATAAGCATGAACCATTTGTAAAGCAGAATAGCCTATCGCAGTACCAATTTCAAGGATTTTTTTGGGTTGCTTGATACGAATTAACTGCTGTAAAAAAGCAATGCCTGTAGGTTCCATAATGGGTACATTTTGTTCTATTGCATATTCTTCTAGTTGCTTTGCCCAATCTGTTGATTGTTCCAATAAACTAGAAATATAAAGATCTATTTTATTATCTTTCATTTATACACTTCCAATATCCATACTTTTGTTTCACTAATGGTCAAAATCATTTAATAGGAAAGATCAGGGATGAGCAGAATCTCTCCCTGATCTCTATTATCCTAATGTAAACCACGTTCAGTTTTCATTAATCTATTCCGATTACTAAAATTGAAGGTGATTCAATTTTCTCTACACATATCAAGTTTCCCTATTATAGATCACGATCTAAATGTTCATTAGCTAAATCTCTATGTTCTTCAAATGTTTCTGAAAAATATATTTCTCCATCTGGAGCTGCAACGAAGAATAAATAATTCGTGTTTGCTGGATCAAGTACCGCTCGCAACGAGCTTTCCCCAAAATTAGAAATCGGTCCAACCGGTAAGCCGTGTACTCGATACGTATTGTATGGTGATTCAACTTCTAGATCACTAAACATTACACGTTCTCTGTGCTCTCCTAACGCATACAAAACAGTTGGATCTGTTTCTAAACGCATTCCTTCTTCCAATCGATTGTAGAATACACCTGCTATCTTCATTCGCTCTTCTTCGTCACGAGCTTCTCGTTCAACAATCGATGCAAAGGTAATGATCTCGTGAACGGAGAATTGTTCAAGCTGTGCAATCTCACCGAAATGACTACTGATTACCTGATCTGTTCGTCTTAACATATCTCGTATTATTTGATCAATCGTTGGATTTTCTTCGTAAAATGGGTAAGTTGCAGGGAATAAATAGCCTTCTAATGCATACCGTATATCTTCATTCAAAATCTCTTCAGAAAGAATATTCGGAAATTCATCAATTAATCCTTCAATATACTCCTCATCACGCATTAGATCCAAAAACTCATCCGCATCAATATTTGCCCCATTTTCATAGAGTATTGCGATTTCCTCGATCGTTCGTCCTTCAGGAATGGTCACTCTAAATAACGGAGGAACGGTTCCAGATTGCAAGATCTCGGTAATTTCTTCTAAAGTCATTGCTGGAGTTAACTCATAATTTCCTGCTTGAAAAGATCCAACATTATTTATATTGACATACAATCGATAGAATAGCGCATCATTAATTACGCCTTCTTCTTCCAGAATTTCAGCGATAGATCTAGAAGAAGACCCCATCGGAATTTCCACCTCAACAACTGACTGATCATCAGGATCAACAGGAGATAGTCCACTTTGAACATAATTATATATTCTTACAGCTCCAAAAACCATTAGAATAGTCAGAACAGTTATCGTAATTGCGACTATTTTTCTTACGATACTAGCATCTTTACAACGTTGTATAAAACGCTCTTCTCTCGTTTGCTTCCTATTATTTTTTTCCATACTTTTTTCTTGTTCTATCTCTTCAGCTTTATCATTACTAGTGTTCTCATCTTTTATACGCTGATCTTGATTTTCTTCATTTTTTTGTTCACTTAACTGTGTATGTTGTTCTTCTTCAGAATTGGACATTCTCAATCCTCCCCTCATCCGCTACATTATACTACAACAATCTACATTATTTCTATAATTTTTCTATATTTTTCTCTATTTATACGTGTTCAAAAAGTTGACAGATTAGAAACAAGCAGGTCAAGGCGAAAACTCTATGAACACACTCTGTTTGGTTGCATACTAAAAAATAAGGATTCCATGTTTACTACGGAATCCTCATTTCTATGTCTATTTTGTTTAATTATGCTTCCTCGTCAATTAGCGTATTAAGCATTTCTTCGACCATATCCCATTCTTCGTCGGTTTCAATAGAGAAAAGAGCTAAATCGTCTTCATTTTCTTTCTCTTCATAACGAAAAGCAAACACTTCTTGCTCTTCATCTTCTGTTTGCTCCACTGGAACAACCGCAATATAAGATTGTTGATTTTGCTCTACATCAAAAGTAAATAATACTTCAAATAAATGTTCTTCACCATTTTCATCTGGGATAATGATGCGTTCTTTTTCTTCTAAAGCCACTATCTTTCACCTCCTAAGTCAATATGAGTGCGATTGAGAATCTAAATACCCTTGTAAGATCATCACTGCTGCCATTTTATCAATAACTTTCTTGCGTTTTCCTCTACTAACATCGGCTTCTATTAACACACGTTCTGCAGCCATTGTAGACAAACGCTCGTCCCACAAGACCGTCTTCAGCCCAAATTCGGCTTCTAAATAAGCGGCAAATCTCTGGGAAGCTTCCCCTCGTTCACCAATCGATCCATTCATATGTTTTGGTAACCCTACTACAATTTCCGAAATATCATGTTCAGAAATGATTTTGGCTAAATCCGGTTTTGCTGTTTGAAAATCTTGTTCATCCCAGATAACCGTTGTTAATCCTTGTGCAGTCCAACCAAAAGCGTCACTAACAGCTACGCCAATTGTTTTGGAACCAACATCCAATGCCATTTTTTTCATACTAGCCCTCTTTATGTTGCTTAATATAATACTTGACTAACTCCTCAATTAATTCGTCGCGGTCTATTCTTCTAATTAAGTTCCGAGCATCCTTATATCGAGGAATGTAGGCCGGATCTCCTGATAGTAAATAACCAACAATTTGATTAATTGGATGATAACCTTTTTCTTGTAATGCTTCATAAACTGTAAGTAGCACATCATTCACATTTTCTTCAAAAGGATCTTCTGAAAAGTCAAATTTCATGGTTTTATCCATCGAATCCATGCTTTACACCTCGCCTTTACCATAATATTTTGTGTTAGTTATCGTATATATTTCCTATTATACCTTTAAAAGCTAACAAATAACAAGTTAACCAATCGATGAAATAAATGTTTTTGCATGGGTAAGTGCTGTTGGAAGTTGCTCTGGGTTTTTCCCACCTGCTTGAGCCATATCCGGACGGCCACCTCCACCACCACCACAGCGACTTGCTGTTTCTTTAATTAATTTACCGGCATGATATCCCTGTTCGATTAGGTCTTTTGATACACCAGCGGCAAGTTGCACTTTTCCATTATTCACTGCACCAAGTAAAATGATACCTGATTCTAACTTTTGTTTTAAATCATCTACCATTGATCTTAACTGATTCATGTCACTTACATCTACTTTTTCTGCTAAAACAGATACCCCATTTATTGTTTCTACTTTATCCAAAATGGAAGCTGCTTCTAAATTAGAAAGTTTTTGATTAAGTGACTCTTTATCTTTATGAAGCACCTTAACCTCTTGGAATAAGCCTTCAATCCGTTCCGGAACATTATCCAAAGATACCTTTAATAGTTTCGCCGCTTCTTGCAATGTCTGTTGTTGTTGATTTGTATACAAATATGCACCTTTTCCGGTTGTAGCTTCAATTCTGCGCGTTCCTGCCCCAATTCCTGATTCACTAGTAATCTTGAATAGACCAATTTCTGCTGTATTGCGCACATGGCATCCACCACACAGCTCTAAACTATAATCATTAAGTTGAACAACACGAACAACATCCCCATATTTCTCACCGAAAAGTGCCATCGCTCCCATTTCTTTTGCTTCTTCAATAGGGTAGTAGTCAATGGAAACCTGTAAAGATGCCCATATCTTTTCATTTACAATTCTTTCGATTTCCTTAAGCTCTTTTTCCTCGATTGCATGGAAGTGTGAAAAGTCGAAACGCAATCGGTCTGTACCCACAAGAGATCCCGCTTGATTCACATGATCCCCCAACACATCTTTTAGTGCTTGATGTAACAAGTGCGTTGCAGTGTGGTTTTTCTCCACTGCTACACGTGACGACGAATCCACCACTGCTTTGACCGTATCACCTACACGTATACTCGCGTTTTGCACGGTTACACGATGCAAATGCTGTCCTTTTGGAGCTTTTTGAACTTCTTCTACCCTTACTTCCGCTTCTTTGGAATATAGCCACCCTTGATCAGCAATTTGTCCACCGCTTTCTGCATAAAACGGTGTCTCCTTTAAAACAACGTAACATTCATTTTCTGTCGATTGATCGACAAATTGCTTACCTTGAATAATCGCTTCTATAGTTGTTTCTATCTCGTGTTTGTCATATCCAACAAAAATACTCTCTGATGCTAGCTCACTATAAATACTATCTTGCACCTGCATGGAATCCACTTTTTGACGAGCATTACGAGCTCTTTCACGTTGTGCTTTCATTTCTGCTTCAAAGCCTGCTTCGTCAATGGTGAATCCCGCTTCTGCTACATATTCTTCCGTTAGTTCTTTTGGAAAACCATACGTATCATACAGACGAAACACTTCCGCACCTGGAAAAACAGTTCTATTTTCTTGTTTTTCTTTTTCTAAAATTGCTTCTAACATAACTAAACCTTCATTTAGCGTTTCATGGAAACGTTCTTCTTCTGTTTGAATAACCTCCGCTATAAAAGCTTGTTTTTTCATTACGTCTGGATAAAAAGCCTCCATAATTTTAGCAACTTTTTCTACTAGCGTATACATAAATGGTTTTTCAATTCCAATCTGTTTTGCAAAACGGACCGCACGACGTAATAAACGGCGTAATACATATCCTCTTCCTTCATTTGATGGCAATGCCCCATCAGAAACTGCAAAAGATACTGTCCGGATATGGTCAGCAATTACTTTAAATGCAACATCTGTCTGTTTATCTTCTCCATATTTTACTTTTGCAAGTTTTTCTACTTCTTTAATTAGTGGCAAAAATAGATCTGTTTCGAAATTCGTTGGTGTATCTTGAATCACACACACTATTCTCTCTAATCCCATTCCCGTATCAATGTTTTTCTTAGGCAATGGTGTATACGTGTCATCTGGATTATGATTAAATTGAGAAAAAACAAGGTTCCATATTTCTAAATACCGATCATTCTCTCCGCCTGGATATAGCTCTGGATCATTTGGATCATTGCCATATCTCTCTCCTCGGTCATAAAAAATTTCTGTGTTCGGTCCGCTCGGTCCTTCTCCAATATCCCAAAAATTTTCTTCTAGACGAATAATTCGCTCTTCGGGCAAACCGATATTATTTTTCCAATAGTTATAAGCTTCATCGTCTTCGGGATGAACAGTTACCGAAAGTTTCTCTGAATCAAATCCTATCCATTTTCCATCTGTTAGAAATTCCCACGCCCATGTAATAGCTTCTCCTTTAAAATATTCACCGATCGAAAAATTCCCTAACATTTCAAAAAATGTATGGTGCCTTGCTGTATAACCTACATTCTCAATATCGTTAGTTCGGATTGATTTTTGGGCATTTACAATCCGAGGATTTTCAGGGATTACCCGACCATCAAAATATTTTTTTAATGTTGCTACCCCACTGTTTATCCAAAGTAAGGTTGGATCATCTTTTGGTACAAGTGATGCACTAGGCTCAACACGATGTCCTTTTTCTTGAAAAAAATCTAAGTACATTTGTCTTACTTCTGCTGATGTTAACTGTTTCATCAGTAAACCTCTCCTATTCACTTGATATTATTTGAACACAAAAAAACCCCCACCTCTGCAGATATTGCAGGGACGAGAGTTAAAATCGCGGTACCACCCTGATTATGAACAATTACTGTTCATCACCTTCATACACTGTAACGATGTGTGATCGGTAGTGATTAAACTACACTCTAAACGAGCTTCTGTAACCCTTCATTTAGAATTTCTTCCAGCCTAGGAAATCCCTCTCTTCAAATGGGTCTGTTACATACTGATGTTTATCGTTGTTTTATCCTATATTACTATGCCTCGATATTATAGTGAAGAATTCATTATCTGTCAATCTTTTGATGAGAATGATCGACTTTTCTTAATAATTACGTGGATGACAGCGATCACAGGCACTGCAAAAATCATACCTATAATTCCGGCAATCTCACTCCCCACCAGTAAAGCAAAAATAATAATAATCGGATGAATGTGAACACTTTTTCCCACAATATATGGTGAAAGTAAATTACTTTCAATTAATTGAACAACAATTACACCAATTAAAACATAGATTACCTGTTTCATCGAAACTGTAACTGCAATGATCACCGCTGGGACTGCACCAATTATTGGCCCAAAATAAGGGATAATGTTCATTACCCCCATAACGATAGCAAGAACTAGTGGATACTTCATATCTATTAGTAAATATACGATGTATGTTGTAAGAAACACAAAGAAACACACAATGACCTGACCTCGGATATAGTTTCCTAAGCTCTCATCAATAGCATGGATGAGGGCTTGACTATTATTTTTATGTTTGGGTGGGATAAGGCCTAATGTGGCTTTTTTAATGATTTGAAAATCTTTCAAAAAATAAAACAGTAGTACAGGAATAACCGCAAGAAGGATGATATAATCAAAAAGATGGGTTACCTTGTTAAAACTATTTGTAATCCACGAACCACTTGCTTCTTCCAATTGATTAAACAATTGATCCATTCGATCATGAATGGTTTCAGGTAAAAAAGACGTTGCTTGATAAATGTCAGAAACTACTTCACGATAAGTTTGGATTAGTTCTGGCAATTGGTTTTGTAATTCTTTTCCTTGGCTAAGTAATGCAGGATAGGCATAGTAAACAAGTAAGCCAATCCCAGCAATAATTAACAGGTAGATCATCACAATCGCTAGCCAACGTGGAATATGAAAGTCATTCAGTTTTTCCACAACCGGATGAAGTAGGTACGCTGCAAAAACCGAAACAATAAACGGCAGGATAATACGTAAAGCTGACCGGAAAATACTGGCGTAAAAAGGAAATACCCTAGTTAATAGATAACAGAATAATAAAAATAAAATACCTAGCAATAAGTAGCCAAGTCTGTCTTTTAATTTATCACGTTCCACGATTGGGATACTCCGACTTTCTGTTTAAGTTGTTCTTCATCCTTCTAATCTTCTTTCTTCTTCACTAAATAAATCATCCAATGACATTAATGTACCATCTAAATCCACTTCGTACATGGTAAGCACTTCATTATCCTCTTTTAATTCAATATAACAATTCCAGCAATAAAAGTGGCGGTTGGCAATTTTCCCTATATTATTTGATTTACAATTTGGACAGCGCATCACTTTTCTTCCTTTCTACCAATGATATTCATATTATTGGTAGACCAAGTCAATCTTAAACCTAAAATCACATGAAAAAGTTACTTATTTTAGATTAATTTATAAGAAATAAGAAAAAGCACATTTAGAAAAATAATCGCCGTTATGACCAAGTATCCATAAACTCACTCAGTTAGATTCTATTTACACACATTTGCTGTGCAGGAACGAATCTAGGTTTAAGAGAGCGATTCGACGAGGTTACAGCTCTTTTCAGGGTCCAACCTAGGCGTATGTGCGTGTTTCGACGAGGTTACAGCTCTTTTTTGGATCCAACCTAGGCGTATGTGCGTGTTTCGACGAGGTTGTTGCTCTTTTTGGGTCCAACCTAGGTGTATGTGCGTGTTTCGACGAGGTTACTGCTCTTTTTTGGATCCAACCTAGGCGTATGTGCGTGTTTCGACGAGGTTACAGCTCTTTTTTGGATCCAACCTAGGCGTATGTGCGTGTTTCGACGAGGTTACAGCTCTTTTTTGGATCCAACCTAGGCGTATGTGCGTGTTTCGACGAGGTTACAGCTCTAAACCTAGGCAAGATCGGCTATCTCGACGAGGTTAGTGGCTTTCTTTACCTAAACCTAGGCAAGATCTGTCATCTTGACGAGGTTTGCCTCGTTTTCCGCCCCTAACCTAGGCAAGATTAGCTATCCAGAGTCGGTTCACTAGGAACAAAAATGAAAAACGACAGATAATCATGAAAGATCAGCTGTCGAATTTATTTACGTAAAAACCGAAGTCAAGTTCTACTGTTCACAAGCATTTCATCGTTATTATGATAAGAAATCATAAGGAGATAATGCTTCCTCTTCTTCTGCTTCTTCCTCTATTTTTTTCGCATATGCTTCATTTTCTAATATCATCGTTATTTTTCTTGCTAAATCTGTGAAACGTTTATTTGTATCTACTTCTCTAATACCTGTCATAAACGCTTGTTTATCTCCACAAATGATTAAAGATTTCTTCGCTCGCGTTACTGCGGTGTACAACAGATTTTTTCGTAACATCCTCCGAAAATTTGTAACAACTGGCAAGATAATAATCGGAAACTCGCTACCTTGTGATTTATGAATCGAGATACAATATGCATGCATGATATTCATTAACTCTTTTCGATTGTATACCACATCATTCTCATCATATGTTACAACTACTTGTTCTTCTTGGTCAACATTCTCATTCTCTCGAAAAATTGCGGTTATTTGACCAATATCCCCATTAAAAACTCCATCTTCCGGTTGGTTAACTAACTGAATCACCTTATCACCATTTCGGAATACAGCATCCTTGGTTCGCAATTCTCGAACATCTTTACGTTTTGGATTAACGATTTCTTGAATTTCTTTATTTAATCGGTGAATCCCGACATCCGTTCGGTACATCGGAGCAAGTACTTGGATATCTTTTAACTCTACCCCTTTTTGCTGTGCCTTCATTACTATTTGATTGATAATGTCAACAAGTTGGCTTTCTGAGCATGGGATAAAATTAAAATCATTTGCTTTAACGAGTGAGTCAACATGGACTTTATCTTGTTTAATTTCATGAGCTAACTGAATGATTTGTGAACCCTCTTTTTGTCGATACACTTCATCTAATTTCACCGCTTTAATTCGTTGACTGTAAAGTAAATCAGCAAGTACTTGTCCAGGGCCAACGGAAGGCAGTTGATCCTCATCACCAACAATTAACACTTGCATATCATTGGGAATGGCTTTAAACAATTGATTTGCGAGAAAGACGTCAACCATAGAAAATTCATCAATAACTAGCAAACTTCCCGATAATTGGTTGTTTTCGTCTTTCTCAAATCCTTCGTTTCCATCCCAACCTAATAAACGATGAATAGTTTTTGCAGGTAAACCAGTCGATTCAGTGATCCGTTTTGCGGCTCTACCTGTTGGTGCAGTTAGAACAAACGGGAACTTTGATTGGCTATCATAATCTGCGAGGTTTAATGACAAATCATACAGTTCGCTATATGCACGAATAATCCCTTTAATAACCGTAGTTTTTCCTGTTCCCGGCCCTCCGGTTAAAATCATTACTTTATTCGTAAGTGCTGTTTCAATTGCTAAAAATTGCTCTTTCCCATAACTAAGTACTTCTTCTTCTTCGATCTCACCAACGATTTTCATTAATTCGGCATCGACAACTTCTTCTTCAAATGGTTGTTCAACAAGTCGTTTTATCTGCGTGCAAAAACCACTCTCCGCATAATAACTAGTTGGTAAATAAACACGATCTTCATCAATAATCACTTGTTTTCTTTTATGTAGTGTAGCTAACTCTGTATTTAACTGTTCAGGGGAAATTTGATGTCGTGCCGCTTTCAATAACACATTCGTCTTCTCAATCACCATGGGTAGCGGTAAATAAACATGTCCATCCTGCATCGATTCTTGTAAACTAAACAAGCAACCTGCTTGTAATCTTGTTGGATGACCCATAGACAAACCATGTTGAATGGCAATTTCATCCGCACTATAAAATCCAAAACCTTCAATATCAAAAACAAATTGATAAGGATTGGTTTGTAGTGTCTCAATCGCATTCTCCTGATAGTTTTGATAGATTTTCTGAATCATTTTTAATCCAATACCATACTTTGAAAGGTGAATAACTACATTGTCAAACCCTTGATGCTCTTGTAATTTCTCAACAAAATTATTTTTTCTTTCTTTATTTAACCCTTGAATTCCATCGAGTACAGAAGCATCATTTAAAATTTTTGAAACAGCCGTTTCCCCTAATTTATCTACAATTCTCTCTGCCGTTTTCTTCCCGACTCCATGAAACAAATCACTCGATAAGTATGCGACTAAGCCTTCTTTTGTATCTGGTAAATAGCGTTGATAACGACTTACTTGATATTGAAGCCCGAATTTTTTATGTTGCAGAAATTCCCCGTGAAAAACATACACCTCTCCAGAAAGTAGTTCACTAAAATATCCTTTAACAACAAGTTCCGATTCAGAATAATCTTCCGTTGTTTCAAGTACTTTTATTTTGGCAATGGAGAAATGTTCCGCCTGATTGGAATAAATCATATGGATTAATTCACCTTTTATATAATTTTCATCCTGATTCGTCAAACTTTCATCCATTGCTAGTAAACCCCTTTACTCTTTCGATTGATCAATCAGCGCTTCCACCTGTTCCCGTGTATGTAATGCGAGTGTATGATCTGGTTGAATTTGTATTGTCTGATTAAGATAGCGAAGTGCTTCTTCGGTTTGCTCCGAAAATAACAACGCGATAGCTAAATTATAACATGCATCACTATGTTTCGGGTTAAGTTCAAGTACTTGTTTAAATACCTCTATTGCTTCAGCTAATTGTTCTGCTTGGCCAAGCGCTAACGCATACGGAAACAATATTTCCCCGTTATTAGGATCCAGTTCTATTGCACGTTGAAAATAAGGTAATGCTAAATCATCCAACTGTTGGTTTTGTAAACTTAACCCAAGCATGAAAAATACATCTTTTTCTTCTAGACCCGAATCCAATGCTTTTTGATACATGTTTTGTGCATCCTTGTACTTTTCTTGTTCAAATAAGATGTTTGCTAATCCATAATAAGCTGTTTCTGCATGTTCATCAATTGAAATTGCTTTTTTAAAAAAACCTTCCGCTCGCTCATCATCACCTAAATGTGCCAATAAATTTCCGAAATTAATATATCCATCTGGGTTATAGGGTTCTTTTTCAATCACTTGCTGGAAACTAAGCGCCGCTTCTTCATAATGTTCTTGTTCCATTTGTTGTATCCCTTTTGTTAATTCATCCATCGATAGCATCCTTTCCTTAAGGCATGAAAATACAGAACTGTTATGTACTACTCAGTTCTGTATCTTCTTTATCCCACATAATCCAACTTTTTATTGTCCAGAAAAATTTCATCAATCGTTGCTCCACCAAGACATACATCTCCTTGATAAAATACAACGGATTGACCCGGCGTAATGGATCGTTCTAATTGATCAAATTCCACATGCACTCGATCATCAGCAGCAACGGTAACAGTTACTTTGCTATCTTTTTGACGATAACGGAATTTCGCAGTACAATGCAAAGTATCTTTTGGAACACCATTAATCCAATTTGCTTTTTCCGCGATTAACCGATCCGAATAAAGATAGGGATTGTCATAACCTGCTCCTACATATAAAATGTTTTCTCGTAAATTTTTCCCTACGACAAACCATGGACCGCCTGGACCACCAATACCTAATCCTTGACGTTGTCCAATCGTATAGTACATCAATCCTTCATGTTGCCCTTTATCTTCACCATCCATTGTTTGAATTCTTCCAGGCTGTGCAGGTAAATACTCACTTAGGAACGTTTTAAAATCACGTTCCCCAATAAAACAAATGCCCGTGCTGTCTTTCTTATTCGCTGTTACCAAATGGTTTTCCGCAGCGATTTTCCGCACCTCTTTTTTTGGTAGGTGTCCAAGTGGAAACATCACTTTCTCCAATACATCTGCTGATAACTGGTTTAAAAAGTATGTTTGATCTTTATTACTGTCTACTCCACGCAAAAGTTGTACTTGTCCATCTACGAGTCTCGTTTGAGCATAGTGACCTGTTGCAACATAATCAGCTCCTAAGGACAATGTGTGATCAAGAAACGCCTTAAACTTGATTTCCTTATTACACATAACATCCGGGTTAGGTGTCCGACCTGCTTTATATTCATCAAGAAAATACGTGAAAACTTTATCCCAATATTGTTTTTCAAAATTAACCGCAAAATACGGAATATCTAACTGGTTACACACGCGAACAACATCATCAAAATCCTCAGTAGCAGTACATACACCATGTTCATCAGTATCATCCCAGTTTTTCATGAAAATACCGATTACTTCATAACCTTGTTGTTTCAATAATAATGCGGTCACCGAGGAATCAACTCCACCACTCATCCCGACAACTACTCGTGTATCTTTGTTTTCTTTCACCACATTCACCACCTTACTATCCTTCCTTGTTATACCTGTTTGCATCCTTTATTTACTGACCAATCGCTGAAGAACTTCGATGACGCGCTCAGCAGCTATTTCTATTTGCTCTGTTGTATTTGCCAGCCCAAAACTAAAACGAATCGAATTCATTGCACGTAAATCGTCTGAACCATACATAGCAGTCAACACATGGGATGGCTCAACAGAACCCGCAGTACACGCACTACCACTAGAAGCGGCAATACCTGCTAAGTCTAGATTCATAAGTAAAGATTCTACATTCGCACCAGGGAAACTAATATTTACAATCGTTGGTACCATATCTTCTAATTCCCCATTTATCGAGAAGTCGATCTCTGCATCCTTTAATCGCTGAACAAAATCTGTTTGATATTTTCGATATTTCTCTGTCCGAACCAATTGGTCTTCAAACGCTAGCTCCATTGCTCTGTGAAAACCTACAATGGCCGCAACGTTTTCCGTACCTGGTCTTCTTGTTCTTTCTTGTGTACCACCGTATTGAATCGGATGAAGTCTTACGTTACTTTTCGCATATAAAAAACCAACACCTTTAGGACCATTAATTTTGTGCCCTGAAACCGTTAATAGATCAACACCTAATTGTTGAACATTGATATCCAGTAGACTATATGCTTGTACCGCATCCGTGTGAAAATAAGCTTGGTGTTCTTTCAAACGTTGCCCTACCTGTTCAATCGGTTGAATGATCCCTACCTCATTATTAACCATCATCATAGAGACTAGAATGGTGTCTTCACGTAACGCTTCATCAAAATCTGTTAGAGAGATTCTACCCGTTTCATTAACTGGGAGGTATGTGACTTCAAATCCCTGTTCCTCCAAATAATTAGCAGCATGAAGAGTAGCATGATGTTCCATTTCCGTTGTGATAATATGCTTTCCTTTTTCTTGGTTGGCATAAGCCGTCCCAATCACTGCTAAGTTATCGGCTTCTGTTCCACCACTTGTAAAAATAATTTCTTTTTCATCTGCATGGATTGTTTGTGCAGTAAACCTTCTAGCCTGATCTAGTAACGCTCGAGCTCTACGACCAAATTGATGAATACTCGATGAATTACCAAAGGTCTCGTTCATCACTTCTACCATTGCTGTTACTACGTCTGGGTGCATGGGTGTCGTTGCCGCATGATCCAAGTAGATCGCATCCATAGATCCTTCGCCTTCTTTCTCTGATTATATATAAAACATATAAGGTTCATTATTATCATCGTCATGATCGTAAGTAGAGAGATCATCCAATGTTGTCGTATCTAGTACATTCTTCACTGCATCCCGAATTTGAATCCATAACGCTTGTTTCGCTGGCTCTTCATCTTCAATTCCTTCAACAGGTGTAATCGGCCCTTCTAAGACACGAATGATATCACCAGCAGTAATTTCCTTCGCATCTTTTGCTAGCATATAGCCACCATAAGCCCCGCGTACACTTTTCACTAAACCTGCATTTCGTAATGGGGGAACCAATTGTTCTAAATAATGCTCAGAAAGATCATTCTCTTGAGCAATTGTTTTTAATGAAACAGGTCCTTCACCTGTACGTTTAGCTAGTTCAATCATAATAGTTAAACCATAACGTCCTTTAGTTGAGATTTTCATTACCTAACACTCCCTTATGCATAAGACCGAATCGGGTATACCGATTACTTTTTCAATCATTATTTTTCATTATTATAGCATGAATAAGTTACTACTTGTATTTTTATCTGAGTTACGTGCAAAACGGCAACCTTCAAAGAAGGATAAAGTGAAACTTCAATCAGTGGGGGTTTTTAGGTATTCCCAGACTGATTGTTAGTCCTGAAGCACTTTGTTGGTTTCTCGGTGTTTAAAACTGAGCGTCTTTGCGGACAATTGTACCGGGGATATCGATAAGCTTAATAAACAAGTGAAGGATGAGGCACTTTTTAACAAAGACACTTTTACTATCGCTTTTTTTAATCAAAAAACGAACCAACGTTCGACTAAATTGTCTGTTTTTGATATAATTAAAGTAGTTAATAGGAAGAAACAACCGTAAAATGACACACAAATTCTGAATCTATCTCAACAATATATCTTCTAGTTTTATATAAAGTGAAACTTCAATCAGTGGGGGTTTTTAGCTATTCCCCCATTGATTGTTAGCCCTAAAGAATGACCTAAAGGCCCTTGAACCATTCGGGGTACTAGCGTCCGTTACTCCGGGATAAAAAAAGGAACGTTACATGTTCATTACTGATTCATTCCAAAAAACTAGTACTTTATCGTCAAATGTAGATAATTTTATCGATTTGATAACGAATCGTCAAGTGTAAAATACTACTTCCATCATTAAAGGAGTTTATTTCAATGGTACATAAACCACTCGCATTTCGCATGCGGCCAAAACACATTAAAGACATTATTGGTCAAACACACTTGGTTGGAGAAGGTAACATGTTGCATCGGATGATTGTTGCTGAAAGGCTATCTTCTATGATTCTTTTTGGTCCTCCAGGAACAGGAAAAACCTCCATGGCAATCGCCTTAGCTAATAGCTTAAACTTACGATATAAAATACTAAATGCCGTCATTGATAAGAAAAAAGACATGGAAATTGCAGTAGAAGAAGCAAAAATGTCTGGCACACTCGTATTAATATTAGATGAAGTTCATCGATTAGATAAAGCGAAACAGGATTTTCTCTTGCCTCATGTAGAAAGTAATTTAATCACGTTAATTGGTTGTACAACAAGCAATCCTTATCATGCGATTAATCCAGCCATTCGTAGTCGTGTTCATTTATTTGAACTTCACAGCTTAACTCCTGACGATATCAAAATTGCCATTAATCGAGCAATTTCAGATGAATTGGATGGACTTGGTCAAACACCGATCCTTATCTCTGAAGATGCGCTGGAACATTTTGCTCAATCTGCCAATGGCGATCTTCGCTCAGCATTAAACGGACTAGAATTAGCTGCATATTCAACGAAAAAAAATACCCGCCAACAAATCGAAATCGATCTATCTGTTGCTGAAGCCTGTATGCAAAAAAAGAGTTTTTCACATGATAAAAATGGCGATGCACATTATGATGTGTTGTCCGCTTTTCAAAAATCTATTCGTGGAAGTGATGTGAATGCTGCACTTCATTATTTGGGAAGATTGATCGAAGCTGGAGATTTAGAAAGCATTGCAAGACGAATGATTGTCATTGCCTATGAAGATATTGGACTTGCGAATCCCCACGCTGGCCCTCGAGCATTGCACGCAGTAGAAGCTGCCGAAAGAGTGGGTTTTCCTGAAGCACGTATTCCCTTATCTGTAGCCGTTGTAGAATTAGCATTATCACCCAAATCAAATACGGCGTATTCTGCGTTGGATCAAGCGCTCACTGATATTCGAACTGGTAACATTGGGGATATTCCTCTTCACTTAAAAGATGCACATTATCAAGGAGCAAGTAAACTTGGTCGGGGTGTTGATTACAAATATCCGCACAATTATGCTGGTGGATGGGTAGAACAACAATATCTACCGGACAAATTAAAGGATAAAAAGTACTATCAACCCAAAGAGACGAGTAAGTTTGAACGCACGTTAAAACAAATCTATGATAAACTTAACTAATTTCATAATATGTCATGTATAGTTTCTTCCCTTATCGTACATACTAGTAAAAACAAACGTATTACAAAGAGATTTGTTGATATACAAATCTACTAAATAAAAAAGTACGATTAGGAGTGAACAAATTGGCGAAGGTCAGACAAGATGCATGGTCACATGAAGATGATCTACTATTAGCAGAAACGGTTTTAAGACATATTAGGGAAGGAAGTACACAGCTTAACGCCTTTGAAGAGGTAGGTGATCAATTGAATCGAACTTCGGCTGCGTGTGGGTTCCGTTGGAATGCGGAAGTAAGACAAAGTTATGAGCAAGCAATCTCGATCGCAAAACGACAAAGAAAGCAGAAAAAGCGTGCAATGGCTGCCCAAGAAAGAGAAGTTCCAAATACCAATGTCTTAACCAGTAATTCGTATCAAAAGGATACTGAGTTCGCTGCGGAGGAATTCTTCTCAACAATGAATGAACAAAAAGCACACGCAGAAGAAAAAGTAGAAGAAATAAACATAGATCAAGTAATCTCTTATTTAAAAGGATTGAAAAAAGATCTAAAATTAACAGAGCAAAAAAAACATTCTCTCACTTCTTTAGAACAAGAGCACAAACATCTAATGGAACAAAATGAACAATTAAAGAAGAATGTTAAAAAACTAGAAAACCAGTTAGAAAATGTTCAAGAAGACTATCAAACCTTCTTACAAATCATGGATAGAGCTAGAAAGATGGTTGTATTTAATGATGATGAAGAAAGCAATTCTCCTGCTTTTGTGATGGAGAAAAACGGAAATTTAGAACAAGTAGCTAGATAACATATAAAATAGCGTTGGTGGAAAAAAACTCACTAGCGCTATTTTAGATAAATGCGCATTAACGAGTCGTTTTATTGCAACCTCCTCCATCGCTACAGAAATAAAGGAGTTGCTCTTTCCGCAGCCAAATATTTACGATGTGACGAGTAAATATTTCCCCACGGAAAGGGAGCCCATTTTCTGACTTAGCGGGCGAGAAGCACTAACTTATTACGCTGTTTGTGCACATTTGAACATCAAAGAAAGTAAAATTGCTCCAAACATAGAGCTAATCAAGTTTTTCCACCAAAGCCTTTTCATCGGAACTATAATATTACAAAAGAACAAAAGCGCAGAGCGCCGGTTAAAAAGCGTAGCAACTGGAGCGAATCAATCGAGATAAAGGAATCACGTTTTGCTTGCGAACAGATGATGACTTATCGTAGATTGCTTCGTGAAGTTACCTAGTTTTTGGCGCTCGGAGCTGGACGTGGCTATATCTGTTCCGAAAAGTTATCCACAACTAACGAATTTTTATAATTTCCTCACTAGCGTTGCATAAAAAAATATTTCATTTGTCAACGTTACATTTTATGAATAAAATAACTTTTATACCACATTTTGTCTTTTAATTCTTTAAAAAAATCCTTATAATTAGGAGGAAGGTCAAAGTCCTGTCCAAATCCCAACTATAAGGAGATACCATGGACAAGCATAACATAGAAACCGTGTTTAATAAATACCTTCATCCTATCGATGAGGGTATTTTAATGAAACTGGCAGAACGATTTGAAATTGATAAATATGTGAAAAAACTTGGGGTTGTTCCTTTTGTAAAGTTATTTATTTATGCACAATTAAAACAAATTTCTAGTTTGACGGATATAAGTTTTGAATTGAACAAGGATCCGAACATTCAAAAGGAAATAGGATTGGATTCGATTAGTAAATCGCAATTATCTAGGAAGTTAAGAGACATTCCACCTGAAATCTTTGAGGCCTTACTAAGACACTTGATACTAATGGTAAGGCAAAAATATGGACTTCGTAAAGGAAATCAAAAACTTAGAAAATTACATTTGATCGATTCATCAACGATTACCTTAAGCCTTAAAGAACATCCGTGGGCGCCCAAGAATCGATATACATCCGGAATAAAGCTACATACACGTGTGGTGTTTTATGATGATATTACTTACTTAGATGATTTGATTATAACACCTGCAAGACCTGCTGATTTGACTCAACTAGATCCTCTTTTAGTAAAGGTACAAGGTGCTTTTCATGTTTTTGATCGAGGGTATTTTGATTTTAAGGTCTTCGAAATGCTTTGTTCCCGAGGGATACGGTTTGCAACACGGATAAAGGACAATACCTTTATTCGGGTAGTAGAAGAGGTTAAGCTATCCAAAAGCTCATCTATTCTAAGAGAAGCTATTGTTTTTCTAGGTAAAATGAAACACCCTCTCCGTTTGATTGAAACGGTTGATAGCGAGGGAAATAAAATCCAAATTGTTGTGAATGATGCAAAAATATCAGCCGAGGAAGTAAGTACTATTTATCGAGATCGTTGGAAAATTGAGCTTTTTTTTAAGTGGATGAAACAGCACATGGTGTTAAAAACAATGTATGGAAAAAGCCCCAATGCAGTATATAATCAAGTGTATATGGCGATGATTTCCTTTTGTTTAACGCTATTAATACAAGCTGATTTATTATATAAAGGTAGCTTGTTGGTGCTAAAAAAACACCTTTCTAAATTCAGCTTAGATAGATACCTTTCATGTAAAAAGGAATTGTTTAAGCCACCTTCTCGATCCTCTGGAGGTAGGAAGGTTTATGATCATGAGCAAATATTTAGAGAAACATTAAAAGAAGTGGAAGAAGGAACGTTTAGAGGTTAGCAATTAATGAAATATAATGTAAAAAAATGAATAAAGGACGCCTTCGATAATGTCACTTTATCCTTTTTTCATTTTTTTGCACAAGAAATATTTTCTGAATATTCTGTATTATAGCGAAAATTTGTTGTTGACTTTTTCGCTATAATTTTATGCAACGCTAGTGTGATTTCCTAGACAGAGAAAAAACAGCTAATTTTCATTAAATGAAAATTAGCTGTTTTAAAATTTGTTTTTTAATCCCGATCGTGCCGTCTTCATAGAAAGTTTTGAACCCGCTCTTAGCAGGTGGGTGCCCTGTTCCATATCTTTTGCTTCCTTATGTAAGGCATGCAAGCCATACAGAAACTTTAAGCTCCCGAAATTATAATGTTCGGTCAAAACATTAATAATTACAACGTACACATCAGGATTGATTGTTGTTTTCGTTAATAATTCCTTATTAACTTATGTTTATATATTAGCATAAACAGATTCATTTATCAAGTGCTTTTGCAAATGCTTTCATCGTTTTATTCTTCGTTAACGATTAGTGCTTCTCCTGATAATCCCAAGGATAATTCGTCCAATTGTGCCTGACTTACCGTTCCCGGTGCGTTAGTTAACGGATCAGTTGCCGAAGCTGTTTTTGGAAACAAAATCGTATCTCGCAAATTAGTTTTTCCAGCTAATAACATGACCATCCGATCAAATCCCAAAGCGATTCCACCGTGAGGAGGTGCACCGTACTCTAATGCTTGTAACAAGAAATCAAATTGTTCGGTTGCCTCTTCTTTGGAAAAGCCTAATACTTCAAACATTTTTTCTTGTAAATCTTTCTTGTGAATCCGTAACGATCCTCCACCCAGCTCAAAACCATTTAAAACAAGGTCATATGCGGCTGCTTTTACTTCATCAGGATTTGTCGCTAGTTTTTCTACATCTTCATCTGCTGGCATTGTAAACGGATGGTGCGCAGCGAAATAGCGACCAGCGTCTTTATCATATTCTAATAATGGCCAGTCCGTTACCCAAAGAAAGTGAAAGCGACTCTCGTCAATTACATTTAATTCTTTCGCTAATTTCAATCGAAGTGCACCAAGGCTATCGTAGACCACATTTTTCTCATCTGCGACAAACAAGAGTAAATCTGAATCACTAGCGTCAAGTGCATGGATTAGATCTAATTGATCCGCTTCCGTGAAAAATTTCGCAATTGGTCCCTTTAAATTTTCTTCTTCTACCTTTAACCATGCTAAGCCTTTTGCGCCATAAATTTTCACAAAATCCGTTAATTTATCAATATCTTTTCTTGAGAAATTATTGGCTTCATTCTTCACGTTAATTGCACTAACTTTCCCTCCAGAAGTTACAGCACTTGCAAAAACTTTAAAATCAGAATTCTTAACCAACTCAGATACGTCAACTAACTCCATATCAAAACGCGTATCTGGTTTATCTGATCCATAGCGATTCATCGCCTCATCATAAGAAATTCTTGGCAATGGTGTATTAATATCCACACCTTTTACTTCCTTCATCAAACGTTGAATCATTTTCTCTGTCATCGCCATGATTTCATCACTAGTCATGAATGAGGTTTCAATATCAATTTGCGTGAATTCTGGTTGACGGTCTGCTCGTAAATCCTCATCACGGAAGCAACGGGCAAATTGGTAATAACGCTCAAAACCAGCTACCATGATTAACTGTTTAAACAATTGTGGTGACTGTGGTAAAGCATAAAAATGTCCTGCATGGACCCGACTTGGAACTAAATAGTCGCGCGCACCTTCAGGAGTACTTTTCGTCAGCATTGGCGTTTCCATTTCCAGATAACCTTCTTCATTTAAAAAGTTTCGCATCACCTGAGCTGCTTGATGACGTAAACGGAAAGTCTCTTGCATCGATTCTCTTCGTAAATCTAAATAGCGATACTTCAAACGTACATCTTCAGAAATATCTGTTCCATCTAACACAGTAAATGGAGGATTTTTCGCTTCATTCAGAATACTTATTTCATCAACAATCACTTCAATATCTCCGGTTTTCATCTTTGGATTAATTGTTGATGGGTCACGCAGTACTACTTTTCCTACTAATTCTAACACGTATTCACTGCGAACAGATTCTGCGATTTCAAGTGCTTCTTCTGATGTTTCAAGATTAAATACGACTTGTACCAGCCCTGATCGATCACGTAAATCGATAAAGATCACGCCACCTAGATCACGCCTTTTTTGCACCCAACCTTTTAAGGTAACTTTTGAACCAACATCTACTTTCGTTAAATCCCCCGCTAATTGTCTTTTTTCTGTCATTGATTATTGCCCTCCTTTTTTTATCTGCTCGGTAAGATAGGAAACAATATCTGGTAAGGAGATACTAACTTGTTCTCCTGTTTGCATGTTTTTTATTTCTATCTTGTTTTCTGCTAATTCGTTCTCACCTAAAATCAGGACAAACTTTGCCTTTAAACGATCAGCTGCTTTAAATTGAGCTTTGAACTTTTTCCCTTGATAATCCTTATCCACTTGAATACCAGCTTGACGGAGTTGATTTACAAGTTCAGCTGTTTTAAGCTCTGCCTTTTCCCCCATTGCAATGACGTAACTGTCTAGGGCATCATCAATTGGTAATTCAATATTTTCTGCTTCTAGAGCCATTAACAATCGCTCAACACTAAGTGCAAAGCCGATCCCAGGTGTTTCGGGTCCACCTAATTCTTCCACTAGTCCATTGTAACGGCCTCCTCCTGCCAACGTGGTGATTGCCCCAAAGCCTTCCGCATCACTCATAATTTCAAAAGCTGTGTGGTTATAATAATCAAGACCACGAACCAAATTAGGATCCACATGATAAGAAATATCCATTATGTCAAGAAATGCTTTTACTTTTGTAAAATAAGCATCAGCTTCTTCTGTTAAATAGGACAAGATCGAAGGTGCTGTTTTCATCGCAGGGTGTTCCCTGTCTTTCTTACAGTCAAGTACACGTAGTGGATTTTGAGCTAACCTTACCTGGCAATCCGAACAAAGTTCCTCTTTATGTGGCTCAAAATGTTCCACTAAAGCATTTCTGTGATTCTCACGACTTGTTTGATCGCCCAATGTGTTGATGACTAATTTCAACGAGCGTAAGCCTAATTGTTTGTATATTTCCATTGCCAAAGAAATAACTTCTGCATCAATAGCTGGATCAGCACTACCTAGAGCCTCAATACCAAATTGAACGAATTGTCTCCATCTTCCCTGTTGTGGACGTTCATACCGAAACATCGGTCCGATATAAAAAAGCTTCTGCGGCTGATTTGCCTGACCGAATAACTTATTTTGAACAAAAGAGCGAACGACAGATGCCGTACCCTCAGGTCTTAGCGTTAGCGTTCTATCTCCCCGATCTTGAAACGTATACATCTCTTTTTGAACAATATCAGTTGTATCTCCTACTCCACGCTGAAATAGTTCCGTATGTTCAAAAATCGGTGTTCGAATCTCCTGGTAATTGAAATTTCGACACAGTTCAATAAATTTCGCTTCAACATGTTGCCATTTCTCTGTTGTACCTGGCAACAAATCTTGTGTTCCTCTTGGTAAATGAATCATTGTTAATACCCCCTATTATGTATAACGTAAACAAAGTTTGAGATTACATTTTGGCACTTCATTTAAACATAAAAAAACCCCATCCCTAAAAAGGGACGAGATTACACCCGTGTTGCCACCCTAGTTGAGATAGAATTTACACTCTACTTCCACTTAAACAGTTAACGCCTGTGAACGTTTGTATTTACTCTATTTTCAATACAACACTTACGGAATGTCTTTCGTTGAATTGCTTAACAGAGATCCTTTCAGCCTAGAAGATCTCCTCTCTTCTGTTCGCATTTTTCAACTACTTTTTCCCTCATTAGTTTTATTTTGTCGTTAAATTGTTTGAATTGTTTATAATATTACTGTTTGACTCTCTTAATGTCAAGCTTGTTTGAACTTTTTTTTCAAATCAAGCACTTGGTCGGCTTTTTGTCTGAACGTCCATCAATTTTTTTAAACTTTTTGTTGTGAAAACTTTACTTATCGCTGTATGATAAATTATGATGATATTATGAACGATTTATGGAGGATTACGATATGAAACGATATCTTAGTATATGGATTATTTTCGGCATTCTACTTATTAGTCTAACAAATATTCCAACGATTTATGCACGACAAGTAGAAATTGAAACAGATGATTTACTTGTGCGAAGCGGTCCTGGCACTAGTTACGAACCTATCGGTCATGTAAGCTCTGGGCAAGTTTTCACCTATCTTGACCAGGAAGGCGAATGGATTTCTATCGATTATCATTCAGAAACAGGATGGATATCAGCTCAGTTTGCAAGCATAACTACTGAACAGGAAAATTGGGAAGAAAAACCTTCAAATGATGAGGATGCACAAACTGATGGTAATGAGGGAACTGTCTTTACAACAATCATCCCTGTTGATGTTGTGAACCTTCGAAGTGAGCCTTCTACCAATGGAGATATTGTTACAGAGATTCCAATTGGGGAAATGATTTCATTTTCAGTAATGAACGATTCTGACTGGATTCATGTAACATGGGGAGATTATACAGGTTATATGCCGTCTTGGATAATCGGAGATGAAATGCAGTTTACAGAGGTACAAGATTCCATTTTTCAAGGAAAAGTTATTGTAATTGATCCAGGACATGGAGGCATCGATGTTGGGGCAATTAGTGCTGCGGGATATTACGAAAGTGACTATGCAATGATGACCTCTGAAGTTTTACGAGATACGCTGGAAAAGCTAGGAGCAACTGTCTATATGACTCGTGAAGATGATTATTATTATTCCTTGTCACCCCGAGCGAGTTTAGCTAATTTACATCTTGCTGATGTTTTTTTGAGTATTCACTATAACAGCACACCTCAGTATCCCAGTGCAAACGGGATGAATACTTTTTATCGAGAAAGCAATGACCGTGCTTTGGCAGGATATGTTCATAACTCACTCATTGAAACAACAGAGGCGAATGATCGAGGATACGATAGCGGTGATTACAGTGTGCTTCGAACAGGATCACGTCCAGGCCTTTTATTAGAGCTTGGTTTTATTTCAAACGTAGAAGAAGAAGAGAACATTCAGTCCCATCAGTATCAAAGGAAAATGACAGAAGGAATTATTCATGGTTTACGACGTTATTTCAGTCAAAGATAAGCTTTATAAAGATAATGAAAACAAGACAATTACTTATTTTTAATAAGCGATTGTCTTGTTTTTTACCTATCCGTTTAAATCAAATGTTTCGCCCTTAACAAGATACATTACATTTTCAGCAATGTTCGTTAAGTGATCTCCGAAACGTTCAATGTATCTAGCGCTAAAGGCAATTTGCATAATTAACTGAATAGATTCTGCATTTGTTGCTGTCTCTTCTAACAATCCTTGTAATACGTTAGCATACATGCCATCAATAATATCATCTAACTCCGCTAATTTTTTAGCTGATTTTATATCTTCTTTTTCGTAGGCCTCAATAGCCAAGTCAATCATTCTCAATGCAACATCGCACATATCTGCCAATGATTGATCAATACCAAACTGTTTTCCACCGATATGAATAGCAGAGCGAGCGATATTTTTTGCATTATCCGCCATTCGTTCTAAGTCTGTAGAGATACGAATAGCTACAATTAATTTTCTTAAATCAGAAGCTACAGGTTGTTGTCTTGCAATCAACAATATAGCAGATTCATTAATGGATAAATCCATTTCATCTAATTTTTTGTCTGTTTCGATTACACGAGCTGCCATCTCTACATCTGCATCATAAAGTGATTGAACAGAATCTACTAGTTGTTGTTTTGCTCTGCCTGCTAATTCAACCACCTGCTTCTTTACTCCATTTAATTCTAATTCAAACTGACCTCTTACTACCACATTACTGCCTCCTATCTCAGATCGATATATCTATCGTTAACCGAATCTTCCTGTAATATAATCTTCTGTTCGCTTATCTTTTGGCATAGAGAATAAAGTATTAGTATCTGTAAACTCTACTAATTCTCCATTTAACATAAAGGCTGTGTAATCAGAAATACGGGCAGCTTGCTGCATATTATGGGTGACAATTACAATGGAATACTCTTTCTTCAATTCTTGAATTAACTCTTCCACTTTAAGTGTTGACTTTGGATCAAGTGCTGAAGTAGGTTCATCCATCAAAATAACATCTGGCTCGATGGCTAAACAGCGAGCAATACATAATCGTTGCTGCTGACCGCCTGATAGACCATAAGCATTTTGTTTTAGTCGATCCTTTACCTCATCCCAGATATACGCACCACGCAAACTTTGTTCAACAATTTCATCCAAAATCTTTTTATTACGAATCCCATGAATTTTAGGACCATAAGCTATATTATCATAAATGGATTTTGGGAAGGGATTAGGTTTTTGAAAAACCATTCCTACCTGCGTTCGCAACTCTTCAACTTTAAAAGATTTATCTAGAATGTTTTTACCACGATATTTGATCGTTCCAGATGTTTGAACACCAGGCACTAACTCAACCATTCGATTTAATGTTTTTAAGTAGGTTGATTTCCCACATCCAGATGGTCCAATAATCGCTGTAACATTTTTTTCATAGATTGGTAATTGAATATTTTTTAAAGCCTGTGTATCGCTATACCATAGATTTAGATCGTCTGTTTCAAATACAATTGGATTCTCTATCAGTGATTCTTGTTGACTCTTCTCACTTGAAGTAACTATTTTTTTATTTAACGCTTTTACACTTATTACAGAATGCATATTCCTCACCCACCCTATTAATATCTTTGCTGAAATTTATTTCTTATAATGATTGCAGTCGAATTAAGCATAAACAATAATACAAGTAACACAATAATGGTTGCTGAAGCTAAATATGCGTATTCCTCCACAAGTGAAGCATCAATTGTCCAATAATAGATTTGCATTGGTAAAACGGTAAATCGATCAAAAATTCCACTTGGGAACGGAATAAGTAATGCAGGAATTCCTAACACCACTAATGGAGCTGTTTCCCCAATAGCTCTTGATAATGCCAAAATAGATCCTGTTAAAATACCCGGTAACGAAGCAGGCAAGATGATATTCTTTACGGTCTGCCATTTGGTTGCCCCTATACCATAAGACGCTTCTGCAAGATGCTGTGGCACAGATCGGATAGCCTCTTGACTGGCAACAATTACAATCGGAAGAACCAATAATGACATGGTTAATCCCCCAGCTAATACAACACTACCAAAATTCAATGCACGAGCAAAAATGGTCATACCAAGGATTCCATAAACGATTGATGGTACACCAGCTAAGTTTGCAATATTCGTCTGAATAACAGATTGCATTCTTCCTTTTTTTGCATATAATTCATTGTATATTGCTGTTCCAACCCCTAAAATTGTTGTGATTGGAACTACTACAGCCATTAACCAGAATGTACCTAAAATTGCCCCCATAATTCCTGCTTGATCTGGATTTGTTGATAATTTCCCTGTTAAGAAATTCATATTTAGATAGGACAGGCCTTGATTTAACACCCGAACAATTAATACTGCCAATACAATTAGTCCAAAAATTGTCGCTAGAAAAAAACATACTTGAAAAATTTTGTTTAACTGCACACGAAACCGCATTTTATTCCGAACCATTTCCGGTTCCATATATTTCATTTAATATTCCTCCCTAAAGCGCCGAGAAACATACCTAGCGATAATATTCATTAGTAAAGTAAAACAAAAGAGGGTCATAGCAACAGCATAAAGACTGTAATAGATGGTTGATCCGGTTGGTGCATCCCCACCAGATACCTCTACTATATAAGCAGTCATTGTCTGCATAGATTGTGTCAAGTCAAAAGTGAAGTTTTTTGAACTTCCACTCGCAATGGTTACGATCATGGTTTCTCCGATTGCCCTCGATGCTCCTAACACAAAAGAAGCAATGATACCTGACAAAGCAGCTGGAATAATAACACGAAAAGTGACTTCTAATTTTGTAGCACCTAACGCTAATGCGCCTTCCCTCATTGCATTAGGAACTGCACTCATTGCATCTTCAGACAATGAAGCAATCATTGGGATAATCATAATCCCCATCACAATACCTGGACTAAGAATATTAGTAGCCCCTAAACCAGGAATGAATTCTCGTAATAATGGCGTTACAAAGGTGAATGCAAAGAAGCCATACACAATAGTCGGTATACCTGCAAGTAATTCTAACATTGGCTTTAATACTCGCCGAACACGATCTGATGCATATTCACTTAAATAAACTGCCGTCATTATTCCAATTGGCCCGGCAACAAGTAATGCAATAACGGAAGAAATGATCGTACCATTAATTAATGGTAAAATTCCGAACTCTGGATTTTGACTTAATGGTCTCAGTACCTTGCCTGTAAAAAATTCCAGAAATGATACTCTTGTGAAAAATTCATAAGTTTCTGTAACTAACACCAATACGATACCAACGGTTGTCAGAATGGAAATCATGGCAATAAAGAACAAGAAATAAGGAATGCTTTTTTCTAACAACAAGATGCTTTTTTTTGAAGACTTATTTTCTGCAATCCATTTGCTTACTTGAACTGGTTTCTGTTTTGATCGCTTACTTTCTACTAACACCCGATACCCACCTCTTTAATACGAATAAGATGAAGCGAGCAAAAGATACTCGCTTCAAAATATTAGCAATCTATTTATTTTAATTTTTCTAATGTTTCTAAATATTCATTAATTTCTTCATCTGGTAATGGAGCAAAACCTGTCTCTCCTGCAAAAGCATTTACATTTTCCACGAGATAAATTGCGTAATCCAACACTTGTGGTTTTTCTTTTGCAGCATTCATATTTAAGTACGTGAAAACTGGTCTAGTGAAGTTTGCATATGCTCCATCTTCAGCAATCGTATCTAACGATGGTTCTACTGGACCATCACCAAAATCTACTTGTACTGCTTGCAAACTATCTTTATTATTCACATAGTATCCAAATCCGAAAAACCCAATTGCATTTTTGTCTTGAGATATTAATGTCACTAGTGTTGAATATTCTTGTTGTAAATCAACATCATCAACCAAATCTGCTTTTTCCAAAATATTTTCATAAAAGAATTCATACGTTCCATGATTTTCATTTGGACCATACGTGTTAATTTTCTCCGAAGGCCAATCTGGATTAATATCTGACCAATTGCTTATATTGCCTTCCGCATGAAATATACTAATTAATTCTTCTTCGGTCATTTCAGAAGCCCAGTTGTTATCTGGGTGAATAACAAACGTTAAACCATCTAATGCTACTTTTAATTCTTGTACTTCAATTCCTAAATCTGTTGCTGTAGCTAATTCTTCCTCTTTAATTTCACGGGAGGCATCATTAAAATCCGTGCCATTCTCGACTAAGAACTTTTGAAAGCCAGCACTTGTTCCAGAACGTCCTACTTCAACAGATACATTTTCTTGCTCGGCAACCATATACTCTTCTGCTACTCTTGCCATTAATGGATAAACTGTTCCAGAACCATCAATTACTACACTACCCTCTAATTCACCTGATGTTTGATTGTTCGAATCACTTTTTTTTGCACTTGCATCATCAGTCTCATCGCATGCAGTAATAAAACCAATAAATAAAATAAGTAATGCAACTAACCCCAAACGTTTCATTTTTTTCATCAAGTATTTCCCCCTAGATTTCATGAATTATTATGGCTTGACTACTTCAACCACAAATTCATCATAACTTGTTAGTTTTAACTGATCGTTAACCCAGCGTAAAGAAAATGTAAACTTTATTTTCAACTAGAACATTTCTTAAAGTACATGACTAGCTTAAAAGATTTACATGATTCTTAATTATTCGTATTTGACACAGACGAATGGTCCTTACCCGCTACGTCAGAAAATGGGCTCCCTTTCCGTGGGATTCAATTTCATTTGAGGAGCGGATAAGAAAATTTTTCGCTAGCACACAGTTTATGGATAATATTTAGTTGTAGACTAGCGTTAATAAAATTATTACGTACTAGCGCTATTTTTCCCGGTATAATCATCCGTAAAGCTATTACTTCAAAACTACCAGGAAATTGTTTTTTGTGCTGGTGTAAAATCAGAGTCAACCGTATGGCTGGTTAAACTTAGATTAAGTAGGAAAAGAGCCTCCCCGACAAAATGATTAAAATTTTATTTTTTAAGTAAAAAAAGATAATCCCTGAAAACAGAGATTATCTTTTTAGCTTTATTTTTTTCGATCTTGACTATCTAAAATAATGGTTACAGGACCGTTATTGACAAGTTGAACGTCCATCATTGCTCCGAAAACACCTGTCTCTACTGTCATTCCTTCTGCAATGGCCAATTGATTGAACTGTTGGTACAATTTTTCAGCATGGTCTGGTTTAGCAGCTTGGATAAAGTTAGGCCTTCTTCCTTTGCGTGTGTCTGCGTAAAGTGTAAATTGAGAAACGGATAATATATCACCTTGAATATCCTTTAAAGATACGTTCATTTTTGCTTGATCATCCTCAAATATTCGTAAGTTGATAATCTTTTGAAGAATATAGGTAACATCTTCTTCTACGTCATCGTGAGTAACACCAAGCAAAACAACCAAGCCCTGATCTATTTTTCCGACAATTTGACCTTCAACAGCTACACTAGCTTCTGTGACCCTCTGTATTATCGCTTTCATACCGACTCGTTCTCCTTACTATCTATTACTATTGTACGACTCGTTCAACGGTATATACATCTTTGATTTGTTTTAGGCGTTCCACAATTTTTCGTAAATGGTCAACATTCTGAATTAATAGGGTTAAATGAATGACTACAATCTTATTGCGATCAGACTTTCCACTTACTGCAATAATGTTCGTCCCAATTTCATTTACTGTTTGAAGCACATCGTTCAATAAACCACGACGATCGTAACCGGAAATTTCCAAATAAACGTTGTAATGCTTGGAACTTGTTTCTTCCCACTCAACTTTCAACTCCCGATCTTTTGCTCCGTCTGCCATGTTTGGGCAATCTTTACGATGAACGGAAACGCCGCGTCCTTTTGTAATAAAGCCAACAATTTCATCACCTGGAACAGGATTACAACATTTCGCAAGTCGTACAAGTAAATTATCTACTCCTTCTACTTTTACTCCGGAATGCTTTTTACCCGTTGATTTTGCTTTTGACGTATGTTTTTGTACTTGTTCGATCGTTTCTTCTAATTCTTTCTTTTGTTCTGATCGACGAATTTTATCCGTAAGTCTGGTTGCGATTTGTGATGCAGTTATCCCCTGGTAGCCAACAGCTGCATACATATCATCAATGCTAATAAAATTGAAACGATCAGCAACTCGTTGCAAGTTTTCGTTGGTAAAAACTTCTTTCGGATCGAAATTCGATGATCGAACCTCTTTATCCACCATTTCTTTTCCTTTTACAACATTTTCATCGCGTTGCTGCTTTTTAAAGAATTGTTTTATCTTATTTTTCGCTTGAGAAGTTTGGGCCATTTTCATCCAATCACGTGATGGTCCATAGGAATGTTTCGATGTCATTACTTCTACAATATCTCCGTTTTTCAGAGGATAGTCTAAAGGTTCCATCTTTCCGTTAATTCGAGCACCGATCGTGTGGTTACCAACTTCTGTATGAATTTTATAAGCAAAGTCAATTGGAACAGATCCTTTTGGTAGTTCTATCACATCACCTTTTGGAGTAAATACATAAACCATATCTGCAAACAGCTCTACTTTAAGGGATTCCATAAATTCTTCTGCATCATGTGTTTCGCTCTGTGAATCTAATATTTCACGAAACCAGGCGAGCTTCTTTTCGGAACTATCTTTCCCCTCAATTTTCGTTCCTTCTTTATAAGCCCAGTGAGCAGCAATTCCATATTCAGCAATTTCATGCATTTCTTTCGTTCTTATCTGCACTTCTAATGGAGCACCTTTTGGACCGATAACTGTTGTGTGCAAGGATTGATAAAGGTTTGGTTTTGGCATGGCAATATAGTCTTTAAATCTACCAGGCATCGGTTTCCAACACGTATGAATAATTCCAAGAACTGCGTAACAATCTTTAATACTGTTAACAATTATTCGAACCGCTAATAAATCGTATATTTCATTAAACTGCTTATTCTGTAAAACCATTTTTCGATAAATACTGTATAAGTGCTTTGGGCGACCAGAAAATTCCGCTTCAATATTAACATCTTCTAATTGATTCTGAACTTCTTTCATTACTTCTTCAATATAAAACTCTCGTTCTTGACGTTTTTGTTTCATTAAATTAACAATTCGATAATATTGTTGTGGGTTTAAATAACGCAAAGACGCATCTTCTAATTCCCATTTAATCGCCGAAATACCAAGTCGGTGTGCTAATGGTGCAAAAATTTCTAATGTTTCATTGGCGATTCTTCGTTGTTTTTCAGGAGGCATGTGCTTCAATGTTCGCATGTTGTGCATACGATCGGCAAGCTTAATTAGGATGACCCTTATGTCTTTGGACATCGCAATAAACATTTTCCGGTGATTCTCTGCCTGTTGTGCTTCTTTAGACATATAGCGAATCTTACCTAATTTCGTTACGCCATCAACTAACATAGCAACCTCACTACTAAATTCTTCGGTTAAATCTTCTATCGTAAATTCTGTATCCTCAACAACATCGTGTAAGAATCCGCTCGCAATTGTTTCAGCATCTAAGCCTAAATGAACTAATATCCCTGCCACTTGAATTGGATGGATGATATACGGTTCACCAGATCGTCTGAATTGGTTTTCGTGTGCTTTTTTGGCATATTCAAAAGCACGACGAATAAAAGCAGTATCATCCTCAGAAAGATACTGTGCAGCTTGATCTATTACATCTTGTGCTGTCAAAATGTTTTCTTTCGACATATGATCACCCTTGTCCTTTTGCCCTTTGTTCATTTAGAATTTTTCATGTTTTTCTTACTGTATTCTCTATAATAACATGTATTCTTTTAATTTTATAACATTTATCAGCAATTTTTCAACAATATCCGCCAAATAGTAAAAACAAAAGTGCAGAGCGCCGGTTAAAAACGTAGCAACTGGAGCGAATCAATCGAGATAAAGTGAAACTTCAATCAGTGGGGGTTTTTAGGTATTTCCCCGATTGTTAGTCCTAAAGGATGACCTAAAGGCCCTTGAACCATTCGGGGTGCTAGCGTCCGTTACTCCCACTGTAACAACTTGCTTTTCTCATTATTTTGAAGTGGGAGTCTTACGGACGGTTGCTCCGGGATAAAGGAATCGCGTTTTGCTTGCGAACCGATGATTACTTATCGTAGATTGCTTCGTGAAGTTGCCTAGTTTTTGGTGCTTGGAGCTGGACGTGGCTATATCTGTTCTGAAAAGTTTTCAACAGCCAACGCAATTTTAAAATTTCCTGGACTAAAATAAAGGAGTACCTTTTAGAAAAGATACCCCCTACACATTATTAGTATGTCATTAATGTTAGTACGTCATAGTCTTTTAATTTCTCACGACCATTTAAATACGTTAGCTCGATTAAGAAAGCACACCCAACGACAATGCCACCTAATTCTTCTACTAGTTTGATGGTTGCTTCAATTGTACCACCCGTAGCTAATAAATCATCCGTAATCAAAACACGTTGTCCAGGTTGGATCGCATCTTTGTGGATAGTTAGTACATCTTTACCATATTCTAAACCATAATCAACTTTAATTACTTCTCGTGGTAATTTCCCTTCTTTTCTTACTGGAGCAAAACCAATCTCCAATGCATAAGATACAGGACATCCAACAATAAAGCCTCGCGCTTCTGGTCCAACAATAATATCAACATTTTGTTGTTTTGCATACGCAACAATTTCATCTACTGCTGATTTATATGCAGTTCCATTATCCATTAATGTAGTAATATCTTTAAACTGAATCCCTTCTTTTGGCCAGTCCTCTACCACCGTAATATATTGTTTATAATCCATAAACTTTTTCCTCCTCTATAGAGCTCGTTTGCTCTATCTGACTACTTATCCATTGTTTGAGTTCTCGATAATTTGAATAGTATAGTAATTGTTCGATTTTACTTTGTTTGAGTGAGTTTTGGTAATGAAGCGATTCAGTCAAATTCCGCTTTTTCACTTGTTCGTTCGGCTCAACTACTCCATTCGTTATTTTAACAAATTCAAGCTCAGAAAACACTTGGATAATGAAATCTATTTTATTTTTTTTCCAACCTTTGTGCTTACTTAATAATAGTAGCTCTGTATCCTGATTAAATGTACCTCTTTTGATTAACATCGAATAAAACCATTTAAAATCCTCTCGGCTTGGCAATGATTCCATGTAATGTTGCTGTTCCAATCGATAACACGTAAAAATGTTTTTCCATTCTACTTGTGAAAGGACTTCTGTTAAGTGTTGTAACTCGCTTGGCAAATCAAGCAAAATTAAATTCGCCATATTTCGCGTCTGTATCTCCCCGAAATTTCCTTGCCATTCTTTATAAGAAACGACGGGTAAATTACATTTAGTATTGGAATTTGATTGAAAGCTTACACAAATGGTATCTGCCTCGGTAAGGTGTTGAATTTGGCGTTCCCATAAGTTTGAACCACGATAATCAAACAATTGCCATTCAGACACCCCAATATCTTGTAACATAAATTGGGGAGACTTCTTACCATTCCATTCATTCACTTGCAAAGTACCAACAATTTCCACTTCCGCCTCTTTTGAAATTGCATGAAAGTGTTCTCCCATACCAAAACCAACGGCAGGTAGTTGATGGAAACCATCCGTAAAAGTTATTTTTAAATGATTTTTCTTCGTGCCGATTTGTCTCTGTTCATTCACTTTGGCTTTCACGTAAAATAAGGGTTTTGGATTGGCCATGCCAAAAGGAGCAAGTTGATTAATTTCTTGAATAACAGATAAATCAATCTCATCAAGTTTTAGCTCCCCATCAATATGCAGTTGTTCTTTAAAATCATCTTGTTCCAACTGTTCACTAGCCAATGTGTTTAATCTTGCTCTCAGCTTGTCTACATTTTCGATAGGTAAAGTCATGCCAGCTGCTTGAGCATGTCCTCCAAATTGATGGAATAGTTCTTTGCATTGCATTCCGTTTTGAAACAAGTCAAAAGCATCAATACTTCTTGCTGATCCTTTTGCTCGATTTTGTTCAGGGTCTAAAGTTAAACAAATAGCTGGTCGTTGAAAAGTACGAACAAGCTTGGAAGCAACAATCCCAAGTACGCCTTGGTTCCAACCTGCTTTTGCTACAACAATTACCTGCTTGTTTTCTTCTTCGTTCTCGGTTACTATTGCAATTGCCTCCTGAACAATAGCCTCAACGATCTGCTTGCGTTCTTGATTTATCTGATTAATATTGCTCGCAATTTCATGAGCCTCTTCGATATCTTCAGTTAATAATAACTCAACTGCTGGATATGCCGTTTGCAAACGCCCTACTGCATTAATTCGTGGACCAATCAAAAAGCCAACGTCTTCTTCGGTTACTGATTCTTTTATTCCCGAAACTTCTTTCAACGCTTGAAAACCTGGGCGTTTGGAATTAGTAATTGCCTTCAATCCGTAATAAGCAAGAATTCTATTCTCATCAACTAAGGGTACCAAATCTGCAATGGTACCAATTACAACAAAATCAAGCAGTTGTTCAGGAAAGTACCCAAGTAAATACTGAGCCAATTTAAAAGCAACCCCAACTCCAGCTAGTTCTTTAAAAGGATACTCTTTAGAACATTTTGGGTGGATGATTGCATATGCTTCTGGTAACTCTTCTTGTACCTCGTGGTGATCCGTAATTATTAAATCCAGTCCTAGTTCACCTGCAACTCGAGCTGGTTCTATTGCTGCAATCCCAGTATCTACCGTGATAATTAAGCTGAATCCCTGATTTTTAGCTTCTTTAAAGGCTTCTTCGTTTGGTCCATAACCTTCTGTAAAGCGGTTCGGTATATAATAATCACACATCGCTCCTAATTCACGAAGTGCTTCAACTAATAGAGCAGTTGCGCTTACCCCATCTGCATCATAATCACCAAAAACCAAAATACTTTCTCCAGTTTCAATTGCCTGCATGATCCGCTCTTTTGATTTTTCCATTCCAGAAATCATACTTGGATCATATAAATCTGTTAGACTCGGTGTTAGAAACCGTTTAATTTCTGCTTCAGCTATTATTCCTCTTTTTTGCAATAAACGCTTTACCGTTGGTGAAATGTTCATATCATCTAAAGCTTTTTCCATTTGATCTGCTTCTTTATATGTAAAGTTCCATTTCATCTGTCTTTCTAACATAAATTCACCCCTGACTCACTTATTATACTAGAGTGTGTCAGGGGGTTCAAACGAAATCGTATTACTTTTCTATTTGATTTTGAGTATCTGATCTTTCTTCACTTGAAGTTTCGAAAAATTCACCTTCTGTAATTTCTATATCTTCAGCTGGTTGATTTATTCGTAGTTTTTCATTTTCTTCTTTCAATACCTTCATTTCTCGTTGTAATCGTAACAAATGGAAAATACCAAATCCACCTGTAATTAAACCACCCATTAAAACAGAGATAAGTATGACTAGAATTAAAGGGGCCTCACCAGTCGTAAATAAATAATTTACTTCTACTGGATCCACATTAATAACCGCAAATATTGCGACGATTAGGGCAAACACTAGCGCAGAGATAATATACGTTTGTCCTCTCATTTCATCCACCTCTTCTCAAAAAATAAAATTGCAGTAAGTTCTGTTATGTTTACCACATAAAAACGCTCCCTAAACGTAGCAGTTTTTGGGAGCGAATATTTTTTAAACTTGTGGAGCATCATTTCGTTGTTTTTCAACATAAACTATTGGCTTTTCTTTAATATTTCTACCTCTCCATATTAACCAAACTTGTGCCGCAATAAATTGGGATGAGTACATACCTGCTAACAATCCTACGACTAAGGCAAAGGAGAAATTCGTAATGGCTGCTGCACCAAATATATACAAGGCAAGTGCAGCGACAACTACAGTTAAGACCGTATTGATACTTCTTGCTAATGTCTGCATTAAACTATTATTTACGATTTTTGCTAACTCATCAAAAGAACGTACACGTTTCTTTATCTTTAAGTTTTCACGAATCCGGTCAAACGTAACGATCGTATCGTTAATCGAATACCCCACAATGGTTAATATCGCAGCAATAATCGTAACATTAAACTCAATTTGTGTCATGCTAAAAACAGCTAGAATAAAGAAAGCGTCATGTAGTAACGCAACAATAGCGGTTACTGCAAAATAAAATTCAAATCGGATCGTAACATAAATAATGATCCCAATCGCTGCATATAGGACAGCTAAAAAGGCATTACGAGCAAGTTCTTGACCAACAACAGGAGAAACCGTACTTGAATTTGGTTCAGAACCATATAATTCTTCAAAATGAGCACGCAATTCTGCAATTGTTTCTTGTCCCAATTGCTCGTCAAAACGCGCAACGGCAATCTCATTATTGTTTCCGGAAAAAACAATATTTTGTGGCTCTAAATCAATTTCTGCAAAATCATTCATGATCTGATCAGCATCTACAGGATCTTCCGTATTAATCTCAATTCGAGAACCACTAGTGAAATGAATACTTAAATTAAGTCCCAGTGTACTAAGGAAGACAACACCTGCAAGCATTAATGTACCTGATATAATAAAGAATTTTTTCCGGTGTTTAACAAAATCAAATTGTTTTCCAAAAAAGGTTGGTTCAATTGGGGTCGGATCAGAGATCGATTGAATTTGATTATCTTTCAGTCCGAACCAAGTATGACGTTTATTTAAAACACGACTTTTCACCCATAAACCTAAGAAGAACCTAGAAATAAACACTGCTGTTACAAAACTTAAAACGATACTGACAATAAGCAGTGTTGCAAAACCCTTCACAGAGCTTGTACCAAAAATGAACAAGACCGTCGCTGCAATCAATGTCGTAATATTCGCGTCAAAGATCGTTGACATTGAGTTTTTATTCGCCGCGTCGAACGCTGCAATCATGGATTTCCCTTGCTTTAATTCTTCTTTCATTCGTTCAAATGTAATGATGTTGGCGTCTACAGCCATCCCTACACCTAGAATTAATGCTGCAATTCCCGGTAATGTTAATACACCATTCATCCAACCAAATACAAGTAACACCAAATATATATACAAACTTAAAGTGACTACCGAGATAAGTCCTGGAAAACGATAATAACCAATCATAAAGAGAAAAATAAATAATATACCGAGCGCACCAGCGAAAATCGTCTGACTCATTGCATCCATTCCAAACTGCGCACTAACGGAATCTGTAGATTCTTCAATCAAATTAACAGGCAAAGACCCTGCGTTTAAAATATCTGCTAACTGTTGAGCTGATTGAACGGTGAAAGACCCAGAGATTACTACTGTACTTTGATTGAGCACATCTCGGATCACAGGTGCCGAAATATATTTAGGATCCGCTTTTTGTGACTCTTCTTGATAAGAATCTCCCTCTTCATAATCCATCCAAATAACCAATTGATTGCTTAACGATTGATCTTCTAGAATCGTTCGGGTTACTTCCCCAAAAAGGTTCCCATCTTGTAGTTGAACCGATACAATCGGTTGATTGGTTTGTGGATCAAAATCTTGTCGCGCTCCACCCTCAACTAAATCTGATCCATCTAAGTACTCTCGATCTTCTACATCACGAAATGATAGTCGAGCGGAGGTTGCTAACAATTCACGAGCTTCATCTTCATTTTCTATGCCCGCTAACTGGACACGAATACGATTTGGCTCTTCAATATCAAAGTTTGGCTCACTGACTCCTAACACATCTACTCGTTGACGTAAAGATTGAACTGTTGCGTCCAATACGCCAGTCGTAATTTCTTGATCTTCATTTAAGGGTTCTACTTGATAAAGAATCTCTACCCCACCCTGTAGATCTAAGCCTAGATTCATATCTCTAGTGATTCCTGTAACTGTTGTTCCAACAACTGCCGCTAACGTTAGAACAATAAGAAAAAAGGCAATCACTCTGCCTCGTTTTATCATATAATCTTGTGCCTCCTCCACGTTACTTACTTTTTTAAAAGTACGTGTATTATCTTATTTCTATTTACTCTTTTATCTCGAATATAACCAGGAAAACAAACTCCCAAATGTATTATGATACCTTTAGCAATCGTTGTCAATTATCGATGTTAAATTTTCGTGTAAGTATCGGAGGTTTCTCCAAATCTTTTTCGACTATTCTTCAAATTGGGTTAATGCCGCAATAGATTCCATCAGATCATCTGATTGGTACGATTGAACCGTTATAAAACTCATGAATAAGTGTGGATTCAGATGAAAAACATCCTCTACCACTTGATATAAACGCTTCTCGGGGGTCCCTCTCCATACTTTATTAACTAAACAATCCCAAACAACTTCTGGTGTTGCCTCATCATAGCCAAACAACTGTAACTCACTTGCTTTACTTTGAATCACTTCTGCAATCATCGGTTTCCAATCTACTACAGATTTAACCTTCATGAAAAATCCTCCTCTATTTTACCGCTTATCTCATCTACTTGTCATGCTCGTACCTTTTGCTTGCATATATATTATTGTAGCGGATTTTTAATTTTTTGAGAAGGTAGGATTAACAAATATGCAGAAGCAAACTTTTCTTCAAGGAACACTAATTTTAATATTTGCCGGTTTAATCACCAGATTATTAGGTTTTATCAATAGAATTGTTGTTGCGAGATTGATGGGGGAAGAAGGAATCGGTCTATACAATATGGCATTACCAACACTATTTTTGGTATACACACTTTCTCAATTTGGCTTACCCATTGCCATTTCAAAACGCGTCGCAGAGGCAGAAGCAAGAAATGATACGAGGAAAATGAAACAAATTCTTGTCATTTCTCTATTAGTAACAGGCACGTTAAGTATTTTTTTCTCCATCGCCATGATAATAGGTGCTCCTTTGATCGCAACAAAATTACTTACAGACGAACGAACCTTGTATCCGTTAATCGCGATCACACCAATGGTACCAATTAGTGCGATTGGTTCAGTTATTCGTGGTTATTTTCAAGGTAGACAAAATATGAAACCACAAAGCTATGCACAGGTATTGGAACAAATTATCCGCATTTCTTGTGTTGCATTTTTCGTACGCTTATTCCTTCCCTACGGTATCGAATATGCTGCTAGTGGAGCAATGATCTCTGTTATCATTGGAGAATTACTATCTCTAATGTTAATGATCCACTTGTTTCGTAAAGATACAAAGATTAAAATTCAAGGCGCTTTCTTTTCGTCGATTAAAAATAGTATCGGAACCTTAAAATCCTTATTATCGATTGCACTACCAAGTACCGGAAGCCGTCTCGTTAGTTCAATTTCTAATTTTCTTGAACCAATTCTTGTAGCACAAAGTTTAGCAATTGCCGGCATTCAGACTAGTATTGCTACCAAACAATATGGAGAATTAACTGGATATGCCATTCCGTTACTATTTTTCCCTACTTTTATTACCCATTCCTTAGCGGTGGCCTTAATTCCAAACATAAGTGAAGCAGAAGCGAACAGAAATCACAATCTCGTCCATTATCGGGTACACCAAGCCATTCGGATCTCGTTCGCATCCGGTGCAATCTCAACTGTAATTATGAGTCTTTTCTCTGTACCCATTTTACAATTCATGTATGGGACGAGCAATGCAAGTCGATTTATCGTTTTTATGGCACCATTTTTTTTACTGATCTATATCCAATTCCCGATGAATGCTGCGCTTCAAGCATTAGACTATGCGAAATTAGCCATGTGGAATAACATCATTAGCACCGTTGTGAAATTTGCTGTCTTAATATTCTTTACTTCGAATTCAACTTTCGGAATTATGGGTGCAGCCATTGGTTTAACGGTAGGTGTCGTTCTAGGAACGATGCTCCATTATGCTACGCTTCATCGTGTTATTTCTTTTCGGATAGAATTTTCAGATATGGTGAAAATGACAACGTTAATCGTTATCACTTGGCTGACAGGTAAATTTCTTCAACAACTTTTCCCAGACTATGGTGAAAATTTTCTGATTTTTATCATAACCCTCTTATTATTGCTTGTTATTTATATCTTTCTTTTATTCACATTAAGGTTTGTTACAAAAGATGAATTAGAACAAATCCCGATACTAAAACGCCTATTCTCATAGGCGTTCGTTTTTTATATCTATATACCACTGATTATTATCATCAATCGAACAGAAGGATATTTGCTCAAGATCATCATACCCTTTTTTGATCAACTCCTGTCTCAACCATGCTTCTGATTTATTAATCTCTTCTAAGTTATCTCTTTGTATGTCTCCGTCCATGATCAATGTATAAACAAAACCTGCTGAAACAGTGGGGGTTTTTTCAAAAATTGATAGTTTTCCGGATGGTTCCAGAATCGCATATTCTACATCTTGAATACTTTTAGTACCGTTTTCTCGTAATTGCTGGGTCAAATCATCAAAATTATAACGTTGTTTTTTCATTTCATGCTCATCAATTTTTCCCGCTGTTACAATAATCGAGGGCTTACCTTCAAACCATTCTCGAAATCGCTTGCTTTTTAGTGAAATGATAGCTGTCAAACGTTGAATAATAACTAATACGATCATTGGTACGGTAGCATCTCTAATTTTCCGATCCGGGTCTTCAATGGCAAATACTGCAATTTCAGCCATCATAATAAAAATGACGATATCCAGTAAACTTAACTCACCAATTTCTCTTTTACCCATCATGCGAAAAAGTAGTACAATGATTCCGTATGTTACGATTGTTCGGTAAATCATTTTCCCCATCTCTACATCCACGATGTTCACACCTTTATGCTTTTCCATTAGCATGAACGTATTCATCGGAAATATACATCACTTATTAAGACAGACCGTGGATAAAGCCCGGTCCTTTAAAACATTGACTAAGTACTCTAATAACGCTACGGCAACAAATAGGCTCCCTTTCTGCAGGCAAATATTTACGATGGGGCGAGTAATCGCAGTCCCACGGCTTTAGCTAACTCGGGAGCAAACGCTTCGGAGTGGATCTTCAGCTCGTGCAGTTCCTGCTAGAGTGTCACCCATTTGTTGCCTACGCTTGTTTAGTGCAAATTGTTTACTATTACCCTAATCTTATCTTAGAAGAGTCTTAAAAATATAAAGTAAATATATAACCACATATTCGAGAGTCTGCATGTAAAAAAGCTAAGGAAATATACGTAGTCTTCTAGAAAAGCATTTCGTTGAAGCGAGTAATCGCAGCTTCAGGACAAACCGAAGATCCATTTTCAGAAGCATTTTTCTTTTGAAAATCAGCTGAGGTTGTCCCTCAAGAAAGCGTAGTGTATTTCCGTAAACGAGGCTACGGTTGCAACAATAGCCATTTATTTTTAAATCAAACAAAAGACCTTAACCTTTCCTTTGGTATATCAACAAAAAACTTATACATTCTTACTCTTATTAGAAATAATTGGTAAGATCGTCGGTTCTTTAAGACTTTTTATATCATTTATACAGGATATGCTTGGCACTTCAGTTACGACGGTCGCTTCCACCAAAGGATGGATATAAGTGCGAGATCGGACTTAAAATACTATCGTCGTTTTTTCTTACCGAGGACGTGCCTTAGCTGATGGAAGTTCCTCCTTATCAGCCGAGAAAAGGGATTAAATAACGAATGTAAAGATAAATCATCGAAACAACTAGTGAGAAAATGACAAAAGGAACACCATATTTTAAGAAACGAACAAAAGAGATTGGCTCTCCTTCCGCTTCTGCAATTCCAGAAACCACTACATTTGCTGAAGCGCCAATTAGGGTTCCGTTGCCACCTAAACAAGCACCTAAAGCTAGAGCCCACCATAAAGGGTCTACATACGTCATACCATATGTCTGAAACTCTTGAATAACAGGAATCATTGCTGCCACAAAAGGAATATTGTTAATCATCTGTGATATTAGCCCAGAAATCCATAACAGCAACACAGCTGTTACTGGTAAATCACCATTTGTTAAATAAATAATCCAACGGGCAACTTCGTCAATAATCCCTACTTCCTGTAATCCTCCTACCAACATAAACAATCCAATAAAGAAGAATAACGTGATCCATTCTACTTCTTGAAATACTTTTTCTGTTTTCAACTCTTTTTCTGTTAACAGCAATAACAATAAAGCACCACAAACTGCAACCGTTGTTAAGTCAATATGAAACACTGGATGTAGTAAGAAGCCAGCCATCGTTATGACTAATACGGTTATAGACTGATAAAGCATCGGTGTTTTTTCAAGATAGTCATTTGGATTGATCTCTAATAACTCTTTTACTAATTGCTTATTCGCCGAGAAATCTTTTCGAAATCGTAAAATCATTAATAGCAACATGCAAATAAACAGAATGACTACAACAGGCCCCAAGTGAACAATGAATGAACTGAATGTTAAATGTTCCACGGCTTGCCCAATCATAATATTGGGAGGATCTCCTATTAATGTTGCTGTTCCGCCAATGTTTGAGCTAAATATAATTGTGAGTAGGTACGGAAAAGATGGTAACTGCAGTAATTTCGTTATCGTTAAAATAATCGGTACAAACAACAAAACTGTCGTGACATTATCTAATAAGGCAGATCCAATCGCTGTTAAAAAAGCTGTTCCAATTAAGAGAGGGATCGGCGCACCTTTTACTTGTTGGGCAAAACGTATCGCGATATATGTGAATAAACCGGTTTTTTTTGTGATCGAGACCAACACCATCATTGAAAATAATAATGCAATGGTGCTCCAATCAATATAACGAGTAAATGCAATATTCCAGGTATAAATATTCGAAATTAATAAAAGAACACCGCCAGAAACTGCAACAAGCGCTTGATTAATTTTTCCAGAGATAATAAGTAAATAACTGATAACAAAAATGATGATGGTAAGCGTGACTGCCATAGTCTGTCCCCTTCCTGAGGAAATCTAGTGGATAATTGGACTTGCTTACAATATATGCGTCAGTTACAGAAATATTGAAGTCTATTTTTTTCTTTTGCTCATATATTTAAAATAAAAGGACGAGCAAAGGAGGAAAACATCTTGAAAAATCGATCAACCGCTTTACTGTATGGCTGGATTACGATATTAGCATTATTGATTGTTGCTAGTTTGTTTTTTGCGGTACTGCTTCGTTTTACTTCTATCTCTGAATCAACGATCAGGTTATTTACAACCTTAACGGGATTGCTAATCTTATTAATCGGTGCACTGGTGGCTGGGGTCAAAGCAAAAGAAAAAGGATGGATAATTGGAGTAGTTATTAGTTTGGGTTTTAGTTTATTTATCTACTTGTATCAGTACTTGGGCTATCAACAACATTTCACGGTTGAACAACTGCTATATCATGGAGGATTTTTACTGGCAAGTATTCTAGGGGCCGTTATTGGGGTGAATATAGGTGATAAACAACAAACATAAAGCGGGCAGCACAAGTGCTACCCGCTTTCCTTCAGAAAAAAATATAAAAGATTTACAGAAACAGAACAGAAGCTAAGATACCTACTAGACCGATAACCGCAAGAATGTAGACTGGCAATTTAGGCATCTCTTCATTATTCTCCATCGCTCTACCAAACATGAAGAAAACAAATGGGTGAACAAGGAAAGTCATGGAAAATGTAAAGGTAATCAAGCCCGCTGCTTCTGCACCGAACATACCATTTTGAATCGCAGCAAACAGTCCAAAGTGAGAAATCGCTGAAGCTTTCGCCATAGCACTAAACTCTACCGACATCGGGTTAATACTTAACAAAATCATCCCGCCGAAAATAGCAATGAGTTGCCATCCAAAACCAAATTGCAACAACGATTTTATTTCAAAGCGATCAGTAGCATTTCCTTTAGCGCTTCTCAGATTTCGTAATCCTAATACTAACAACACGAATCCGAGTAGCATCATAACAACCGATGGCCACATAAATAATTTTTCTTGATCAGCACTTACTGCAAGAATAGAAAAAACAAAAATGTGCATTGCAAACGGTATGTTTACTAGCATTGGCGCACGGTCTGCTGCTTTGGTCCCTAAATCACCTGCAGTACATGCCCCCGTCAAACCGGTATGTGATAAGGCTCCAGCCATACCAGGTGCTAAATTACGAACACTAGCTGTATTGGCAAAGAACATGAGTAAAGCCATTCCACCAAACATCCAGAATACTTGACCAAAAAATCCATATCCTAGTACTGCGTTAGCGCCTTCCATGGAGAACACTTCACTTATACGAGAACCACCAACTAAAAACGTCCCTGCTAACACAACAGGAATACCTGCAAATAAAAGTGCTTTGATCGTTGGACCAAAAACATAGCTGTATAACAGCATACCCAATACAGTAGCGATTACCATCGCAAAGAAAATACTTGGAAGTGCGATATACTCTCCAATGAATTCTGCTAGATGAAATGCCACCAACGAAATCCCGATGATCACAATTATTTCTAAAACACCTTTACGTATGTATAAAGGTTTCTGTGTAATCGTTGCTTTGCTATCTATTAAAATAACTGCCCCAACAAGTCCAAGGTAAGCTAAAATAGGGTAGTAGTTACTGAGCGCACCGCCTTGCCCTGTAATAAGTCTAACAACCGCCTCAATACCTAATAGGATGAAAACGGAACGTACAATAAGAACCAATTGTGTTCTTTTTGTTCCTAATACTGCTTCTTCTTCAGATGGAACAAGTAAGTCTTTCGTCTTTCCCTCTTTATTACCAAAAATCCTCCGAATTTCCTGTCCCCCTACAAAGAAGGTAACAATTAATGCAATGTTTGTTGTTCTTGAAATCAAATCAATAACCGGAAATTGACCTAGACCAGGCTCAGCCAGTCCACTTGTCTCTAAAACAAACCCCATTGCTAACCCAAAAATAACAATAATTAAAATTGGGGAATAACGCGTCCCAGCTACGACGGTTCGTGCAACAAGAATCATCGGTACTAATAAGAATAACGTTAGCAAAAAATGATTTAATAATTGCAAACTTTCAACCTGTTGAATAAGATCTCCCATACTATTTCTCCTCTCGATTTTATCTATTCATATTTTCATTGGAATGCCACACTTATTCATTTTACTTATTTTTTGTGAAAAGGTAAACATAGAATATGTATTTTAATATTGAGATTATGTGAACAAATCAAGGCAGCCGATGAAGAATGCACAGATAAAGCGGGCAGCATAGTAGCCACCCGCTTTTCATCACTTATTATTGTTGCGGTTTGACAATCTCTTTCACAGAAGAGCGATCATATGTAAGCTTTTGTCCATTATGCACTTCAATAATGATCGTACCTTCGTCTAAAGAATGAACAACACCATGCAGTCCACCAATCGTAATGATCTGATCTCCTTTTGCTAAATCAGCTTGCATTTGATTAATCGCACTTTGACGTTTTTGTTGTGGACGTATTAACAGAAAATAAAATACGAAAGCCATTAAAATAAATGGCCATAGAAGCCTAATTAGTTCTCCCGGATTCATAAAGGTTTCCTCCTTTCCTAAAAGTTCTTTGCGTTTGGTTTATTAAAACCATATTGTTCAAAGAATTCTTCTCGAAAATCACCAAGTCGGTCTGCTTTTATTGCTTCTCGGACTTGCTCCATTAATTTTACCAGAAAATATAGGTTATGATAAGTGGTAAGTCGCAATCCAAAGGTTTCGTCCGCTTTTATTAAGTGTCGAATGTAAGCTCGCGAGTAATTTTTACAAGTATGACAATTACAATTTGGATCAAGTGGTGAGAAATCACGCGCAAATTTCGCATTGCGAACCACTAGACGCCCGTTTGAAGTCATACAAGTACCATTACGTGCAATTCGTGTAGGAAGAACACAGTCAAACATATCGATCCCTCGAATCGAACCATCAATTAATGAATCTGGTGAACCAACACCCATTAAGTAACGAGGTTTATTGTCAGGCAACCAATGTGTCGTGAAATCTAATACACGATTCATAACATCTTTAGGCTCACCAACTGATAACCCTCCGATTGCATACCCTGGAAAATCAAGCGAGGTAAGATCTTTTGCACTTTGCTTTCTTAATTCTTCATATTCTCCACCTTGAATAATTCCAAATAACCCTTGATCTTCTGGTCTTTCATGAGCTTTTAGACAGCGCTCAGCCCAACGGCTTGTCCGTTCTACTGAATCTTTCATATACTTGTGTTCAGCTGGATACGGAGGGCACTCATCAAATGCCATCATAATATCCGAGCCAAGTGCATTTTGAATTTGCATCGCTTTTTCGGGAGACAAAAATAGTTTTTCTCCACTAATGTGATTGCGGAAATGAACACCTTTTTCCTCAATGTTTCGTAAATCACTTAAACTAAACACTTGAAAACCACCAGAATCCGTTAAGATCGATCCATCCCAGTTCATAAATTTGTGCAATCCCCCGGCCTCTCGAATAATATCTTCACCCGGTCGTAACCATAAATGATACGTATTGGATAGAATAATTTTCGAACCAATCTCGGTTATTTCCTCTGGACTCATCGTTTTTACGGTTGCTAACGTTCCTACTGGCATGAAAACGGGCGTTTCAAAAGATCCATGAGGGGTGTGCACTTTCCCTAATCTAGCCCCTGTTTGTTTACATGTTTTGATTAATTCATAAGTTACTGCTGACATGGTTATTTCCCTTCTTTACTACAAGTTATAGAATCAACATGGCATCACCAAAACTAAAAAAGCGATACCTTTCATCGATTGCTGCTTGATAAGCACGTAAAATGAAATCTCGTCCTGCTAGTGCACTTACTAACATGACTAGTGTTGATTTTGGCAAGTGAAAATTCGTAATTAACCCATCGATTGCTTTAAATTCATAAGATGGATAAATAAAAATAGACGTCCAATCACTAGCAGGAACAATTTCACCATTATGCTCGGTTGCAATCGTCTCAAGCGTTCGTGTGGAAGTAGTGCCTACCGCAATGACTCTGCCACCAGCTTTTTTGACTGCAGATATCTTTTGGGCATTTTCTTTCGATAAATGATAAAATTCTGAATGCATATCATGCTCTTCTATTGTGTCCACACTTACCGGACGAAATGTGCCCAACCCTACATGAAGCGTAACAAAAGCGACCTCTATTCCCTTTGCTTTCACCTGATCTAATAAATCTGTTGTGAAATGTAAACCTGCGGTAGGAGCTGCGGCCGATCCTTGTTCACGTGCATATACTGTTTGGTAACGAGATTGATCTGATAATTGTTCTTTAATGTATGGTGGTAAAGGCATTTCCCCAAGTTCAGTTAGTACCTCCATGAAAATTCCCTCATAAGCGAATTTCACCATTCTTCCGCCATGCTTTTTTTCTTCTAAGCAGACACAATGTAATTGACCATGACCAAAAACAATTTCAGTTCCTGATTTAATTTTCTTAGCCGGTTTTACTAGTACTTCCCAAACATCATCTTCTTGTTGATGTAACAATAAAATTTCTATCTTTGCTCCCGTATCTTTCTTGCTTCCATATAATCTTGCAGGAAGGACTTTTGTGTCATTTAACACAAGACAATCACCAGGATTCAAATAATCAATAATATCACGGAAATGACGATGCTCGATCGTTTCATTAGCTCGATTCATCACTAACAAGCGTGATGACGTACGGTCTTTCAATGGTGTTTGTGCGATCAATTCTTCAGGTAAATCAAAATCAAAATCTTTTATCTCCATGTTATACTCCTATCTAACAAGCGCTTTATTCTTTTATAGAAAGACACGTTAAATTGACACTCAATGGTTATCATTATAACCGTTAGCTTTTAATTAAGCTAGATTATCTATTCGGAATTTCTCTCTGAAAATGTTCATACGCTTTCGGGGTAACTATTCGCCCTCTAGGCGTACGTTGAATGAAGCCTATCTGTAATAAATAGGGCTCATATACATCTTCGATTGTTTGTGATTCTTCACCTATGGTAGCAGCAAGTGTATCTAGGCCAACTGGTCCACCTTGAAAAGAATCGATAATTGCCAATAATAGCTTATGATCGATATGATCTAGGCCCGTTTGATCAACTTGAAGCATCGTTAGTGCCTCTTGAGTCGTCCCAAGACTAATCGCCTTTTCCCCTTTTACTTGTGAAATATCGCGTACTCGCTTCAATAAGCGATTTGCAATTCGCGGCGTCCCCCTCGATCTGCGGGCAATTTCTAAAGCTGCGTCTCTAGCAATTGCTACATCAAATATCGTTGCTGTTCGTTCTACAATTTCCCGTAAATCATCAATCTCGTAATACTCCAAACGACTTAGAACACCGAAACGATCTCTTAGCGGAGCGGTCAACAAACCAGCTCTTGTCGTTGCACCTACTAAAGTGAACGGTGGTAGATCTAACCGAACAGATCTTGCTGTAGAACCAGAACCAATAACAATATCGAGACAAAAATCTTCCATTGCGGGATATAATATTTCTTCTACAGCACGAGGCAACCGATGGATTTCATCAATAAACAGGACATCTCCTGCTTCTAGCGAGGATAAAATTGCAGCCAAATCTCCTGCTCGTTCAATTGCAGGACCAGATGTAGTTCGAAATTGAACTTCCATTTCATTCGCTATAATGGAAGCCATCGTAGTTTTCCCAAGTCCTGGTGGCCCGTACAATAAAACATGGTCTAACGGTTCATGACGGAGCTTCGCAGCCTCAATAAATATCGCTAAATTTTTCTTTGCTTTCGTTTGACCAATATATTGTGCTAACGTACTTGGACGTAAACTAAGTTCAACTGATGAGTCTTCCTCTAGTATTCCCCCGGAAATTACACGTTCTTCCATATCTTCACCCCCCGCTTGTTATTGCATTAATAATGCTAACCCTTTACGTATTAACTCATCAATACTTTTCGTATTTTCTTGTTTAAGAGCAGGTGTAATTGCTTTAAGTTCTCGATCCGAGTATCCTAGCGACTTTAATGCTTCGATCGCTTCGGTCACTTCCTTGGTTATGGTAGTTGGACTAGAGACAGTTTGTCCCTGATCATTGGCTGTTTGTGTGATCACAAACGGTAACTTTCCTTTTAAATCAAGAATCATTTGTCTTGCTGTTTTCTTTCCGACACCCGGAAATCCTGTTAGGAATTTTTCATTTTCTTCTTCAATAGCAAGCGTAAATTCTTCTACACCTGCATTACCAACAATCGCTAGAGCACCTTTTGGTCCAATACCCGATACATTCAATATTTGAGAGAACAATGTTTTTTCATCTATTTTTTCAAAGCCATATAGTATTTGTGCATCTTCACGAACATGATGGTATGTATGAATTTTCACTATTTCACCAAGCTTATGTTGGAATTTTAGTGGATTTGCACAAATGATTTCATATCCGACTCCATTCACTTCTATAATAACCACCAAATCGGTTACTGACTCTAGTTTACCATGTATGTATGCGATCATCATTATCTCTCCCTAATCTTCACTTCACTATCTACTAGTATTTTATCATACAATCGTATGTTCGCACACCCTTTGCTGGTGACATTGAGTTCAGACTATTAATGGAGAAAACTATGAACTTAATGAATGGGATTTTTCGAACTGAAAGAGCCCTGACTTGATGCCAGGGCTCTTTCAGTTTTATCCTATACATAATGGAAGCAGTCTACACTCTGATATTAGCCTTGCACTTGTTCCGTTGGACTATAACTTCGAAAAACTTCTAATGTTTGTTGATAGGTTTCTTTAGAATCAATTTTAATTCCATTATTTAATCGTTCGATATCTTCTTTTGTTAATTCATTTTTATCTATATGATAAAAAGACTGTATAACTTGTTCATATTCTGGTTCTCCTTCAAAAATAGTTAACGTATCATCATAAAGACCAAAATGGCCAACTTTTTTCAAATAAGTAGAAACATCATCAATTTGTTTTCGGAAAGTAAGTTGACCTACTTTTTGATCGATTAGCTGATAATCACTGTATTCACTCCAAAAATCTTCCATAGCACTAATTGTTTCTTCAATGATTTTTGTCTCCATTCGTCCGTCTATATACTGTTCTTGTAGTATCACTTCTATTACTGCTAAATCATCTGGATTATTTTGATTTTCTATATCAATGGCTGCAGCTGTTTCTATTTCATTTTCTGACTTTTCTTCAACTTTCTCTAAGTCTTCATCTACAGGATTTAAGCTTATTAATATAAATAAGCCTAAGATAGCAATTGCCAACATAATAAATCTTTTTCTTCGATTCATCTTGTTCACCTCAATCAAGTTTTTGTTACGTTTACTATTAGCTTGACCAATTTCCGCTATTTTACTCATCTTCTATAGAAATCTTCTTATTATTTTTAGTATCTACTGATTTGATCCTTCATGCTTAATTACAACATAGTAGATGCAAACTGTGTGGTAAATAATTTATTTTTTTCACTCTAATGAGGTTCACTCGAAGGTAGAGGATCAAAAGAACTGTAACTTCTTTAAGGCGGGGTTTTCCCCTAGGTTCAGGGCAGGAGATAACGCTAACCTCGTCAAGATGACCTATCTTGCCTAGGTTGAGGGCTAAAATTGGGGCTAACCTCGTCGAAACTACTTCTTTCACTTAGGTTGATCCTAAAAAAGGGCTGCAACCTTGCTGAAACGCCTACTTAAACCTAGATTCACACCTCGCAGTTTATACATAAAGTGAAACTTCAATCTTTTTTTGGGGGGGATTAGATATCCCCCTACTGACTGTTAGCCCTAAAGGCCCTTGAACCATTTGGGTACTAGCGTCCGCTACTCCCACTTGAATTCTCGTTGTTTTGAAGTGGGAGTCTTATGAACGATTGGTCTGGAATCAATACGTAAATAGACAAAGGGAAATTATTTGGGGATGATGGAAGGGTGTTGAGTTGGTTTGTTCAATTGGGTTATCTACTAAAATTCAAAAATAAATACCGACTAAATATTAGTCGGTATACACAACAAAATCATAATCAAGAGGATCAACAATTCGGATCTTTAAAATTTCATCTGAAGTTAGCTCTACTTCTTCTCCAACATAATAACAAACAGAATGATGAAGATTTTCTTGATGCATAGTAATTAAATAGCGATTTTCCGATAGTTTTTTCACTTGGTTAAATTGCAATTCTCGAATCGTGTTTTGTTTTTTCTTTTGATAGATCACATAATATTCTTTTTCTTCATTGATAAAACGATCTAAAAACTTTATGGAATCTTGTTTATCATATTCAGAAAATCGATCACTATCATTTGTTTCACCCATTTTAATTAAACACCTCGATATATCAAATTATTAATAGCATATGAAGCAAGTTAACAATCGGAACTAGATAAAGTGAAACTATAATCAGTGGGGGTTTTTAGGTATTCCTCCACTGATTGTTAGCTGAACCATTCGGGGTGCTATCATCCGTATCGATCCTGCTTAAACAACTTTGGTATGGTTGTTTTGAAGGGGAAATCAATCCATTTTACCATTATGATAAACTTCTTGAACATCCTCTAAACCTTCCAAACGTTCAATCAGTCGTCCTAACTTCTCCTGATCCGATACCGATAAATCGTTGTACGTTTGTGGCAACAAAGAAATTTCAGCGGTATCTAACAGGAAACCTTTTTCTTCTAAGCTAGCTTTTACTGATTTAAATTGCTCTGGTTCCGTATATATTTCAAATACCTCGTCACTTGTTTCCATCTCTTCTGCTCCCGCTTCAATCACTGCAAGTAGCATCTCGTCTTCATCTGCATTTGTTGTCGTTCGATCAATAACCAAATATCCTTTACGATCAAAAAGAAAGGAAACACACCCATTTTCACCTAAGTTACCATTACTTTTCGAGAAAGCGTGGCGAACATCAGAAGCGGTTCTATTTTTATTATCTGTCAAAATTTCAACCATCACAGCAGAACCACCAGGACCATAGCCTTCATAAATAACTTCCTCATAACTTACGCCATCCAACGTACCAGAAGCTTTTTTTATTGCACGTTCGATATTATCATTTGGCATATTGCTTGCTTTTGCCTTATCAACCGCTAAGCGCAGGGCAGCATTCATTTCAGGGTCAGGCCCACCCTCTTTGGCAGCAGTATAAATTTCTTTTGCTGCTCTCATAAAGATTTTACCTTTTTTAGCATCTTGGGCACTCTTTCTGTGTTGAATATTCTTCCATTTAGAATGGCCAGCCATATATTATGCTCCTCTCTACATCTTAAAATTTCATCCAGTTAACACTATATCATAGGCATATGAGTGGATAAACCGAAAAATGCCTTTTGCATAGTCTGCATTTTTTAAGTAGTAAAGAGGCATCTTTATGGACGTTAAAACTTTGGTGGTATTTTAACGATTTCTCTTTTATGTGCCGTCTTACGATTCATTTCTTCGATAATCGACTTATCTTTTTCAGGAATTTCTTCTCCTTTTAAATATTTATCAATGTACTCATATGTTGTACCCATTTCGTTTTCGTCGGTTTGGCCTTCCCATAGTCCTGCACTTGGTTGCTTTTCTACTACTACATTTGGAACACCAAGATATTTTGCCATTTCTCTTACTTCACCTTTTGTTAAATGAGCTAATGGTGCTAAATCAACCCCACCATCTCCGAATTTCGTAAAATAGCCGGTAAACCACTCCGCTGCATTGTCGGTTCCCACTACTAAGTATTGATGATTAGTTGCCACCGTATAAAGTGTACTCATTCTAAGTCTAGCACGTAAATTGGCATCACTTAATTTTTCCTGGTCTGGATTATGTAGGCCAGCTGTAACCAACTCTGTTTTAATATCACTAAGCAAAACATCATGGGTTCGACTAAGGTCAATAGTCAAGTGGTCAATCCTTGCTTTTTCTGCCACTTCAGTTGCATGCGCGAGATCGGTTGGATTACTTTTACAAGGCATCATGATTCCTAGGGAACTATCGGGGGCAGCCAATTTAATTAAGTTTGTAACAACTGCCGAATCAATTCCACCGCTAATACCAACCAGTAAACCTTTTACACCCGTTTCTTTCATTTGATCTTGTAACCATTTTACTAATACATCAACTTTTTTTTGCATTATTGTATCTCCCTTCTACATTCCGTATACCTATTATTCTTTCTTAATATTCTCTTTTTATTATCTCTTAGTTCAATAGCAAACGCAATAATTTCCATTAGAGCAAGATGAGATTGGACATATCACTTCTTGCGATAAATAAAAAAAGTGAAACTTCTATCAGTGGGAGTTTTTAGGTATTCCTCCACTGATTGTTAGCCCTAAAGGGTGACCTAAACCTTTCGCGGTGCTAGCGTCCGTTACTCCCACTTAAACTACTTGGTGTTCTCGTTGTTTTGAAGTGGGTGGCTTACGGACGGTTGCTCTGGGATAAAAAATTAGACGATTCATAAAAATGAATCGTCTTCGTTCACTGTAGTTTATTTATTCTTCGGTGCCTTCTTCATCGCGAAATGGAGGACCTGATCCAAAAGGGGGCATTCCATGATGAGGCATTCCTCCCATATTTGGATCCCCTGGAAATGCATGGTGTCCTGGTCCCATCTGTGATGGCATCATCGGAAAGCCTTGTTGCCCTGGCCCCATCTGTGGATCCATCATCGGAAAACCTTGTTGTCCTGGTCCCATTTGCGGTGACATCATTGGAAAACCTTGTTGCCCTGGCCCCATCTGTGGATCCATCATTGGAAAACCTTGTTGTCCTGGTCCCATCTGTGGTGGCATCATTGGAAAACCTTGTTGCCCTGGCCCCATCTGTGGATCCGTCATCGGAAAGTCTTGTTGTCCTGGTCCCATTTGTGGTGGCATCATAGGATAACCCTGCTGTCCTAATCCCATCTGCGGATCCATCATTGGATATGGTGGCATACCAGCAAAATTTGGATCTTGGGCTAAGTTATCTGTATTCTCCTCATACTCATCATTATTGTAAGGAATAAAACCATGTCCTTCATTGTCATGTTCATAATCATGAGGATGAACCGGATCCTTAAATTGGTGCGAACTCCAATCAACAGGGCTTTGATGTGTCATCTGTGAAGCATTTGGTTGCCATTGACCCAAAGGTTGCATTGGCATTGGTTGATACGGATGACCTTGCAAATGATCGGCTTTTTTTCCATGGTCATGTTTTACCTCTGAGCATGAGCAATCAGGTTTAGCATAGGTATCACACAAGTCCTGTTGTGGTGCCACTGGCGGATGCACCGGAGCTGGATGAAATGGAAAAGGATAAGGCATACAGCAATAAAAAGGCATCATCGGACCCATTGGTGGCATTGGTGGCAACTTTGGTGCAGTTACTGGTGGTAAAGTTGGTTGTTTTTCAGGTTTTTTTTCGACTTTTTCTTTTGATTGATAGTTTATCGTTTGATTTGTCTGATCTATGGTTTGTTGATTGAAGGAAAAATCATTATCCTCAATCCCTAAATCGATATTATAATGATTAGAATAAATATTCGGCAACTTAGGTAATTGAATTGGTTTGCTTGGTGGTTTTGGTATTGGCATTTCTTTCTGTGGCATTTGCTTCTTCACTTGTTTTTTCTCTTTTTTATCGTCCTCTTTAATCACTGGATGTGCCTTTTTCGATGTATCTTGATAAGGATGCATAACCTTATCAGGAACAGTCTCTTTTACAACTTGCTTTGTTGAAGTTGGTATTTTTATTTTCATTCCAGGCATAATCTGGTCTGGATCCGCCAACTGATGATTCGCTTTTTTTAGTTCACTAAAATCGACACCGTATTTTTTGGCTAATTCCCATAATGTGTCGCCTTTTTGAACAACATGAATCTTCACAATCGAAAACTCCTTCCTTTATTGTTTAATCTGTTAATAAATAGGCATATAACAGGATCATTCCCTAACAAGATATGCAGACGCCCGTAAAAGTTGATTAAAAAACAGTAGATAACTCGCGTTTTTTCGATTTAATTTAAGAAAACGATATTTATTACAAAAAAAACAGGCATTCGATTGATATGCTCCCCTTATAGTAAATAGAGAAGTAATATAAATTCTCTAACACGATAAGGGGAGTTTTTATCTTGTGCTTAGGCTCGATAACCACGAAGTGAATTTCTCAGTGTTGTATTGCTTATTACTTCTTTTTTTAGAAGAGAATTTTTACAGGACATTCGAATTTGTTTCTTTTGATCAAATGGAAAAAGCAGTTGATATAATTTTTAAAATGGATTCTTTATACGAAGAGCGAGTGAGGCAAGTGAAAAAAACGATTGTTTTTCACCGCTAAGATTAATTATATGGTACAGTAAAGCTAAATCTTAAATTGGGTGGGTTAGAACGATGAAATACATCTCGCTTATCTCGCTATTAATCATTAGTATAATTAGTGTTTTTATCTTTAGTGGTAATGAGATTCAGACTCTTGCTGGTTATCCGGTTCAGCCGGTACACAGATTGGTAGAAAATCGGACGATATCGGATCAACTAATCAAGCGAATATGGAAAATAACAGATATTAACCTTACGGCAAGCTCTGTCATATTAATCGATGCAGAAACAGGAAAAGTCATTTATCAAGATAATAGTGACCTCTCTTTACCAACTGCAAGTATGTCTAAAATGATGTCTGAGCTGATTGTTTTAGAAGCAATTGAAGCGGGAGAACTTGATTGGGAAACGGATGTCACGATCAGTGATTATGCATACGCAATTTCACATCATCCTGGTTATGCTTCTGTTCATCTTGTAAAAGATCAAACATATACAGTTGATGAATTATTTCAAGCCATGGCGATTCATTCAGCTAATGGTGCAACGATTGCCCTTGCAGAAGCAGTGAGTGGTAGCGAAGAGTTATTCGTTCAACAGATGAACCAGAGGGCAAATGAGTTAGGGTTGGAGGCCTCGATATTTGTTAATAGCACAGGGTTAGATAATCGTCACCTTGGTGAGTTTTTCTCAGTGGGAACAATTGATGATACCAACAAAATGTCTGCTCAAGACCTAGCAACCCTTGCCAGGTATTTAATCAATCATCACCCGTCTTTATTAGCTATTACAAGTCAACCACAGTACTTAGCTAATAATCGAGAATATATTAATACAAATTTAATGCTAGCAGACCACGTTTCTTATCTTGGCGTCGATGGGTTAAAAACTGGTTACACTAATCTAGCGGGTTATGGGTTTACAGGTACTGTTGAACAAAATGGTGTGCGACTTGTATCTGTTGTAATGGGGACAGATTCTATTATGCAACGGTTTATTGAAACAGAAAAGCTCTATGAGCAAGCTTTTCATCAACTGAATCAATACCATCAATAATGATTCTTAAATAAAAGCAACGGGCACTGAATAAAGTAATATGCTCCCCTTATCGTAGACAGAGAAATAATAAAAATTCCCTGACACGATAAGGGGAGTTTTTGTTATGTCTAAAAGAAGAACAGAACACAACTTAAATGAACAGTACGAGATAGTCATGAGAATACGTAACGAAGACGGTTCACAATATTTATTAGCTAGGGCAGAAGAAATGAGCGATACAACTTTGAGAAATTGGCTTCGTGGTTATCAAGCCGGTGCCGTTGTATGTTTAAAGGATCTAAAGGATGGAGAAATTATTCGTATGAAATTGAATACCCAGGCGGTTGAACATTATCTGAACACCTCTTCTGGATTAGATTCAACTTGCTTTCAATTCAATATCTCATCAAATTCGGTTTTGCGACAATAGATAAAGCACTATAAGTAATAAGCGTTTTAAATCTACTAATAGAGGAAGTCGAAAAAAATACCAGACGTAAAATAACCAGGTAAGAACATGCATGGATGACGGACCGATGGTAAGCTTTTTTAGGCACTTCAAATGGAATCCTACCGCTTAAACCTGTGCGCCACTTCCCAATCACTTGAAAAGGATATGATAGAGTATATGGTGTTTTATAACTACAAACGATTCCAGGAAACACGAAACAGCCCGACACCGATGGAATTTCAGTATCAGGCTCTCGCATAGAATTTTTTGTTTTTTCACTGTCTGCTTACAGGATGCCGTTCTGATTCTTATCCCTAAATTGCCTGTTTTTTTTATTACGCGTGTGCGAGCATTTTTTGTAATGCTTGTTTCGATAACTCAGTTGTTTCTTGATCTACTTTAATTTGATTAACAATTTCCCCTGATTCTATTGACTCTAACGTCCATAATAAATGTGGTAAATCAATCCGGTTCATCGTTAAACATGGACACATAAATGGATTCAATGAAACAATATCTTTATCTGGGTTCTTATCAATCAAGCGTTTTACTAAGTTCATTTCTGTTCCAATTGCCCACTTGCTACCCGTTTCTGCTTGATTAATCATATCGATAATATATTTGGTTGAACCTGCATAATCAGATGCCTGAACTACTTCCCAACTGCACTCAGGATGTACAAGAATCTTACGCTCTGGATCCTTTGCTCGTAAATCATCTACATTTTTTGTAGTGAAATTCTCATGAACCGAACAATGACCTTTCCATAAGATTACACGAATATCATCTAAATTACCTTCATATTCTAATTTATTCGTTTGTTGATTCCAAACAGCCATTTCTTCTAATGGTACACCTAAATCATAGGCTGTATTACGCCCAAGATGCTGATCAGGCAAAAATAGTAATCTTTCTTTCTGTTTAAATGCCCATTTCACCATTTTTTTTGCGTTAGATGAAGTTACAGTTGCTCCTCCATGTTTACCAACAAAAGCTTTGATCGCTGCAGTAGAGTTAACGTATGTCAAAGGTATCATTGTATTTCCAAACATGCCTTGAAGAATATCCCAACATTGCTCTGTTTGATTAATGTTTGCCATGTCTGCCATCGAACAGCCTGCACGCATATCTGGAAGAACGACTGTTTGTCTATCCTCTGTTAACATATCTGCAGTTTCAGCCATAAAGTGCACACCACAAAACACAATGTATTCAGCTGCTTTATTCTGTTCAGCCAATTGCGCCAGTTGTAAGGAATCACCTGCTGCATCTGCAAATTGAATCACTTCATCCTTTTGATAATGATGACCTGGCATAAATAGTCGATCGCCTAATTTATCCTTAATCCGGCGCACTTCCGCTTCCATTTCTGTAACAGAAAGATTTTTATAACGATCCGGCAACATTGATTCTGTCTCTTTTTTTTGTAAAAATGCGAGCATATCCATAAAAAAACCCCTCCTAATAATCTATAAATCAATATTCATACTAATATCTAGAGCGATAGCAGAGTGTGTAATAAATCCTAATGAAATATAATCAACTCCACAATCTCGATAGCTATGAATGTTCGTTAGATTGATATTCCCTGAAGCTTCGGTCACAATCGAATCTGGTACATATTGAATCGCTGCAACAATCTCTTCTGGTGATTGATTATCGAACATAATAATGTCTGCACCAGCACGAACTGCTTCTACCACTTGATCTTGATTCTCTGTTTCTACCTCTACCTTAACCATGTGGCCTAGTTTTGTTTTTACTTGCTCAACTGCTTTAGAAATCGAACCATAATGTGCGATATGATTATCTTTAATCATCACTCCATCATACAAGCCATAGCGATGATTATATCCCCCACCGCATGTAACGGCATATTTCTCAAACATACGTAATCCTGGTGTTGTCTTTCTTGTATCTAGTACCTTCGTTTGCTTACTGCCTAATGCTTTCACGGCTTGATTCGTTAAGGTTGCGACCCCACACATTCGCTGTAATAGATTTAAAACCACTCGCTCACCAGTTAAAATCGATTGAACATTTCCAGTAACCGTAGCTATTGTTTCCCCTTTAGCCAAATCTGCTCCATCGTTCTTGATTACAACAACCTCTATCGTAGGATCAATCAGATGATAAGTAAGCTCAATTAATTCTGTACCAGCTAAAACTCCTATATCTTTTGCCATGATAGTTGCTCGTGCTGTTGTATTTTTAGGAAAAAGTATTTCGCTTGTTAAATCGTGATCACCAACATCTTCTAATAAAAACTGCTCTATTCGTTTTTTTGCTTTTAATTGATTCATCGTTCTCCTCCAGGTACACATTTATGTCCAAGTTGTTCATGACAATAAGTGATATGTTTTCCTTCCCACTTACTGTCCATGGTTGGATAATCACTTCTCCAATGAGCCCCTCGACTTTCTGTACGAGCGAGCGCGGACGTTACAATGAGCCAACAGGTGAGTAGTTGATTCAAATACATTCGTTGGCTTGGAATAACATGATCAATATCTTGGTGTATGTTAAACGATTCTAGCCATTGCTTTAAATCACTTAATTGTGATTGTTCACGAATTATTCCTGCTTGTAACATCATTCTTGTCTGTAAGTCCGTTTTACGAGGCAAAACTAATTGCTTTTCTGCACATGCAATCGTTTTTGTTCTTGATTTTCTTATCGGTGTTTTTATTGGCTTTGCACGTTTAATCGCCCGAGCCAATCGATTCGCAAAAACAATTGCTTCTAATAACGAGTTACTTGCTAGCCGATTTGCACCATGCACCCCGGACGCCGCAACTTCACCAACCGCATATAATTGTTTTACTGAGGTTTCCCCAGCTAAATTTGTTGCAACTCCCCCCATTAAGAAATGAGCTCCTGGTGCAACGGGTAATAACCCCGTCGATAAATCGAGATTTGCTTGATCACATAATGCACTGATCATTGGAAATCTATCTCTAAAACGCTCGATCATCGTTATATCCAAATAAATATTTGTGCCTTTAGCTAAATAAGCTTGAATGGTTCTAGCTACTACATCTCGTGGTGCCAAATCCTTCAATGGATGAACTTTATCCATAATTGCTTCCCCAGTTTTCGTAACTAGGCGCGCACCTTCACCTCGTACTGCTTCAGAGACTAATCCATAACTCTGCGTATCTTTCACTAATAACGTGGGATGAAATTGCATGAATTCTAAATCTGTTATTTTAGCACCAGCTCGATAGGCCATTGCAATACCATCACCAGTTATATTCGGATCATTCGAACTAAATTGGTATAGTGCTCCACAACCACCTGTAGCTAATACAATGTGATTCGCATAAATAGTACATGTTTCCCCATCCTCTGTTACCGTAAGAACACCATAACATTGATTATTAGATACAAGTAAATCGACTACCGTAATATTTGTGATGATTTGAACATTATCAGGTAATGTATCAAATAAATAATCCATTATCTTCTTGCCTGTTTGATCTCCACCTGCGTGTAAGATTCTTCTTTGACTATGGGCACCTTCTTGCCCTAATAAAAAATGACCGCTCTCATCTTTATCAAACGTAAGTCCATCAGCAACCATCTTCTGTATATATGTTGGACCTTTTTTTACTAACATCGTAACCGCTTCAGGATCTGTCATCTGATAGCCTGCTTGCATCGTATCGTAAAAATGAGCTCTCCAACTATCCTTCGCATCAGTTACAGCGGCGATCCCTCCTTGTGCTCGGACGGAGTTATTATCATCTATCTTACCTTTTGTTATTAACAAAATTTCTTTATCTTTCGGTAATTGTTTAGCTAATGTCATGGCTGCTATACCACTACCAATTATGAGCACGCGTTCCTTCTCCATTTTTCGCACTCCTTACTCATCTGTCTTTACACCTATCTTTACATATTTGTTTACATGTGACAACACTTAATTTACAATAAAGATAAATTTTTCGAAGATTGCGAGGGTCAAAAGTAATGATCTACTTAGATTATGCCGCTACAACACCAATGGATAAGCAAGCTTTAGCTGTTTATCAACAAACAGCAACCAACTTTTATGGAAATACCAATAGTTTACATGATGTAGGAAATAAAGCCAAAGAAGTACTGGATTATTGCCGAACTAGTCTTGGTACATTACTTCATACCTCACCAAATGAAATTTATTTTACGAGTAGTGGAACAGCAGCAAATCAATTAGCGATTCAAACACTCATACAAGCAAATAAACAGAAAGGGAAACATATTATTACAACCCCTTTTGAACATCCGTCCATTTCTAAATACTTGGATAGGTTAGCAGAACAGGAAGATTACGAAATAAGTTACTTAAAGCCGAATGAATATGGAGAAATCCACTTAAAGGATGTTCAAGATACAATTCGAACAGATACATGTGTAGTTATTATTCAACATGTGAATCCCGAAATCGGAACAATTCAACCAATCGAAGATATTGGGGCTTGGTTACAGACACAAGGCATTCGATTTCATAGTGATGGTGTACAAGCATTTGGTAAAATCTTAACAAATGTGAAGCTCCTTCATGTAGATAGTTATGCAGTATGCAGTCATAAGGTTTATGGACCGAAAGGAACTGGAGCATTCTTTTTGAAAAAGAATATGGTAGCGAATAATCAGTACGATGTACTTGAATCTGCTACTATAGACGTTCCTAGTATCGCTGCATTTACTACTGCTGCTAGTCTTGCAATAAATGCATCCACAAGTGAATTAGACCGCATGCGTAACCTAAGAGTTTTTTTTGTAAATGAATTGCTGAAAAGAAAGCTTCCTTTACAAGTTTTTACGAGCCCAAACCAACTCCCACACATTATCGGGATATTATTCGATGAGATGGCTGGTGATTATGCCATGCTCAGCTTTAATCAGAATGGCGTATATTTGTCTACAGGAAGCGCATGTACAGTCGGAAATCAAGAACCCGCAAGAACAATCACAGCATTGCAGGTACCAAAAGAAAAAGCGAAGAACTATATTCGTCTTTCACTTGGTAACGCCACTACAAAAAAGGATCTGGAAAAAACGATAGAAATATGTGAGAATATACTTAACAAGTGGAAGACATGATGGAGGATCTCGACAATGAGTCAGACAAATAAATTAACTGGATCAGAAAGACGAAAGACTATTCTAGATTGGTTGCGTAAAGCAAACGAGCCGATAACCGGAGGAGAGCTCGCTAACAAAGCTGGCGTAAGTAGACAAGTGATTGTACAAGATATTTCGCTTTTAAAAGCAAAAAACAAACCAATCGTTGCAACAAGTCAGGGATATATTTATATGACTGATCAAACAGAATCAAATAAATGGCAACGAATCATTGCTTGTCATCACGAGCCTGAAGAAACTAGACAAGAATTAGAATGTATCGTTGATCATGGGGTCACTGTGAAGAATGTCATTATTGAACACCCTATTTATGGGGATTTAGAAGCATCGATTATGGTTAGTGATCGGCATGATGTCAACCAATTCATCGATAAAGTAGCATCAACTAAAGCACCCTATCTTTTAGAGTTGACCAATGGTGTTCATTTACATACCATTGAAGCAGAAAGCAAAACAAAATTAGAAGCAGCATATCAATCATTAAAAAAATTAGGATTTATTATCGACAACAAATAATCTACTTCAATTAAAGGATAATTTGACGCGTAATGAAACAATAACTAAATGAAAGAACCCGCATTTATCTATACGGGTTCTTTTCTAGCTATGGATGTTTAAACATTTTAGTTTTTTGAGCTTTTTAGGTGTCTTATCTTTAAATAGGTGCAATGAGTTTTCTAGTATAACAGTAGGTTCTGATGGGTGCTTTCTAACAATCCTTCTTCTCTTGAAACGCTAAATTTCATCACTCCAATAATACGGATAACTACCTAATACTTCTACCGAACATCCCAATGTTTCAATCTCAGCAATTGTATTTGGAATGAGTATATCATCCATTTTTTGCTCAATATCAATTAAAAAATAATATTGGCCAAGACTTGTTTTCATAGGGCGCGATTCTATTTTTGATAGATTAATGCGACGCCAAGCAAAAGCAGATAACACTTGATGAAGTGCCCCAGCGTGATCCGTTGGTAAGGAAACCATCAATGTTGTTTTAAAACCCTTTCGACTTAAGTTCTTGATTCGAAGTGCTGTATCATTTTTATGTAAAACTACAAACCGTGTTTGGTTATTAGCAAAGTCATGAATATCACGACAAACAATTTCTAAACCATACTCTTCCGCTGCCAAATCGTTCGCAATTGCACCGATCTTCTGTTCAGGATGCTCACTAACAAATTTTGCCGCTGCTCCTGTTGAAGTGTATGTTTCTTGGTTTGATCGTTTCATATCATTACTTAAAAATCGGTGACACTGTGCTAACGCGTGTGGATGAGAATAGATCGTTTCTGTCTGACCCCAAGTGACTAGATTTTCAGGATGAACCATAAAGTGTTGGCGTACAGGAACAACCACTTCACTGACGATTTTAAGCATTTTTGCTTGAATTAGATAATCCAAAGTTAGATTGACCGTACCTTCTAACGTATTTTCTAATGGTACAACACTGTACTTCACATGCCCAAACTTAACTGCATCAATGCAGGCTGGAATCGTTTGATAACTCATTGTATTTTCACCAGCAAATAAAGCATCGACCGCTTTCTTCGTAAATGTACCTTTTGGACCCAAGTAACCAACTGCTAATGACATACGCCATTCCCCCTTTATCTATGCACCTGAACTAAGTATTTCCACTCGATCAATAAAATCTTGCTGTTTTAACCTTGAAATTAACGTATCCAATTCAACTGTTATATTCTCGATATTCAAAGATATTGTCACATTCGCTTTCCCATGAATCGGAATCGTTTGGTGAATCGTTAAAATGTTTCCTCCCGCTTCTGCAACAGTAGCCAAAAGGGTCGATAATGTCCCCGATCGATCTTCTAAATGAAAAAAAAGCGTAATGATTCGGGTTTGTTGCATCGCTTGAAACGGAAAAACAGCATCTCGATATTTATAGAAAGCACTTCTAGACAATCCTGTCTGTTTAGCACCTTCAAAAATCGATTCAACTTTGCCACGTTCAAGCAATTCTTTTACTACCAATGTTTTGCGCATTGCCTCTGGAAGAAAATCACCTCTTACTAAATAAAAAGTCTCTTCATTTTTCTTCATCCAAAACACTCCCCTTTTTTCTCACACTTTGTTTTCTTTCTATTTGTTTGGAGCGCATACTTATGTAACACAAAAGGCTCTGAATAATTCAAGCAACAGCAAAACTCGCACTTCAAAACCAAATAAGCCAAAGGTTTTTTAAGCGGAAGTATACTGATAAGTGAATGGTTCGAAAGCCTTTTGATTATCCTTTGAGACTAGCAGTCGATGCGGGAAGCCTGAATGTTACTGTACCGAGATTTCTCTTTATTCTACAAATTCAAATTCATAATCAACTAGCCGCACTGTATCTCCATGTTTAGCCCCTTTTTCACGAAGTGCTTCATCAACACCCATTCCTCGCATTTGTCGAGCAAAACGCTGAACAGATTCATCTCTTGAAAAATCCGTCATCTTGAAGAGTTTCTCAATTTTTGCACCATATAAGACATAAGCTCCATCTGGATCTCGGGTAATCTGAAAAGCAGCTTCTTCTGGTTGATGTCGATATACAATTCTTTCTGGCGCTTCTTCTAACGGTTTTGACATCTTTGGAATTAATGCTAACTGATCGGCAACCGCAAATAGTAAGTCACGAAGTCCCATTCTCATAACCGTTGAAATTGGATAGATAGGGTACTTTTTCTCCAACTGACTTTCAAACTGAGCTAGGTTTTCTTTTGCTTCAGGAATGTCCATTTTATTGGCTGCAATAATCTGAGGTCGCTCCAATAAGGTTGAATCGTACGCTCTTAATTCTTCATTAATGGTTAGAAAATCCTGATAAGGATCTCTTCCTTCTGTACCAGCCATATCTATTACATGTACCACTACGCGCGTTCGCTCTACATGACGAAGGAATTGATGACCTAGCCCCACACCTTCATGAGCACCTTCAATCAATCCTGGTAAATCTGCCATAACAAAACTCCGGTTATCTTCTGTTTCAACCATACCTAAGTTCGGAGCAAGTGTAGTAAAGTGATAATCAGCAATTTTGGGTCGAGCTGCACTAACTACCGACAATAGGGTTGATTTACCTACACTAGGAAACCCTACTAGACCAACATCCGCTATCAGTTTCAACTCAATGATAATATCACGCTCAATACCAGGTTCTCCATTTTCTGCTATTTCAGGAGCTGGATTTTTAGCAGTAGCAAAACGTGTATTACCACGACCTCCACGCCCCCCTTTAGCAATAACTGCACGTTGACCATGTTCTGTTAAGTCTGCTAGAACTTCACCTGTTGCATCATCTTTAACCGTTGTGCCTGGAGGTACTGATAATACCATCGGTTCTGCATTTTTCCCATGCATTCCTTTGCTCATTCCGTTCTCTCCACGCTTCGCTTTAAAATGACGTTGATAACGAAAATCCATTAATGTATTCAAACCTTCATCCACTTCAAATACAACATCCGAACCATTTCCGCCATCACCACCAGAAGGTCCACCTAATGGAACATATTTTTCACGGCGAAACGAAGCTAACCCGTTACCTCCATCGCCACCTTTAACATATACTTTGACCTGATCGACAAACATATTGTCACCTCTTTATTTGGCAACCCATCCAACTTGAAATTTCTCTGGATCAGGGTTGCTTATCTCTATTTTCTCATCAATTTGCTTCAACTTCTCGATTAGTTCATCTGGTTGATCGAATCCATTCGATAAATCAATCGTAAGTTTAAGCTCCTGTCTATTTAATTGTTGAATCTTTATTGTACCATGATAAAGTACTAAATTCATGGCATGTTCAGAAAAAAATGTAAAGATTTGCTCGATTTGCTTAGCTAATTTCTGATCATCTTGTTGAATACTAGCATTATCCTGAATAATAACCGAAGTTTGCAATTGAAACTGGTTGTAGTTGAACTTCACTTGTAAAATGGCGACAACCGTTTTAGGAAGTGGGGTATTCTGTAATTTTTGTTCTTTAGCCATTCTTTCCGCTATTTCAGTAAGTTTATTTTGCACTTTGTCTAGTTTACCCATTTGTGCGTAACCCATAACTACTTGTATGTCATTAAAACAATCATGGCGATAATGACGCAATATTTTTACAACTTCTTCCTCTTTCATCCAATAGTCCCCCTGATTTTTCTGATTATGAAAATTATAGCAAAAAAAAAATTAGTATGAAAGTTAGACGATATTAAAGCATATTCTGTTACTAATATTCCGCTATTGCAAAGAATCAATCAAAAGTGGTGTTTTTTCGATAAGGTTTGAACGAATATCAATTATCATAAGGAAAAACCAACCGGTCCTTTTAAAAAACAATAAGATGCTATCGTTTGTAAGGGGCTGATGGTGACAAGCTACCGCTTGTCATGTCACGCTATAGCGTGACCCCACCGTTATGCTAGAAATTTGTTGCATCTATTTAACGATAATACTAATACCTAAAAATATCGCTATATAACTTTTTTTAAAAAACTTTCTTAACCTGGAACAAAAGGATAGAGCATCGGTTAATAACGTAGCAACTAGCGTGAATCAACGAAGATAAAGGAATCTCATTTTGCTTTCAAACCGATGATGACTTATCGCAGATTGCTTCGTGATGTTGCCTTGTCTTTAGCTCGGAGAAGAACGTAGCTGAATTCTGTTCCAAAAAACCATCCCCAACTAACGAAATTTTATCATCTCCTAGACTACAAAAAAAGACCCTAACCCAATTCAATAGGCTAGAGTCTTTTGTGTCATTATGCTTCTTGAGCAACTGGATAAACGCTCACTTTTTTGCGGTTACGTCCCACACGTTCAAAGCGAACGATACCATCTGTTTTTGCGTATAGAGTATCATCTCCACCACGACCAACGTTTGTGCCTGGGTAGATTTTCGTTCCGCGTTGGCGATAAAGGATCGAACCTCCAGTAACCTCTTGTCCGTCAGCACGCTTTGCGCCAAGACGTTTTGATTCTGAATCACGACCGTTTTTTGAACTACCTACACCCTTTTTTGAAGCGAAAAACTGTAAGTCTAAACGTAGCATCGGTTTGCACCTCCTTATTTTTCAGAGATGGATATATATTGACCATAATCACGCTCGATCGTTTCTAACGAGACGCACATTCCTTCGAGTAGAAGTTCAGCTTGATTCGCTTGTTCTTCTGTTAACTCATCCGGCAATGTCACAGCTAAATAACCACCTGCGCCACCTTGGTCAACTATTGGCTCAATCTCACAAAGCTTTATCACTGCATTGACCATTCCAAAAGATACGGCTGAAACAGCGGCACAAACTAAATCATGCCCCTTCGGCCCACTTTCAGCATGTCCACTCAGCTCAAAAGCAGTAATATTTCCGTTTTTTTTACGATAAATCGTAACTTGAATCATAGTTAGTCAACCTTACGCATTGATTTTTTCAATCGTAACTTTTGTATATGGCTGACGGTGACCTTGTTTACGATGGTAATTCTTTTTCGGTTTGAATTTGTAGATTGTTACTTTTTTCTGACGGCCTTGTTTTTCAACTTTAGCCGAAACAGAAGCACCTTCCACGTATGGAGCTCCAACTTTAACGTCATCACCACTTACAAAAAGGACTTTGTCAAAAGTAACCGCATCTCCAGCTTCTCCAGCCAATTTCTCAATATAGATTTCTTGACCTTCTTCCACCTTCACTTGCTTACCACCAGTTTCAATAATTGCGTACATCCCATGCACCTCCTTTAAATAACTCAGACTCGCCATCGCAGGTGTTAGCATTTGCTAACTTACTATCGATAACCTGTTCTGTGCGGTTGTAGCAACAGGTGCTACTTTCTTGCATAACGTACTAATATTATCATGAGCTAGATCACCTTGTCAATCACTTGTTTCGGTTTTTCTGCTAGATAATCAGCTATCAGCTGTGTAGAACCAATCAATTTTTCGGAAAAATGTGCAACACCTTTTGTTAATACAAAATAGATGTCTTGTCTTACGTGTGAACTAAGCTGTTCAACATTAATCATCTCCTGCCATAGTCGGTACAAGGTAGGGTTCACTTCAATGATAATTGACTCTGTATTCATCTGTTGATAACTAAGTATCAACCGCTCTAATTGATATAGCTGACTTTCCTTCGATAGAGACAAAGATCTTTTTTGTGTAGCATCACGAATAAGGCTACTATGTAATGGTGCCTCCCTTTTTCTCGTTACTTCTACCAACCCTAACTTGGTAAAGCCATATACTTCAGTTCGAACGCGATCAGACAACAATTCTTTGTTCAATTTCTGTAATACTTTCTTTTGGTCATCGGTATTTTTCATTTTCAAGAAATCAATCAAAATCATTCCAGAGATATTACGTAACCGTACCTGGTCCGTGATTGCTGGTATTGCAGCTAGATTCACCTGTAACTGAGTATTTCCATGTACTCGTTTACTAGAGTACCCCGCAGAATTCACGTCGATTACTGTTAGTGCTTCTGTATGTTCGATGGAAAGAGTAATTCCATGTTTCCCTATCACAATAGGGTCCAGTATTTCTTGATACAATTGGTCAATGGATTTTGGTAACTGATTGATGATGGTTTTATCCCACTGCATTTTCGGCTCTAATTCAGGAAAACGATCTTTTACATCATTCAAAGTAGCTACATCTTCAAAATAGATTTCAGTTAACTGTTCATGAGAAAAACTGCGAATAAACCGGTCTGTAACGGCATCATCTTTCCATATACAACTAGGTGCTGTGCAATGCTTGCTTTTTTCCATTAATGAATACCACCATTTTCGTAAACGAATGTAGGTGTTTTCCAATTGTTCATCGGATTCTTGAAGCGCGGAAGTTCGAATGATCACTCCTTCTTCCTCCTGGCTAATTTGACGTAAATTTTCTTTCCTTTCTTTTGCTAACTGTTCAGGTATTTTTCTAGAAGTAGCAAAATATTGACCTTTTGGTAAATAAACTAAAGATTGGCTAGGCAAGGTAATATTCGCAGTTAAACGCGCTCCTTTATGATCATAGGCATCTTTCATTACTTGGACAATCAACGACTGTCCTTCTGTAATTAGTGATTCCATACGTTTTTTGGGATCTCTTCTCGCTTCCGGCAGTTCTTTTCGCTCGAGATATGCGTGCTTATCTGATCCAATATCCACAAACGCAGCTTGCAAACCTTTGTCGACTTTTACCACTTTCCCTAAAAATATCGAGCCTATTAGTTGTGGCGCTTCCGGACGATCTATCACGAGTTCACGAATCTTCTGATCCGCAACTGCAAGTCCAATCTTTTCGGTTGCTTTTGTTAAGATGTATAATGAAATCACTAGTTATCCTCATTTCTTTTCCTGTTCACTTACTTCTTTTACAGTAGCATGATGATTTTTTAATGTAAAATATACATGAAGACAATTGGCTTCATTTACGATGGATCGGTCATTTTTGATAAAGATTAAGTGCTGATAACTTCGATAAAAATGAGCAAATAAATCAATCAATTTCATATTTTCATCTACCATTAATGGCATCAATTTATGATCCGCTGAAGGGGGATCCTCTGCTCGTTTCATTAGGAAACGCAAAAAAACATAAAAACGTTGTTTCCACTCGACACGATTTTCCCAAAGGAGAAAAAAGAATAAAATTAATGTACTCAAAACAAATTGATGAACCCCAATAAGTAGAGAAGCTATGAAAAAAATAAATCCGATTGAAGTAAGAATAGCATAACTATGCGCTTTTCGAAAGGGAAGAAATTTAGCCAACACTAAACCAGCTAATTTCCCACCATCTAACGGCCAGATCGGTAGCAAATTAAATAATAAGATTGTCGTATTGTATTGATAAGCCATAGCTAAAACTTCTTTTGGGAGCATATGATAATACTCAGCAATAAAAATCATTATGTACATTACGAAATGTTGAAAAGGGCCAGCAATTGTAATAATCATTTCCTCACGAATTGGTTTACTTCCATATTCTTCGGTTTCCATCACCCCACCGAACATCCAAAATACAATTTTTCGAACTCGCCAACCAAAATACGTAGCAGCAAACCAATGTCCAAACTCGTGAAAGCTTACAATGAAAAAAATAATGCACATTTCAGTAAATGTGCCAGTTAGAATCGCTACAACCATACTAAAGCCTAGTGTTGGATGAATGTGTATCTTTCTTAATAATTCACGAACTTTCGTCAACTTGAATCACCTGAACAGGATCAATATATTCATTTTTCTTTTGTATCGCAAAATAAACTCCCCCATAATTATCTTCTGTCGGCTCAAATGTAGCGATCACTTGGTTGGCTTGAACAAATTGATAAGGATTTACATTAATTTCACTTAGGTTCCCATAAATGGTTTTGCTTCTATCTGGATGTTGAATAATAACCGTTTTATTCGTTTCTCGATCGTTCCCCGCAAATAACACCGTGCCTTGCTCTACAGCATAAACATCTGATTGATCTTCCGTTGCTATCCATACACCCTTACCATTTGCATGAAAAGGCTGACTTATTACGCCATTAACGGGCACAGATCTTTCATCCATATTCGCTACATCTGCAGGAGAAGATAAGAAACCAAACGGTGCACCGAATTGTTCTTGATACCACAAGTTTACGGTTGCAAAAGGAAAATCCTCTGTTAAAGCAGTAGTTGTCCATTCTTTCGGTTTCGTTAACCAATTGGCATCCCACTGCATCGTAATCGCTACAGAGAAAAATAGTACACCTGCCAAAATGGATTTTAAAATAAAGCTAGGAACTTTTACATTTTCTGATGATGATTTTTCAATCGATTTACTTGAAAATGAAGAGGGCGATATATATCCATGTCGTTCTTCATCTTGAACAAAATCACTACCAATATAATTTGATTGTTTGGTTGACTTTATCCCTCGCTGTTGTTTACGTTTCGCGATATCTCTTCGTATCTGTTCAATATCTCTTTTCATTCTCGTCACAATCCTTCGTTAGCTATTTGTACAAGTCTATGAAGTTGTCGTCACAAATATGAAGATGAAATACTGTGTAAAAAAAGACAAACCAATTAAGCTCAAATTAGAAAACTTTACTTCCCTTTCGTGACGTTACTAAAACGATTTAGCTTAAACATAGACAGATCAATCGGACTCTCTTTATTCATCACCCGATCAGCCAAACTCTCACCAATTCCACTAGCAAACTTAAAACCGTGGCCGGAGAAACCAGCTGCTAACCATACTTGTTTATGGTCAGGGTGTTGGTCAATAATAAAATCTTCATCGGTTGTCATCGTATATAGGCAGGTTTTTCCTTTTTTAATTTGCCCTGCAGCTTTGGGCATCCATTTTTCTAGAAAAGATCGTAACACTCGTTCGTCTTCCGAGTTATAAGCGAAGTCACGCTCAAATGAATTCGGATCAACAGGTTCACCATAATCATGGCGACCTACCTTGACACCACTTCCATCTATACTAGGAAAACCGTAAAAAAGGCCTTCTTTGGTTTCGGCAGTGAAACCAGGAAAGACACTAGCATCGAACAAAGTCGGATCTGCTTCAAACCAACCGAACACCTGTCGTTTCGGTGTAATTTTCACTTCTAATTTTAATTTTTCAAACCACTGAGCTTGCCACGCACCTGTAGCAATGACAACCTGTTTCCCTGTGTGCTGTCCGTCTTTCGTTACTACACATACCGTATCTTGATCAATAACCAAGTCTATTACCTGATTATTAACTAATAGTTCTGCTTCCTCTTCCAGAGCTAACCTTCGATAAGTTTTCAAACAATGATCAACAAAGAGGACACCAGACTCCGATTCAAAACACCCTACATGTGTTTCTTTTGTTGGAAAGTTTAAGCCAGGGAACTGCTCTTGAAGACCTTCTTGATCATACATTGTTAATGGTAAATCATATTGTTTGGCACTTTGCTTAATCTCATTGATAAATGCAGATTGTTCATTAGCAAAACTTACTATTCCTGTTTTCTTAAAAATAGGTTCTTCACTATTCTTTTGCAACTCATCCCAAAGTTTTTGCGATCTTGATGCCAATGGCGTATATGCCCTACCTTCTCCATAAGCATGTCGAATAAGCCGGGTATCACCGCCATGACTTCCCTCTTGATGCGGTGGGTCATTAGCATCAATCATTAAGACACGAGCATTCTGTTTTGCTAAATAATATCCTGTTGCTAAACCCATCGTTCCTGCACCAATAACAATCACATCATACTTCACTACTTTCACCCCTATCTATCATGTATCGCTTGTAATGCTCGGTTTTTATCCCGGAGCAACCGTCCGTAAGACTACCACTTCAAAACAACGAGAATATCAAGTTGTTTAAGTGGAGTAACGGACGCTAGCACCCCGAATGGTTCAAAGGCCTTTAGGTCATCCTTTAGGGCTAACAATCAGTGGGGGAATACCTAAAAATCCCAACTGATTGAAGTTTCACTTTATCTTTTTCTTGCACATACAGTGTATATTGAGCCGGTGCTCTTGTACATAGGAGCGCGACATTCCTCCTCCTCTCCTTATGTTAGTTTGGTGAGGAATATCATTTGTTTGAAGAGAATTAACAATCCGATAATAAGTTGCGTCATCAAATGTTGTAAAGATCTCGTGCTTATACTTCGAGAATAAATATCTGAATAATCCCATTTTCCCACTCCTTTTTTGAAATGATCAAAAATTCCAATAATGTGTTTCTATTGAATATCTCGATATATACAGTTATTATAATACTACAAACAGATTTTTCTTAAAGGATAAGCCCTCTTAACCTCTAGTATATTAATCGATATATACTAAAAAAAGCCTTGCCATTTACAATACGATAAGATAAAAAAAAAGAGTATGAACAAAAATCCGTTCATACTCTTTTTTATTATACTATGATTGTCTCATTCCGAAGAATTTTCTCACTTTGTAAAAAACGCCTTTTTCTTCTTCAAATGACATCAATGGAACAGACTCACCTAAAATTCGTCGAGCAATGTTACGATATGCGATCGATGCTCTTGTGTTTGGTTGAAATGCAACAGGTTCTCCATGATTCGATCCTTTAATTACTTCATCATCATCAGCAACAATACCCAGTAAATCGATTGATAGAATTTGTACGATTTCATCAATCGCAAGCATATCTCCTGTTTTCATCATATGATTTCTAATTCGATTGATTACTAGATTTGGAGACTCAATATTCTCTTTTTCTAACAAACCAATAATACGATCGGCATCTCGAACACTAGATTTTTCTGGTGTAGTAACGACAATAGCCTTGTCCGCACCCGCAACAGCATTTTTGTACCCTTGCTCAATTCCAGCTGGGCAATCAATAATAATATACTCAAATTGCTGCTTAAGTTCTGCGATCATCTCCACCATAGCCTCTGGTGATAAATCATTTTTATCACTTGTCTGCGCTGCTGGCAGTAAATATAAACAATCAAATCGTTTATCTTTAATTAGTGCTTGTTTTAATTTACACCTTTTTTGCGCCACATCAATAATATCGTAAATAATTCTGTTTTCAAGTCCCATTACGACATCGAGATTACGAAGACCAATGTCCGTGTCCATTAAGCAAACTTTTTTATCCATTAGCGCTAGTGCTGTTCCTAAATTTGCAGAAGTAGTTGTCTTCCCAACTCCACCTTTTCCGGAAGTAATTACGATTGCCTCAGCCATTCAAAACACTCCTTCCAAACCCACTTAATTCTGGCCTTATTTTCGTTAGCACTTGTAAACGATCGATTACGATTTTCTTACTTTCATCAATATAGCCACACTCCATATAAACACCTGCTGATTCATAATCAGGGGCCCGACTAAGAAAATCAGCAATTCTTAATTGCACAGGATCCATATAAGAAGCAACAATAACAGCGGCAGTATTCCCTTCAACCCCTGCGTGTGCAATACCTCGCAAATTTCCTAGTACAAAAACATTGCCTGTCGCAATTACTTTTCCACCAGGGTTCACATCGCCAATCAACAATAAATCACCAGTTACTTCAAGAACCTGACCAGAGCGCACTGTTTTTGTTCGAACTTGAACCTCGCTATCTTCCTTCCATTGCAGCGCATCCTGTTTAGAGACAACATTTGATTCCATTGATTGAACAACCAATTTGTGTTTACTTCGGATTAAATCACGTAATTTATCTTTTTGTTCTTTATGTAAATAACGATTACCTAACTGAACTGTTACGGTAATCATCGAGTCTTCCGTATCCATATAATCGGTAGACAGCGCTCGATCTAGTTCAACATATAAATCGTGAAAAGAACAACTATCATCGAGATATAAAGTTAAACCATGACGCGTCCCTTTAATTACAATTAACTGATTGGTAGTGACCACGATCGCTCCCCCCCATTTTCAATCTATTTGCACCAAAAAAAATTCATATCTATAATTATAATTATGTGGAGCTTTTTACATCAAAACGTTGATTAGACCAGCGAACTAATTTCTTTTTAAACATCACGTGCAGAATAATAAAAGAGAATAAATTAATTGCTATCGTTGGTAAAAATCGATAAACAAAATAAGTATCCATCCCCATATCACTAATACCAATAAATGTATAGATTAGGTAGATAATAAAATCAACCAAACCAACACTAACGATCGATAGTAAAAAAGCAACATAAAAATTCGCATGTAGAATTTTTCGCAATCCATGGACAAAATAAATCACAATAGCATAACTAAACATATAAACACCAATTACGCTTGTATAAACGACATCAATCATTAGACCAAATAAAATCGCAAAAAAGACCGAGTAGTAGGTATCCTCTAAATCATAGAACAAAGTAAACAAAACCAGAAAGATAAATACCCAATGAACAATAAACATCCATCCAGCTTGAATAAGATTGTTCGGAATAAAGTTAAAGACAATACCTTGTAAAACAAGTAAAAATAAAAGAAGTAACGGAAGATATAACCGGGACATTAATCTTCCTCCTCATCTTGTAAATCTATTTCATCATCATTTTCTTCATCTTCTTCGTCCGTTATTTCTGGATCTTGAGCTATCTCTCTAGATGTAGGCATTTCCCGATCTACAACAATTACATGATTTAAATCATAGAGATCTGCTGAAGGTTTTATATAGGCAATTTGTGTTAACCCATATTGGTCCGTTGTCACTTCTTCAATCGTTCCAATTTGCAATCCTTTTGGAAATACACCACCTAATCCTGAAGAAAAAACATATTCCCCTTCAGATATTCCCTCATAGTAATCGGTAAATTCTAATAACAATTGTTCTCTATCTTCATTATAACCTAAGATAAAACCTCTCGCATCCTCGTCTTGCTCAGATAGATTTACATTTACCGAAATTCTGTTTGATCGATCAAATCCATTTAGTAAAAGCACGGTAGAAGTAAATTGTGAAGTTGATTGAATTTTACCAATCATTCCTTTTCCAGTAATAACCGCCATATCCTTCTCCACACCATGTTGCTTTCCTTTATTAATCGTCACTAGCTTAAACCACTGCTCTGGACTACGAGCAGTAATTGTTGCTTGAATCGGTTGATAATCACTAAGGCTATTGGTCTTATCTAATATCGACATTAAATCATCATTTTCTTTTCTTAGTTCTTGGACTTCATAAAGCGTCTGTTGGTAGGTTGCCAATTGTTGTTTCAATACTTTATTTTCTTCATAGACATTTTTCATATCATCTATATTGTCAATCACATTTGTCGTATAGTTAATCGGTGTTAAAACAATTTGTTGCAACCAACCTATCGTATCTTGAAGAAACTCTTCGGCTGCTGACAGATCATCTCGATCAAGCATGGAAAAGCCTATCAGAGAAACAAGAATAATAAAACCAAGTAAAATAGTGAAGAGCCGTTTTCTACGAAAAAAAGACATCAATAGACACCCTCTTTAATCCATGGATGAACGAGAAGCAATATTAGGGTGAGATTTGAAATGCTCGATATATTCCAGTGCTTTACCGGTTCCAATCGCAACACTATCAAGTGGTTGGTCTGCCACAAAGACAGGCATCTTCGTTTCCTCACTAATTACTTCGTCCAAACCTTTTAATAATGCACCACCACCGGATAGTACGATACCACGGTCCATTACATCGGCAGATAATTCTGGTGGTGTTTTTTCTAGTGTGTTCTTTACGGCATCAATAATTGCCACAACTGTATCACGCAAAGAGTTTGCAATTTCTTCAGCAGTTACTGAAATCGTTTTTGGTAAACCAGTTAATAAATCTCTACCACGAATGTCCATCGAACTATTTTCTTCCGGCTTGCCAGCATTACCAATATCCATCTTGATTGCCTCTGCTGAGCGTTCTCCTATCATCAGACTATATTTTTTACGGATATATTGGATAATTGCATCATCCATATCGTCACCAGCAGTTCGAATCGATTGACTAGTGACAATCCCACCCAAGGAGATAATAGCTACCTCTGTCGTACCACCGCCGATATCAACAATCATACTACCGGTTGGTTCCCAAACAGGTAATCCAGCTCCAATTGCAGCTGCAAATGGTTCCGCAATAGGGTATGCTTCTTTTGCCCCTGCTTGTTTTGTCGCATCAATTACAGCTCTCTCTTCTACCATTGTAATACCTGATGGAACACATACCATTACGTTTGGTTTCTTAGCAAGAGCAGAGCGATTTTTTTGTGCTAATCGTATATAATATTTCATCATCGATGCAGTAGTATCATAATCAGCAATAACACCATCTTTCATTGGACGAATCACTGATATATTCCCGGGTGTTCTTCCGATCATGTTGCGCGCATCACTTCCGACTGCTTCAATATCACCAGTCGAGTTATTTCGAGCTACAACGGAAGGTTCTCTAACTACGATTCCTTTTCCTTTAATATAAACCAATGTATTTGCTGTTCCTAAATCTATTCCTAAGTCTTGTGTAAAACTAAATCTTGCCACAAAAATCTTCCTCTCTATCTGTCAAAAGTCAATTTAATATTCTTGTTATGGTTGTAATTGTTAGCATAAAAACAATGGGTTCTTTTTATTTTAACATAACAAGAAGCGCCTAACACAAGAAAATTTCTTATGTTATGGCGCCCATTATCTTTTTCGCCTATTTAATTATACGAAAAAAATCATAAAATAGATAGTGCTATACATATCCTTTTTCTTTTAATGATACAAATTTGTGGTCGCCAATAACTAAATGGTCCAAAAGTTCGATGCCAATCATCTTACCACATTCACTAAGGCGCTTTGTCACATGAATATCTTCTTGTGACGGTGATGGATCGTAGGGTAGGAATTATGCGCCTTACTTTACAACAACGGTAGGTTTCATAACTCCCCCCTCAGAACCGTACGTACACCTTTCAATGTATACGGCTCGCCAGTTAGTTCTTATTAGAAAAGACTCCTTATTTCGCAACCTTTTTTTCGAAGCTTGTTAACAGTTGTTCTACGTTTCATCGCTATTGTCTTTAATAAACTTCCTTTTGCATAATAAATCAACGTATGGAATTGACTTTTGAAATTATCTGCAAAATAATATTTCGTTTTGAATTGATGTATTTCCTTTTGGAAAATGTTCATGATTTTTTCTTCAGAATAATTCATGCATGCTTTTCTGGGATCAATCGTCCGATCGTCGATGTTTCCATAGTTATATTTTTGTACATATTGCTTCAATTTAATATCAGGAATGTGGAATTGAAAGGATGTATTCGTTGGATTATCAGTAGATGTGGGAATTCTGAAGAAATTACAATCGAAAAATAAGGTTGATTGATGAATATGTCGAATAGTATTATTCATCTTTAGACATAGAAAACGTGTCTTTTTACCTAGTGCCAACCTGATTTCTTGCTGTACATTTACTGCATTCTCTTTTCTCGATTTTATTCCAATTAAAAATTCTTCTTGGTAGCGAATATATTTAATTTGTTCACTGAAAGGTTCGCACATCATTTCTGTATCGAGTCCAAAAAAATAGATCTTTTGAAACAATCGATCAAACTCTGGGAACTCATTTCTCCATCGGGCATTACGAATGATCTGACTAAGTAACCTTATAAAGCGCTCATCAGCAACTTTTTCCCTTATCTTTTCAAGAAGAAATGCTCGTTTTTGCTTCAGTGGTACATCAATATATTCACCTTTGATTACCCACGTGACCTCATCCCATGTTTTTTTGATTTCAATTATTTTGTGAGGAAGACTAGTTCGTTCTGTCTTCAAAGTGAACACAGGTGCATATATTTGAAGCATAACACTCATAATCACTCGCAAATATACTTTTGTCACGATCTGATATTCCTTTTCTGTTCGGTTAGTGATTTCTGAAAATTGAAAATGACCCCATCGTAATTGATTAATTACTTGGTCTATTAAACATGAAATATTATCATCGATATTCGCTTTTGTTAAAAAGATTTCCTGATAATTCTTTTTCCACAACGTTTTCTTATACAATAAGCGATAACAATCTTTTACTGGTTGATTACGAGCAGATACTTTTCTAATTTCGACTAATTGGTGAAATGGATTTTTTGCCATATTCATGACTCCTTCCACACTTTTCAGTTGATGAACCAACCTGTCTCCCTTCCCCATGCTATACGAATTACTCGCAAACGTAGAGTACTATGAAGACTCCGTTACCTTATGCAACATAGATATGGGTTGCACTTAGGTAATCCCTACCTAATCATTAATTTTAGTAGCGTGATGGTTAGGTATCCCTTTCGACGGTTATTTCGATTTGAAATTTGCCGAACAAACCTTACGATGGCAAGAATTAATTCTAGTTTAACAGTCTGACGATCTGTTGCCATTTTGTTCGCATTATCTATTAGCTATCATAAATAATGGTGGATCCAACACACATTCGTCTAGGATTCAGACAATTCAGCTTTTACCATACATCACTTGGTCTGAAGAACGGATTCGATGTTGATAGCATTATCGTCTCTTCTCCTTTTCACATCATGCTATGTTCCTTTGACACGTTTCCGTTCAAAGTAAGATGCTGACCATAGAACATTGCAAGGAGTTCTAGATTACTAGATAATCGCTAAAATTAACCACATTGTAGGCGCACGCCAGAGGGATGATTATGCGCACAAATAATGGATGCGGCCGATCTTTTTACGGCTTCGCGAAAAACTTCGCGTGGATGGACGATTGAGGCATTGAGGCTTCCAATAAAAATAGTTTGTCTGTGAATGATTTGGTTCTTCGTATTGAGGAATAAAACCACGAAGTGCTCTTGCTTTAGTAGACGCATTTCTTCCATTACGAAATCAGCCCCGTCTTCTGGGCATCGTACCACATAACGATCTTCTGATTTCAGTTGATTCATGCGTTTTCCTAGTTCAATTGCAGCTAAAATACCAACAGCTTTGGCGGCTCCAATTCCTTTTATTGCCGTAAGTTCTTCCAGTGTCGATTCGCGCAATAAATTGATTCCTTCAAAATGCATTAGCACTCGCTGTGCTAATGCTTGTACAGATTCTGTTTTTGTTCCTGTTCCTAATAAGATCGACAGCAATTCTTGATTGGAAACATGGCTTGCTCCAAGTTCCATGAGACGTTCCCGTGGTCGATCTTGTTTTGGCATGTCCTTCATTGTCACGTGTAATCCGGTCATTGCATTACCTCCTTTCTCTATACTTATTTTCATTCTAGCAACAATCCGAAAAATAACAAATTACCAATCTGTGTATTTGAGTTATAAAAATGCGTTAAAAACAGAATTATTGTTACGAGAAAAATGAAAAATTAGGTGCGTAGAAAAAGCTATTTTATCGATTCAACGCATGTTTTCTTAAAGGAAAAGACCGGGAGTTCAACAGGTCATTTTGAGAAGCAATAAGAGGTTATACGGTGACAAGCTGCTGATTGTCACATCACGCTATAGCGTGACTCATTACAACAAGAAACAAGTAAAAAGACAGATGAGCATAAGTGATCATCTGTCTTTTTACTTATTTGAAAGCAACCATCAAACCTTACTGCGATACACTCTTTTCTTTCAAAAAAATACAGTAGAATTGTTCTTTAAGAATCAAAATCAATGTTACAAACTTCTATAGCTGATCATACAAATACCACCAAACAAGTAATTCGGAATCGAGAATATCATTGTTGGGCTGTTTTAAAAATTGTTCGACTCTCTCTTTAAGTTCCATTACAGAATCAGGCATATTATCTGGTGCCGCTAAGACCCAATCGTTCCAATTGGAATGCATTTGATCTGTCATTCCTGTAAGCGATGCATTCCATAAATCAGTGAATAACCCTAACCAATCTGCTACTGGTTGCTCTAAACTTGCCACATCACTTTCATTATTCCATGACCGCACATATAAATCTAAGCCAGCGCTTTCCATCACTTCTGCCATTTGTTTTGCATCTACTTCAGAGCCATAAGCGCCGGTAAAAAGACGAATGTCTTCTTCCGTTTCCCATAAAATTGCTTGAAAACCAGCTTGATGAATCGTGTCTTGTGAGATCTTTGCTTGCTCCAAAGAAGAAAACACACCTGCTTGAATCACATATGCTTGAAGCGATGCTAATTCTAACTGATTACTGCCCGTTGTTTCCGTTGTATTACGATCACCTTCTTCTTGTTCTCTAGAAACTGGCTGTGACATTGTTGGTTCTTCCTCATTTACGACAAACATATTCAAAATGAATATACCCAGCCCAACACCAATGACAATTGCAGACAAGGCCGTAATAATAAAACTTTTTATGGAAGATGAGTGATTTCCCCCGAACTTTTTTCCACTTTTTTTGAGCTTACTTGTTTTCACACTCTTATATTGAAGTTCTGGTATGTCATCCAGACTAGCAGCTTCTTCTTGATAACTAGAAAATAGATAATCTTCAGTCGGATCATTTGATAGTTTTACGGTGATTTTCTTTTTGTCCTCCATATTTAATGCCTCCATTATTTCGGTTATAACAAACACTCTATCATGAAGTTCATAAAAACAACGTAGACATTTGTCAAATGCAAACAAACAAATTCTTTGCTAATTTTGCAAAAAATTTAGAAGAATCGATTTACAGAACTATTCTTCAAATAAAGCTAGATTTATTGCCCCTTATCATAAATTGTTATAATACTCTTCACTAGCAAAAATAAAAAGTATCTCGAAGGAATTACCCTTTGAGATACTTTTATTGAAACGGATTTGATCTTTCTTCTGGACTAACAAATGAACCATCCAATTCATAATTTGGAAATTGATTTGCAAACTCATTCATATAATACGTACTTATATTAATGTCGAGCATAATAGATGTACCAGAATCTGTTATAGATGGTTCGGAAAAAGAAAAAGATGATACTGTTGTTATACGGTTTAAATTTTCTAATTCCTCTAAAAACGAGTAAAGTTGCTCATAAGAGTCCGCTTCAACAGATAATGTAGCATCTATTTGTTGTAAAGCAGATGAATTGTCTTCAGCATCCTCATCGTTCTCTGTTAAGCTATACTCTAATTCAGATCTACTAAAATTAAAACTATCTATATTTGTCTCCGACCTCTCTTGAATTTCTTCCAGCTCCACTAGCCAATATTCCATAAATGGTTTAGGAGGAATCCTTTCGAGATATTCAAGTAACTGTCCATCATCAACATCAGCAGAAGCTTTGTTCTCTTGCAACACTGCTAAATATTCTTCTTCATTCACTAATTGATCATTGGCAGTAGAAAGATCCCTACTCGTGGGAAGAAGGTAAAAGAAATAAAATATCCCTAACCCAAGCAAAGTTATCACTGCAAAAACAATTAACAACTGATTGATCAATTTCCCGTTAAGATTCATCAGATTCACCTTCTAACTCTTCACTGTCATTATCTTCCGTTTGCTTATCTTGAGATATGTTTAAACGAATTGAAAATGATGCTACATATTCATTATCTCCTTGTTGAATCGTATTAACGACAATATTTGTAACCATAGGTGACTGATCAAGATTGTGCAAGTAACTAGAAACATCTCTTTCTTCAGAAAATCTTGCAGTTAATTCAACCTCAGCATCATCAGAATAATAATAATTCACAAAAGAACCATCGGATGGTAATTGATGCACAAGGGAATCCAAAACCTTAGTTGATGATAACTGTTGTGCTTCGAGCCACGTAACTGTTTCACCTAAAAGTTGATCTGTTCTATCTGTTGACTGCTCTTGCATTGCAAGGGTCTGCATCTCGACAACCGTTTCAATACTTTTTTCCACTCTCTCGATTTCTCGATTAAGTGAGTTATAGTAGATAACTCCTGATAAAAATAACAGTAGCCCGACAACAATACTTGTTCCAGCAATACTCAGGATTAGATAGTTTTTTTTCGGTTTCTCGGGTAGTAAGTTTATTTCAACAAGCATGGACTACACCTCTTTTAAACATAGGCTTAAAGGTAGATGAAAATGTTTATGAATACCTATATTCATCTCATACAAAGCCAGTATGTTTACATCTCTTTGCATTAATTGTTTCTTAATATCCGGGAGCAAGGGATGGTCTCCTGTCAAAAGGATTGTCGTGATGTCTTTTTCCCCTTTATTTAATGAATATTTATAAAAATTTGAAACACGATCTATTTCTGCTAGTTGCTCATTAATTCTTGTTTCCATTTGGGCTAAATCCTTACAATTTATTGAAGCGACGTTTTCCTCTGTATGAATAATCCATTCATCATCTATTAAAGGATAAGGTTGTTCTCTCATAAATATTGGTATATTATCGTGAAAAATACTTAAATTGATCGATGATAAATTATATTCAATTAAAAGATAATGTTCATCTTTTTCTGTTTCTTGGATCCTAGAAAACAATCGAAAAAACGAGATGGCTGAAACATCTGCTGCAACAGGTTTTAGTTTGAATTGTTCGAATTTTTTTTCATATTGCTTCACTAGCTTTTCTGGAATAGCAAAAAAAAGAATTTCTTTTTCCTTTTCACTAGCCTTGGGAAGAATGTGAAAATCAAAATAAGGATCTTCAAATGGAAGATGAATACTTGCCCCAATCTCGAAATTCAAGTAACCTCTAATTTCTTCATTTTCAAGCTCATCTGGTATAGATAATTTACGAAAAAACAAAAATACATCTGGAACAAGAAACATAACCTGTTTATTTTTCAAATTCCATTTTCCGACCGATTCCTGAAATATTTGATTGAATTTTACCTCATCTACAATAGTTCCTTTTTCTACAACACCACTAGGTAAAATTGTCTCACCAAAACTTTCTACATCTTGGTAACTTGGCCCTTTAGTTGTCACATACCTAATTACATGATCTTTTATCTGAATTGCAGTTGAAGCATTGTTCTTAAGATTTATTGAAAACACACTTTCCCCTACCTTCCACTTAAAATAAACTAAAATACCATTCAATAATGGAACTGTGGAAAAAATAACTGAATAATGCAGCTACAGAAATAAATGGTCCAAAGGGAATAGGATTTCCTCGCTTCGTCTTCCCACTAACCATTCCTATTAAACCAACTATTGCACCAACCAAGCTAGCAAAAAATAACGTTAAGAGAACACCAGTTGTTCCTAATACGATTCCTAACACTCCGAATAATTTTATATCTCCACCACCCATACCACCTTTCGAGACAATTGCCAAGAGCAATAGTAACGTAAAACCAACCATAGCTCCTAAAATACTGTCCCACCATGGTGTTAGTGGAGAGAAGATACGTAAACTGATAAAAATTACGAGAAAAAAAATAAGTACTGCATCTGGAATAAGCATGGTCCTAAAATCAGATATTGTAATGATTATAAGTAAAGAAACTAAGGATAACGCAACAAATAATTCTACTGACCAACCAATAGCTAGAGCAGATAGAACAAAAAGAATGGCTGTTAAACATTCAAAAAATAAGTAAGTTGGAGATATTTTTTGTTTGCAATTTCGACACTGTCCTTTTTGAGATAAAAAAGAAAGGACAGGAATTAATTCCGTCCATCTTAGTATGTGCTTACAGTTCGGACAATGCGAACGTGGCTTAACGATCGATTCTCCGACTGGCACTCGCATTCCAACAACATTATAAAAGGAGCCTAAAATGGCACCTAATACGAATATGTACGCATATAAAAACAGTTCCATTTTAGACCCTCCTATTTATAAGGTGTATACTTCCACTTACTATCTCACGCTCTCTCGATCTAAATTTCGTGACAATTCGTCGTCAATTATAACATTCCCGCTATCATCTTCTAGTGTAACTCTGTATTCAATATCTGAACCGCTATTTGTAATCGTGACTCTACTATTCGTTAAATGATAACTTTCTCCATTTTCCGGATGATCTACAGGCTCAATGTAATTTCCATCTAAAAGTGTGTCTAAAGTTACATAAGCTGGTGTATCTGAAGTAGATGTGATGTAAAGTCTTGTTGAATTCACCATTTGTTGTGCATTACCAACGTGTGCATCTTTCCTTGCATTACCAATTAATCCTCCTACACTTGGGATAGCGATTGCTGCAATAATCCCCAAGATAACTACAACAACAAGTAACTCAATTAATGTTAAACCTTTCTGATTCTTTACCATTTTTTTAAACATGTGTACCTCTCCTTTGAAATATTTTTTATATTTAAAAGTAGGTTGCACTACTAGCTCGACATGATCCAAGTGCCCAGATAAAGATCATGCTTCATCGCTCCTAAAATACCCATCATTCTAAATTTCATTATAAATTTGAAACATTGGTACAATCAGTGATATAACGATAACCCCTACAATCACTGCCAAAACAACGATTAAGATGGGCTCGATTAAAGACTTTAGACGATCTGTTGCATATTCTACTTCTTTTTCATAAAAATTAGCAATTTTCCCTAACATCGCATCCAAGGAACCTGTCGCCTCTCCAATCGAAATCATTTGAACCACTAATGGAGGGAAGACCCAACTATCTTGCAATGGTTCTGTTAATTGTCTACCCTCTTGCAGTGCAGTACGAGAACTTGCTACCGTTTGACTGATTACTTCATTGTCGATAACTTTTTCAGCGATTTTTAATGACTGCAAAATAGGAACTGAGCTAGATAGTAGTGAGCTCAAAGTCCTCGTCATCCTGGCTATCGCAGATTTTTGTAATAATACACCGAAAATAGGGATTTTCAGAACAAAAAAATCAAGATAATATTTTGTTTCTGGTTTTCTTTTAAGTAAGATAATTGCAATAACAATTGAAAGAAAGAAAAGAATGATTAACCACCAATAACCTCCTACAAAATCACTTGCGCCCAGCACAAACCTCGTAATAGCAGGTAATTCTCCTCCAACATCCGTTAGCATGGAGGCAAACATCGGAACAACCGAGGTAAGTAGAAAGATAACTACTGCGATTGCGACAAAAGCAATCACAATAGGATAAGCTAGAGCTGATTTAATCTTTTGTTTTGTCTCATGTTCTTTTTCAAACTGAACAGCCAATTGATCTAGCGCTTCTTCCAAACCACCACTAGCCTCGCCTGATCGAACCATGTTAATAAAAATAGGAGGAAATATTTTCTTATGCTTAGCCGCGGCATCAGAGAAAGCACTTCCGGATAAAAGTTCTTCTTCAATACTTTCTAGTGCTCTCATTAATGGTTTGCTACTTGTCTGTTTTGACAAGATGTTCGTAGCGTCTACAATGGTCACACCTGACTCCAACAATGTAGAGAATTGTCTTAAGAAAATAACGAAATGTTCCAATTTTACAGGATTTCCAATAACGATTTCTTGATTTAAAAAAGATGTCTCTACCTCTTCTAATTGAGCCATTGCTATTCCTTGCTCACGAAGTTTTTCTATTACATGTTTCTTTGACTTCCCTGTAACGTCGCCTTCTTTTTTCACACCTTGTGCCGTGCGTCCTCGATACTTGTATTGCGGCAAAAAAATCACCTCTCTTTCAGATAAGGTCTAGCTTCTGCATAGTCAATGATGTTTTTTTTCAGAAGTTCTTGGACATTCATTTCTAGTGTGTGCATGCCCTCTGCTTTACTTGTTTGCAACACATTTTCAATTTGATGAGTTTTTTCATTTCGAATCAAATTGGCAATCGGATAATTATTTACAAGCACTTCCGTAGCAGCATGCCTTCCCTGTTGATGTGTTGTTCTTAATAACCTTTGGGAAAAAATAGCTACCAAAACAGAGGCTAGTTGAATTCTAATCTGTCCTTGTTGATTTGGCTGAAACACATCGATAATTCGATCTATAGTAGCCGCTGCACTCGACGTATGCAAAGTGCCTAATACAAGATGGCCTGTTTCTGCCGCTGTAATAGCAGTTGCAATTGTATCAAGATCACGCAATTCTCCGACGAGAATAACATCAGGGTCCTGTCTTAACGCAGCTCGAAGGCCTGTACTAAAGCTTTTTGTATCAGCACCTACCTCTCGTTGATCAACAATGCATTGATTATGACGATGTAAATACTCAATTGGATCTTCTAAGGTGATGATATGTCTTTTGGTATTTTCGTTCATATGTTTTATCATTGCTGCTAATGTAGTCGACTTCCCGCTTCCTGTTGGACCAGTAACTAAGACCAACCCTTGCTTCTTTTCGGCAATGCTTTTTAATACACTAGGCATTTGAAGCTCGTCAAGGGTGGGAATAGATATCTGAATCACTCGTATCGCAATACTTAGATGTGAGCGTTGATAATAAGCATTTAAACGAAATCTTGAAACCCCTGGTATTCCATAAGAAAAATCAACTTCTCTATGTGTTTCCAAATGATCTTTCAAGGTATCAGGGAGAACTTCATCTTTCATACGCTCTGTATCTTCTGGTGTTAGTGGTTCGGAACCAAACGTAACTAATTCTCCATGAATTCTTAGTACAGGAGGTTTCCCTATGGTTAAATGGATATCTGAAGCCTCTAGTTGAATTGCTTCAGTTAATATAGTATTAAGACTTTGAGTCATTATTCCACCTACTTATGAGCTGCTACGCGTAATATTTCTTCCGTAGTTGTTAACCCTCTTTTAACCTTTTCTAAGCCATCATCTATCAGGAAGTTCATTCCTTGATCGATAGCATAAGTTTCTAAGTCATTGGATGATTTATCATTCATGATCATTTTTTTGATTTCTTCATCTACGACAAAAACTTCATGAATGGCTAAACGTCCACGATAACCGGTCATATTACAAGTAGGGCATCCTTTGCCACGATAAACCGTTTCTATTTCCATACCTCTTTGCTTGAAGATATCTCGCTCCCTTACTGTCGTTTCTTGTTCCTCACGACAATCTCGACATATTCGTCTCACTAATCGTTGAGAAACGATACCTGATAAGGAGGCAGCTAATAAGAATGGTTCAATTTTCATGTCTAGCAATCTATTAACCGTACTAATCGAATCATTTGTATGAATTGTACTTAATACTAAGTGACCTGTTAGTGATGATCTAACCGCGATTTCTGCTGTTTCTGAATCACGAATCTCACCTACCATAATAATATCTGGATCCTGTCTTAAAATGGATCGAAGTCCACTTGCGAAAGTCATTCCAACTTTACTATTCACCTGGATTTGATTTATGCCCTCCAACTGATATTCTACTGGATCTTCTACCGTAATAATATTTACTTTATCGGAGTTCAATTTATTTAAACTTGCATATAATGTAGAAGACTTCCCAGATCCAGTTGGCCCTGTAATTAAGACAATCCCTGTTGGCTGCTCAAGCATTTCATTTAATTGTCGAAAATGTTTTTCACTAAAGTCTAATTTATCAAGTTCATTTAATGAGTTCCCTAAGTCTAAAATCCGCATTACTACTTTCTCCCCATAAACCGTTGGCAAAGTAGAAATACGCAAATCAATCGGATGTCCTTCTACGTTGACCTTTATTCTACCATCCTGAGGAATTCGACTTTCTGTAATGTCTAAACTAGCCATTATCTTTATTCTAGCAATTAACATTTTCTGCATTTGCTTTGGTAACGTACGTTCTGTTGTCAAAACTCCATCAATTCGATAGCGAATTAAGACACGCTTTTCTTGTATATCTATATGAATATCACTTGCTCTTTCTTGAACTGCTCGCAACAATACTTCATCCACCAACTTTATCATTGGTGAATTATTTTCAACAACAAACTCTAATTGATCGGTGTTACGCTCTTCTTTTTCTTCAATCAGATCTTCAACATCATTTTCTAAATCATAATATTTATTGATCGATCTGATAATATCATCTTTTGTAGCTATTGCTACCTCTACTTCAAAACCAGTAGAGAGTCGTATGTCATCAATAGCGAAATAATCCATTGGATCTGCCATCGCAACAAGTAATTTATTTTTTTCAACTTTAATCGGCATTAAAAAGTTTCTTTTCGCAACATCTTTTTCAATCAACGATGTCGCTTTTGGATCAATCGGATAGAGATACAGGCTTAGATGAGGGATTCCCAATTGAAACTCTAAAACTTCTATTAATTGTTGCTCAGTAATAGCTCCTGATTGAAGAAGTTTATCCCCTAACTTTTGATTTGATTTTTTCTCTTTCAATGCTTGTGATAATTGTTGCTCTGAAATTAACCCTGATTCTAAAAGTAGGTCTCCTAATCTCTTTCTAGGATTTTTCAATTTGAACACCTTCTAACTATGATGGAGTTGGCTGATTTTTACTAATATCTTGAAATGATAATCATATAAAATTCATACTCAACAAAAACTTCTAAATTTAGGACAATTATCATATTACATTAATCATAATATACTATTAGGTAAAAAGTAAATAAAAATTTCAAAATTAAGTAAATAAAAATAGAGATTAGGGTTGTCTAGTACAATACTATCATATAATATAAGGATTAAGAAATTATTATTACTTTTAGAGTTTATTTATAGAAAGAGGTTGATAAAATTGATAAAAAGCAACAAGGGATTCACACTTATTGAAACACTTATATCAATGACAATTTTATCTATTATCATTTTATCCTTGATGGGTTTTTTTTATCAATCTACCAGCATTGAGCATAACAATCACAATCAATTAGTAGCTATTAACCTAGCTCAGTCTACGTTAATAAGGTTACAAACGGAAGGATATAACAATATTAATACCATCGGTTCTTATACCTTAACTCCTTGCGAAGATGAAAGTACAAACTGTACACCGATTATAAATGGTGATCGTTATACAACAGAAATTGATATTAAAGCTTCAGACGCTGATGTTTCTTTATATGTAGCTACGATATTAATAACTAGAGAAAATAGTAATAATACTTTAGCAACCCTGGAGGGGTATATAAAACCATGAATAAGATCATAAATCAAAAAGGAGTTTCTTTAGTTGAATTATTAGTAACTGTTGTTATTTTTTCGATCATTTCCATTGGAGTCGTATCTGTAATGGTCAATGTTATGAATTACAATACTAGATTATCTCGCGAAGTTCGATTGCGAGAAGAAGCAGATATCGTGATGGCAAACTTCTTGAATTATATTTATACATCAAATAGTATTACTAATGGACCAAGTGAGAATATCATCGAAGTACGTATAAATGAGACAGAGCGTGTTTTACTTGGTTTTACTCCAGAAGGTAAAGCTGGTATTAGTCAAATTTTTCATCCAGAAGATCCAACCCCAACAGATATTATACCAATCCACAACACTCAATATCTTTTTACCGATACAGTTAGTGGCAAGGAGTCTACCATTACAACAATCGGTAACACAGTTTATGTAGATTTATATATTCATGATCAACGGCAAGAAGGAATGGAAGGAATACAGCTACAAAGTCGAATTAATTTTATGAGGGGGGACTGATGGAACATGAAAAGATGGATAAATAATTCAGATGGCTCTTCTCTCATACTCGTTTTGCTAATGGTTGTTATTTTCACGGTTCTTGGCACGGCTCTACTCGGTTCTACTTTAACCGGGGTAAAAAATGTTAACTTTCGACAACATGATACACAAGCACTACATTCTTCTCAAATGGGGGTTGACTATGCATTAGCTTATATTGATAGTAGCTTTGACGATTATCGAGATGAAGAAGGCAGTATTGACTTAACAAGTTTAGGTTATAACCCAGAAGACTTTGGTGAGGACTTTTCATTTGTCGATGTGTTTACGTCATTATTATTAGATATTCTTCAACCTTTTCAAGATGGATACGCTTCCCCAGATCAAAATTTCACCTTAACATTTGATCCAACTGATTTAGATTTACGGGAATCCGATTCATTTGTAGAAGGAAACTTTGATATCAAAAGTATTGGTACTTCAGGAGGGGTTAGTAAGGAGATTATCTATACACTATCTCTTTCCGCGAGTGGAGTTTTTGAAGTGCTAAGTTACGCAGTTGGGGCTGAGGGAAATGTGTTTCTTCATGGCGCCTCAACTATTGAAGGAGATCTTTATACTGGTAATAATTTATATGTTTATAACCATGCACAGGTATTTAGTAGCGGTGATCATTATATTCCATCGCTCTATCCTTGCGTAGATTCAGATAACTCTACTGTGTTAGGGCAAATTATTAGAGTAAATAATATTTCAAATTATCAGCGTCACTTAAACCAAAATACTCATGCAAGTTACACTTCCATGCAACCAGAGCACTACGCTAACGTCTTTAGCTGTTCTCCCCCAACAATATCAAGTGTGGAAGCCGATTTTTCATCTATTGAAGCAACTAGCTCTGAAAACCGATTTAAGATTAATTCTCCTGATGTTCAACCAAATGGAGATCACAGACCTTACTTGTCATGGAGATACTTAGAACTAGAAGGGAGTTATGCGGACAAATTGGTAAAACCTAGATTTAATTCTTTATCTCCTCGATTAAATTATACACAACATTTTGGTGGACTTCATCTTGAAGGAGATTCTGATATTCGGGATGGGGCCAATCTTACTTTCGGTTGGCAAGATGCATCCGGCGCATTTAGAGGTGGATTATATGTAGACGGGAACCTTTACATCGGGGATCGTAATACAAGTAGTAATGCCAATAACGTCAATAATTATGAAGACATATCTATAAAAGGCCCTGTCTATGTTACTGGAGATTTAATTATTCGTGGAGCTGACGTACAATTTGACTCCACATTATATGTAGCTGGTGATACAGAAATTCGTAACTCTCGATTGCGTGGTATACAATCTGGAGAAGAAGGTGAATCATCACTTGTATTATTTGGAGATGGGGAAGTAAAAATAAGTAATATTAGTTCTTTTGAAAATGATCGCTCACGAATTAGTAGGGTCAGAGGTTTTTTCTATTCCAATGAAAGGTTAGAGATTTACGGTGTTGGTTCTAATATTGAAATAGAGGGTGGAATATTTGCAAAGGATATCGTATTAAATGCTATTAGAGGAGATTCGTTTAATCAAAATAATAGATGGGGATACTACAGTCCTTCTGGTGTTTCATGGTCATTTGAACGGAGTAATAGGCAAGCAACTCTTAGTAGCAACGATTCCAGATTGCGAATAAAACACAACCCTAACCTGATTGAAAATCCACCTGATGCACTTCCATCTGCTGATAATATCGTTATTAGAGAGTCCAACAGAAATATTATAAACTAAAACCTAAAATAACACCTTACAAGAAGGAACTTGTAAGGTGTTATTTTAGTTTATTTCCAAATTCCAAACATATTTTTCAAAAATCTATACTTGATACGCAGATACTTTATTCCGACCGTTATGCTTTGCTCCCACATACATGGTTCGATCTGCTAGACGTACAAGTTCCATTGGATCATCACAATGATCCGGGTAACTTGCGATTCCTAAACTCGCTGTTAAGTGAATATCTACCTTTTCTCGATCAGCGTCCATATGGTTAACACAGCAGAATGGTTCACCTGCAATAATTAGTCGTAGATCTTCCGCAATTTGGAGACCTTCCTGATGAATACTATTCGGCAAAAAGACCAAAAATTCCTCCCCACCGTATCGAGCAACACACCCACGATCTCCAATGAAGTCCTTCATACGGTTCGCTAATTTTTGTAACACTTCATTTCCACATTCATGTCCATACGTATCATTAACTTTTTTAAAACGGTCCAAATCTAGAAGAATTAATGAACAGGATTGTGAAGCTTCGATTTGTTCCTCCACAGTTGCTGCAATATCTGACATCCACGCTTGTTGTTGCTGATTTCTTATTGTAGCAATTGTCTGTTCAATAAATCGGAAATTTGGTAACCCTGTCAAATGGTCGGTCAGACCTTCTGCTTGAGATTCTTCATAATGCTTAGCATTCTCTAGAGCAATACCTAAATAGTTGTTCAAAACCTTTAAAATTACCAATAAATTCCCATCAAAAGCGTGCTTTTGTTTCGCTACCAACACAATGATGGAAACGATTTCTTGATTTCGTTTCACAGGAGTCGCAACAAGACTTTCCCCCATCTCTCTCAAATGTTCTGGCACTCGATCTTTCCACCCTTTTCCCGTGGACACACTAATCATTTGGTCACTATCTCTAGCTTCTACCAAAACCGATTGGTTATTTAATGAAATATTTACTTGTTTGTTAACAATACCACTCTCTTTTTCATAGCTTCGTATTAATTGCACATTATTTTGATCTTGAACATCATAAACCGCAACACAGGAAATCGTAAAGATCTCTGGAAGGTCCGTTAAATACGTATCTACAACATCCGATCGATTTAAATGACCAGTTAGTTTTTGGGCAATTTGGTTCGCACTTTGTAAATACACGTTTATCGTTTTGCTCGCATAATACATTTTAATGCTTATCGATACACTGATGATTGGGATTCCAACTACATAAATACCTGCTACTCCAAATGCCTCATACATATAGACGAGAATCAATGCAATAGGAATCATGTAAACATTCATCATTAGGGAAAAATAAAATCCCTCGTCAAAAATCTTAACTTTTCTATTATATAGGGAAATCTGGATGATTTTTAATAAAGCTTGATTGGCAACAAAAACAATAACAGCATAACCAAAGATCCCAAGAAGATCTGTTCTACCCAAAAAATACATGTCTTCAAATAAATAATAAACAATCGCACCTAAAAGGGAGATAATTGAGAACATTAGCAAATTCAAAGGAATTCTAAAAATATCATTTTTATTGATTTTCAAGCGAAAGATAACAGTTAAGATCGCAATTTGAGTAACGATCATTTCAACACCCAACCCGAAGATCAGAAATGTGGCTAAACTCACACTATTCACTAAGAAAACGGGTGTATTATTTAGTGTAATTGGAAATAATGCGACAATGATTCCAAGTAAGACAAAGGAAAAAACCGTTGGATAATCGATCGGTGCTGATACAGGAAAGTTATAGTAAATAAAAATTAAAATTAATGGCCAAAAGATTGCCCACAAACCCCATATACCTTGTCTTTTAGCTTTTGATATCATGTAAAACACTCCCTTCTTGTATATTTCTCAACAGAATTTAGCTAATCTAGTTCGTTTATCCCGGAGCAACCGTCCGTAAGACTACCACTTCAAAACAACGAGAATATCAAGTTGTTTAAGTGGGAGTAACGGACGCTAGCACCCCGAATAGTACAAGGGCCTTTAGGTCATCCTTTAGGGCTAACAATCAGTGAGGGATACCTAAAAACCCCACTGATTGAAGTTTCACTTTATTGTATTATTACTAAAATAACATACATCAGTACTTATTACTTAATATATTGTCTGACTTTTCCAACAAAATCCAAAGAACCTGCGACAAAAGTAATGCGAGAGTTTTGTTCACTATTTATTATTTGATCGATGACAGACCGCCAATTTCCTTCATCACGTTTATAGGGATGGGAGGAAAGAGCATATAAACTTGCACTAGTTGAAGCACGTAGATGTTCAAAGGTTGTGAAAACAATTTGATCAAAATGATCATCTACCTTCTCAATCATTCGTTTTAATGGCTTGTCTTGAAATGCAGCAAAAACAAGTTGTTTTGCTTGTCCAGGATATGTCCGATCTATCGTTGCAAGAAGTGCATTTATGCTTGCTTCGTTATGTGCTCCATCAATAATGATCATTGGATCTCGATGAATCACTTCAAATCGAGCGGGAATTTGTGCTTTTTTTACCCCCATTTGAATCACTTCATTGGTTATAGAAGGATAATTTTCTTTTAGTAAGAGTAAAGACATAATAGACAGAGAGGCATTCTCAATTTGATGAACTCCTGCCATTGCTAAGGTAATCGCAATATCTTCCTGGTGATAACGAAAATGAAACTGTTCTTGCCTGTTCTGATTCATCGTTACTTTTTGTGCAAAAAAATCACTGTTCCATTGATAAACTGGGGCCTGTTTCTTTGTAGCATTTTTAACAATGACATGACGGGCTGATTCAGGCAATTTTCCAATAACAACAGGTCTATCTTGCTTAACGATCCCTGTCTTGTGGGTTGCAATTTCTTGTAAGGTGTCGCCTAGAAACTCGACATGGTCAAGTCCGATAGAAGTAATAATAGATAGAAGGGGAGTAAAGCAATTTGTTGCATCTTCTTTACCTCCCATACCCGCTTCAATAATTGCAATATCGCTCACATCAGCGAAAAACTGCATTGCAATAGCAACGATAATTTCAAACGCACTAGCCGGATTATTCTTTTCATCTAATTCGGAAATAATCGGTTGTAATGCAACAAAATAGCGGATAAAATCTTCATCTTGAATTGGCTCACCGTTTATTTGGATCATCGCTTGTCTTGTAGTTATACTTGGGGAGGAAAAAGTGCCTACACGATAACCTGCCGTTTCAAATGTTTTTGATAGGTAGGTTAATGTAGATCCTTTACCATTCGTACCAGCTATATGAATTGCATTTAGCTCTTTCTCAGGGTTGCCTACTGCTTGTAACAAAAGTTCCATTCGATCTAATCCTGGTTTAATTCCAACTTTATTTCTTTCGGTAAAAAATTGATCTATTCTATCGATCTTTATACTCATATTGATCGTACTTCCCCCTTATTTCCTATATCTAATTCCTTAATTATACCAAACAATTTGTCAAATAGCGTAAATATTATAAAAATTCTTTATGTATTTCCTCAAAAAATTAGTCATCATAAAAACGAAAATCTCCCCTTTAGCGTAACAGATTTTCTCTGTGCAAAAGGGGAGTATTCCCGTTATTAACCTATCAAGTTTTTAACCAACGAATTATTGCTGTAATTCTTCGATTCGAGCAGCAACTTTCGCGCGTTTCTCTAAATAGTCAGCCTCTTTTTGTCGTTCTTCCTCTACTACCTTTTCTGGAGCCTTTTTCGTAAATCCTTCATTCGCTAATTTCTTTTGTACACGTTCTACCTCTTTGTTCAATTTCTCTAATTCTGCTTGCAGACGTGCAATTTCTTTTTCGGCATCAATTAAACCAGCCAATGGCAGATACAATTCTGCACCGGTAACAACAGCTGACATTGCTTTTTCTGGGGCTTTCACATCGATTGCGATTGTCAGTTCACTTGTGTTACAGAAACGGTCAAGATAATGACGATTATCTTTCAGTTGTTGTTCGATAGTTGGATCATTTGCTTTTATCGCTAAAACAATCTGTTTCGACATTGGTGTATCCACTTCAGCTCGGATGTTACGTACCGATCGGATAATACCAACTAACCGTTGCATCTCTGCTGCAGACTGTGGATCATTTAATGCGTCGTTAACTTCTGGCCAAGCTGCTTGCGTTATCGACTCTCCTTCATGTGGAAGGTACTGCCAGATTTCTTCTGTCACAAATGGCATGAACGGATGAAGCATGCGCATGATTTGATCGAGCACATGAACAAGCACTGATCGTGTTGTTTGCTTTGCTTGCTCATCTTCTCCATACAACGGTAATTTAGCCATTTCAATATACCAATCACAGAAGTCATCCCAGATGAAGTTGTACAAGTACCTTCCTGCTTCCCCAAAGTCATATCGTTCAGTTTGCTTATTTACTTGAGTAATCGTTTCATTAAGTCTTGTGAGGATCCATTTATCCGCAACATTTTTTTCTGTTGTTAAATCAATCTCGTTATATTTCATGCCTTCCACGTTCATTAACACAAAACGAGATGCATTCCAGATTTTATTGATAAAGTTCCATGTCGATTCTACCTTTTCCCATTGGAATCGCAAATCTTGGCCAGGAGTTGAGCCGGTTGCTAAGAAATAACGTAAAGAATCTGCTCCATACTTTTCGATAACATCCATTGGATCAACACCATTGCCTAGAGATTTACTCATTTTTCGTCCATCGGCATCACGCACAAGACCGTGAATGAGTACATCTTTAAATGGACGTTCATCTGTAAATTTTTTTGATTGAAAAATCATTCGAGCTACCCAGAAGAAAATGATGTCATAACCGGTAACTAATGTGCTGGTTGGGAAGTAGCTTTGGAAATCAGGATCTTCCGTATCTGGCCAGTTCATGGTAGAGAACGGCCATAGTGCAGAAGAGAACCACGTATCTAAAACATCTGTGTCTTGTTCCCAGTTTTCACTATCAGCTGGCGCTTCTTTCCCTACATAAATTTCTCCTGTTTCTTTATGATACCAAGCAGGGATGCGATGTCCCCACCATAGTTGGCGAGAAATACACCAATCACGGATATTTTCCATCCAACGCAGATACGTACCTTCAAATCTTTCTGGAACAAAATTTACTTTTTCAGAAGAATTCTTTTGTTGTAATTCAACTGCTGCATCTGCTAAAGGCTGCATATGAACAAACCATTGTGTTGATAAATATGGTTCTACAACAGCCCCACTACGCTCGGAATGTCCAACTGAATGAATATGTTCTTCAATTTTGAATAGAATCCCTTCCTCTTGAAGGTCTTTTACTAATTGTTTTCGACATGCAAAGCGATCTAATCCTTTATATTTTCCCGCTTTCTCGTTCATCGTTCCATCTTCATTCATGACAAGCACGCGCTCTAAATTATGACGATTCCCGATTTCAAAGTCATTCGGATCGTGAGCTGGAGTAATTTTTACTGCACCAGAACCAAATTCCATATCAACATAGTCATCTGCAACAATTTCAATTTCTCGCCCAACGATAGGTAAAACAACTTTTTTTCCAATTAAATGTTGATAACGTTCATCTTTTGGATGAACAGCAACAGCTGTATCTCCCAGCATTGTTTCCGGACGTGTTGTAGCAATTTCAATATATCCTTCTTCGTCTTTGAGTGGATATCTCATATGATAGAAATGACCAGTTACTTCTTCATGAATCACTTCAATATCAGAAAGTGCTGTTTTCGTAGCAGGATCCCAGTTAATAATATATTCTCCGCGATAAATTAAACCTTCCTCATACAATTTCACGAATACTTCTTTAACTGCTTCTGATAAACCTTCATCAAGCGTAAAACGTTCTCTTGAATAATCTAAACCTAGACCCATTTTTGCCCATTGTTCGCGAATAAAAGAAGCATAAGATTCTTTCCAGTCCCACGCTTTCTCAAGAAACTTTTCACGACCTAGGTCATAACGACTTACTCCTTCTTCACGAAGTTTAGCTTCTACCTTTGCTTGAGTCGCAATTCCTGCATGGTCCATTCCTGGCAAATATAGAACATCATAGCCTTGCATCCGTTTCATTCGCGCAATAATATCTTGCAACGTTGTATCCCATGCATGACCAATGTGTAGCTTCCCTGTAACATTTGGTGGTGGTATTACTACCGTATACGGTTGTTTCGTTTCTTCTCTTGTTGCCTCAAAAAATTTCCCTTCCACCCAATATTGATAACGCCCAGCTTCTACAGCTGTCGAATCATACTTCGGTGGTAAATTTTGTCCATTTTCTGTCATGTTTATGTCCTCCTTTTGGTGTAGGTGTAATCCTACTTCCCTCTAAACAATGCTCTGAAATAAAGTGGAATTTCGATCAGTGGGAGTTTTAGGTTTTCACCCACTAATTGTTAGGTAAACCATTTGCGGTGCTAGTGTCCGTTACTCTACTTAAACACTGTATTGAAGTGGGAGTCTTACGGACGGTTACTCTAGAAAAATGCTAATATAAAAAACCCTATTCATCCTAATAGAAAGGACGAAAAGGGTTATATTCCGTGGTACCACCTTTGTTTATAGCTGAACCCTTCCTACCAAAAGGTTCATGCTATACACTTGTTAGATTTTAACGGTTTCTAACCGGCTTCCCCTACTGAACCTAATTATAAATACTCACTAGGCGTTCAAAGAAACTGCTTCCGAGGCTACCTTCCAAATCAATTTAACCTAGAAAATCTTTCAGCATATGATTTTCCTCTCTTAAGGTTTTGGGTTTGTACTCTTCCTCATCATTGCATTTCACATTGTATAACAGTTATTTTATCCAATTCAGCTAGTAAAAGTCAACAAAGAATGCAAGGATTCTTCAATTTCAGTATTTATTTGTAGTTTTGAAGTGAAGATCGAACGAATTCATTTCCCAACAGGAAGATATATTATTTGTTTGTAAAGGAACAACGAGACATGTACGAGGAAAAAGGAGTAACACGCTTTAGGCGTTTCATCATAAGATACACCAAAAGGAACAAAAAAGAGGTGGAGAAATGGCACAATTTTATCGCTACCGACTGCCACCATGGCTACGTCAGTGGATATTAGTTATTGAGTCTTGGATGATACCTATCTGTGTATTTCAAGGAATTCGAACATTACTTTTCCCAACTACTTTTGATGTAATTTTATTGTTTTTACTGCTTGGTCTGTATATTTGTTTTTATTTAAAATGGATATGAAGTAAAAGTTTGATCCGCGGGGAGTTTTTACTCCTTGTGGATTGTTTATTTTGTCATAAACGAACAAATAATTACGAATAGCAACAACTATCAGTGGTGCAATAAGACTGTGAGTATACTTTTCGGACATCTTTATGATGCTTGGGTTCATTTCTGTCCGAATGAACCCCTTTTTCGGACAACTTTGCAATTCTTGAGCTCATTTCTGTCCGAATGAACCCCTTTTTCGGACAACTTTGCAATTCTTGAGCTCATTTCTTTCCAATTCACTCTTTTTTCAAAGAACTTGGGATTAAATACATAGGAAGGATAGGTTCAACACGCGAACCTATCCTTCATCCATACTCTACTGTTTTACATTATTCGGTATATATAACAATTGTCCTCCCGAAATCGAATCTCCATCTAAATTATTCACTTGTAACATAGATCCACGAGACACTTGATATCTTTCTGCAATCGAGTCAATCGTATCACTGTCTTGAACAATATACACTTTCAGCGAAGTAAAACGCTCTCCTTCTTCCGCTTCATCTGCAAAAATGTCCAATAAATAGCTCTGTTCACGACCAGTCTCTTCCTCTGGTTTCGACTGAGCATGTAGTTGTGTTATTTGCTCTGGATCATCATTTCCTGTGAACACTGGCTCAGGATCATTTATCCTTGATACGTTGTCAGGGGATTCTCGTACCAATTCAGGATCTTCTAAAAATTCGGGATCCGGATCCGGATCAGGTTCGGGTTCTAAGTCTGGTTCGGGTTCTTCCACCGTATCTGAAAGCTCTGGTTCGGGTTCTTTTTTGTCAAATAATGAAGAGATCGAAGAGTATTTCTTTTTCGGCCACCGCCCTGATTCATTTTCATTAGTTGACGATTTTTCTTCTACTGGTTCCGTACTTTTTGGTTCTTCATCTGTTTCTTGCGCTAAGTCTTCTCTTTCTTTTTCATCAACTACATCAAGTTCTTCCTCAGGCTGCTTCTTCTCTTTCACATCAAAACGAAATGTATCTGAAGCATCTGCTTCTTCTTCCTGTTCAGGAAAGTCAAAAACATTCGGTAAAGATGTGTCTTCTGTTTCTTCTTCAGTTTCTGGTTCTGCTACTTGTGCAGTGCGTTCATCTTTTAAACCATGAATCGCAACAGATGCACGAAGAATCAACTTACTTTGTTCGGGTAATTGATAATCAAACGTGTCCACTCCAACAAAAATATCATCCAATGTTTCAATTCGTTCATTTGGAATTGAAATTTCTACTGGAAAATGATGTTTGAAATGATGGACTCCATTCGGTTCAGCTTCCACCTCATTGATATAACGCTCGCTCGGAAAATCACGTTGATCAATCTGATCTAAAGATAGATCTTCCGATTGCTCGTTAGCATCAGCAAAATATTCTCCATTCAATTCAATAATTCCACGAATGGAAACATGATCTTGATAAGTTTGAATGGATATCTCAGGGTCTAAGGATATACCGATCATTTCCGCTACTCCCTGTCCGTTCTGAAACCGAAGTGCTTCATTTAAATCAAATGTGAACACGGATGAAGGATCATGCGACATTTGAATTCCTCCTTTCAAATCAACAAGCCTCTCCTTTACAGATATATGTTTGAAAAATGGAAATATACCTAGTAAAGATTGATCGAATAGGAGGAAAAACACTCAGTAAGAAAACGACCTCATAGAGCTAAAAAATCAGCATAAGGACCTCAATATTATTGAAAAAAATAATTAGTTAAATTCTGAGGTACAGTTTAAACGTTTGAAGCAATTCAATATAAAAACCTTTCTCCACCATAGGATTACCTTGTGGTTTCGAAAAGCTGGCATATTAGAAACAACCTACCAGCAGAATCCGACAAATATCTACACAATTCGGGTGGTGACAGGCACCTATAATTTCGCGAAGGTCTGATCAACTGCTTCAATGGTTTGGTCAATGTCTGCTTCTGTATGTGCAGTTGATAAGAATACTCCTTCAAATGGGGATGGTGGTAAAAAGATGCCAAACTCAATCATTGATCGATAATACCTTGCAAAGAATTCCCTATTTGATTGACTAGCTGTATCATAATTGATCACTGGTTGATCATGAAAGAAGAAACCAACCATTGAGCCTGCACGATTCACTTGAAGTGGGATATGATATTTCTTCGCGGCTTGTTGGTAGCCCTTTACTAGACGTTCCAACAAAGTATTTAATCGCTCGTATGCTTGGAAATCCATCTGAATTAACGTTGAATACCCCGCCGTCATGGCGAGCGGATTGCCTGATAAAGTACCAGCTTGATAAATATCACCGATAGGAGCTATTTTTTCCATGATCTCACGTTTACCACCATATGCACCGACAGGAAGTCCTCCACCGATTACTTTTCCTAAACAAGTCAAATCCGGTGTTATTCCATAATGTCCTTGAGCGCAGTGATAGCCAACACGAAAACCTGTCATCACTTCATCAAAAATTAGTAAACTTCCATATTCTTCAGTAATCGCTCGTAATTTCGTTAAAAAATTATCGACTGGTGGAACAACTCCCATATTACCAGCCACTGGTTCAACGATTACCCCTGCAATCTCAGAGCCAAATTGTTCGAATGCATAGCGTACACTGTCAAAATCATTATAAGGGACGGTAATCGTCTGAGCCGCAACTGCTTCTGGTACACCCGGACTATCAGGCAGTCCTAATGTTGCCACCCCTGAACCTGCTTTAATGAGCAAAGAATCTCCATGTCCATGGTAGCACCCTTCAAATTTTAGAATCTTATTTCTCCCTGTATAGCCACGAGCAAGCCTTAACGCGCTCATCGTTGCTTCTGTCCCTGAGTTAACCATTCGAAGCATCTCCATTGAAGGCACTCGCTCTTTCACTAATTCTGCTAAATCATTTTCTAAGATCGTCGGTGTCCCAAAACTTGTTCCTTGTATAGCGACCTTCTGTAAACTCTCTACCACATGCGAATCAGCATGACCTAATATTAACGGCCCCCAACTTAACACATAATCAATGTATTCATTGCCATCAATATCTGAAATTTTTGACCCTTGACCACTTTTCATGAAAATCGGCTGCATTCCAACCGATTTAAACGCACGAGCTGGCGAATTAACACCACCTGGCATTAGCATTTGTGCTTTATCGTATGCAGCGATTGATTGATTAAAATTATGAATCATTTGCATCACTACCCCTTCCTGCTCATTAACTAGTCGTTACTCTATTTCATCGAGTCCCATTATTTGTTTCACAATTTTTGTTGTCTCTTTATGTTGCGATTTGATCGCAAGTTGTTTCAAGTTACGAATAGGTTCTTTTAACCATTGATTACTGACACTCTTTATATGTTTTTGAATAACTTTCTGATCATGTGCAGATAGATGAGACAACTTATGTTGAATACTTGTCATCGTCTCTTGTTCAATTTGGTTTGCTTTTGCTTGCATTGCTGCTAGTGTTGGTGCAATCTGTTGAATTTTCCGCCACTCTTGAAAAAGAACTACTTCTTTTTGGATGACCTGTTCAATTTCTTTCGCAGCTTTTTTTCGATTAGCAAAACTATCATCAATCATCTCATGTATTTGATCGATGTCATATAAATCGATTTGATTAAAATGTCTTAGATTTGGATCAATACTCCTCGGCAACGACAAATCCATCATGATCAACTTTTTGTTTTTTTGCTGAAAACTAATATTATCTAACATTTTTTCAGTAATTATGGGAGTATCTACAGAAAACGTGCTAATCACTATATCCATGCACTTCAACCGTTCGGTTAACTGCTCGATCGGATAGGCAACTCCACTCACTGTTTTTGCTAGTTCTTTGGCTTTTTCGTAGTTTCTGTTCAGAATTGCTAATTCCTTAAGACCAAATTTTTCCACGTTTGTAGCCGCTAACGTTCCCATTTTACCCGCACCTAAAATCAGTACTTTCTTTCCAGCTAGCTTTCCTAGATAATCTTGCAGAAATTTCACCGCTACATAACTTAAGGAAACCGGGTGATCTGCAATTCCGGTATCTTTGTGCGCTTTTTTTGCCATTGTGATCGCTTGTTTAAATAGTTGATTAAATATCCACCCACACGATTGTTCTTGTTTAGCCATTTCAAATGCTTGTTTCACTTGACCGATAATCTGTGTTTCTCCAAGCACCATCGAATCAAGCCCAGAAGCAACACGAAAAAGGTGCGAGATTACCTCCTCGTTTTTATAGATAACGAAATAATTGGATAACTTTTCTATCGGTAAGGAAAACCACTCATTCATGATTGTTTCCATCTTCTCACAAACCATATCAAATGATTCCACAACAAGATAAATCTCTGTACGATTACAAGTAGAAAGAATAACATTTTCTTTTATGTATGACTTTTGCTTAACCTGTTGTAACGCTTTACTTATCGAGGCTTGATCGAGAGCACATTGCTCGCGAATTTCAATCGGAGCGGTGTGATAATCAATACCAATCATTAAAATATTCAATCTATCACCCTCAGATTCATAAAATTATGCTAAAATATGATCATTGTGAAACTATTTCATTTCATAGAAAAACTTAATTTCTCATCACATTTATTCTATTTTAACAAACCATCTCATCGATTCACAATTTTTCGGTAATAAAGGAGAAGATAATGCGAAAAAAAAATCAACTATCTGCTTATATCCTAATCGGAATCGGCACTTATTTTTTGATTCAACAATTAGAAATACCATTCTTTCAACAACTTTCTACTTGGCCAACGTTATTGATCATTATTGGTGCAAGTTTTCTATTACATAGTTATCTTGGTCGAGATTACGACAAAATCTTCCCAGGTGTAGTTATTCTTGGTCTCGGTGTTCACTTTCACGGATTATCCACTTATGATTTCTGGACTGATCAATGGGGCGTGTATTGTTTAATTATCGGCATAGCGTTTTTGTTTCGTTACCAGAAAACAAAGCTCGGCCTGTATCCGGGTATTATTTTAACGTTTGTTGGACTATTTGTGATCTTGACTGCTAATAATCCTATTATTTTTGACTCGTTGCAACACACTTTGGAGAATTATTGGTCGGTTGCACTAATTGTTTTTGGCTTTTATCTATTGTTTAAAAAAAGATAGGAAACGGAAAATATCCGAATCCTATCTTTTTTTATATCCTGGATAAATAAAAATAACCGCCTATTGTGTTAATGGCAAAATGCTCAAAAATAAGATTGTAAAAATTTTCATTATATGTAATAATTGTAATTGGGTTTTTCGAACAAATTAAATAGAACTAGCCTAGACTTAATTTCAACTATAATGTGTATATAAGGAGTTTTATTTATGATAGACCAAGAATTTTTTCATTTATCCGCGACTGTATTTCTTGTTATCTATGTAATTTATGACCTCACTCGTTATAGACTTAGAAAGCGTTCATTACTACGTATGTTTGTATTTTACAGTTTTATTTATTACATGATTCATGTAATAAAATTTACATTACTACCCATAATGTTTACACCATTTCCATTTCCAGCTTCAGTTCAGTTAATTCCTTTTTATTTTGTTTTCGATTCCATAGAGAGTGGATATATAGGGAGTGCTTATTGGCAAAATTTCATATTACTCTTTCCTCTAGGAGTGTTTTCACCTTTATTATTTCGGCGTCTACGTAATTTAAAATTAACGATTTTAACAGCATTTTTTGTAAGCACATCGATAGAGACTATACAATTAATTATGAGCTTAACTATTGGCTCAAATAGAACGTTTAATGTGGATGATATTATATTGAACACATCTGGAGCTATAATAGGCTATTTTATATATAAAATACTGATTATTACTTTAAGAAAATTTAAAAATTCATACTTGTTAAACAAATTTGATTTTGGGTTATAGAGCTGCCCTTTTTCAACGAATGGTTATTTGTTGAGAGAGTATTGCTGATTTATTATGGATGTTTTATAGAAGAAAGAAGGAATGATAAATGTTTTTAAGCAAAGGAAGAAATATGTATATTAAACAACCTGAATATAATGAATTAGACTTTGTACAGTGGTTATGGGCTGACATCGAAACAATGTGTGGTGTGGGGGGACCTGTATGTTTAGATGAAAGTGAAAAAGAAGCGTGGTATAACAGGATGGTTAACCCAACTGACGGTAATAACTTTTACTGTCTCATCTACAACAACGAAGATAAGCCAGTAGGTGAAGTAAGCTTTCATCGATACGATTGTTTAAATAGTACAGCAGAATTTAATATAAAAATTGCCGATAAATATCGTCGCAATGGTTATGCAAAAGAAGCAATTACTCATTTATTATTGTACTTTTTTAATGAATTTGGCGGTGAAAAAATGATTGATACAATCGCTGCTAATAACCTACCAGGACAAACGTTACTATTGAAATATGGTTTTAAACAGAAAAATCAACCAGATAAAAAAATTATTTTGGTTGAAATGACAAAGAAAGATTTTTCCAACTTGTATATGAAATAGGGTACATAAAGTGAAACTTCAATCAGTGGGAATTTTCAGGTATTCTTCTACTGATTGTTAACCCTAAAGGCCCTTGAAACCTTCGGGGTGCTAGCGCGGTTACTCCCACTTAAACAGCTTGGTGTTCTCGTTGTTTGAAGTGGGAGGCTTACGGACGGTTGCTCCGAGATAAACAAACGCGGATTTACATACAATATCCCTGAAAACATTGATATGGTGCCCCCTGTACAATACTCACCTATTACTATTGAAAATGTCTTAGCGATTGACTTGAAATAATTTTAAGAAAAAATCTCAGTTCAGTGAACCGAGATTTTTCTAATTTCATTTACTAATACGGTTCATTTCACAGATTCACTTGCTTTCTTGGATAAAGATATCCTTCTATCTATGACACAGTTACATCTCGTCATCCTTATAAAAATGCCAAAATTGCTTTCCAAGCCTCTTCTTTCCCTTGAGCAGTTTCTGATGAGAAAGGAATAATTTGATCAGACGAATCTAAATCTAAGGTTTCCCTTACTTGCTTGATTTGTTTTGCTACTTGTCCTTTTTTTATCTTATCGAGCTTTGTTGCTACAACGATGACTGGTATTTGATAATGTTTGAAAAAATCATACATCGTTTGATCATCTGCCGTCGGTTGATGTCTAATATCAACAATGAGCAATGCAGCCTTTAAATTCTCTCGCTCAGAGAAGTACGTTTCAAGCATTTTCCCCCATGCTGCTCGTTCTGTCTTTGAAACTTTCGCATAACCGTAACCTGGTACATCGACAAAATGAAAAAAATCATTGATCAGATAAAAATTCAGTGTTTGTGTTTTTCCAGGCTTCGATGATGTACGAGCCAGTGCCTTACGGTTAATCATTTTATTAATAAAGGATGATTTCCCAACATTAGATCGGCCTGCTAAAGCGAACTCAGGTAATCCTTCTGATGGATATTGTTTTGGTGCCACAGCACTAATGACTATTTCTGCTTTTGTTACTTTCATTTTACTCCCCCACTAACGCATGTTCTAACACTTCATCTAAATGCTGTACTGCAATAAATGTAAGTGATTCTCTTACACTCTCCGGTATGTCTTCTAAATCTTTTTCGTTATCTTTTGGTATGATGATGGTCGTCAACCCTGCTCGGTGTGCACTGAGCGTTTTTTCCTTAAGTCCACCAATTGGCAATACTCTCCCACGTAAAGTAATTTCCCCAGTCATGCCAACTTCTTTTCTAACCGCACGATTGGTTAAGCCTGATACGAGTGCGGTTGCCATCGTAATCCCCGCAGAGGGACCATCTTTCGGTGTGGCACCTTCTGGGACATGAATATGAATATCATTATTTTGATGAAAAGAAGGATCAATCTCTAACTTTTCTGCACGAGAACGAATATAACTTAGAGCTGCTTGTGCGGATTCTTTCATCACATCTCCCAATTTCCCTGTTAAGGATAATTTCCCTTTACCAGGTACAATGCTAACTTCAATCGCCAAAGTATCGCCACCTGCAGCAGTATAAGCAAGACCAGTTGCGGTTCCTACTTGATCGACTTCTTCTATCATACCATATCGAAACATCGGCTTGCCCAATAAAGTTTCTAATTGTTTTTCTGTAACAACAATGCGCTTCTTTTGTTCGGATACATGAATTTTGGCTGCTTTGCGACATAGGGTAGCTAACTGACGTTCCAAATTACGAACACCCGCTTCTCGTGTATATCGACGGATCAATTTTAACAAAGCATCTTCTCTCACTTGTAATTGCCCTTTGCTTAACCCGTGTGCAGCTAATTGTTTTGGCAATAAGTGATCACGTGCAATATGTTGTTTCTCCAACTCTGTGTATCCAGGAATCGAGATAATTTCCATCCGATCTAATAGTGGTCGTGGAATGGTCTGCAAGTTGTTTGCCGTCGCAACAAACATTACTTTACTTAGATCATACGTTTCTTCAATAAAATGATCACTAAAATTGCTATTCTGTTCCGGATCGAGAACCTCCAACATTGCTGACGATGGGTCTCCTCGAAAATCACTAGCCATTTTATCAATTTCATCCAAAAGAATCACGGGGTTAATCGTTTCTGCCTTCTTCATTCCTTGCATAATGCGACCAGGCATAGCCCCAATATACGTTCGTCGATGACCTCTTATTTCCGCTTCATCCTTTACTCCACCCAAAGAAATACGAACAAATTTTCGATCTATTGCCCGGGCAATAGATTTGGCAAGGGAAGTTTTTCCAACCCCTGGAGGTCCAATTAGACAGAGAATTGGTCCTTTCAGTGATTGTGTCAATTGTTGCACCGCTAAATATTCCAGCACTCTTTCTTTTACTTTTTCTAAGCCATAATGGTCTTCATCGAGAATCTTTTCCGCATGACTGACTTTTAAGTTATCTTCTGTTTCTTTTGCCCACGGTAGCGAAATAAGCCATTCTATATAATTTCGAATGACAGAGCTCTCTGCGGAAGTTTGAGGAATTTTTTCAAAACGATCAAGTTCCTTTAATGCAACGGATAGGATTCGCTCTGGCATGTCGCTTTCCATGATTTTTTCTTTTAAGATCGCAACATCTCCCGTTTTTCCATCTCTATCTCCTAATTCTTTTTGAATGGCTTTCATTTGTTCACGCAAATAATATTCTTTTTGCGTCTTTTCCATTGATTTTTTTACACGTTGACCAATTTTACGTTCTAAATGCAGTACTTCACGTTCATTAGAGATGAAGGTAATGAGTTGTTGCAACCGTTCCTCTACAGCTAAAGTTTCCAATATTTTTTGCTTTGCCGACAACTTTAGTGATAAATGGGACGCAACAATATCAGACAAACGGGCTGGATCTTCAATATCCGTAACGCTATCAAAAGTTTCTTTATTCAGTTTCGTGGATAACTTTATGTACTGCTCAAACTGTTCCATCAGCGCGCGTGTTAATGCTGCTTGTTCATTACTATTTGTCATTGGTTGATCAACCATTTGTTTTGCTTCCACCATAAAGTGAGGTTTGCTTTCCAGATGCTCCAATATTTCTGCTCGTGCTAATCCCTCAACTAATACTCGAAAAGTTCCATTTGGTAACTTTAACATTTGATTTACTTTCGCAATGGTTCCCATTTGATATAGATCATCTGAAGTTGGTTCTTTGATTGCACTATCTTTTTGGGCAACAAGTAACACTTGCTCATCTGTCATCATTGCTTTTTCTAATGCTTTAACAGACTGTTCTCTCCCAACATCAAGATGTAATACCATTGTTGGATATACAATCATTCCCCTTAGCGGAAGTAAAGGTATGGTTAGTTTTGTCGTTGTTGTCATTTCGGGTACCTCCATTTTCATACTTGAATTTTTTGAATTATATTTGAAGTATGTTATTAGTCCATGTCCATAAAGGCTCAAAATGAAAGACAAGCAGATCGATGAAGCGAATCTTCTGGGGCCAGGATGCAGGATTTTCCCTACATGAGGACTAGTAGAACAAACCAAGGAAGAAATGCGTTGCTTTCATTGTTGACCTAGTGAACATTCCCTATTTAGTATTACCCCTAGTTACACAGATAACACTGAATATAGGATGATATTTAGAAAACTTGTAGGATTAGCAATCTTTATCGTAAAAAACAATAAAACATGAATTCTCATGGTTGTAGTTATAAAGCCAGTCTACAACTGCGTTCCTTACTAAATGGATACATCTTTCTAACTATCCATATTTTTTCTGGTAATGAAACAAAATCCCTTGCTAAAAATTAACAAGGGATCATAAATAACTTCAATTAAGCACTCTCTTTTGGTGTTTCTTCATCGTCTTCTTTAACGGTTCCATCTTCCAAAATTAGCTTCGGTCTACCATTCTCTTTCAAAACGGTATCTTTGGTAACCACACATTTTACGATATCGTCACGTGATGGTAACTCAAACATAACATCTAGCATGATTCCTTCAAGAATGGATCGTAAACCACGTGCCCCTGTTTTACGTTCAATCGCTTTTTTAGCGACTTCCTTTAGGGCATCCTCTTCGAATTCTAATTCCACATTATCCATTTGGAATAAACGCTCATATTGCTTCACAAGCGCATTTTTCGGTTTTGTTAGGATTTCCATTAAGGCATCTTCATCTAAAGGTTCTAAACTACCGATAACTGGTAATCGCCCGATAAACTCAGGAATTAATCCAAATTTCAATAAATCCTCTGGTAATACTTTAGAAAGCAATGATGCTTTATCCAAATCATCTGATTCAGAACCTGCGCCAAATCCGATCACTTTTTTACCAAGACGACTTTTTATAATTTGATCAATCCCATCAAATGCACCACCACAAATGAACAATACATTCGTCGTATCAATTTGAATAAACTCTTGATGAGGATGCTTTCTTCCCCCTTGTGGAGGTACGCTAGCAGTAGTTCCTTCAAGAATTTTTAATAATGCTTGTTGAACGCCTTCTCCTGATACATCCCGCGTAATGGATGGATTTTCAGATTTTCGCGCTACTTTATCAATTTCGTCAATATAGATGATACCTTTTTCAGCTTTTTCTACATCATAATCTGCTGCTTGGATTAGCTTAAGTAAGATGTTTTCAACATCCTCCCCAACATATCCAGCCTCTGTAAGCGACGTAGCATCAGCAATAGCAAAAGGAACATTTAAAATTCTCGCTAATGTCTGAGCAAGTAATGTTTTCCCACTACCCGTTGGTCCGATCATCGCAATATTACTTTTTGCAAGTTCAACATCATCTGTACCTCTTGGTGCATTAATCCGCTTGTAGTGATTATATACAGCCACAGATAAATTCTTTTTCGCTTTTTCTTGTCCAATGACGTAATCATCTAATATATTGCAGATCTCTTGTGGTTTTGGTACATCTTTAAATTCCGCATCTTCATCTGTACCAAGCTCTTCTTCCACAATCTCTGTACATAGTTCAATACATTCATCACATATATAAACACCTGGACCAGCAACTAACTTACGTACCTGATCTTGGCCTTTGCCGCAAAACGAACATTTTAACTGGCCTTTTTCTTCGTTAAATTTATACACCTATTTCACCCCTCAATTGTAAAATCTTTTGAATAGGCGTAACGTAAATTGTTTACTACCTATTACTTCTTTCTTCATCATATCAAAAAAACACGCAGATACAAAACAATATATTCTTTTCGTTGAACTACTTTACCAGTCTTACCAATTGTTTATCTAACTAAACGAATCAATTAAAACCTATTTACAGTTATATCTACTACTATTAGGACGATAAAACCATCATTTTTTTGGACGCTTTGAATACCCGATTATTCTATGTATGAAAAGCAACGTGCTTTGTTTTCATGTCTTTTCTTAAATATGTAGTATGTACATTGTGAGATCCTATGTATTGTTTATCAAAATAAGATGTGAGAAAAACAAGGCAATTGTTGCCGCCTTGTTTCTCTCTTTTTCTAGTGACTTATTTTGTTTTGCTTTGTTCAACCAAGAAATCAATAGCTTTCTTGAATTTCAAGTCTTCTTTAATCGCATCTGTATTTCCACCAAGCATTTGTGTTAATTGCTCAACTTCCATTTGATACATTTCTGCCATTGTTTTTAATTCTTCATTTACATCTTCATCTGTAACTTGAAGATCTTCGACTACAGAAATAGCTTCTAATGTAAGATTTGTTTTAACACGTTTCTTCGCATCTGCACTCATTTGCTCTTTTAGTGCATCTTCATCTTGACCAGAGAACTGATAGTACATTTCTAATGTCATACCTTGTGTTTGTAATCTCTGTTCAAATTCACGAAGCATGCGATCCATTTCTGTTGTTACCATTGCTTCTGGGATGTCAACTTCTGCATTATCTGAAGCTTGTTCAATTAATGCTTCACGTTTTTGGTTTTCTACTTCTGTTTTCTTTTGTTCTTCTAATCTTGTTTTTGTCTTTTCTTTTAACTGATCTAACGTTTCAACCTCATCATCAACATCTTTAGCAAATTCATCATCTAATTCAGGAAGTTCTTTTGTTTTGATCTCATGAATCTTAACTTTAAATGTTGCTGCTTTACCTGCAAGATCTTCTGCATGATATTCTTCAGGGAAAGTTACTTCCACTTCTGTTTCTTCACCAGTAGTTTTTCCGATTAATTGCTCTTCAAAACCTGGAATGAATGAACCCGAACCAATTTCTAATGAATGGTTCTCCGCTGCGCCACCTTCAAAAGCTTCACCATCAACAAAGCCTTCAAAGTCGATGACAACTGTATCGCCATTTTCAATTGCTCCGTCTTCTTTTACAACTAACTCTGCAAGACTTTGACGTTGGTTTTCGATATCTTTTTCAACATCTTCATCTGTTACTTCAACACTTTCATCTTCTACTTCAAGACCTTTGTACTCCCCTAATTCTACCTCTGGTTTTACCGTAACATTTGCAGTGAAGATAAGTGGAGAACCTTTTTCGATTTGTGTAATGTCAATCTCCGGTTGATCTACAGGAGAGATTCCCGTTTCGTCAATCGCTGCCGCATATGCTTCAGGTAAAATGATATCAACCGCATCTTGATATAGAGACTCAACACCAAAACGTTGCTCAAACATTCCGCGTGGAATTCTCCCTTTACGAAACCCTGGTAATTGAACATCTTTCACTACTTTTGTAAATGCTTGATCAAGTGCTTCTTTAAACTTATCCGCTTCCACTTCAACAGTTAAAAGCCCTTGATTACCTTCTTTTTTTTCCCATTTGGCTGTCATGTTTATTTCCCTCCAAGAATACTTAAATAAATTCTATTTGTCGTTCATTCATGCTACATTTTCCCCTATACAAGTCCGAACGCAAATTACAACCACTATATTATAACACAAACAAGCATCCTTTCAAGATTTTGTGTTCGTTGTGGTTTGTTTTTTGTCATTTTTCCACTTATTCCTCCATGATAGAAAAATAAATTTGTTCGCATTGAATAATGTCGTTTATCTGATGTGCTATTTCTTTATTGTAATAATCCTCTTGAATGGTTTGATCTGGTTCAAACGAGATTTGAACCAGCGCTAATAATGCTTGTTTCATTACAGATACTTTGGAAAGGTCTGGTGTAAACGGATAATTAACATAGAAATATCGATCCATTAATTGTTCTGCGAACGTATAAAATGATGGGTTTTCTTGCTCAAGATTCTCTAAGGATTGTCTTAATTGCTTACGAAAAGGATGGTCAGTCATGTAAGGATATGTATTTGGGTTAATCGACATCTTTTTTTCGAATTTTTTGACTTCAATCTCCAAATCAATCGATTCACTTTGAAGCAATCCGATAATAACACTTTTAATCACAGGATGAACCTTATCGTTGACCAGCATTTCTTGAAAAAGATTCAAGTATGTTTTTAAGTTTGTTTGGTGCAAGTGGTTAAGCAAATGCCATTGAGCTATCGTATCTTCTTTCCGAATCGCTTCTTCCAATTCTCTCTTAGTCGAAATCGAGTGTTCTTCTACTTGTTCCTGCATTAAGTTCTGATTAACTTGATGCAATTTTTCTAATTGAGCATGAAAGGGCTCAGGAATATTTTTATGTGTTAAAACTTCTTCAAGTTCTTCGGTTACTTGTTGGTACTTATGCGCCTGAAATAATAATGTTGCGTATATATGTATGTAAGAGTAATAATCTTGATCTTTTCTTGCAATAAGTTCTTCGCACATTTCCTCTGCTTCTTCTTGCTTCCCTAATTCAATGAAACAAGTCAATTTCCCTAAAGTAATTTCTTGTCGGTCAATTCCGTAATAAAGAAGACTGTCAAAAGCTTTAAGTGCTTCTTTATATCGCTTCTCCTGCAACGCTCGAAATGCCTTGTCTTCCATTTCTTGTTGCCGTTTAGGAAAGAGAACCACATTTTGATAGTCGTGATCCACATCTTCTCCTCCTCTCATCTGGATATTTTATTCTATTTCTAATCATTATTTCCCGATTTTAAACCTATTCAAACACAAACTAAAGCGAACTACATTTTCACCTTCTTCATTAATATACTACGAGTAAATCAAATAAATAATACTTACAATCAATAACCGTACAAGCTTCAATTAGTTATCATTGCTATGCCATTTAGAATATAGAAAAAAAAGTCAAGATGCAACCTTTAACAGTTAACATGGAATAATTAATCTCATTACCCTTCAACCGAACTTTTTAATAGGGGGATTTAGCAATATTTAAGTGAAGAGCCCATCCCTATAGTCCTTCGCAGGGATGGGTTTTTTCTTTTCTTACTTCTTACTTCTTACTTCTTACTCATTATTTACTGTTTATTTATTGTTGTCCTTGCTGCTGACCTTGTTGTGACTGACTTTGCTGTTGTTGTTGCATTTGATTCAGTTGTTGTTGCGCGTTACTTAAAGCTTGGTTCACTTGATTTAATGCTTGGTTCGATTCTACATATTGTAAACCTTCATTTAATGTTTGGATGGCTTGTTGCATCGTTTGTTGAAGTTGTTGATCAGCTTGTTGCAATTGTTGTTGTGTCTGTCCACTAAACTGCTGAATTTGTTGAAGTAGCTGATTTTGTTGGCCTTGACTTTGTTGCGTTTGCCCCTGTTGCTGGCCCTGGCCTTGTTGACTGACAGCGTTAGCTGATTGTTGGATTTGATTTATTTGCGCTTTTAAGGCGGCAATCTCTTCTGCTACCTCCATATTCGCTGCTCTTTTTGCTTTTGCTTTGATTACTTGCTCTTCTGTTCGCTCATCCATAAATTAGAATCCTCCTTGAGAAGTTTGTTGATGAAACAAGGTTAGATTACCTCTAGTGTCGTGATATGATACTTGATATTTTTTGGGATTTATTTTTCTAAAAACAATGATGATAATTAATGAATTTCGAGACAAACTAAAAATATGAATTTTTCTGTTTTGGAAAGAAATTCAACAGCTCATTATATTGCAAAATTGTAAAATCAATCGGGAGGATTGTCATGGAGGAAAAGAGAAAAAAAGCCTTTTATAGAAGATGGTGGTTCTGGGTTATCATCGCTATTATTGTTATCGGCATGGCAGCTAGTGGAGAGGAAGATGTTGTGCAAGAAGCCACTCCTGACACCGGAGATACGATAGAAGAAGATAATGAAGATGTATCCGGTGTCGAGGATCAGGATGAAGCTATTGATGAGGAAATTATTGAAGATGCTGATGAGACAGAAGCAGATGCTACTGATGATTCAGCAAAACCCGATCCTATCGATCGTATGACATATGGCTCTGGGATGTATGAAGTAGGAACGGATATTCAACCTGGTCTATACAGAAGTGAAGGATCTGTAAATTACTGGGCGCGGTTATCTGGTTTCAGTGGAGAGTTTGATGAAATTATTGCCAATGGAAATCCAATGGGAGCTTCACATGTTGTAGAAATCTTTGACCATGACGTTGCTTTTGAATCAAGTGGCTCTGGAGAGTGGTATCTCATTGATGACAATTATGAAGGTGAACTAGCTACTGAATTTGGTGATGGTATTTATATTGTCGGGGTTGATATTGAACCTGGTAGGTATCGAAGTGAAGGTGGTAGCGGATCTTACGGTTATTGGGCGAGACTTTCCGGTTTTAGTGGTGGGTTTGATGACATTATCGCAAACGGAAATCCTGAAGGGTCGACAATCGTAGAAATTGACGGCGCAGATCAAGGATTCGAGACAAGCGGAAATGGTACATGGACAAAAGTAGAGTAGCTTTATCCCGGAGCAACCGTCAGTAAGACTCACACCAATTTGTTTAAGTTGGAGTCTTACGGACGCTAGCACCCCGAAGACTTCAAAGCCCTTAGATCATCTTTTAGAACTAACAATCAGTGGGAGAATACCTTAAAAACTCCCACTGATTGAAGTTTCACTTTATTGTGTTGGTTTTTCTTTTTCATGAAACACTCATCTTTGGATGTTACTTTCCCATTTTTCGATTTTTTTGTTTGCCAAATCATAAAATTCATCATCACTATCTGATAGTTTGTAAAGTATAGCTAGGGTAACTAAAATTACGTCGACACATTCTTCTTTCACATCATTTATTCCTAATTGTTTGTATTCACTACCACTGGCTTTTCGATATGATAGTACAGCTTGAGCAGTTTCTCCAGCCTCTTCTGATAATTTTAGTGCCATTTGTTCTAATGTTTTCGGTTCTTGACTTAGTTGTCTTACTTTCTTCAATAACAATTCCAGCATTACTATTTCTCCTTTGATTTTTGATAGGACAAACATAGTCGTAATTTAGCTATTCAAATGTAGGTGCGGTTTGATTCAATGCTATTGTATGAGTAAATTGAAATGCTTTAGATTTCATTCGAATGTGATAAAGAATGGATAATTAGACTGGTTTAAGACCTGTAATAACTCTTCTTTGAAATTATTGTCTTTAATTCGATCTAATGCTTCCTCTAAATCAAAAAAACCTACTTCTAAACTCTCAACACTTGTTTCTAATGCCCCACCAACAACTTTACCTAGCCACCAAAAATTACAAATATTTTTATTTATTTCTTGTGAAACACCACAAAAACGAATTATTTCTATATCTATTCCGGTTTCTTCTTTAACTTCTCTAACTACTGCTTGTTCAACTTTTTCTCTAGGTTCCACCATTCCACCAGGCAATTCCCAATCTCTAACAGGATCTTTTTTTAACAGAATTTGATTTTGTTGATTCATAATGACGGCACCCGATGTAATTATACAATTATTCACATTACCAACCATCCTTGTTTGTTATTATAAAGTTAACTTTAACTTCATTACTTATTTATAGCGTCCCACGGTAAATTAAATTACTCCTAACACATCTGTCTTTAGAATATGTCTAAACGTTTTGATATCCTCCAAAAAAGGCGAATGGGCACTGTTTTCAAACGGATACAGTTTTTTCAGAGGCGCTTCGATATGTTCATAAAATCGTTTCGCTTCATTGAAACTAGTTTGATAATCATACAGTCCATGGATGATAAAGACAGGTATTTTAAAACTCGGTGCTAATACCGTAGTGTCTGACTTGGCCACCGTTTCAAACAGAGCATCATAACTCGAAAAAATCCCTTTAGGAATATTCAAGCGTTCCTTCCAAGTATATTGTTTACAACCAAATAAATCCTTAATTCCTTGCCAATTTGAATAACCTGTTCTCATCGTCCCCCCGCCATATTTGTTCAGATATCGTCCTAATATTCTACGATAATCAGTATTTTTATAAAAATCTTCATCCAATATAACCGAACGAATATCTTTTTCTGCCTTTTTATCCCCTTTATTAATGGCGGTCTGCAATAAAAAATCATAAGTACCTTTACTCGATTGAAAAAGCCTACCCATCTGTCCAATACCAATATATGCATGATAATTCTCTGGATAACGATGTGCTATAACACTCCCCAAAAGAGATCCCCAAGAATGGCCACATAGAAAAATTTTTTCTTTATTATACTTTTCTTTTAAATACTCCGTAATTTTTAAGGCATCGGCAATGATATTTTCAAAGGTGATCTCTCCATGAGTAGACGCATTATAAGACATCCCCGTACCCCTTTGTTCCCAATAACAAACAGTAAAATCCTCTTCCCAATTCAGTCCAAATTTTTTGATGATCGGATATTGTGGAAAACCAGGTCCTCCATGCAAAAACAACAGAATAGGTTTTTCAAAATCCACGGACTCTATAAAGATTCCATTTTTATGCCCGTCAATCTCTACAAATTCTTTTAAAAAGTGAATGTTTGTTTTTGGATTGCTCAAATTATTTCTCCTCCTGAATCTGATAGCATGGTAGTTTTTTATATTCTTTACTTCTTGTTGGATACAAGAAGCATTATCTTATTCAAAACTCTTTAAGACGGAATAATTATATTTTTTTATAATAACCATTGTGATTTTATATAAAAAATAGCCCAATATCGCTCCAGATGTATTCAATATTATGTCATCTACGTTAAATGTTCTTAGTGAACCAATTGTTAATCTCATAAGCAATTGTATCGTTTCTATCGACGTGGTTAGAATAAAAGCTGCAAATATGGTGAATTTCAGCTTTCGAAATCGTTGAAATAACAGAGGTAAATAGAAACCTAAGGGTAATAGTAATATGAAATTCTCTAAGTACGTCCTTGCTATGTAACCACTATCTAAGGATTCCATCATAAAGAAAAAAGGAACGAATTGAACGGAAAACGAAGTCGGCATAAACATTATTGGAAATAAGGTCAATCTAATAACATTTATCATGTAAAAAACAAAGCTATAAAACAAAAACCTTTGCAGTAATGAGCGCTCCTCTTTTCTGTAACGGAATAAATCGTAGATCACATATAAGATTAAAAATAATGTTGCATACAAAAGAAAAAAGTCCTGGTCTATCATATAAAAATCTCCTTCCAAGTAATCCATTACTTAAATGCATCTTTAATTAGTGGGAGTTTTTAAGTATTTCCCTACTGATTGTTAGTTGAATGATGAACCATTCGAGGTGCTAGCGTCTGTTGCTCCCGCCTAAACAACTTAGTATTCTCGTTGATTTGAAGTGGGAGTCTTATGGACGTCGGCTCCAGAACAAAAATTGTTTACTAAGTAACGTTATCAACTAGTAAAAGATATATTAGTTATTTTAACATTTTTTTCTAAAAAATTGAATACTATGTTGTTATTCTAAAACTTTGCAGAGAGGAGAAGGTACAGAAACAACATCAAAAAAACTAATTCCCTATTTAAAATTAGTTCTCACCAAAATTCTAACTACAAAATTAGATTTTAATTTTTTTAAGCAATCATTAAGAAGTACAGTATAATTAGAAAATAGTATTTTTTGAAAGACATACCAAAATGAATGGTGGTTAGTTAATGAAGAAACTAACTAAGATTATTTTAGCGATATTTATCACAGTAGCTCTTTTATGGGGAATAATAGGGGTTATTGATTATTCTCTAGTTAAAGGATTTGAAAAACCAAGATTCGCAATACCAACTGTTACCTATGACGACGGAGGATCTGGAACTTATCATGGGTTATGGTATTCTTTTCAGATTGAAGGAAATTTCATGCCAGAAGACGAGCAACCAGGAGTCACCTATTATGAATACTACCTTTTCGGAAAGCTTATTAAAACAGGAACGACAAATAACGGTTGACCTGTTGTAAAGTCAGTAACTGAAATAGGGGAGAAGGATTTTTATAACATCCCAGGAGAGATTCCAACTCCCGACCCACAACTTAGAAGGCTGTTGCTCTATCCAGCTGAGATGCTTTATATATCGCTATCTGTTTACGTTCATGAACAACGGTCATTTGTCGAACTTAGACCGTTACAGCTTATATATTATTTATAGTGGAAACTAGAACATAAAGAAAGCATTAATACCACCTACACAAAGAGGTGGTATTAACTGATTAATAAAAAATATAACTTTTCTTTTATGAACACAAGACAAATTAATTACTGCTCTAAGTCCTTGTTTATCTGATTAGCATATCCTTGTTAAACTAACACTAGTTGAAGAAGGAAAAACTTTCATTCCCCCTTTGCTCCTTTATTTAAAAAAAGTTGTTAATTCTATTTTTTTAGTAGCTATGGAATTAACGAAGTAATCATTATGATCAACGCTAATCATTGTGGGGTTATAATTCTTTATAGCATTAATCAGTTGGTTTATAATCATAATATCCAAGCTATTGGTCACTTCATCCCAGATAAACAACTCATTTTTTCCTAATAGCGCATTAGCTAAGAAAACTTTTTTCTGCTCTCCAGAACTCCAAACCTTACTTGATGGGTCTGAAAAGTGATTTCGTTTTATACCTAATTGATGCAGCAGATGTAAAAATTCTTCTTTATCTTCTTTACATGAAAAATTCTTCATAAGCGCAGAAAAATCTATATTTTCTTGATTTTTTTGACTTAGAGTGGATAGATTTTTAGGAAGTGTTATCTCATAGTCGCCAATAGTTTCTAACTGTTCGCTTCCCAGTATAAAATTTATTAAAGTAGATTTACCGACACCATTTTTTCCTTCAATGAAGAAACGTTCAGATGGATAAATATCTACATTAATTGGCTCGAATAAAGGAATTCCATCTCTCAGTATTGAGAAATTGCGCAAGAACAAAATTTGCTTTCTAGGCTGTTCCACATTCATCTTTAGTTCTGTAATATCCTCAATATTATTAATAAGCCCTCGCTTTTCTTCAATAAAATCTTCAGTCCTTTTTTTAATGGCTTTGGCTCTTTTCATTTGTTTTGCAGCTAATCTTCTTCCAGAAGCATCCTTTGTACTGTTTTCTCTTTTTAACCCCCAAGTTTTTACTTGTCTAGAGACATCATTTAGCCGTTTTATTTCGCCTTTTAATTTGGAATTCTCTTCTTGCATGAGTAAATCTGCATTTAACTTTTCGGTTTTCCATGTATCAACATTTCCCTTAATTAGGTCCAATGATTCTTTATTAATGGCTAAGATATGATTAACGAATTGATTCAAGAAATATTCATCGTGACTAACGACAATAAACCCCTTTTTATTATTTAAATATTGACCTACAATTTGTCTACCCAACAGATCTAAATTATTTGTCGGCTCATCAATTAAAGGAAATGAATTTTCGCTTAAAAATAGCTCAATCAATAAAAGCTTTGTTTGTTCGCCGCCACTTAGAACATTGAATTTCTTATATAAAGTGTCAGGTGATAATTCCATATAAGTTAATTCACGTTCTATTTTCCAGACTTCAATATTTGGTTCATTTCTTTGTAATACTTCTAAAGCAGTTAAATCATGTTGACTGTCGGGATAGCTAGGGAAGTATTTGAAGTCTAAAGTTGACTGTACAGTACCTTTATAATCAAGTTCATTTAAAAGAATTTTTAAAAATGTTGTTTTCCCTCTGCCATTTCTCCCAACAAGTCCTAATTTCCAATTCTCATTGATATTTAATTCTACATTTTTAAAAATAGGTTTAAGCATAGATAAATATTTAAATGTCATATTTTTCATAAGAATATTTCTAGTCATTAAATCCTCTCCTTTTTAAAAACCCACCAATACAAAGTTCTTATATATCGCTCATTTAAATAATAATAAAAGCCTCCTATCTATTTTGAGATAGGAGGCAATGCAGACTATAACAACTTAAATAAACCTAACTATACGAGGTTTACAGCTTTACGTTTTAGCCGTTATTTCATAAGCATTACACAATAATCCTATCTCAGAAAATTTATAAATAGCTAAAACAAATAATGAGTTTAGAAGAATTAATCTAAACCTAAAAAGTTAAGCTATTTATTTATTTCTATAAAACTAGGATTATTGAATCATTTTTTTATTTCCGCCCTTCCATTCACTTTGTAATAAGAGTAAAACAAACGCCAAATATTGTCAAACATTACCTCTACTGAAAAAGAACTTAAACTAAACTCTCCCGTTAGCCTATGTATATCTTTTCCAAAACCATCATAATGTTTTTATCATTTCAACATATATTTATAAATATTCTAACATTTAGTAGTGTTTTAAAAGTAATTTTACAACATAGTTTAGCGGTAGATTATTAAACACTCCTACTAGTACAGCAAGGAATTTATCTATAATCTTTAATTCCATTTTCGAAAGCTTGTTTATCATCATTCTCAACTCCGTGCAATGCTTCTTGTAAAGCGAATGTACTTTCATAGAATTTAACTCGTTCTGATATTTCATCACCGTTAGGATATAAATCAATACACATATCAAAAAATTCTTTACCATAACTGGACAGTATTCCAGCAAAATCATACGCTGGGTCTCCTAAACGAGAACCACCAAAATCGATGATCCCTGATATCCTGCTTGTTTCTGGATTCCACAAAATATTAGAGGATCCGAAATCTCCGTGTATAAGGGTACTATCTAAATTTGAAAATGCTTTCCCATTAAGGTATGTTTCAAAAGAGTGTGAGATTTCTTCTTGAGCATTTTTTCTGATATAGGGAAATAATTTACTTTGAATCTTATTATGCAAGTTATACATTTCTTCTCGTGAATTACTAGTCTTTAAATTCAAATCTTGACTTGCTTTGTCCCCTCTTATAGAGTGAAGTTCCTTAAGAAATGAAACAAGTTGTGATGCCAATACACTAACTAATTCGCCACTCTTAATGCCATCTAAACTTTCCTTCCATAAGGGGACCCCCTCTATTAGATTATAGCCAGTAAAAACCTTCCCTGGTTCTAACTCTGCAAAAGAATGATAGAGAGGATTTGGAACAGTAGTAGAGACGGTATCTCTGATATAGTTCAAAATTTCTGTTTCTCTTTTTAACTGTTTTATTCCATTTCTATACTTCGGAAATCTAAAAACCAATGAATTGTTTATAATTAATACGTCGTTATTCTGTCCAATTTCATTAACATAAAAGTCTTCGATGGGAAGATCAGAATAAACCAATTGAATGCTTTTTATTAGATTATTTTTCATTTAGTAATACCCCTTCTTTAATTATAAAGAGAAACTTCAATCAGTGGGGGTTTTAGGTATTCCCCCACTGATTGAAGTTTCTCTTTATCGAACCACAGGTGGAACAAGTTTTGGTAGAAGGGAACCATTTGTCGATTTTGACCAGTTGTTTCCCTTGTTCTTTTAGTTTGTACTGCAAAAAAGTGGTAAACATTTCCCATCCGTTATCGGAAACACTTCTCCCAAACTTTAGTGCTTGTGACATACCTCTCATGTCTAAATCTTCGATTACAACAACGTCGAAGTTAGAAGCTAACTCCTTTGATTGATGGTGAAGAAAGTTCTTGCGTTGGTTGGCAACTTTCTCTTGAATTTTGGCAACGCGAATCCGTTGTTTATTCCAGTTCGAAGAGCCTTTCTTTTTTCGGGAAAATTTCCGTTGTTCGCTTGCTAATTTATCAAGCATTTGTCGATAGAAACGTGGGTAATTGGCTTTCTTACCTGTCTCGCTATCGACAAATAATCCATCCATCGCAAAATCCAAACCAACCACTTGATGAACTTCCTTGCTTGCTATCTCTTTTTCATAAACGGTAAGAATAGAAATATAGTATTTTCCGGATGCAGTCATCGAGACGGTACACGCTTTAATGGTATGGTCCCTTGGAATGTCTCGATGTTGTTTGATTTTAACCATTTTTAATTTTGGTAATTTGATATGACCATCCAACAATTGAATATTACCATTTACTACATTTGTTGTGTAACTTTGTTTGTGACGCTTACTTTTGAATTTGGGAAACTTAGCGTTACCTTTGTAAAATGCTTTATAAGCCCTATCCAAATTCAATTGTGCGTTCGCCAACGCTAAAGAATCTACTTCTTTTAGCCACTCAAAATCCTTTTTATATTTGGCGGGTGGCGGGTGGCGGGTTTTTCACGCTTTTTTACTGCTTCTTTATCCTTTTTTAGGGTTTCGTATGTTTCTATTCGTTCTGCCAACATTTTGTTGTAGACAAAACGAACACAACCAAAAGTGCGATGGATCAACAAAGCCTGTTCCTTTGTTGGATAAATTCTAAATTTATACGCTTTATTGTGTGCAGTCATATCAAATCACCTCCCTTTATCCAAGATGATAATGTATCAAAAATACTGAGTGATTATTACTATCTAATTTCATGGTTACATAAGACTGATTATACCACATGGATAAAAATGACAAAAACAAAAGCCTTTGGGATACAGCCCAACCGAAATTCATCTCCCCCTTACCGTTGGGTTGCACCCTACACACGCTTGAAGAGGGAGACTTCTTTCGGAGTGCGTTAAAAAGGGATAGTGCTTCTTTAGTTCACGAATTGCCTTCATCGATTGATTTTTTCGAAAAAACTCACCTTCCCAATTATTTTCAATCAGTTGACCATTCTGCACCATTTCATTGACGATAGACCTATACATGTCTTTGTTTTTTTGTTTACCAACAAAATAGTTGTAGACAAAGCGCGAACAACCAATGGTTTTGTTAATCAGTTCGGCTTGTTTTTGGTTCGAATAGATGCGAAATTTGTACGCTTTTCTCACGAACATTTCATTTTCACCTTCTTGCAATATCGGATATGTTTAATCTATCATATACGATGGAAAAAACAATCGGTTGTATTACGGTTTTCGAAAAGATTATTAGCCAGAGTTGGTGATTACAAAGAGAAAAAAGGTTTCGGCACTCGTACGCAAACTATTTTCTATTTGATTCAAGTAGCACTCGAACAGTCGGAAAATCGGGATAGCTGAAGCTATCCCTTTTCCGAAGGCGATTCATCCCCCACTTATTCATTGGGCTTAGCCCTTTTCATTCCTTGAAGATGGGGGGGATCGTCTATTTTAGATAAAAATTAATTCTCACCCAATATAATTACTACAAAATGACTGCGATTATTTAATATTTCTCTCAAAAAGAATTGACAAATGATTAAATGCTTATTATAATGAAACTTGTCTGTTAGAAATAGTCACTATATAGTTATCTAATTATAGACGTTTTACATACACAGTTATGCGGGTGTAGTTTAGTGGTAAAACCTCAGCCTTCCAAGCTGATGATGAGGGTTCGATTCCCTTCACCCGCTCCATATGTCCCAGTAGCTCAGCTGGATAGAGCAACAGCCTTCTAAGCTGTGGGTCGGGAGTTCGAATCTCTCCTGGGACGCCATTACATAACAGTTTAACCCTTGATATGACAGGGGTTTTGACAGATAAGGGATGCTCCCACAGTTTAGAACACTGTGGGAGCATCTTTTTTTGTCTCTACAATATTTCTGCAAAGTTCTACTACCTCCAACTTAAATTTAATGGAGGAGTTAGGATGACTAAGAAAAAAGGTGGGGTTTTAGGTATTCCCCCACTGATTGTTAGTTGAACCATTCGGGGTGCTAGTCTCCGTCACTCCCAGGTAAACAACTTGATATTCTCGTTGTTTTGAAGTTGGAGTCTTACGGACGGTTGCTCCGGAATAAACCAATCTTTGATATTATAAGGAATTTAAGAGATTAAAGAAGATAACACAGATTAAAACAGTGTTATCTTGTCTTTTTTTATCCCATACTCATGTTAAAATTCGTACTCTCTACTAGAATAGTAAGAAAAATATGTTAAAATGGATGTTAA